>JAZNMX010000025.1:0-10426 GCA_045579965.1 Faecousia sp.
ATCACAATCCTCAAAAAAGAACAGCCTCCCCCAAAAGGGAAAGCCTATATAACCACCCGCCCGGTTGGGGGCGTCTGTTTGTTATTACTTCCGCTTGGCGCTCGCGCGCTGAATCAGCTTGACGAACTCTACAACGGGAATTACCAGAATCGCCAGCGCCATTGCTACGCCGTACTCCACCCAACCGATGGGGGTAAAGCCAAAGGCGTTGGCCAGGAAGGGAATCTCCAGAACGGCGGTGGTCAGCACCAGGCTTCCCAGCATGGCCGCCCACAGAATCTTGTTCTGACCCTTCAGGCTGAATACACTCTTGCGCTGAGAGCGCAGGTTGAAGGAGTGGAAAATCTCGCACATGCTCATGGTGAGGAACGCCATAGTCATGCCGTGGTCGGAAATGCCATGGGGCATGGCGAAATGGCCTGCTTCAAAGCTGTTGCCCAGAATATAGGAAATGATGGTCAGCGCGGTTACCAGAATGCCCTGGTAAGCGATGTCGCCAAACAGACCGCCGGCGAAAATGCCTTCCTTGGAATCCCGGGGCGGGCGGTTCATGGTGTCCGGCTCTGCCTTTTCCATGCCCAGCGCCAGGGCGGGGAAGCAGTCGGTTACCAGATTGATAAACAGCAGGTGTACGGGGTTTAACAGGGTAAAGCCCATCAAGGTGGCGGTAAATACGCCCAGAACCTCGGACATATTGGAGGCCAGGAGGAACTGAATGGCTTTGCGGATATTGTCGTAAATCCGACGGCCCTCGCCCACAGCGGAAACGATGGTGGCGAAATTGTCGTCCGCCAGAACCATATCCGCAACATTCTTGGTGACATCCGTGCCGGTGATACCCATGCCCACGCCAATGTCCGCGGACTTGATGGAGGGGGCGTCGTTGACACCGTCGCCGGTCATGGCGGTGATGGCGCCGTTTGCTTTCCAGGCGTTGACGGTGCGAACCTTATGCTCCGGCTGAACCCGGGCGTAAACGCCGAATTTCTTCACGAACTCGCCCAGCTCCTCGTCGGGGATGTTGTCCAGCTCTGCGCCGGTGATGGCCTGGGAGGCATCGGTGATGATGCCCAGCTCCTTGGCGATGGCAACGGCGGTGTCCTTGTGGTCGCCGGTAATCATCACCGCCCGGATGCCGGCGGAGCGGCACTCCTCAATGGCGGCCTTGACCTCGGGGCGAACCGGGTCAATCATGCCGGTCAGGCCCAGGAAGACCAGGTCCTTTTCCAGGTATTCCGGAGTGTTGTCGGCAGGCTTTTCTGCCCAGTCCCGCTTTGCGGCGGCCAGAACGCGCAGGGCCCGGTCGGCCATGGCTTTGTTCTGGGCCATGATTTCCAGCCGCTTTTCCTCGGTCATGGGCTTGACTTCGCCGTCCTCCAAATAGTAGGCGCAGGAGCCCAGCACCACATCCGGACCGCCCTTGGTATACTGAACATAATTTCCGCCCACTGCGTGAACCGTGGACATCATCTTCCGTCCGGAGTCGAAGGGGGCTTCGTCCACACGGGGGTTAGCGGCCTCCAGCTGAGCCTTGTGAAGACCCAGAGAATAGGCAAAGTTCACCAGGGCGCATTCCGTGGGCTCGCCCTCGGCCTGGTTCTGGTCGTTCAAATTGGCATCGGAGCAAAGGGCCATGGCGGTGGCAACCAGATTGGCATCGCCCACATGGTCCACAACGGTCATCTTGTTCTGGGTCAGGGTGCCGGTTTTGTCGGAGCAAATCACCTGGGTGCAGCCCAGAGTCTCCACAGCGGTCAGCCGGCGAATGACGGCATTGCGCTGGCTCATTTTGGTCACACCGATGGAAAGCACCACCGTCACAACCGTAGCAAGACCCTCGGGGATGGCGGCAACCGCCAGGGAAACGGCAACCATAAAGGTTTCCAGAATGACCGTCAGAGTGTGGCCGGGAACAGAAAGCTCGCCCCGGGCCATAAACAGGTTAAAGGCAAAGATAAACACGCAAATGCCCAGCACCATTTTGCTCAGCAGCTTGCCCAGCTCGTCCAGCTTGCGCTGCAGGGGGGTCTGCTCCTCCGCGGTGGCGGCCAGAGCGCCGGCAATTTTGCCCATTTCCGTGTCCATACCGGTGGCGACGATGACGGCCTTGCCTCTGCCGTAAACCACGGTAGAGCCCATGTAGCACATGTTTTTCCGGTCGCCCAGAGGCACATCCTCCTGCCCTTCGGCGCACCCCAGGGCCTCCAGTGCCTTGTTTACGGGAACGGATTCGCCGGTCAGGGCGGCTTCCTCGATTTTCAGGCTGGCGTTTTCGATAATTCTGCCGTCAGCAGGCACGGCGTCGCCGGCCTCCAGCAGCACCACATCACCGGGCACCAGCTCGTCGGAGTGGAGCACCACCATTTTGCCGTCCCGCAGCACCTTACAGGTGGCGCCGGTCATGGTTTGCAGCGCCTCGATGGCGGCTTCCGCCTTGCTCTCCTGAATCACGCCCAGAATGGCGTTGAGCAGCACCACTGCCAGAATGATGATGACTTCCGCCATCTCGTTTTCTCCCGCCATCCAGCCGGTCACGGCGGAAACCGCGGCGGCAATCAGCAGGATAATCAGCATGGGATCCTTCAGCTGGGTCAGAAACCGCTGGAGCAGGGAAGGCTTTTCTCCCTCCTTCAGCTTGTTGGGGCCGTACTTGGCAAGCCGCTGCTTGGCTTCATCGGTGGAAAGGCCCTCCGCTGAGGCGTTCAGCTGCTGCAGCACGTCGTCTACGGACTGGGTATAGATTTTTTTCATGAAGCGTTCTCCTAAATAAAGATTAGCATTCATTATTATAAGCGATTTTTTTCCGTTGCACAAGAAAATCTGTGAAAAGTTAAAGAATTTTTTATAAAAACCGCACCGGAAAACCGGTGCGGTATAGGATAAGGAATGTGTCATTGCGAGGACGTGAAACGTCCGTGGCAATCTCCCGGAGGAATATTTACTACTGCTCAGCGTTTCGATGGATGGAACGGACGGGCAATGCCCGCCCCTACAAAACCGCAAAATCCTTGTAGGGGCGACCATTGGTCGTCCGAGAAAGGCTTCCCCTCAAGGAGAAGCCTTTTGTTATTCCTTGGAACTGCCTTTTACCCACTTGGGGCGGGAGCGGAGCTCCAGGCGAAGATTCTGGAAAAATTCCTGCAAGAGGGCGGCGGATTCTTCTTCCAGAAGGCCGCTTTCCACCTGAGGATGGTGGTTAAAGGCCATGGAAAACAGATTGCAAACCGACCCGGTAGCGCCGCATTTGGCATCCGCGGCAGCATAAACCACCCGGGGAATCCGGGCATTCAGAATCGCGCCGGCGCACATGGGGCAGGGCTCCAGCGTCACATACAGGGTGCACTCCCACAGCCGCCAGCCCTGTAAATTCCGGCAGGCATCGTTGATGGCCTCAATTTCTGCGTGGCAAAGGGCGTTTTTTGCCGTTTCCCGGCGGTTTCTGCCCCGGCCCACAATCTCATCCCCCCGGGTAATGACACAGCCCACCGGCACTTCTCCCTCTGCCGCCGCATCCTTAGCCAGACGAAGGGCTTCTTTCATAAAATCGGAATCGTGCATGGTGTGTCACCGCCTTTCGGCCTTATCATACCGAAAAAAGCCCGAACCGTCAAGTATCCATCAGCATGGCGGCAAACAAAACCGCCAATTCCTGCCGGGAAAAGGGGCGTACCCGGCGACCGGACAGCTGCTGATCCGCCAGTTCTACCCGCTGCATAAGTAAATCGGTAATAGCCTCCTGCTCTTTTTCGTCTGAGGTTTTTCCCGTTACCAGAAAATCAATGCTTACGGAAAACAGCTGGGAAAGCTCCGCCAGGATTTCCACCGATGGCTCCCGTCGCCCCTGCTCGTACATTCCTACGGTGCTGGGGCTGATTTTCAGTTTTTTTCCCAACTCCGCCTGGCTCATACCCGCGCTGCGCCGCAAGGCGGCAATTCTCGCGCCCAACATGATAACCACCTCTTGTTTTATGGATTTCCCCCAGTATAGCACAAATTTCAAGAAAAAAACAGACGGAACGAAAAGCATTACACATTTCGACGGACATCACACAAATTGTGTAGTATCCTAAGTCGGGGACGCAAGAAAACACAAAGGAGGTGGGCGGCTATGGAAAAGCCCATCCAATCGGTTTTATACATAGACCCGCAGCAGCAAAAGCCGGCGGCGCTGTGTCCGCAATGCGGCAGAGAATGTTACGGCCTGGGTGGCTGTATCCGGTGCGCCCGGGGCAGTGACACTTAGCCAGCTGAGCGCCGGTTATCGGGAGTCCGCGACTCTTTTGAGCCAGCGGCTGCGGCTTTTGCGCAAGGAATTGGAGAAAGCCTCGGATCCGGAGGAAATCTGGCACATCAAGCGACGGATTGCGGAGCTGACACCCATGCTCACCCAGATGAACGAGCTGGCGGAATTAACGGAGCGGTATTATGAAAAAGGGTACTATCGCAGCAAGAAATACACCCTTTGAAGGCAACGCGTCCCTGCGGCTGCCCAAGCAGGTTCAGCTGGCCCGGCTGAAACGGGTGATTCGGGAGGAGCTGACGGAAAACCAGCGGGTAACTCTGATGGCCTACTATTTTCAGGGTCAGAATATTCCTGCCATTGCCCGTGAGCAGGGGGTCAACAGGTCCACGGTTTCCAGGACTTTGCGGCGGGCGGAGGAACGGCTGCGCCGGTTTTTGCAATACTAGAGCCTCTTTGCCGTGGCGGTATTCGCCACGGCCTCTTTTTTGCCTTCTCCTTGAGGAGAAGGTGGCACGCCGCAGGCGTGACGGATGAGGTGGTTTTCGCTGCGGTAACACCTCATCAGTCATGGCTCGCTATGCTCCCCATGACAGCTTCCCCTCCAGGGGAAGCCTTTATTGGTCGTTCGACAAAAAACCGCCGGTGGAAACCGGCGGTTACAGGGGCTGCTGTTTGATTTTGGCGTAACGCCGGGGGTACCGGCTGGGTGTGGGGGCGACTTTGCGCAGGACGATGATGCTGTGCTGCCCACCGTCGATGGGAAAATCGTGAATGTTCTCCACCTTCAGCCCCAGCTTTTTCACAGCCGTTTCTGCTTCTTTCAGCTCCTCCCGGGCGGCAGCGCCCTTCAGCGACAGCACCGCGCCGCCCACACGGACATAGGGAGCGGTGAGCTCCAGGAGAATATTCAGTCGGGCAACCGCCCGGCTGGTGGCGTAGTCAAACTGCTCCCGGTGGTCGGCCACCGCTTCCTCCGCCCGGGCGGTAATACACCGGGCAGAAACTCCCAGCTGGGGCAGAACGCCCTCCAGCCAATGCATCCGCTTGCCCAGAGAATCCAGCAAAGTGACCTTTGCCTCCGGGCAGGCGATGGCGGCAGGTACGCCGGGAAAACCTGCGCCGCAGCCCACATCAATGAGGGTTTTGCCCTTCAAATCCGCCACTTGCAGCAGTGTCAAACTGTCCAACAGATGAAGCTTCGCCACAGCCTTGGGCTCGGTAATGGCGGTTAAATTCATTACTTCGTTCTGGGCAATCACCGCCTGACCAAAGGCGCAGAGGGTGTCTGCAGTTTCGTCGGGCAAGGCAAGCCCCAGCGCCGCAGCGCCGGCAAGGAGGGTTTCTTTCATTGCTCCTGCCCTCCCGTGGGGGGCTCGGACAGATCCACCTGGGATTTGTCGGTGGGGTCGAAGGGAATCTCCTCCTCCTTATGGGCAGGCAGGTAAATCTCCTGGATATACCAGCTGACCAGCAGGTCATGCACTTCGTCGTAGGAGGCTACACCGCTCTCATCGCCGCTGACCTTGATATAGGTGTCATTGGCAGAGTTGGCAAAATCGGCTGCGGCCTGATTCCGGTGGGCGTCGAAAAAGGCGTCGTAGCTGTCTAAGTCCTGCTGGAGCAGGGGATGGACATTCCGGGAGATATCCGCCACGGCGGCCTGGGCGCTGGAAGTACCCACATCCCAAAGGGCGTTGAGACAGTAGCGGTAGGCCATGAGATAGCCGGAGTACCGGAAAATGGGGCTTTCGTTTACATCGCAGGCAAGGAAGGCCGCCAGATTGGCGTCCCGCTCCAGATTGATACACATTCTGTGGGCCATTTCGTGGCACATCACAAAGGGCATCGCCACCGCCGGCGTCTGGGGATTTACAGCCGCCTCGCCGGTTAAGCCCATGGTAACACCCACGATGCCCATGGAGGTATACATATCCGCCCAGCCCAGCTCCTTGACGGGAGCGGTAGAGCCGGCAAATACCGACATATATTTTTCTTTTACCAGATTGTCAAATCCATTGCCGGCCTGGTCGGCAAGTTCCGAAAAAGAGGGGTAGTCCGGTGCGCCGGAGACGTCCCGGGGGACCTGGGTTGCCAGGGAGCCGGCAATATCCCGGAAATAGGTGGTTGCCTCTGCCAGCTCCGTAACGGTATAGCTGGTCTTTTCCAGGCGGATATCCTCGCAAAGGGGTCCGGCGTAGGAATTTAAGCCGTACATGCCGGTGTGCAGGGTAAACAGCAGGCTCGCACCCGCCAGAACCCAGCCCAGCCATTGAACGAAATTCCACCGCAGAATCACCATCAGCACGATGCTCGACAGCAAGGCTGCCACCAACAGCACCGCGCCCAGCTGCCAAAGGCAGACGGCGATGCCGCTTGTCCAGTCCGCAAGGGTGTTCTGCACCAGACGGGTCATATACGGATATAACATGTCCACCAGCTTGGTGTGGGCGGCAGCGAAGGTCATCAGACCCACCGTCAGCGCCGCCAGCAGACCGGCAACAATATAGCCACGCCAATATTTCAAAGGAACGCCTCCTTTATGCCAGAGTCAAAAAGAACATACTTTTTCCTAGTATAGCACAGTTTTCCCGGTTTGTCTGCCCCGAAAAATAAAATTTTCGTAAACAAGGGGCGTTACAGCTGGGCTTTTGCTTTTTCGATATAGTGCTCCGCGTCCCGGTAGTGTTGCCGGATTGCCTCCTCCGTCAGGGTTTTGACAACTTTTGCAGGGCTTCCCAGAAGCACAGAGCCGGCAGGGGCGTCGGTTTTTCCCGTGACCACCGCCCCGGCGCCAACCAGACAGCCGTCGCCCAAAATAGCGCCGTTTAACACGATGGCGCCCATGCCGATGACACAGCCGTCGCCTACGCTGCAGCCGTGGACAATGGCGCCGTGACCGACGGTGCAGAATTTGCCCACCGCGGTTTTTTCGTGCAGAACCGCGTTGTCCTGAATGTTGGTGCCTTCGCCAACGGTAATGCTGCCGCTGTCACCCCGGAGCACCGCGCCGTACCAGATATTCACATTTTCTCCCAGGGTCACCTCCCCGGTAACCGTGGCGTTGGGTGCGATATATGTCATAATTTGCTCCTTTATGTTCCCAGCTCGCCGTCCAGCCAGGCAATGCGCTTTTGCAGCCACTGGCGCAGGATATCCACATTGCCTAAGTAAGTCTTGGCGGGGGTGTCGTATGCCAGGTTGACCCCCTGGCTGCTGACGGACCAGCCGGCCTCTGTGTAGTTGGATTCCAGAATGTCCCCGGCCTTTTCCAGATAGAAGTCAATCCGGCTGATGCCCAGGGCATTTTCTTTCGCAAGGTTCTCCGTCATCAGACGGACCTCCTGCCACCTTAGCTTCACCTGCTCCATAAACCAGGGGTCTTCACACAGCCAGCGGTAGAAATCCTTGTCGGTATTCCACAGATTCTGGGTGCTGTCTCCGGAGCCGTTGCCGTATTCGCCCTGGTTGTGGTAGCGCTTGTATACCTTTTCTCCGTAGGTTGCGGACACATTGCCCATGGAAAGGTCAAAATCCCAGGGCGGACCGGCGAAGAGAACGCCGTCCTTGACATAGTAACGGGTGGAAAAATGCCCGAAGTCCACATCCTTGCACACCTCGTGGAGAATGTAGAAATTCACAAAGGAATCCACATCGATATACCGGGCGTATTGGGTGTGGTCCAAGGTGCGGATGGCTTTTTCCATGGCGTTGAGGGTGGTTTTCACCGCCTCCAGCTGGTCATCTGTGGGCACTTCCGGCTCGTTCAGCTCAAAGCGCAGGCCGTAAGCGGTGGTGAAATAGGTAATGCCCTCTTCCTCCCGGATGGAGTTGTAGTTTCGCTCGAAAAGGAAATCTCCCGCATCCAGGTCGATTTCCACCCGGTTGGTCTTTACATCCACCGGCTCGGTTGCGGTGTAAACGCCCCGGTATTTTCCGTTGAGCCACACCCGGCACAGCCGGACCTGGGAGGTAAAGGGGATGCCCAGAGCCTGGGCGTATTCCATGGCAAGGATGGGCCGAAGAAGGCTCTTGTCAAAGGGGTCGGCCAGCAGGCTCCACTTTTTGCCCTCCTCCATGCCAAGGAGGGATACTTTTTCGCTGAATTTAATGTTGTAGGACTTTTTGCTGGCATACTGTTGGGACAGATTTCCCCGGTGCTTAATGGTTACCGCCTGCTCCGGCAGGCTGTAGCCCTCCATTTCAACCCGGACAGAGGCTTCGGAATATTCTCCGGAAAGGTCGTGGTCCGCGGTGATGTAGATGTCGCCCACGGTAAAGGCGGTTTCTACCGGCCCGGTGGGCTGGGTAGGCTGTGTGGGCTGGGAGGGGATTGTGGCCTGAGTGGTTTCCGTGGGCTTGGGGGAAGAGGGCTGAGTCTGGCTGGGCTGGGTGGCGGGCGCAGAGGGCGCGCCGATACAGCCGGACAGAGAAACCAGCAGGCTCACCAAACAAATTAAGGAAATCGTTCTTTTCATCTTTCGGATTCCTTTCGCAGTTTGCCTTATTGTACCATACAGCGGCAAAATTTTCAACAATGGCTGTCAGAAAAGGGCTTCTCCTTGAGGAGAAGCTGTCAGCGCCAGCTGACTGATGAGGTGTATTGAAAGACTATGTAACACCTCATCCGTCAAAAATCAAAGATTTTTGCCACCTATTTGAAACGGTATGCTTGCCCCCGGCAAGCATATGGATTGAAAGATTCGCTGCGCTCTGCAGCACCCCTCAAGGAGAAGGCTTTAAAAAATGTAACCCAGAGGCGGTTTTGCCTCTGGGTTACATTTTTTCCATGACTTTGCCGCAGCACCGGGGAATCACAGCCCCGGCCTCCACATGCAGAATTTTGTGGCAGATGGGGCAGCAGACATCACATGCTTCCTCTGCCCGCACAACTGCGATCAATCCGCTTGTCAGTTCCATATCGATTCTCCTTAGCTGAACAAGCGGAGCAGAAGGATTCCTTCTGCTCCGCCGCCTATATTAGGGGTTCATGATTTCTGAGATGGTTTCCAAAATCTTATGGTGGCAACCACCACAGCCGGTGGAGCAATGGGTAATAGCTTGCACCTGGTCAAAGGTTTTTTCTACATCTTCAAAGCGCGTGCAGTGATGCAAGGCATCCTCTACATCAAACCGTGTAACCTGCATGCAGTTGCAAATCGTGTAGTTTTCCATAGTTCCACCTCAATCCGGTTCTTACTGGAAGTACCGCTTCAGCAGGCCTTCCAGAGCGCGGCCGTGACGGGCTTCGTCGCGGGCCATCTCATGGACGGTATCGTGAATAGCATCCAGGCCGTTCTGCTTAGCAACCTTGGCCAGATCGAACTTGCCGGAGGTTGCGCCGTACTCGCAGTCCACACGCCAGGCAAGGTTTGCCTTGGTGGTGGCCTTCATGTTGGGCTCCAGGTCCTCGCCCAGCAGCTCAGCGAACTTGGAAGCGTGCTCTGCCTCTTCCCAGGCTGCCTTCTCCCAGTACAGGCCGATTTCGGGGTAACCCTCACGGTGGGCAATCCGGGCCATGCACAGATACATACCCACTTCAGCGCACTCGCCGTTGAAGTTGGCCATCAGCTGCTCGAAGATGAACTTCTTGTCTTCTTCAGAGATATCGGGGTTGTTCTTCACGGTCTTGGCATAGATGCCGTACTCGTGTTCAGCGGCCAGCTTGTTGGTCTCCATCACCTTGAACTTGCTGCCGGGCACTTTGCACACAGGGCAAACGAAATCGGCAGGGATGGACTCGCCTTCGTAGACATAACCGCAGACAGGGCAAACAAACTTTTTCATAACATGTTCCTCCAAAATCTTTTTTTGTTTTCTAAAATGGGTTTTTAATTTTTGTTTTTAAGAGACTTGCTGTTTTGTTCCACGGCAGGGACCGCAGGTTCCGCTGAAGAGAAGTTCACATTCCTCAAACTCGTGCCCGTACTTTTCTTCCATGGCCTGCATGTAATCCAGCGGGAAAGCTTCTTCCACATCGTGCACTGCGCCGCAGCTTTTGCAAACAAAGTGGCTGTGGCGGGAAGTATCACCATCGAAGCGCTCATGCCCGTTGATCACACCCAGGGTCAAGGCTGCGCCGTCGGCACAGAATTCCCGCAGATTGCGGTAAACTGTTGCCAGGCTCAGGTCCGGGTTCTCCGGTTTAAGAGAGGTGTACAGCATCTCAGCAGAAGGATGTTCCTT
>JAZNMX010000026.1:0-24322 GCA_045579965.1 Faecousia sp.
TGAGTCTGTGAATGTGGATGATGTGATTGAAACTTCCAACCACTTCCGCTGCATCGATATGGTGATTGACCAGGCTGGCTCTGCCCTGACAGAGAAACTTATTAAGGAGCTGCATTTTGTGCTGAAGACCGGTACCAGCGACAGCCGCAAGGATTGGTTCAAAGTGGGTGAGTACAAGAAACTGCCCAACGAGGTGGGCGGTAATGATACCACACTCCCCGAAAATGTTGCCGGTGAGATGCGCAAGCTGCTGGCAGACTATAACGCGCTGCCCTCTAAGTCCTTTGAGGACATCGTGGCCTTCCATGTGGCTTTTGAACGCATCCATCCCTTCCAGGACGGAAACGGCCGTGTAGGCCGCCTGATTCTCTTCAAGGAGTGCTTGAAGCACAACATCGTACCTTTTATCATTGAGGACAATTTGAAGCTGTTCTACTACCGTGGTCTTAAGGAATGGGACCGCGAAAAAGGCTTCCTTATGGACACCTGCCTCACCGCCCAGGACCGTTTCAAGGCTTATTTGGATTATTTTAGAATCTGCTACTAATCTAATTAGATAATTAAAACTTGGGTGCCACATTTTGAGTGGCACCCAAGTTTGCACATTGATTTATACTCGTGGCTTTTCACGTTGTGCTATCAATGCCGCAAAAAGATCTGTACGCAGTTCATCTAATTGCTCACTTGACAGCTTGTCTTTTGTGTATAGATAGAAAAGACGACGATTATCGTCTTTGATGCTAGAATCCTTAAGAAACTCATAAGTTTCATAATTTGCACCGTTTCTTTGAGGAAGATTGTTGAAGAGGATATATACAGAAGACGGATTAAATTTGGGTGAAAAAGAGTTTGTAGAGGTTAATAAAACAAGATTTAATTTCAAATTTCTATTGGTGAAGAATTCATACAAAAAACTCGCAGTACGCTTTGCGTGATCTGGTGCATCACCGTCTGCCATTACTTTTTTATATTCATCTTCATCTAAAACAAATATTTCAGAACTTTTCAAATAGTCGATGAGAGGTTTGAAATAAAGAAATACATCTTCTTCAGAAATCTTCTGCTCTGTATTGGAAAACAGATGTTTATACTCATAATATGACTTCCAGGTTGGATGTCGCCTAGATTGTCTTTCGTATAGCTCGCAAAACAAAGTTTCTGAATGATAGAACTTCCTTAAATCAGCACCAATATCAACATCGTTTAACAAGAAATATTGTTTACCTGCAAGTTCAACACCTTCCGTCCCCAAAGCCTGAATTGAAAATACTGTGGTAATATAGGCATCATCAATTAAGGTATGTAACTTGTTTATACAGTGGTTTAACAGTTCTGCGTCATATAGAACCACGGGATGAGCTACCATCCACAAGCCTTGCTCTGTTTTGGCACGAAAAACATTGTCAATTACACTTAGTGCGTTTTTTCGAAATGCTGGGTATAGCCACCCTTCTTCTCCAAATCTAATTGCAGTAACAGATCTTACCAAACGTTCAATATCAATTGGTACATTGTCGAATCCCGACATTTGTGTATCACGAGTAATGTAGTCTAACTTGTCTACATCAACAGTTTGAGAATTTAGCAGTCTAATTAGACAGTTCTTGATACCCAGTATTAGCTTCTCATCAGTCGAAATAGTGCCATCCTTGTTATAGTCATAAGTGCAGCCAACTACCATACGTGCAGCTAATTCTAAATCGAAGCTGTCTACTTTTTCTCCTAGAAAGTTATTAGCGTTTTTGATAAGAATTGTGGCACTCATTATTTCGTGCGGTGATGGGGAACAGCCGGGAAATTCTTCTTCAAAACGTTGAGATGCTTCTTCTGTAGCGATAGCCTTAACTGCAGCACAAAGCTGTGTGTTTATGACTGGAACAGACGCGTCGGTCTTTATTTTAAAAAAGTTTTCTGTCGTGTGGGAGAAAGGGGCATGTCCAACATCATGCAGGAGTGCAGCATAGCAGAAAGAGTTAGTGATTTTGGTGATCGATTGCTGCATTTCTGAGCCCTCAGGAATACTGACACCAAGATCTTCTTTGATGTTTTCGATAAAATGCTGCGCAAACATATTTGCTAGGTGAAAGGTGCCCAATGAGTGAATAAATCTATCGTGTCTTGCTGCAGGATACAGAACGCGGAAACTTCCTTGCTCAATATTTTTTAATCTTTGAAATTCAGGGCTGTCGATTATGCGTGAATAGATGGGATCTAAAGATATATATCCATGGATTGAATCTTTGATTATTTTCATAGACATATATGTCCCTCCAGATTCTAAAGTGTTTTATCCAAAATCGCGGTCAATGTATTGTTAATGCTGTTTGGAATGCCGGAAGTGAAATATTGCTGAAAAACGCTAATTAAATGATCTTTTTTTTCCATATCAGCAACTATTTCTGATACAATAACGTCACTTAGCGCTATTGCATTGTAATTAATACTAAAGAAATCACTGTACTCATCTACAGTAGTGAGAATATCGTTGGTTGAAAATAGAAGCATAGCATTATGGGTATCTCGGAGAGATTTATCAATTACTTTTTCCAGCTTGCTCAACTGTGTTATCTCAATTTCGTAAATATTACGACTAACCATGTTTGCAAAGGTTGCACCCAAAAATTGATCAGCTAAAATAGATTTGCACATTTTAATCACCCTAAAAAATAGTGGAATCCTCTTTTAAATAGATGGCAAAAGGATAGGATATAATATGATTTATTTAAGGGAACACATTGTTAGTGAAACAACTAGAGATACCGCATATTAAATACTATGTCTTGATGCCTAAAGAGGTGTGTAGTTTTCAATAAATTATTATACGACGTGTTCTCACAAAATTCAACACATTAATTCAAAAAATAACCGTAAACCAATGCATTAGATGTTGATGTTACTATGTTTCTGTCCCGTCCTTTATGTGATAAGCTATTGCATTTCTTTCGCAATATTCTCGCACTTCAGCGGCACAGTTATTAAAGAACTCCTTGTGTGTTTTATATTCCGATACAATTTTATTATAATGCAAACGACCAAATATAATCTTATCCACAAACCTTACACTTTCCAATATCTCATGCAAGTTTTGTTCAATAATATTTGGTGTAGGATAGGGTTCGATACTTACCCAGGTTTTACATCCACGAGCACTAAGTTGCCGCAATGCTGCGATTCGCTCTTGAATTGGAGCCGCTCCTGGCTCGTATTGATTAATAAAATTCTGATCCAATGAAACAACTGTTATACCGTATTCGTTATCCATAGGCAAATCTGCAAGCTCTGCTGGAAGAATGCCCTTAGTTAGTACAGAACACCTAATTTCTTCGTCATTTGCTTTCTTTAATATATCTATACTTAGATCACAAATATCCTGGCGTCCATACATAAAAGGATCTGTAGTAAAACAGAGGTGTAGGATGTTGATTTTGTCTTTAAATTTAGGGATCTCCTTATCTAAGATATCCATTGCATTTTCAGCAATTTGGGGGGTGATCCATTCTTCATAGGTCTTAACCTTGCCAAACCGTTTGGCTAGCATATAAGCATAGCACGGATATCGACATCCATGGGAGCATCCTTGAACGTGATTTAATGTATAATCACCGTACTCTACGCCTGTTTTATATATTAATGATTTTCGTTCCATTTAAATTCACCTTATTCGGGCTTCGTTTCTTTAAGGATATAGTTTGCGACTTTTAAAGCCAAGCCGATTGCTTTCGGGCTTTTGTTTGAAACGGCAAAACAGAATAGGAAAAGCGGACTGCTATTCCGATTCAATAGCACTCTAGAATTTGCCGATACTTTTGCAAAAATAGTGCCTAGCCGTTTTTCAATATAGGACTTCAGCGATTCAGTATTTGCATTACGGATCATTTCTGTTGTTCCAAAAATATTCAGTTGCATATCCTCTTCATAAAATTCGGATTCCCAGCTGTTGTCGCCGAAGATATCGTTCAACTTGTTTTTCCACGTTTGGTCAATCTCACCAGTCTTTTTCATCAACCTATTGGCCGCGTTGAAGGGGAATAGATACCAGACATCAATTGCTTCTGTGGCAGCCACAGTTCTAAGTGTCTCCCACTGTACGTCTGCAGCATACGGATCCAGAAAAAGAATTGCGCGAGTTTTTCGCCAATTGATCTTTGCACAGATTTCTGCAAGTGCTGTGTTGCAATCCACTCCTCCCAGTATCTTTACCTTGTGCTTCTTTTCAGGAAATTCATTTGCAACCATATCTTCCAGTTCTTTTGCAAATGATTTTTTCTTTTCAATAAAAATGTATTCTGCAAAGTTACCGTTTGCTTGCAAAGCAAGCCGAGCAGATCCATCGATGATTTCGTAATCATCTTCATCCCCAATTTTAATCCTGCCAGTTCCCGCAAAGGCGTCTATGTATACTAATTGGAATGGCTGTCCTTTTAGTGCAGTTGTGTAGAACTCCAAATACTGTGAGAGAATATTTAGCTTTTCAACAGTCCAGGGTCCACCAAATTTCTGCTTTGTAGCCATAAGTAACCTCCATTATTTAGCGGGTCGAGAGTATCTTACATAAGATGCTCTAATATTTGATGTATGGTTTATTATACCATAAACACTGGATTAAAGCAATTATCTATTCAAGCGATACGTTCTGTCCGTGTACCTGCTAGGCGGCAATATAAAAAGTTTTCCCTTATTTTTCCCCTTATTGGGGTGGTAATAGGTGGTTAACCATGGTATTTAGTGGGGTATATATGTTCGGAAAACCTATAGAAATGGTGCTAAATGGTTAACAAAAGTTAAGAAACTGCAAAATCTATGGCAATTCAAGTCCTTGTGCCCCTGCCAAAAAAGACCCGGCTACATTTGTGGCCGGGTCTTTTGTTTTATAGTTTTTGCAATCTTGTTTGAAAACAAACATACGGTACTGGGCTTTTGTGGTATCATGACATCACAAAGAAAAGGAGGGCTTGCGTATGACAATCGAAGGCTGCCAGGGGAAACCCAGAACCCCCACCATTATTGAGAAAATCTGCCCCAACTGCGGACATGAAATTGAAATGTTCTCCATTGATACCCAAATGGCCTGCGAGCACTGCGGCTTTGTGGCGTACAACGATACCTTAAGCTGCGTGCAGTGGTGCGCCTATGCCAAGAAGTGCGTGGGCGAGGAAATGTACAACGCCATGATGGAGATTGCCAAGAATCAGAAGAGGGACCGGGCAGGATGAAAAGAAGAATTATTGAAATCAACGAAGACCTTTGTAACGGCTGCGGCCTTTGTGCCGATGCCTGTCACGAAGGCGCCATCGGCATGGTAAACGGCAAGGCGAAGCTTTTGCGGGACGATTACTGTGACGGTCTGGGGGATTGCCTGCCTGCGTGCCCCACGGGTGCGATTCGGTTTGTGGAGCGGGAGGCGGCTGCCTATGATGAGGCGGCGGTAAAAGCGAATCTTGCGAAAAAAGGGCACAGCTGCCCCGGCTCTGCCTGCCGCGCTATGCCTAAGGAAGAATCAGTTCCCAGCCTTTCTCAGCTGCAGAACTGGCCGGTTCAGATTAAGCTTGCCCCCATTCGTGCGCCCTGGTTTGACGGAGCGCAGCTGCTCATCGCTGCGGACTGTACTGCCTATGCCTACGCCCGATTCCATGATGACTTTATTCGGGGGAAGGTGACGCTGGTCGGCTGCCCCAAGCTGGACAGCGTGGATTACAGCGAAAAGCTGACGGAAATTTTCCGGAGCAACGAAATCCGGAGCATCACCCTTGTGCGAATGGAAGTTCCTTGCTGCGGCGGCCTGGCATTTGCGGTGAAGAACGCCCTTGCTGCCAGTGGCAAGGAAATCCCCTTGCAGGTGGTGACCGTTGGTATCGACGGGAAAATTCGTGATTGAAAACAATCAAATTTGTTGGTATAATAGAGAAAACAACCAAAGGAGCCGGCGTATGGAGCAGTATCTGTTTGTCCTCAGGAACAGTCCGTTTTTCCAGGGAATTACAGAGTCCGAAATCTTGTCGGTGCTGCACTGCGTGGAAGCCACAGTGGTTCGGAAAAAGAAGGACGAATGGATTTTCCGGGTGGGTGACAGCACCCAGAGCATGGGCTTGGTTCTCAGTGGCAGTGTTCTGTCCGTGCAGGAGGATTTGTGGGGACACCGGAACATTATGCACCGGGTGGGCGTGGGAGAGTATTTCGCGGAGCCCTTTGCGGCAACCCCCGGAACGGTGCTGAATGTGAGCGTTGTAGCAGCGGAGGACTCGGAAATTATGCTGCTGAATATGGGAAGACTCCTGCAAACCTGCCCCGTTGCCTGCGCCCATCACAACCGGCTGATTCGCAATCTGGTGTCGGTGATGGCCCGGAAGGTGCTGAGTCTGAACGATAAAATCACCCACATGGCAAAACGGAGCACCCGGGAGAAAATACTGTCCTACCTTTCGGCAGAATCCATGCGCCAGGGAAAGCTTAGCTTTACCATTCCCTATGACCGGCAGCAGCTGGCAGATTATCTGTGCGTGGAGCGGGCGGCTATGTCCGTGGAGCTGAGCAAGCTCCAGAAGGAAGGGTATTTCAAAACCAACCGCAATCAGTTTGAACTGTTTACCAATATTGCGCTATAAATTACGGAAAAGGGGATTTATATGAACTTTAGTGAAATTGCCCGGACAAGACAATCCTGCCGCAGCTATGATGCCGCAAGGGAAGTGGAGGAGGAGAAAATCAGCGCCATTTTGGAGTCTGCGCGCCTTTCCCCCTCTGCCTGCAACGGCCAGCCCTATCATATCAGTGTCTGCCGCGGGGAAACCGCAAGGTCGGTTTTGAAGGCGTGTATGGAAATGGGCGCCAACAAGTTTGCTGCGGATGCGCCCGTGGCCATCGTGATTTCTGAAGAGCCCTACTGCAAGAGCGCTGCGGTGGGCGCAAAGGTTAAGAACAATGACTTCCGCTCCATTGACATCGGCATCGTGACCGCCTATATCACGGCAGAAGCCACAGCCCAGGGGCTGGGCACCTGTATCATCGGCTGGCTCAGCAGCGACCGGATTCGGGAAATTTGCCATCTGGATGGTACCGTTCGGCTGGTGGTTACCCTGGGTTATGCCAAGGAGGGCGACCCCTTGCGGGCCAAAAAACGCAAAGATTTGTCGGAACTTACCAGCCAATATTGAGAAAACAGTTGACGGCTCTAGATAACTGGTTTATAATCATAACAGATGATTTTAAATTTGAAAGGAGCACTCAAAAATGGATTTTCTCAAGAAGTATTTCCCCTATTCCTTTAAGGAAAAGAAGGATGTTGCCGCACTGGTGATCAACATCCTCGTTTACATCGTGGTTGGCTTTGTGGCTGGCTTGCTGATTGGCATTCTTGCAGGCATTCCCATTATCGGCGTGCTGATTGGCATCGCAGGCGGACTGGTTGACCTGTATGTTCTGGTCGGCGTTGTGCTGTCCGTTCTGGATTACCTGAAGGTTCTGAAGTAATACTTGTATGATAAACACCCCTGCGCGGTGAAGAGCCGTGCAGGGGTGTTGTTATTCAGGGATTCAACGACCAGCCGTTGTCGCCGTGGTAAATCATCAGGCGGGTTTGTCCGCCGTCGATACAAATGTTCTCACCGGTAATGAATCCTGCTTTGCCAGATGCGAGAAACAGCACCATATTGGCAATATCCAGAGGATTACCCACCCGACCGGCAGGCTGCTGAAGGGCGTCGGGGCCATCATAAACGGTATATGCGGTGTCAATCCAGCCGGGGGAAATGGAGTTCACCCGGACTTTTCCTGCAAAGCTCACTGCCAGGGCGTGGGTGAGCGCGGCAATACCGCCCTTGGCAGCGGTATAGCTTTCGCTCTGGGGCTGACTCATCCGGTCCCGGGAGGAGGAGATGTTGATGATGCTGGCGCCGGGGGAAAAATAAGGGGCAAACAGCTTGCTCAGGTAGAAGGGGGCGGTAACACCCACCGCAAGGGCGTTTTGGAATTGCTCGTAAGTACACTTGTCAATGCCGATAAAGCTGGGCGGCGCGTTATTTACCAGCACATCCACCCGACCGTGTTTTTCGATGACGGATTGGGCGAAGTCTTCCAAAACAGCCTGGTTTCCGATGTCGCCGATATAGTGCGTTCCCTCTGCCCGGTCAATGACACAGACATGGGCGCCATTCTTTTTGAATTCCTCAGCAATGCACAGACCGATGCCCTGAGCGCCGCCGGTAATGACGACTACTTTGTTCTGAAACTGATTCATAGCAAATCCTCCTGCTGTGTATCTGCGTTTATTATACTGTGAAAAGCATGGCTGTTGCAAGTGGCAATTTGGCGTGATATAATAGAAGCAGGTTTCGGAATGTTTGCAGGGAGGGGTGGCGCGTGAAAAAGTTTGCGTCGAATTATGATCTTCAGGTGGATATCGCCAAGCGGATATTCTTAGAGTACGATCAGGAACTGCTGATCCGGAAATTCTATCTGGAAGCGGATGCGGATTGGATTTACCTGACCTATCTGAATACGCCCTGCCGTATCAGCAGAACAACCGGCGCCGTGGAGGAATACATTGAAAACGCATGGCAGGAGTGCCGCGCCTTCAGCACCGTAATGACCATCTACGACTTGCTGTGCTATCATCAGGGCGAAACAGCCCCGACATTGGCCGGGCAATGGTGCGCAGTGGGCACATTTGTGGTCACCGGTGTTACCGAAACCGAAACCTTTACCAAAAAATACGCCAAGATATTTGACGGACACACAGAAGAACTGAAGGCGGCATGTGAAGGCTTAGGTGGCGTGCTACGGCCCCGTATGGCGGGAGCGGATGTGACCTGCCGGATTCCGGTGACACCCTTCTTTCCGGTGCTTTTGCAATTGTGGGAAGGGGATGATGAATTCCCGCCCAAGCTGATGCTCCTGTGGGACCGGAATACAGACAGATTTCTGCATTTTGAGACGACCTTTTACTTGCAGGGAGATCTGTTGGAACGGCTGAAAAGTCGCATGGAGGAAAGCTCCCGCTTCATCAAGGCGGAAAATCCGCCTGCAGCAGCGGGTTATGATTATATCGGCAGCGTAACGCCGGGAAAGGAAATAGAATGAAACTGCTGATTGAAGCCTTGACGAAATTTACATGCGGCCTGCTGATGGTGGGGCTTCTGATTTTCCTGCCGGCAGGTACGCTGGAGTTTACATACGGCTGGCTGTTCATCGGTCTGCTGTTCGTGCCTATGCTGATCGCCGGGTTTGTGATGCTGGCGAAGTCCCCGGAGTTTCTTGCCAAGCGACTGGATGCTAAGGAAAAGCAGGGGACGCAGAAAGGCGTGGTTGCCTTTTCGGGATTGATGTTTATCGCCGGGTTTGTGGTGGCGGGACTGGACTACCGATATGGTTGGTCGAGAATGTCTGTGGCTGTAACGATCATTGCATCGGTGCTGTTTTTGGTCGCCTATGCGCTGTATGCCGAGGTGATGCGGGAAAACGCATACTTGAGCCGTACGATCAAGGTGGAAGAAGGACAGAAGGTGGTGGATACCGGTCTGTATGGCATTGTCCGGCATCCTATGTATATGGCAACGATTCTGCTGTTTCTGATGATTCCCGTAGTGCTTGGCTCTTGGTATGCGCTGATTGCTTTTGCGTTTTATCCGGCAATTATCATTGTACGGCTAAAGGACGAGGAAAACCTGCTGACCCGGGAACTTCCCGGCTATGCCGAGTATAAAAAGAAGGTCAAATACAGAATCATTCCGTTCATTTGGTGAGGCAGATTATGAACTTGAGAATGTTTGGAATTGGCGTGACGAACGCCATTGCAGGGGAGCAAACTGAGGGCGTTGTTACCGAGGTGAAGACCTGCTGGTGGCTCAAGGTGAACACCAAGCCTGTCCGCAGTAGCGCCATTGACGGCGCGTTGTTTCCCCACATCATCCATTTTACATACAGTGTAGGCGGTCAAACCTACAAGGGAAAGCACTATGTGAACTGGAACAAAAGGTGTCCGGTGAAGGATGAAAGAATAACCGTCCATTACGAGCGGGAGAACCCGGAAAAGTATGCTGTCATCATATAATAGCAAAAGCGGATGCCACTCATTTCTGAGGGGCATCCGCAGTTTGTTTAATGATGGTTGCGAAATCAGATTATTCCGCAAAAGTGTATTTTACGAAATTTCCCTTGCCGTCGCCGGTGATAATCACGGTATCGCCATTGGTATTCTCTGAAATGTCCATAATGGGAAATCTGCCGTTTTCCTTCACATAGGCTTCGGGGCTGGCTGCCTCGACCTCGATCAGCTCTTTTTTGGCATGCTGCTCGCCGCCGCAGGAATTGATGTCTTCAATAAAAACTTCGTATTCGTTCATGTTGGTATCTCCTTATCATTTTTTTCAAAGAATGGGCATCGTTTGCCGATGCATTGGTTGTTCTGCGCCGTGTGGCGGCAGTGAATGGGTGACAGCTCCATTTCCACACCCAGATTTTCTTTCGCAAATTTTACAGCTTCGGTGATGGCAAGATAGGAATTGCGCTTGCAGCACCGGGGACCGCCTACAGTACCGATGGCGTGAAGACTCCGGGAAGTCATCAGGTTGCTCATACCCCATTCCTGATTGGATAGGGGAGTCGCACCGGTAACGATGGAAATAAACATACCGGAGCTGATGGCAGCACCGCAGCTTCCCCAAAAGCCGCAGATTCCACCGGGCACTTTACGGCCTCGGGCCTGCATTTCGTTCAGCGCTTTCAGCAGGTCAATATCGCCGCCTGCGTTTTTGTAGGCGGTCAGCAGGGCAGAGCCTACCATAATGTGGTGCTCCGGGCCGTGCATATGGCAGAAGGGAAGTTCCATTAAACGGGAAATGATTTCGTAGGGGTTCCTGGAGGTTTCCTCCAGACATGCACCGATGATCTGGTCGATGCCCTGGGTATGGCAGGCGTCGCAGACAAAATGACCATTTACACAGCGAGCAGTAGAGATTTCTTTCTTGTGGCAGATGGCGCACTCCATCTCGATGCCCTCATTCAGATACTCCAGGGGTGCTTTGCAGATCAGGCATTCCTCTTTCACGGTGCATTCCTCCTTTTCTTTATTCTATCACACAATTGCCCTCTTTTCAACACCGGCAAGCTGTGATACAATGGTTTAAAAGTGAGGTACGAGCATGAAGAAAGTAGCCTTTATTTGTGTCCACAATTCCTGCCGCAGCCAGATCGCGGAAGCTTTGGGGAAGAAACTGGCAGGCGATGTGTTTGAAAGCTATTCTGCCGGCACGGAAACCAAGCCGAGAATCAACCAGGATGCGGTGCGGCTGATGAAGCAGGTTCATGGCATCGATATGGAGCAGACCCAGTATAGCAAACTCCTTTCAGACATCCCGGAGGTGGATGCGGTTATCACCATGGGCTGTAATGTCCAGTGCCCATTCTTGCCCTGCACGCACCGGGAGGACTGGGGATTGGAAGATCCCACAGGAAAAGACGATGAAGCATTCCTGGAAACGATTCGATTGATTGAGGAAAAAGTGTTAGAGTTAAAAGAACGGCTGGAATAAAACTGACCCGGAGTTGGACTGTGTGAAATCTCACGTTTTCAACTCCGGGCTTTGTTTTATTGTTTTTTCATCTGCCGCAGGAACAACAATACTGCAGCTGCGAGAGTGATGATGGCGTATCCCAGCACCCACCATATATGAGGGAAAATACCGTCAAATCTTCCTGCCAGTATCGCCCGTTCCATTTCCACAGCATGAACAAAGGGCAGTGCATATGCGATCTTCTGAAAAGCACCGCCCACAAGCTCGAGATCAAACCATGTGCCGGACAGCCAGGCAGAAAGATTGGTAAGCAATGCGCCGCAAATGCCGCCAACCTGCTTATCGTTCAGGATACTGCCGAAAAGCAATCCCAAGGCAATAAACAAAATGGAAACTGGTATGATAAAAATGACCGCGTACAGAATATTCACCGTTACTTCCAGGCCGAGGACAATCGCCACAATATAACAAATCACGCATTGGGCTACGGCAATCGGTATAATCGGCAGGGTATAGCCCAGGATAAAATCCACCGGTGTCAGCGGCGTGGTGTATAACCGCTGAAGCAGGGAACTGCCCCTGTCTTTGGAAATAATGGTTGCGGAAAACAGCGTCATAAACGAAAGTCCAAAGACCGTAATGCCGGGGGTTAAGTGCTGAATTTCGAAAAGCTTCACAGGTACGTTTGCTTGTATGGCGCTGAGCAGCACGATCAGCACAAGGGGAAAGCCAAGTCCAAAAGCTAAATTCAGAGGATCCCGTAATATTTCCTTTGTGTTTCTGCTTGCAAAAGTCAGCATTCTCATTTTGCCGCCCCCTTTACGATACGAACAAAGGCTTGCTCAAAATGATCTGTTCCTGCAGTTTCTTTGATTTTGTCGGGGGTGTCGCAAATGAGCAGCTTACCGTCCTTCATAATGGCGATACGGTCAGAAAGTGCCTCCGCTTCTTCCATATAGTGGGTTGTCAGAATGATGGTAACCTTGCCTTTCAGGGAACGGATCATGTCCCAAAGTTCGCTTCTTGCCAGCACATCCAGTCCCAGGGTGGGCTCGTCCAGAAACAGAATCTCCGGCTCGCTGATTAGTGCCATTGCGATGCTCAGCCTGCGCTGGAGGCCGCCGGAAAGTTTGCCTGCTTTTTTCTTAATGACTGTTTCAAGTCCCAACCGTTCAGTCAGCTCTGTGACTTTGGTGTTTCGCTTATCTTTTGTAAATCCGTGAACACCGCACATCAGTTCCAGATTTTCACGAACCGAAAGACTGGGGGCAACCGCAGTTTCCTGGGGAGAAACGGCGATAAGCGATTTCACAGCGGCAGGATCTTTGCAAATGCTTTTCCCGTTCAGAAACGCATCACCGCTTGTGGGCTGTGTCAGGCAGGACAACATTTTGATCGTGGTCGTTTTGCCCGCACCGTTCACGCCCAGCAGGGAGAATAACTCACCCTTGCGAACCGAAAGGCTAAGATTATCAACTGCAACCACATCCTTGTATTTTTTCGTTAAACCTTCTGCTCTGATAGCGTCCATATCTGATTACTCCAATTTGCCCTTCAGCTTTTTGTTGAGTGCTTCCGTTTTGGCTTTGGTGACACAGTAGATGATGAGCCAAATGAGAGCATAGCCTGCAACGAAAATGCCGGTGAAAACGAGGATGGGAATCAGATGTTGCTGCAACCAGCCGTTGATCAGATAGGTGAGAATATAGGCAATGTACAGAGCGCCGCCGTGGAGCAGGATCATAATGGGCAGGGGCAGCTGTTCCATCTGATAGATGGCAGTCATACCTGCTGCGATCAAGGCAAGCAGTGTGATGGTCAGAATACCGATACAGACCTCGTTAGGGGAGAGGTTTTCTGCCGCACCGGTAGCGCCCAGAATGCCGTAGATGATTGCCAAAACGATAGGACCTCCGCTGGCGCAGATCAGACCACGGAGGAAAAACTCTTTCCAAAACTTTTTCATTTTGCGTCAAACCTCCTTTTGATTTGGGCAAAGCACCGCCGGGAAACGTATTCCCTGTAGCCGCATTGGAATACCGCATCCACCGCGCCGCTGTAGGTCACGGCGAACCGGTCCAGGCGATTCTCGTTTGCCAGGGTGCTCTTGTTGATGCGGATGAAGGACGAGGGGAGCAGTTGTTCCAATTCGTACAGCCGCTGCTTCAGCCGATACCGGCGATTCTTAGAATCAATGGCGTAGGTCTTGCCGTCCAGGACCGTGACGCACTCGATTTCCGAAACAGACAGCATTTTGATATCGTCCTCGGTGTAGCCGGGGATGCGGTCCGTGTGCGTTGAAATCAGCGCCTCAATTTCGTCGATCAGCGCGGTGCGCCGGTGGGCGGTAATCACAACTTCTTCGTCTTTTTCTTGGTCGATGATCAGTTTGAGTTTCATCCCATCACCTCCTGTGATGCTATTCTATCATATCCAAAATCAAAAATGTTGAAAAATACCTCCTTCGGTCACTTTAACGCCGTGAGCGGTTAAAAATGATGTGCAATAGACAAAAAGCCTTCAGTACTCCGTCGTGAATACTGAAGGCGAAATATTATGCTTGCGGGTTGGGGGAAACAGAGGGAAGATTACCCAGATTGTTGTTTTCACTGCCGTCGGGGATGGATTTCAGATATTCTGTGTCACCCCGGTGGGCAATGCCGACACCGGCGATCTGCCCTTGCTTTGCCATATCCACCGCCTGCTGTTTTTCCACAATGGAATCATCGGAAAGCTGATACCCGGTGATTCTGCCGCCTTCCTTCACAAGTCCCACGATGCGTTTCGCATTTGCATTCGCCTGGGGAATCTGATCCAAAGTCTGTTTGACAAGTTCTTTTCCGTTCATAATACCACTCCTTTTGCCTTAGTTTTTACATGCAGTAGGAGAATATGCAAAAATTGTTTCACGTTTACATTCAAAAGATAAAAGCCGAGAGAGCAAAAGCTCTATCGGCTTTTATGGTCCGAGTGGCGAGACTCGAACTCGCGGCATCCTGCTCCCAAAGCAGGCGCGCTACCAACTGCGCTACACCCGGATATTCACAACGAAAGTATTATATCCCATCCCTTGGGAAAAAGCAACTGAAAAAACTGCCGGAGAAAAATCTCCGGCAGTTAACATTTATACGTTGAACAGGAAGTTGACGATGTCGCCATCCTTCATCACATATTCCTTGCCCTCGCTGCGGACCTTGCCTTGGGACTTGGCATTGGCCATTGTGCCGCATTCTTTCATATCTTCAAAAGCGATGACCTCTGCGCGGATAAAGCCCCGCTCGAAATCCGTATGGATTTTGCCTGCGGCCTGGGGTGCTTTGGTGCCACGCTTGATGGTCCAGGCGCGGCACTCGTCCGCACCGGCGGTGAGGAAGGAAATCAGACCCAGAAGGGCATAAGAGCTGCGAATCAGCTTATCAAGTCCGGACTCTGCAACGCCCAGCTCTTCCATGAACAAGGCCTTTTCATCCGGGTCGTCCAGCTCAGCAATGTCTGCCTCCAGCTTGGCACAGATGGGGATTACCTGGCTGCCTTCTTCGTCTGCCAGGGATTTTACCGCCATAAAATGCCGGTTGCTCTCAGCCTCGTTGACCTCGCTCTCTGCCAGGTTGGCGACATAGATGGTCTTCTTCAGCGTCAGTAAATCGGAGGTGGCAATCAGCGCCATGTCTTCGTTGCTTGCGTCAAAGGTACGGGCCAGCTTGCCCAGGTTCAGATGGGCCAGCAGCTGGGTGAACACCTCTGCCTCGTGGAGGAATTTTTTGTCACCCTTGGCGGCTTTCTGGGCCTTGTCGATCCGGCGTTCCACCATTTCAATGTCAGCCATGACCAGCTCCAGGTTGATGATATCAATATCCCGCAGGGGATCGGTGCTGCCTTCCACGTGGGTGACATTGCTGTCTTCAAAGCAGCGTACCACATGGACGATGGCGTCTGTGGTGCGGATATTGCTGAGGAACTTGTTGCCCAGGCCCTCACCCTTGGAGGCACCCTTGACAAGACCGGCGATATCCACGAACTCAATTACCGCAGGGGTGGTCTTCTTAGGGGAGTAGAACTCGGACAGCCAGTCCAGCCGCTCGTCGGGAACGGACACTACGCCTACATTGGGATCAATGGTACAAAAGGCGTAGTTGTCGGCAGGAACGCCGGCGTTGGTAATGGCGTTAAAGAGGGTGGACTTACCTACATTGGGCAGTCCAACGATACCTAATTTCATATATTTTCTCCTTATTTGGCCCGGTTTCGGAATTTCGTCAATGTAACCACATCATTATATTACATGAAATTCCTTTTTTCAATAGCAATCTTCCGAGCTCTGGCAGTTACGGCATCAAAAATATGCCCGGAGATTTTTCTCCGGGCACAATCATTTACTTTACCTTGGCGTTCTTGCGCAGGAGAGAGCGGACATCCGCCTTCAGAGATTTTCCGTCGAAAATCAGGGAAAGCAGGAAGGACAGCGGGGTTACCAGCAGATACACAGGAACAATCAGCCAGAACCAGGGCCAGTACTTCAGCTGGCCGGCAAACTCGCCCACCGGTACGGTCTTGAAAAGCTTGGGGGTGAACAGAGCCAGAAAATCACCGATGGCATCGTTGGTGCCGGGACCCCAGATATAGGAGGTGTTCTTGTAGCCGATGCCGAAGAAATCGCCCCGGTCACGCAGAGGGATAAAGCCCAGCTCCGACTGGAAAAGCTGATTGAGCATGATAAACAGCATTAAAAGCAGCAGGCCTGTGGGGGCGCTGAGCAAGCGCTTGTAGGACAGCTTGTGATGGCCAAACAGCACCATCAGCAGCGGCACGGCCAGCACCATCCAGTGATGGTAATAAAACCGGACGATGTCCAGTTGCTCCGCCAGCTGGTCTACCTTTGCGATGGGCTCCTGGGGATAGAAAAGGGCAATCAGACCGCTGATGGCGCCGATGTAGAACATATAGTCCTTGACCCGGTCACTCTTGGACCAGAAGAAAAAGGGAAACAGCGCGATGTTGGCGCCGCAGATGTTAATGAACCAGCTGTCCCGGAGGTGACGGGCTTCGTCTACCGAATAAGGGGGGATGTAAGCCTTCAAGAAGTGCATCAAAAAGCCTGCTGCCAGCAAGCCGAACAGCACTGCCTTCTGGGTGGTTGTGCTGCGATTGCGCAGGAGAAAATACAGTCCTGCCGTTACACCGCTGCATAGAATAGTCCAGAAAAAATACCATCCGTTAAACATTTCAATTATCATAAATATAAACACCTCTTGGCGGTTTTTTTCTATTTTATGACTTCCCCAAAGCCTGTGTCAATACACTTAAACAATTCTTAAGGGCCTTTAGAAAACCTTAATCAATCACAAAGCCTCCGGCTTGGCCGGAGGCTTTGGCGTTGATTTACTGCTTGCGGCGGGCGTAGATTTTCGCCAGACCGCCTTCGCTGGTTTCCCGGAAACGGTGGTTGAGATTGATGCCGGTTTCATGCATGGCACGGCAAACCATATCATAGCTGATATTCCGGGAGCCGGTGAGGAAGTAGCTGAGGTTGCAGGCGTTCATGGCCCGCATAGCGGCGACGGCGTTGCGTTCAATGCAGGGAATCTGCACCAGACCGCAGATGGGGTCGCAGGTAAGACCCAGGTGGTGTTCCATGGCAACTTCTGCCGCATATTCCACCTGGTCCAGATTCTGGTCATACAGCTCTGCCAGTGCGGCGGCGGCCATGGAGCAGGCGGTGCCGATTTCTGCCTGGCAGCCGCATTCTGCACCGGAAATGGAGGCATTGCGCTTGGTCAGACTGCCGATGATGCCTGCGGCGGCAAGACCCCGCAGAATTTGTTCGTCGGTAAAGCCCCGGGTGTCCTGGGCGTATTTCAAAACCGCGGGTACAACACCGCAGGCGCCGCAGGTGGGGGCGGTGACGATGGTACCGTTGTCTGCGTTCTGCTCCGCAACGGCGTAGGCGTAGGCGGCAATTTTCTGGAATTCCAGGAGTCCGGGGGCGGTTTCCTCCGGCTGCTGCTCATAGAGGAATTTGGCCTTTCGCTGTACGTTCAGACCGCCGGGAAGAACGCCGGTGGTGCTTAAGCCGTCGGAGATAGACTGCTTCATAGCCTGCCATACTTCAGAAAGAAACGCCCAGATATCCTCGCCCTCGTTCAGCTCTACGTAGTCGCTGAGTTTTTCAATATACCGCCATTTGCAGAAATCGGCAATCTCCGCAAAGGAGTTTTCCGGATACACATCCGGAGGGTCTAAGTGGGGCTGCCCGGGCACACGAATGTCGCCGCCGCCAATGGACTCAACCCGCAGAAAAGCAATCTGCTTTCCGCCCTGCAGGGCGATAAAGTCCAGGGTGTTGGGGTGGGAGCTGTCGATGGTTTCGTCGGAAAATACAATTTCCGTCGGCACAGGAGAGAGAACCTCCCGAAGTACCCGGTCGGTGCCGTGTCCAACGCCGGTTTTGCTCAAAGAGCCGTATAGAATGACGCGAAAGCTGTCGGCATTGGGGTTCTGGCTGCGGAACAGCTGCGCAGAGCGCTCCGGTCCCATGGTATGGGAAGAGGAGGGACCCTTACCGATTTTATAGATATCGCGAATGGATTTCATAGAAAAACCTCCGTTCGGATTTATCATTGGTAAGTATAACAGATTTTTCGGGGAAATACAATAAGAAAAGACAGCGGCGAACTTATTCGCCGCTGTGGTGCTTCAGCGCTTCCAGTGACAGCTCTCCTGCCAGACGGAAGAGAGCATCCCGAAGAACGTCTTCCACCGTTTTCCCGGTGGACAGGGCAATACGGGTATAAAAAAGAGCCACGGCAGGCTCCAGTTCCAATGTAATCTTAGTCATGGGGTATCCTCCCGACAACAAAACTTTATCTCATCCTATGCAAAGTATTGACATTGGTGCTATAATATTAGTTAATGGAAAAACCAGGGAGGTTTGTATACTATGGCGAAAGATAAGAAGGTAGAACAGATTACCGATATGGAAGTGGACTTTGCCCAATGGTTCACCGATGTGTGCAAAAAGGCGCAGCTGATTGATTATTCTTCCATCAAGGGTGTGTTTATTTACCGCCCCTACGGCTATGCCATTTGGGAGAACATTCAGCACATTCTGGACGCAGAATTTAAGAAGGTTGGCGTAGAAAATGTGTACATGCCCCTTTTGATTCCCGAAAGCCTGCTGCAAAAGGAAAAGGACCATGTGGAGGGCTTTGCGCCTGAGTGCGCATGGGTTACCATGGGCGGCACCGACGAGCTGGAGGAGAAGTATGCCATTCGTCCCACCTCCGAAACCCTGTTCTGCGAGCATTTTGCCAATGTGCTCCAGTCCCACCGGGATCTGCCCATGAAGTACAATCAGTGGTGCAGCGTGCTGCGCTGGGAAAAGACCAGCCGTCCCTTCCTGCGCCACAGAGAGTTCTTGTGGCAGGAGGGCCACACCATTCATGCCACTGCAGAAGAAGCCAGAGAATTCACCGAAACCATGCTGAATGTTTATGCTGACTTCTGTGAGAATGTGCTGGCTATGCCCGTAACCCGGGGTCAGAAGACCGAAAAGGAAAAGTTCAACGGCGCAGAGGCAACCTACACCATCGAGTGCATGATGCACGACCGCAAGGCCCTGCAGGCAGGCACTTCCCACTATTTCGGTGACGGCTTTGCCAAGGCCTTTGAAATTGAATTTACCGACAAGAATAACCAAAAGACCAATCCCCACGAAACCTCCTGGGGCGTGTCCACCCGGCTCATTGGCGGCATTATCATGACCCATGGCGATAACAACGGCCTGGTTCTGCCCCCCAAGGTTGCACCGGTGCAGGTGGTTGTGCTGCCCATTGCCCAGCATAAGCCCGGTGTTCTGGAGGCTGCCCAGCAGCTGAAGGACAAGCTGGTTGCCGCAGGCCTGCGCACCAAGCTGGACGATTCCGACAATTCCATGGGCTGGAAGTGCGCAGAGTACGAGATGAAGGGCGTGCCCCTGCGGATCGAGTGCGGCCCCCGGGATCTGGAAAACGGCGAGTGCGTCATCGTCCGCCGTACCGACCGGGAAAAGGTCGTGGTCAAGCTGGAGAATCTGACCGAGGCGGTTGCCGAGCAGCTGGCTGTGGTTCAGCAGCAAATGTACGACAAGGCGAAGAAAAACCTGGACGAGCATATTTACGAGGCCCATTCTCTGGAGGAGGCCAAGGCGCTGCAGCATGCCAACGGCGGCTACATCAAGACCATGTGGTGCGGCGATCTGGACTGCGAGCTGGCGATGAAGGAAAAGGCCGGTATGTCCTCCCGGTGTATCCCCTTTGCCCAGGAGCATCTGGGCGATACATGCGCTTGCTGCGGCAAGAAGGCAGACAAGATGATTTACTGGGGCGTAGCTTATTAACAACAAAAACAGGGCTGCATTGCAGCCCTGTTTTTTATCGGTTTTTCCAATCGAGGATTGCCCCAATGCCGGACAGGAGCGCATCCATATCTGCCTGGGTGGTATCCTTGCACAGAGAAATGCGGAAGGAGCTGTCCATAACCTCGGGAGGCAGATTCATTGCCGTCAGCGTATGGCTGCGGTGTCCCTTGGCGCAGGCAGAGCCGGCAGATACGCAGATGCCCCGGTCCTGTAAAATGTTAATGGTGTTCTGAGTGGGCACACCGGGAATGGAAAGAGAGAGAATGTGGGGCGCGTCGTGTGCGCCGTTGATTTTTACCCCATCCAGTTTACATAACTTTTCGATCAGGCCATTCAAAAGGGTTTTCTCCCGTTCGCAGTCTTCCCGGAAGTTGGGCAGCAAGCTCTCACAGGCGGCGGCAAAGCCGAAGATTGCAGGCGTGGCTTCCGTTCCGCTGCGCAGACCGCTTTCCTGCCCGCCGCCGTAAAGCAGGGGAGGGAAGGATTTTAAGCGGGGAGAAAGGTAAAGGGCACCGGCGCCCTTGGGACCGTGAACCTTGTGGGAGGAAACGGTGATTAAATCCGCGCCCAAGGTCTTGGCGGAGAAAGGAACCTTCAAGAATCCCTGCACCGCGTCGGTGTGAAAAAAAGCATCGGGGCACAGCTTGTGGGTCAGCTTTGCCATCTGCGCGATGGGCATAACAGAGCCCACCTCATTGTTCACCATCATCACGGAAACCAGTATGGTATCCTTTCGCAGCGCGTTCTTCAGGGCGTCAACACCGATGTTACCCAGGGAATCGGGCTGCAGATAGGTCACTTCATAGCCCTGGGCCTCCAGTTCCTTCATGCAGTTTAACACGGCGGGGTGCTCAATGGCGGTGGTGACGATGTGCTTGCCCCGCTTTCCCAGGCGTTTGACGGTTCCGAAAATCGCCCAGTTATCCGCTTCTGTGCCGCCGGAGGTGAAGAACACCCGATCCGGCTCTGCTCCCAGAGCGGTGGCAACCTTTTGCCGGGCAGCGCGCAGCTGCCGGGCGGCATCGATGCCAAAGCCATATAGGGCGCTGGGGTTTGACCAGCCTTGGGTCAAGCTCTCCTGAATCGCCGCTACCGTTGCCGGGCAGGGCTGGGTGGTAGCGGAATTGTCCAAATAAATCATAACATTCACTTTCCTACACAGAATCGTTCAAAAATCCGGGCGGTGATATCCTCCCGTACCGTTGCGCCGGTGACTTCGCCCATGGCGGCCATAGCGGTCTCTACGTCCGTGAGCGCCGCATCCGGAGTCATACCCGATTTCAGCGCAGCAATAGCGGAAACAATCGCCTCGTGGGCACGGCGCAGAGCATCAAACTGCCGGGCGTTGGTAAGAATCGAGCCATCGCAGGGCAGCTGCCCCGCAAAGAGCAGATCCACCAAATCCCCAAGCTGGTCAAGACCCATGCCGCTTGTGGCGCTGATTTCGATGATATTCATGAAGGGCAGGTCGCTGGGAAGAACATTTTGACCCAAATCGCACTTATTAATGAGGGCAATGGCGTTTTCCTTGTCCGCGCACAGCTCGATTACCTGCCGGTCCTCCTCCGTCAGCGCCTGAGAACCGTCACAAACGAAAATCACAAGGTCTGCCTGCTCCACAGCCTGGCGGGAGCGCTCTACGCCCATGGCCTCGATGGCGTCCTGGGTCTGGCGAATGCCGGCGGTGTCAATCAGCCGCAGGCGGGTGGTGCCCACCATAACCGTTTCCTCCACCGTGTCCCGGGTGGTGCCTGCCACATCGGTGACGATCACCCGCTCGAAGCCTGCAAGGGCATTGAGGAGGCTGGATTTTCCCACATTGGGCTTGCCCACGATGGCAGCAGCCACGCCCTGCTTAAGAATCCTGCCTTGATTGTAGCTGCTGAGCAGAGCGGAAAGAGCAGCCTTGTGGGCTTTGAGTCCCGCTTCATATCGGTCTAAACCGAAATCTTCAATATCTTCATCCGGATAGTCCAGAACCGCATGAAAATGGCTGCACAAATTCACCAGGTCATCGTAAATCGGTGCCAGTTTTTTCAGCAGAACACCGCCCACCTGCCCGGCGGCATTGGCGGTGGCATCCGCAGTTTCTGCCTCGATTAAGTCGATCACCGCCTCAGCCTGGGTCAAATCCAGCTTTCCGTTTAAAAACGCCCGCTTGGTAAATTCTCCCCGTCTGGCGGGTCTTGCGCCGGCGCGGTACAGTGCATCCAAGCCGGCAGCCAGAACCGCAGGAGAGCCGTGGCAATGAAACTCCACCGTGTCTTCTCCCGTGTAGCTGTGGGGGGCGCGGGAGTAAACTGCCATACATTGGTCAATGACCCTACCGTCGCTGCCTTTGAGCGTTCCCAGTACCAGCTTTCGGTCAGGGGCATCGCAGAGCAGTTTCCCGTTATTTAATGTAAAGACTGCGTCGGCAATCTTTGCGCAGCCATCTCCGCTTAACCGGATGATGCCGATGGCGCAAACCTGATTACCGGTAGATACCGCTGCAATCACATCGGACATAGCAATACTCCTTTAAATCCGTCATAAGCGAATTATATCATCATCCCCGAAAAAAAGCAATTCCAAAGGCATAATCTGCATGAGTGGGGAAAAACTGCATAAGAGGTGATTTCTATGGAAAAACCCACACCCAGACGGTCGCCGATGTATCCCGGCGAAATCAATGACGAAAACATCCGCAGTATTTTCCGCGATGCCAGCGACTTTAATGTCCGCAAGCTGCAGTGCAGCAATTCTATTTTATATGTATATGCCATTGATGGGCTGACCTCCGGAGGGGATATATCGGAATATGTGGTGAAGCCCTTGACGGAGCGGTTACACGGGGAAACCATGCAGCAGCTGTTTGATACTGCCCTTGATAGCGTGGTAGTCAATTCTGTGGCGGCAGCCTGCAAGGACTTGGATGATGTGGTGTTACGGCTGGTAAACGGATTCAGCATTGTGCTGTTTCCGGGAGCAGGCGCAATCGCATTCGAAACCAGAACGGGAGAAAAGCGGAGTATTTCTCCACCGGATCTGGAGCATACCGCCAAGGGCGCAAAGGATGCTTTTGTGGAAACCATGCGCAGCAATACCAGTCTGATTCGCCGCCATTTGCGCTCGCCGGAGCTTCGACTTTATGAAACCAAAGTGGGGCGGCGCTCTTTGACCAATGTAAGTGTCATTTGGATTGAGGGGCTGACGGATGAAAAACTGGTGCAGAAGATGAAGCAGCGCCTGGATGCCATTGATATTGACGGAATGATTATGCCCTCCGGGGTGGAGGAGTATGTTACCGGTTCCCGTGCCACACCTTTTCCGCTGATTCAGTATACCGAGCGGACAGACCGCTTCTGTTATGAACTGCTCCAGGGGAGAGTGGGACTTCTGGTGGACGGAATCCCCCTGGGATATCTGGCGCCGGTGGATATCGGATACCTGATGAATTCACCGGAGGACTACAGCAGGGACTACCTCAGCGCAACATTTGTCCGGGTGCTGCGTTATTTGGCGCTGTTTATCAGCCTGCTGCTGCCGGCGATATTCATTGCCGTGACCATGTACCACATGGATTGGCTCCCGGCAATGCTGCAGCAGGTGATAGAAAAGAGCAACGAAGTAACCCCATATGAATCCGGCTGGGAAGTGCTGGGGCTGTTGATTGCCTTTGAGCTGCTCCAGGAAACCGGTGTGCACCTGCCCCAAAGCATTGGACAGTCCGTGTCGATTATTGGCGGCATTGTGGTGGGTACGGCGGCTGTGGAGGCGGGAATCATTGCGCCGATGGCGCTGATAACGGTTAGTATCGCGGGCATCAGTGGATTTGTTTTGCCCAATCGGGATTTGGCAACTGCCATTCGGCTGTGCCGGTTTGCGCTGGCGGTGCTGGCGTCTGTTTTGGGATTGACCGGATTGGGGATTGGCATTGCCACTCTGCTTGCCCATTTGCTAAGTCTGAAAAGTTTGGGGCATTCCTATCTGGTTCCCGGAAAGGGAATGCTGGTAAGAAATCGGCTGTTCAAAAGAAAGGAAAGGGACGGACGGCTCCATCCACGCAACAGAAGAAACCAAAGATAGCCTTTGTGTGATTTGTGCATAAATCGAACTCTTTAAGAAAATAAGGCACAATATTTTGGGGTCTCAGACCCCAAAATATCACAACAGATGGAATGCAGAAAAAAGTCAAAAAAAGGAAATTATTGCCTTGACAAAAGGGCGTTCCTTTGGTATTATATCCAAGCTATCCCCAGATCATTTTGTGCGAGCTCGGCGCGAAAATATTTTTTCTAAAAAGTGAAAAAATTGCTTGACAAAGAATGTCGGATGTGCTAATATGAGCAAGCTAACCGTCTGGCGGGGAGCGCTGTACCTTGTAAATTGAATAATGTGAGACAAACTAAGACACCTTGGACAATTTAAATGGATTGTT
>JAZNMX010000027.1:0-3820 GCA_045579965.1 Faecousia sp.
TCCCCGGCAACGATGACGCAATCCGCGCCATCCGTCTGATCGCTGCCGCTATGGCAAGCGCTGCCATCGAAGGCCGCCAGGGTGAAGATGCTGCCGCTGAGGCTGCCGAGGCTGTGGAAGCTGTCGAGGCTACCGACGCTGAGTAAGAATTAGGAGGAACGAAAAATGGCTTTTACCGCACAGGACGTTAAGAAGCTCCGTGAAATGACCAACGTCGGCATGATGGACTGCAAGGCAGCTCTGGCTGCTACCGACGGCGATATGGACAAGGCTGTTGACTGGCTCCGTGAAAAGGGCCTGGCCAAGGCCGCCAAGAAGGCTGACCGCATCGCCGCTGAGGGCGTTGCTCTGGCTACTGTTGTAAACGGTGTGGGCGTTGTGATTGAAGTTAACTCCGAGACCGACTTCGCCGCCAAGACCGATTCCTTCCTGGATCTGGTTAAGAACCTGGCCGAAGTGGTCGCCACCCAGAACCCCGCCGACGTGGAAGCCCTGAAGGCTTGCACCTACCCCAACTCCAACCTGACCGTCACCGAAATCATGCAGGAGAAGGTCATGTCCATCGGCGAGAATATGCAGATCCGCCGTTTCAACCGCTATGCTGACAACACCTCCGTCGCTTACGTTCACGCAGGCGGCACCCACGGCGTGCTGGTGAACCTGGCTGTGGAGGGCGGCATTGATGTCACCGAGGTTGGTAAGAATGTTGCTATGCAGATCGCTGCCATGAATCCCAAGTACTGGGACAAGGCCCTGGTTCCCCAGGCCGATGTGGACAAGGAGCTGCAGGTTCAGCTGGCTCTGATGGACAACGATCCCAAGATGGCCGGCAAGCCCGCTCAGATCAAGGAAAAGATCGCCGCCGGCAAGATCGCCGCTTTCTACAAGGAAAGCTGCCTGCTGCAGCAGGACTTCGTCCGCAGCGACCTGTTCCAGGGCTCTGTGGAAGGCTATATCGCCGATGCTGCCAAGAAGCTGGGCGGCTCCATCAAGTTCATCGACGCTGTTCACTACATCAAGGGTGAAGGCATCGAGAAGAAGGAAGAGAACTTCGCTGACGAAGTGGCAGCTCAGATTGCCAACGCCGGCAAGTAATTCCCCCACAAATGAATTCTCCCCGGTCCAAACGGACCGGGGAGTTTTTTTCTAATAGGCTTCTCCTTTGTAGGGGGCGGCGCCCCCACGCCCCGCTTGTCCTCCCCCACATCGCTGCGTTCCCAAAACAAGGCCCCCGGTTTCCCGGAGGCCTTTGTCGTATAAACTTATACCAGCGCAGCGGTGATGATTGCCATCTTATAGACCTCGTCAGCATTGCAGCCGCGGGACAGGTCGTTGATGGGCGCTGCCAGACCCTGCAGAATGGGGCCGTAGGCTTCGTAGCCGCCCAGACGCTGGGCAATCTTGTAGCCGATATTGCCTGCCTCGATGCAGGGGAAGATGAAGGTGTTGGCGTAGCCGGCCACGGGAGAGCCGGGGAACTTCAGCTGACCAACCTCGGGAGCAACGGCAGCATCGAACTGCATCTCGCCGTCGATCAGCAGGTCGGGAGCCATTTCCTTTGCCACAGCGGTGGCATCGTGGCTGAGCTTAACAGTGCCGCCCTTGCCGGAGCCGTTGGTGGAGAAGCTCAGCATGGCAACCTTGGGGTCAATGCCGAAGACCTTGGCAGTCTTGGCGGTTTCAATGGCCACCTCAGCCAGCTTCTGAGCAGCGGACAGAGTCACATTGCCGTCCTTGTCCACATTGTCTTCGTAGCTCAGGTTGATGGCGCAGTCGCCCATGGCGATCTTCTCGTCGCCCCGAACCATAATAAAGCAGGAGGAAACCAGGTTCACACCCTTCTTGGTCTTGACCAGCTGCAGAGCGGGACGAACGGTATCGGCGGTGGAGTAAGTAGCGCCGCCCAGCAGAGCGTCGGCATAGCCCATCTTAACCAGCATGGTGCCGAAGTAGTTGCCCTTGCTCAGAGCAGCCCGGCATTCCTCGCTGCTCATCTTGCCCTTGCGCAGCTCTACCATCTTCTCGACCATGGCGTCCATGCCCTCGTAGGTCAGGGGGTCCAGAATCTCCACGCCCTCGATGTTGAAGCCGCCCTTGGCTGCGTTTGCCTTGACTTCTTCCACATTGCCAACCAGAATGGGCTTCAGGAAGCCGCCCTCTGCCAGACGGGCAGTCGCCTCCAGAATACGGGCATCGTGACCCTCGGTAAAGACAATGCTCCGGTTGTTTGCCTTCAAGGTTTCAATCATTGCGTTAAACATAAACACATTCCTCCAAATAATGGGCCTTTGCCCGTATTTTTACAGCTACATTATACATCATCAATTCTCCCTTGGCAACTGTTTTCCGCAGAAAATAAACATTCCGTAAACAATGACCCGAACCGGTTGCATTTGCGGTAAATTTTACTATAATAAAGGTATCTTTTTGTTAGGTGATACTATGAAACGCTTATCCCAATGGTTTCGTAATTTTATGATGGGTCGCTACGGGCCGGACAAGCTGGGCAACGCCATTTTGTGGGCGGCAGTCATTTTGATGCTGGTGAGTCTGCTGCTTCCCTGGGCACCCGTTAAGACGTTGCTGATGGTGGTTTACTACGGACTGATGGGTCTTTCCCTCTTCCGGATGTTCTCCCGAAACACCTACAAGCGGTATCAGGAAAACCGAAGATTCTTGCAGCTGCAGGACCGGCTGAAGGACCGGCAGCACAAATACTTCGATTGCCCCAAGTGCCGTCAACCGGTGCGGGTTCCCCGGGGCAAGGGCAAAATTGCCATCACCTGCCCCAAGTGCAGCGAAAAATTCATTCGCAAAAGCTAAAACACAGGCCGCAAAGGAAAATCCTCTGCGGCCTTATTGTTATCGGTTTTTGCCCAGGAAGAACAGCGCCAGGGTGCCGGGACCGGAATGGGAGCCGATGACCGCGCCCACATAGCCGATGACCACTTCCTTCACGCCGTACTTTTCCTTTACCAGCCCGGCCAGATACTGGGCATCCTCCACGCAATCGCCGTGGCAGATGAATACCGTATCGTTTTCCCCGGGCAGCATCAACTCGCCCATCTTCGCAGCCAGCGCCTGAATGGAGGCCTTTCTGCCCCGGCTTTTGCTCACATTGATCAAATGACCTTCGTCGTCCATATGGAGCACAGGCTTGATCTGCAGCATGGTGCCCACCAGAGCCGTAGCCGCGCTGATTCTGCCGCCTCGCTTCAGATACATCAAATCCTCCACGGTAAACCAGTGGCACAGATTCATTTTATGTTCTTCCAGCCACCGATAGGCATCCTCCAGCTCCATGCCGGCATCCCGGTTTTTGGCGGCATACCAAAGCAGCAGTCCCTGACCCAGGGACGCGCACCGGCTGTCCACCACCCGAATCTTCCGCTGGGGATATTTCTCCTGCAGCTCATCAGCAGCAATCACCGCGGATTGATAAGTGGTGCTCAGCCCCGAGGAAAAGGCAACGGTCAGCACATCCTGACCTTCCTGCAAAATCTCCTCCATGGCATCTGCCCAACGGGTGGGATTGACGGCAGAGGTAGTTGCGCTTTCTCCGTTACGGAAGCCCTGGAACATATCTTTTACCGAGTCGTCCACCCGATCTTCCAGCGTCTGACCCCGGAAATTCACATATAACGGCACGACGGCAATCTCCAGCTCCTGCAGCATGGCAACCGGCAGGTCGCATCCGGAATCCGTCAATAGCTTATAATTTGCCACAAACAATACCCTCCTGAAAACTCTTTACAGCCGCGCCTCTTTGCGCTATAATAGCGATACCTTGGGGCGGCTTCCTTATTATTTTACTACCCCG
>JAZNMX010000028.1:0-36857 GCA_045579965.1 Faecousia sp.
ATCGGCGCCGGTACGGACTTTCTTTATAATTTACTGATCCAGCTTTTGGGACGGGATATTTGCTACGGCGTGGAAGAGCCGGGATATGAGAAAATACGGAAGATCTACACTGCCGGCGGCGTGACCTGGAAGAGCATCCCAATGGATGCCCAGGGGGTGCTTCCGGAAAAGCTGCAGGATGCCAATGTGCTCCATATTTCCCCCTCCCACCATTTTCCCACAGGCGCCGTCACATCCCTGCCCCGGCGGCAGGCGCTTCTTGCCTGGGCGCGGGAGGCAGAAAACCGGGGGATCATCGAGGACGATTACGACAGCGAATTCCGCTTCGGTCTGCATCCAATGCCCACGATGTACAGTCTGGACAGTCAGGGCAAGGTGATCTATATGAACACCTTTTCTATGACATTGGCGCCCTCCATCCGTATCAGCTATATGGTGCTGCCGGGGGCGCTGATGGCGCAGTTTCAGCAGAAGCTGGGCTTTTACAGCTGTACTGTGCCCAGCTTTGAGCAGTATACCCTTGCCCGGTTTTTGCAGGAGGGGTATTTTGAAAAGCACCTAAACCGTCTGCGGAAATTCTATAAAGCCCGGCGCAACCGGGTGAAGGCCGCCATCGCAGGCAGCTCCCTGGCAGATCGGGTCGCCATTGAGGAAGCCGATGCGGGACTGCATTTTATCCTCCGGGTGGATACGGACCTTTCCGATGAAGCCCTGGTGGCTTACTGTGCCGAAAAAGGCTTCCGTGTCCGGGCTTTGAGCAGCTATTATCACCGCGCCGTCCCGGAGAAAGCCCGGCGCTGCCTGGTGATCAACTATTCCGGTCTGCAAGAGGAAGAGCTCCGCCGGCTGGAGGATATTTTGAATTAGTATTGTCTTTTTTTGTTTTTTAGTATACTATCAGAATAAGAGTAGAAAAAAGTAACCGATTGAAGAAAATCGGCAAGAATTAGCAGCGAGAGATTTTGTCACAAATTGAAGTTCAGAAAGCGAAGGAATACTTGGTGTATTTCGAGTTTTATGAACTGAAAAGTTGGGTCAAAAGATCCGGCAGTAATCGCAGACAATTTAGTCAGCGGTTACTTTAACGCAACCCGCTTTCCGGGGACGCGCTTGATAACGCCTTTGATTTCCAGAATGGTCAGGGTCGCCAGCACCGCAGCGGCCCCCAGATTGGATTTTGCAATGATCTCATCCACCAGACATTCCCCGTCCTGAAGCATAAGCGCAATGCACTTTTCCTGCTCAGTCAGGTTTCCGGGGATATCCCGTATGTCACTATACGGCTGCTTTCCCCGGTTGTCAATGGGTTTTTTCTCTTTTTTTCTGTCGGAATCCGGGGTTTTCCCGGGAGTTACCGGTTTCTGCGCCACCTTCTGCATGGGTTTTTCCTCTGCAACAGCCGCCGCCATCACATCGTCGGTATAGACATCCCGGACATTTCCGGCCACGTCCGGGCGCACGGCTTCGGGGTACAGATGCTGATATTCGCAAAGCACATCCCAGCCCTTGGTAACAGGCGTTGCACCTTGTCGCAGCAGGTCATTGCTGCCCTCACAGCTGGGCATATCCACATTGCCGGGGACGACAAACACATCTCTTCCCTGCTCCGCCGCCTGCTCTGCGGTAATCAACGCGCCGCTGATTTTCGGTGCCTCCACAATCAGCACGCCATTGGCCAGTCCGCTGATGATCCGGTTTCGCTTGGGAAAATTCCAGCCATAGGGCGGTGTCCGGGGCGGAAACTCCGTCAGCAGGCAGCCGTTTGCCTCGGTATCGGCAAACAGCGCTTTATTGTCATAAGGATACACAACATCCGCGCCGCAGCCCAAAACGCCCACCACAAAACCGCCGGTACTAAGCGCACCGCTCATAGCAGAGGCGTCAATTCCCCGGGCGATTCCGGATACGATCATACCGCCGCAGCGGGCAATTTGCGTACCCATCCGTCGGGCGACATGGATGCCGTAGGCGGTACACTTTCGGGTACCCACAATGCCTATAACGGGATTTTCATCAAAAGCCGGAAGTCTGCCCTTATAATAAAGTACCAACGGCGGATCGATAATATTCTTCAGCTTGCCGGGGTAGGCGGCATCGTGGTAGGTACAGATATGGATATGCTTGTTGGTGCAGTCCCGCAGGATAGCGTTTGCTTTGCTTAGGTCCTTGTCCACCAGGGCATTTACTGTCTTTTCGGTGATATCCTCCACCCGGGAGAAATCCTCCTTCTGGGCGTAGAACACATCCTCTGCATCTGAAAAACAGGACAAAACCCGGCACTTTTCCCGATCCGTCATATTCGGTCGGGTTGCAAGCCATATCCAGTGTACCAGCATGAATCTTCCTTCTTTCTATCTGACCATTTGCCACATCACAATGGTAGCCGCCACCGCTGCATTGAGTGATTCGCACCGGGGGTTCATGGGGATAATCAGCTCCCGGTTCGCCTCCTTCAGAATCTGAGGACGAACGCCCTGCCCCTCGCTGCCGATGACCACCGCCATAGCTCCCACATCGCAATGGCGGATATCCTTCGCTCTTTCGCTGAGAGCGGTAACGCCTACGGGGATTCCTGCCGCCTGCAGCGCCTGCTTTGCACTTTCCCAAGTGGTTTTTATGGGCGGTGTGCGAAATACCGCGCCCATGGAGGCACGGACCACCTTATGGCTATAGGGGTCAGCGCACCCCTCCAACAGCGCCACGGGAATATCCAGCGCATCCGCTGTCCGCAAAATTGTGCCCAAATTGCCCGGGTCCTGAATGCCGTCCAACAGCAGCATTCCCTTTTGGGGCGCAAATGGCTGCTCCTGAGGAAGCCGGCAAAGGAAAAACGCCCCCTGAGGGGTTTCCATAGGAGAAATGTATGCCATAATGTCCGGGCTGACCCGGATGACCTTCACCCGCTCCGGCAGGTCGAGCTGTACATCCTCTGTCAGAAAAACCGTATCCAGACCTTCCCAATAGGCAACCGCCTCGGAAAGCAGCTTGGTTCCGTCGCAGGCAAACAAGCCGGCATCCTGCCGTTCCTTGCGGGAGGCAATCAGCTTTCTCGCCTGCTGAATCAAAGGGTTCTTCCGGGAGGTGATAACCATTTGCTCCATCCCACATACTCCTTCCAAACAACGCATACTTCGACAATTTTAATGATTATACCAAATTTTTCGACAATAGTAAACAAAGAAAACAAAAAAGGTACCCCGTTTTTTACAGGGTACCCTATTTTAGTTAGATTCAGCCCTTTTCTGCCTTAATCATATAGGTGGCAGTGGGGTCAATTTCTGTCTGGTCCACACCCTTCAGGGCGTACTCACCATTGACATAAAAGCTCCAGTACATGCCGTCCTTGTCCCAATCCAGGGTCTGTCCGTTGACGGTGTGCATATACAGTCCATAAGGTCCTTCCTCGCCGGCAATCAGCTCCAGCTTGGAAAGCGCCATGCCCACAACCGTTTCATCCGTATGGATTTCAAAGCGGGTTTCCTTCCCCTCTTTGTCCACCGTGATGAAGGTGAACACCGTGTTTCCTTCGCCCTTGACAATGGCAGCGGTGGTTTCCCCAGTAGGCTGCGTTGCCTGGGTATCGTCGTTACATCCGGTTGCAAACAGCGCCAGAGCCGCAATCAGCGCAATGCAAAGGAGCAACGACAGCATTTTTTTCATACTGTTCGTTTTCATTTGACATTTCTCCTATTACATGATATTCCTTCTCCGGACCGGTCTCGCAGTCCCATAGCGGAAGGTTGTGCGGTTGGGATATTCCGACTTGGCGCCCACTCCTCCGGTCTTCTCGGATTGCTCCAATGACCTGTCCCCAATCCCGTTTGCGGCACGGCAGGGTAAGAAAGAGGGTTTTTTCTGCACCTTACGGCGACGGACTCGTACAGGCATTTCACCTGTTTCCCCCAACGGCAAGAAGATTATAGCATAAGAAATTTCCTATTTCAACCGCTGCGATAAAAACATTGCAAAAAGCAAAAGCTTGTGATATACTGTTTCTGCCGAAGTGAAATTGGAATGGGTAAATCCCAGCGGTACCAAGCCGCCGTAGACGGACACACATAGCCCGGCAAGGTCATTGGAGCAATCCGAGAAGACCTGCCACAGGGGCGTCCGGAGCCGGAATACAGCATTTTGGCGCAACCAACGGACTCTTGGGGGCTGTCTGTGGGGTTGGGCGTAGAGCCATATTTTGTTATTTTCTGTCCCCAAATGGGGACTTTTTTCTTTTATTGGAGGCAATATGAAACGAGATGCGTTCTCACAATTCCACCCGGCTGTGAACTTTCTGTTCTTTCTGGGTGCCATTGGCTTTGGGGTAGTATTTCAGCATCCGGCATACCTGCTGGCAGGCTTTGCGTCCGGGGCAATCTATTATTTCCTGCTGTCCGGCAGGAAGGGGCTTGCGCTTTTTCTCGCCCTGCTCCCGGTTTTCCTGCTGATTACCCTAATCAATCCCCTGCTGAACACCTACGGAAAAACAGCACTGTTTTCCCTGTTCGGCAAGCCCTATACCCTGGAGGGTCTGCTCCACGGCGCCGCCGTGGCAGCGGTATTTTTCATCATGATGCTGTGGTTTTCCTGCTACAGCAAGGTGTTAACCAGCGATAAATTCATGTGCCTGTTCGGCAACCTGATTCCCTCTCTCAGCCTTCTTCTGGTTATGGTATTGCTAATGATTCCCGGGCTGACCCGTAAGGCAACGCAGCTCGTCGCCGCCCGGCAATGCATCGGAAAGGCCGGCACGCCCACAAATATCCGGGGAAAGGTAACAGAGGGCGTAGAGATTCTCTCCGGGCTTACCGACCACGCCCTGGAGGGCAGCATCGTCACCGCCGACTCCATGCGGGCCCGGGGCTACGGCTGCGCAAAGAGAACCAACTTTCAGATTTACCGCATGACCCCGAGAGATTGGGTGGCGCTCTCTTTGCTCATTCTTCTGGCAGCCGCAGTATTGCTTGCCGGGGGCTACAGTGCGGAGTATACCCCGGCACTTCAGTTCCAAAAGCCTACTCTTGGGCTGGCTGCCTACTGGGCATTTTTGCTGATTCCCACCACATTGCACATTACGGAGGCATTGAAATGGCGCATTTTGATATCCGGAATTTAAATTTTTCCTATCCCGACGGGCAGCTCTGTCTGGATAACATCAACCTTTCCGTGGAGAAAGGGGAATATGTTCTGCTGTGCGGGCAAAGCGGCAGCGGCAAAACCACCCTGCTGCGCCATTTGAAAACCGTCCTTTCCCCCCATGGCAGCCGCAGCGGCAATATTTTCTTTAACGGAACGCCCTTGGAGGAAGCCAGCCCCGCTGAGCAGGCAGCAAAAATCGGCTTTGTGATGCAGAATCCGGATGAGCAGATTGTCACCGACAAGGTCTGGCACGAACTGTCCTTCGGTCTGGAAAACTTAGGGTGCGACCCCGGCATTATGCGGCTGCGGGTTGCGGAGATGGCAAGCTATTTTGGCATTCAGGATTGGTTTCACCGGGAAATCGGAGAGCTGTCCGGCGGCCAAAAGCAGCTATTAAATCTGGCGGCCATTATGGCCATGCAGCCGGAGGTGCTGATTCTGGACGAGCCCACCAGCCAGTTAGACCCCCTGGCGGCGGCAGATTTTCTGGCAACCCTGCGAAAAATCAACACCGAACTGGGTACAACCATTTTGATTACCGAGCACCGGCTGGAGGAAATCTACCCCACCGCCGACCGGGTTGTGGTCATGGACGGAGGAAAAATTTTCGCTGAGGGCGACCCCCGCACCGTGGGGCAAACCCTATGGCAGCAGGGTCATCCCATGTTTTCTGCCCTCCCGACCCCCGTCCGGGTATTTTACGGTGCCAAGCCCAAGGGCGCGTGTCCCCTCACCGTCCGGGAGGGTCGCAGATGGCTAACGGAGCAACTGGAGGGAAAGCCCCTTGCCGTTTCCTCCCCGGAACGCAAGCCATCTTCCTTTGATTCTCAAGAGCCTGCCCTTGCCATCCGTGAGTTGTGGTTCCGGTACGAAAAGGACAGCCCGGATATCCTCAAGGGTGTTTCTTTGCAAGTACCAAAAGGGAGCTTGTTCGCCATTATGGGCGGCAACGGCACGGGAAAAACCACGCTGCTGAAAGCCGTTTGCGCCGCAGTCAAGCCCTATCGGGGCAATGTAAAGCTTCTGGGCAAACCCCTGGCAAAGCATATATCGCTGTTTCAGGGCTGCCTCGCCATGCTTCCCCAAGACCCCCGGAGCTTATTTGTGAAGAAAAGCGTCCGCTTGGACCTTATGGAAATGACCCGGAATTTAGAGGAAATTGACCGGATTGCAAAGCTTTGCCAGATTGAGTGGCTGCTGGATGCCCATCCCTGGGACTTGTCCGGGGGCGAGCAGCAGCGCTGTGCCCTGGCCAAGGTGCTTCTGACCCAGCCAAAGCTTCTGCTTCTGGACGAGCCCACCAAGGGCATTGACCCCTTCTTCAAGACCCGGTTTGCCCAAATCCTGCAGACACTGAAGCAGGAAGGGATTACCGTCATCATGGTTTCCCATGATGCGGAATTTTGCGCAGAGCATGCCGATTTTGTGGGCATGTTCTTTGACGGTCAGATTCTTACTGTGAATACCCCCGGACAGTTCTTTGGGCAAAACAGCTTTTATACCACCGCCGCCAACCGTATGAGCCGGTGCGTATTCCAAAATGCCGTCACCGGCGCTGATGTCATTGACCTTTACCGAAAAAACGGAGGGGCAAGCGAATGAAGCGTTCTGTTATCGCCTCCTTAATCAGCATTTTTGTGCTGATTCCCGCCACGCTGTTTCTGGGAACCCAGCTGTCGGGAAAGGGATATTATCTCACCGCCACGTTGGTGATTCTCGAAACCATGCTCCCATTTTTCCTCCGTTTTGAAGCCCGCAAGCCCCAGGCCCGGGAGCTGGCCATTCTGGCGGTTCTGTGCGCCCTGGCTGTGGTAGGGCGGGTAGCGTTTCCCCTGCCCAATTTCAAGGCAATCACAGCAATTATCATGATTGCGGGCATCGCCTTCGGCGCTGAGGCAGGCTTTATGGTGGGCGCAGTCAGCGCCTTTGCCAGCAATTTCTTCTTTAGCCAAGGCCCCTGGACCCCATGGCAGATAATGGCCTACGGCGCAGGCGGTCTGCTGGCAGGACTGCTGTTCCACCGGAAAAGCGGTGCTTTCTCCCGAAAAAGTCCCCTGTTAATGGGGATTCTAACCGTCTTTGGCTTTGTATCCATTGTGCTGGTGGTAGGACCCTTGCTGGACTGCGCCACCATATTTGCCACCGGTGGGCGTATCACCTGGCGCTATGCCCTTGCGGTTTTTGCCGCCGGTCTGCCCCACAACATCACCCACGGCATTTCCTGCGCATTGACTCTGCTGCTGTTTGCAAAGCCCCTGCTGGGAAAGCTGCTGCGTCTCCGGCAAAAATACGGTATGCTGACATAAAATACCGCCTGCCCCATAACCGGGCAGGCGGTAGTAATGTATTTGGCGTATTTACCTTCTGGACAGGTACCACAGCAGCATAAGCACTCCCACAGCCAACAGCAACCACACTCCGCAATCGGAAGATTTTGAGACTGATTTATGCTCACTTTGCTTTTTCTGCAACTCCGTTTCCATGGTTATTATGCGAGTCTTTCTTGTTCCTGATGAATAGTGAGGTTGTGTCGCTTTACGGTATAGTGAAATGGGGGTCTGTTTGCTTTATTATCCGCGAATAAAACCCATTAACCCATATAATATCTGTTGCATCACACATATTTTCCTCGGAACAATTTGGATCATGCACAATTTGGTTTCTTATCCATCGGTAATGCTTCAATTGTTTTAAATCATTGTTCCATTCTGTTACCACATATGCGCCTTGGGGTGTATTTACCATTTCATCTATATATGCAGAAACCTTGCGATCATCATTCATGACTTCTCCGCAAAGCTTTTCAAGTCGCTTATATGAATCCATAAAGGGCATAATATACCTTCTTCCTTGCTAATCTTGGTTATACGCATTATATCACATATCAGCACACCTTACAATCTATATTGTAACAACCCTAAAGGATTCAGTTATTCCTCCATCGTAATCTGTGATAAAAATCCCTGCATATCGTTTGATATGCAGGGATTTGGTAATTTACTTATTCCGCTGTAGGTTTCATCTGGGGAAACAGCAGGACGTCCCGGATGGAATCGGAATCGGTGAGCAGCATCACCAGACGGTCTACGCCGAAGCCCAGGCCGCCCGTGGGAGGCAGACCGTATTCCAGGGCAGTGATGTAGTCGTAATCCACCTGTGCCTTGCACTCCGGATCCAGAGCCTTCCGCTCCGCCACCTGCCGCTCAAAGCGCTCCTTCTGGTCAATGGGATCGTTCAGCTCAGAGAACGCATTGCCGAATTCCGTGGCATTGATGAAGTACTCAAACCGCTCGGTGAAGGCAGGATCCTCCGGCTTGCGCTTGGCAAGGGGACTGATTTCCACGGGGTAATCGTAAATAAAGGTAGGCTGAATCAGCTTTTCCTCTACATAGGCATCAAAGAATTCTGCCAGAATTGCACCCTTGGTGGGCACCTCGGGCAGCTCCACATGGTGCTCTTTGGCAACCGCAATAGCCTGCTCATCGGATTCAATGGCAGCAAAGTCCACGCCGGAATACTTCTTAACGGCCTCCTGCATGGTCATGCGCTCCCAGTGGGAAAGGTCGATTTCATGGCCCTGGAAAGGAATGGTCAGCGTACCGCAGACATTCATGGCCACGGTCTTCATCATTTCCTCTACCAAATCCATCATACCGTAGTAATCCGTATAGGCCTGGTACAGCTCGATGGAGGTGAACTCGGGGTTGTGCTTGGTGTCCATACCCTCGTTCCGGAAAATGCGCCCCACCTCATAAACCTTGTCCATGCCGCCAACCACCAGCCGCTTCAGGTACAGCTCGGTTTCGATACGCAGAACCATATCCATGTCCAGCGTATTGTGGTGGGTCAGGAACGGACGGGCGGAAGCGCCAATCTCAAAGGGAGTCAGAATGGGGGTATCCACTTCCAGGAAGCCCTTGCTGTCCAGGAAATAGCGCAGCTCCCGGAGAATCTTGCTCCGCTTGACGAAGGTATCCTTTACCTCGGGATTGACAATCAGGTCCACATACCGCTGACGGTAACGGATTTCCTGGTTGGTCAGTCCGTGGAACTTCTCGGGCAGGGGCAGCAGGGACTTTGCAAGCAGGGACGCTTCCTTGACACGGACGGACATTTCACCGGTCTTGGTGCGGAACAGCTCGCCGGAAACGCCCACAATATCACCGATATCGTTCTTCTTGAACCGGTTGAATTCCTCCTCGCCCAGCTCATCAATCTTGACAAACAGCTGCAGCCGGCCGGTGTTATCCTGCAAGTCGCAGAAGGACACCTTGCCCATGCCCCGCTTGCTCATCAGCCGGCCGGCCAGACGGACAGTCTGACCCTCCATGGCATCGAAATTTTCCTTAATGGTCTGGGTGTCGGAGGTTACCTCGAACTTCGTCTTTGCAAAGGGGTCCATTCCCTCGGCACGAAGTGCCTCCAGCTTATCCCGGCGAACCTGTACCTGGTCGCTCAGGGGCATTTCTGCCTGCGGTACAAACTTTGCCATAGCTTAGCCCTCGCGAGATACGCTGACAACGGTCATAGTGTAAGAACCGGCAGGTGCGGTAACCGTGAAGCTTTCACCAACGGACTTGCCCACGATGGCGCGGCCGAAGGGAGAATCGTCGGAGAGCTTGCGCTCCATGGGATTTGCCTCCTGGGAGCCGGTGATGCGGTACTCGGTCTGATTGCCGCTGGCATCCTCAACCACGACGGTGCAGCCCAGACCCACACGGCCGGTGGCCTCGTTCTCGTCCTCGATAATCACGGCATGGGACAGAATGTCCTCAATCTCCGCAATTCGGCCATACAGCTTTGCCTGCTCGTTCTTGGCGGCATCATACTCGGAGTTTTCGGAAAGGTCACCGTAGGACCGGGCCTCTGCAATCATAGCAGCAATTTCCCGCTCACGGGTGGTCTTCAGATAGTTCAGTTCCTTTTCCAGGTCAGCCAGCCGCAAACTGGTAATCTTATATTCCTTAGCCATATTCAAAATCCTTTCTCAGATAAAAATATCCATAGCTTCCAACATTATAGTAGAAAAAACTTCGTCAGTCAAGGTATTTTGGGAAGTTTTCCCGGATTTATTCCTTTGTTAAGGCATTCTGCGCCGCCAGAATCTGAGGGTCGTCCTGGGGCTCAAGCAATCCGTACTGAATTTTCTCAAAGGTTTCCCCGTCCACTTCCGAAAGAACATCCGGGGTAATGCCCACGCCCTCCAGGGCAACGCCCTTGGGGGTAAAGTATTTTCCCACGGAAAGCCCCACCGCGCTGCCGTCGCTCAATTTATACACCAGCTGGAAATAGCCCTTGCCCGTGGTTTTGGTGCCCACTACGGTGGCAGCGCCGTACTCCTGGAGCGCCGCGGCAAAGAACTCCGCAGCAGAATAGCTGTTCCCGTTTACCAGAACCGCCATGGGGATATCCAGATGCTTCTCATCCGACCGGTCCTCTTCCTTGGTTCCGTCGGCATATTCGCTGCGGAACAGAACCCCCTCCGGCAGCAGATAGTCCAGGATTTTCACCAGCTCCGTCTTATAGCCCCCGGGGTTGTTCCGCACATCAAAAATCAGCTTTGTTGCCCCCTGCCCCATCAGGCTTTCAATAGCGGCAATGGTTTCCTCGGCGCACCGCTCGTTGAAATTCTTGATGGTGATGAGTCCTGCGCCGTCGGACAGCAGTGTGGCAGTCGCCACGGGGGTTTGGAATGTTTTCCGGGTCACGGAAAGCGCCTGCTCCGTATCCCCCCGACGAATTGTCAGGGCAACCGCAGTTCCCTCCTCGCCCCGAATTCGATTGGAAATATCGGAAATATTGGCTTTGGTGATAGGCTCGCCCTCCACCGCCACAATCACATCTCCCGGCTGGATTCCCTCCACTTGGGCAGGGCTGCCCTCCGTCGCCTCCAGAACCTCCAGCCCGGTTCCGTCGGCCAGCTGACGGACGGTAACACCGATTCCCACATAGCTGTTCTTCACTTGCTCCAAATGCTGAGCATACTGGTCTGCGGGAATGTAGTAGCTCCACCGGTCGCCCAGGGCACTAATCATGCCGCTGGCAGCGGCATCCTCCAGCGTGGTTTTATCCACCTCTCCGATGAATTCCTTGTCAATCAGCTGCTCTAACTGCTGAAGTTTGTTGTAGCCCTCCATCCGGTTGCCCAGCAGCAAAAATGTAGTGACCACGCAGGCCAGCAGCGCTGTCAGCACATAGGAAAGAAAGGTAATTACCCTGTTTTTCATGTTTCAAGCTCCTCACATGAGATTTCCCACAGCCGTAGTTTCGGCTGTGGGAGTTCTCTTTATCCGATATGGTCCATGGGGTTAATGGGGTTGCCCTGCCAATAGATTGCAAAATGCAGGTGGTCATTGGTAGAGGTGCCGGTGGTTCCGATGCAGCCGAGAACCTGTCCGGCGGTGACAAAATCACCGGTATTCACCAGGGGCTTGCTGCACATATGCTGGTAGGAGGACCGGTAGCCGTCCAAATGGTCAATCAGCACGTACCAGCCGGAGCTGCTGCTGTATTTGGAAACCACCACTACGCCGGCCCGGGAGGCATAAATGGGAGAATCGGTGGTGCCGTCCGCTTTTTTCAGGCACCATGCCGCCAGGTCTACACCGTTGTGATGCCGCCAATCCTTATAAACCGGATGGGTTCGCCAGCCAAAGGCGCTGGCAACCTTGATGTAGTCGCAGGGGACCAACCACTGAATGCCGCCGGCATCCGTCTTTACCTCGCCGGCAATACCCACGCCCGCATTGCTGCCGGGCTTGAAGTTTCCGGAAGGAATGGCCGTTGCCATATGTTCCTTATACAGGGCCTCGTCGTACTCAAGTTCCAACTTGCCCATTTCGATTTCCTGCTGTTCCAGCTTGTCTTCCCATTCTTTTTTCAGGGCGTCATACTCTTCGCCCTTTTCCACCAGCTGGCGAAGCAAATCCTCTGCCTCCGCCCGCTTAGCGGTCAGTTCCTGCTGGATTACCGCCATCTCTTCTTTGGCCAGCTGCAATTCCTTCCGCTCGGCCAGCAAAATCTGCTCAGCTTCCTCCACTTCCTTGGCAACCTGGCTCATTTCCTCCAGCCGCCGGCGGTCAGAAGCTGCAATTTCTTCAATCATGTTCAGCCGGTCCAGCAAATCCGAAAAGCTGTTGGCCTGGAACAGCACGGACCAGTAGGACAGGCTTCCGTCCTCCTCCATTGCCCGAATCCGTTCCTTGTTCTTTTCGTTCAGCTCCTGCAGCCGGAACTGGGCCTCATACAGATCCTCTTGCTTATCGGCAATCAGCACATTGTAAGCCGCAATCTGCTGGTTCATGTTGTCAATCTGGGCATACAGAAGGCCAACCTGCTCCTCCACCAGATTCCGCTGGGAGACGATATCCTTGATATCGGACAGGTTTTCCGACTGCTTGTCCTTCAGATTGTCAATCTGTTCCTGAAGCGCTTGGTTCTCCTTCTCAATCTCCTCAATCTGATTTTTGATTTCGCTGGAGGATTTTGCGCTTGCGGAGGTGGGAATAATCATAATCAGCAGGCCCAGGATCATGGAAACAACCATAATCAGCGCCAATACCGACACCAAAAATTTCTTGTTTTTCATAGGTTCTCCTTAGGGGTAATCAAACATCCAGGAATCTGCGGATGGAAGTCCAGCTTCCCACCACGCCCACGAACACGCCTGCCGCCAGGAAGGTCATTGCCATGGGGAACATCAGATTCTGGAAGGGTTCAAATTGGAATAATTTCAGCGTATCCACGACTTCCAGCCGGTCCAGCAGGAGGTCATACAGCAGCCACAGCAGCCCAAAGGACGCGCCGGCGCCCACCATGCCCAGGGTAAAGCCCTCTACCACAAAAGGCAGACGGATAAAACCGTTGGTAGCGCCCACCATTTTCATAATGGCAATTTCGTCCTGCCGCTCGTGCATGGCAATTTTTACGGTATTGGAAATAATCAGCAGACTCACCAGAAGCAGCACGGAAATGACCGCAATGGAGGCAATCTGCAGAACATCCTGGAGCATGGAAAAGCCCTCTGCCAATTCGTAGGGGGCGTTGACCTTTGCCACACCGGCAATTCCCTCAATCTCCTTCACTGTCTGCTCCATCAGCCGGTTGTCCTCCAGCTCCACAATGAAGCGATGGCGCAAATCGGTAGCCTCAATGCCGGAGAAGGCTTCGTCGCCCTCATGGTCGGCAATAAAGTCCGCCAGGGCTTCCTCCCGGGACTTGAAGGTTGATTTGAACACATTGTCAACACTGTTGAGCTGTGTGCCTACGCTTCTGGCCTCCGCGTCGGACAGCGCGGTATCAATGTACACCAGCACCTCGCTGGTCTTATTCAAATCGGAAACCATCCGGTTCACATTATATACCAGGCAGGAAAAGCTGCCCACAATCAAAAGGCATGCCACCGTAACGATAATGGCGGCAACGGACATAAAGCCGTGGAGGAAAATGCCCCGAATGCCCTCTTTAATCAAATAGCCGATATTATTGATTTTCATAGTGATAGTACCCGTCCATTCCGTCGTGAATCACCAGGCCGTCGTCAATGGCAATCACCCGCTTGGGGAATCGCTCCACCAGATCCTTGGCGTGGGTAACCACCAGCATGGTGGTGCCCAGATTGTTGATTTCCTGCAGCAGGCTCATAATTTCCAAAGCCCGGGCAGGGTCCAGGTTGCCGGTAGGCTCGTCGGCAATGATGGTAGAGGGGTTATTCACCAGCGCCCGGGCAATGGCAAGGCGCTGCTGCTCACCGCCGGAAAGCTCACCGGGATGGCGGCGGCTTTTGGTCTCCAGACCCACCAGATTCAGCACATACGGCACACGCTCCCGAATCTCTTTGGCTCTGGCGCCGATGACACGCATGGCAAAGGCCACATTGTCGTAAACCGTTTTATTCTCAATCAGGCGGAAGTCCTGAAACACAACGCCTACCGTACGCCGCAGGTAGGGAATCTCCCGCTTGCGGATCCGCTCCAGAGAATAGCCGTTGACATGGACCGTTCCGGAGGTGGGCTTTAATTCGCCGGTAATCAGCTTAATAATGGTGGACTTTCCGGAGCCGGAAGGTCCCACCAAAAAGGCAAATTCACCGTCTTCAATCTGCATGGAAACGCCACGCAGCGCTTTTGTGCCCACGGAATATGCCTTGGTTACATCAGTAAATTCAATCATAGCATTCTACTCCATTGTAATATAAACAAATTGTAACACATTGCGATTACCCTTGTCAATACACGCCACAAATAGTTTACATAAGAATACAAAAACAGTGCCGTGGGAACACGGCACTGTATATTTGCAGTTTATCGGGCATCCCGGGAGGACAGGTACTTGCGAACCATCAGCGCCACCTTAAACACGATGGCATGGTCGAACTGACGCAGATCCAAGCCGGTGAGCTTTTTGATCTTTTCCAGGCGGTACACCAGGGTATTGCGGTGAACGAACAGCTTCCGGGAAGTTTCGGACACGTTCAGGTTGTTCTCGAAGAATTTATTGATGGTGAAGAGGGTTTCCTGGTCCAGAGAATCAATGGAATTCTTCTTGAACACCTCTGTCAGGAAGATTTCGCACAGGGTGGTGGGCAGCTGATAAATCAGACGGCCGATACCCAGATTCTCGTAATTGATAATGCTCTTTTCCGTATCAAAGACCTTGCCCACATCAATGGCGGTCTGGGCTTCCTTATAGGAATCGGCCAGATTCCGCAGGTGCTCTGCCACAGTGCCGAAGCCGATCACGGTCTTGACAAACAGCTCATTTTTCAGGGTATCCTCCATCTGACGGGCCAGCTTTTCCAGATCGGCAGCCGTGGTGGAGGGGGTGATCTGCTTGACCACAGCAATATCGCTTTCATTGATGCTCAGCACAAAGTCCTGGCTCTTATCCGGGAACAGACCGGACAGAACATCCACCGTTGCCACATCCCCGTGACCCAGCAGGCGAACCAAAAATACCGCTCTGGGCGCATCGGTGGCAAAATGGAGCTCCTTGGCCCGAATGTAAATATCTCCGGGGAGGATATTGTCCATGATAATGTTCTTTACGAAGGTTCCGCGGTCATGCTTCTCCTCGTAGAAAACTTTGGCGCTGTTCAAAGCGATGAATGCCATCTGGCAACTTCCCTTGGCGCCCTCATCATCGCCGGTGCAGAAAACAGCATACTCCAGCAGATTGGAATTGTTATAAATTGCCTTGAAGGTCTTCTGTCCGAAGGTAACCACCGGCTCGGAGGCATTGGACACCTTTACCGCGGCATCCGGCCACCGCTCCCCCAGCAAAGCCGGGTCGGTGCAGGAAATCACGCAGCCCTCGGCATCGATGACGCCATAGCTGCGGCCGCTCACTTCCTTCAGCTGCAAAATCACACTCTGAAAAACACTGTTAGACATTTTCCAGTCCTCCTTAAGAAATCTGCACAAAAGCGCATTTCACAAAATTCCATAACCATTATACATAGCTTTTGCGCAATTTGCAAGTGGCACTTGTCATATTATTGCAAAAAATAGTGGCATTTTTGGAAGTATTGTCATATTCCAAGCCGGCAAGGCGCAAAAAAGAACCGCCTCAGCGGTTCTTTTTGACAATGCGCTCTATTAAGATTACCGCAGCGCCCAGCAAGGCTGCGCCTCCGAAAACGCCCGCGGCAATCACCCACCCGGGCGTCCCTTGGGTTCCGGAGGGCATCTGCGCGCCGGAGGGATTGGTCAGCAGCGGCTTGGAATCCCCATCCGAAGTTTCCCACCGTGCAAGCAATGTATACACCAGCTGGCTTCCGTCCTCTGCGGTAACCGTAACAGTTACCTCGCTTTTCCCTTCCCGGGTAAAATAGGGAGCAGAAATCTCCAGCTGCGCCCCGGGTGCGGCGACGGCATGAACCACCGGTTTTTTCGTATCCGCAGGCACTGTGACCTGGTAGTAATACCGGTCACTTTGGAATTCCGGCCACATGGTTCCCTGCTCCACCCACAGCTCGGTAAGATGCTTTTCAGCGGAAAAGCCCGACCAGACGGCCATTTCCCATTGGGCATTACCCAGCGGAATCTGTTCCCCCTGCCGGCTGAGGGTCAGGTCATTGGCAGAAATGCCTATCTTCGTCCCGGGGGTCAAATTTCTCACCCGCAGGGCAAACTCTATCCACAGCCCCTCACCGGCTGATTCGCCCCGGGTCAATGTAAAGCTGCGTTGGGAGAAGGATAGCTCCCATCCCGGTGCTGTTTCCACATTTTCAACAGCCAACTGTTCACCGTCAAACTGGATGCTCCCGGTCACCGTTTCCGCATCATATTGGGGAAGTGTCAACCTAAGGACAACCACCTCGCCGGGAAGCACCTTGTCCGGTCCGGACCACCCTGCCCCATCCATCCCCTGCCCTGCCGCAGGAGTCGCAAGCCACAGCACCAGTATGACCAGCGCTGCAATTCTCTTTCTCATAGCCGAAACAGCACCTTTTCCACTCGTTTGTAAAGCAGCAAAGTCAGCAAAGATACGCTGACGCCTTTGAGAAGGTTCAGCGGCGCCACGCACATCAGCACAAAGGTGGAAACATTGTCAATTCCGCTGTGAATGGCGGTGCCCATGGCAACAATGGTATCCAGGGGAATTCCGTAAAGCTCCGCAAACCGGGGCAGCAAATACACCGCGTTGAAGGCAGAACCGAAAACCGTCAGCGTCAAGGTGCCCACAATCATACCCAGAATCGCGCCCTTGCGGGTCTTTTTCAAATGGTAGATTACCGCAGCCGGCAGCACCAGACTGCAGCCCACCGCAAAGTTGGCAAAATCCCCAACGAAGGCGGTGGATGTGCCTTTCAGCAGCAGCTTCAGCAGAATCTTCACACCCTCGCAGGCAACGGTAGCCGAGGGTCCCAGAAAGAAGCCGCACAGCAATACCGGCACTTCGGAAAAGTCCAGCTTATAGAATTCCGGCGCCAGAAACAGCAGCGGAAAATCCAGGATATGCAGCACCGCGGCAATGGCCGCACAAATACCGACGATGCTGACCCGGTGGGCAACGCCCACCTTTCTGCGGCTGGGCAGAAACCGTTCTGTCAAATGGGCGAGCACCGAAAGCGCTGCCACCACCCCAATACATACCGCAACAAACCCGATATTGTCCTGAAAACTCTTCCACAACTCCATATCTGAAACCTCTTTCTGCAAAAATTGCGCCCTGAGAATAGACTCAGGGCGCAATGGGTCGAAAAACAAGCCATCTTCTTTCATCCAGACTTTACTGTCGGTATCGGAATTTCACCGATTCAGCGCTACCTTGCGCTGGCGGACTGTACCGCCGGTCGGGAATTGCACCCTGCCCTGAAGAACATTTTCTGTTGCATACAATTTAGCATGGGGGCTACCCGGTTGTCAAGAGCGGATTTGTATGCTAAAATAGCTGTGTTACTGGGTGGGCGCAGTCCCCTCCGCAGAGGGCTGCGTAGCCTGGGGCTGTGTCGCCTCCGGCAGGGTCTGGGTCATCTTAAAGCCTTGAATTTTACCTCTGGCAGATGTATCGGTGATATCTCCGCCAATGACCTGATTTTTGTACACCAGCAGTGTGGCATACACCGGCTCGGTTGCCCCGGGGAAGTTGTTAATCCTGTAGACGTAGCGCATCACCGTTTTGCCCGCATACTGGGTCAAATCGTAGCCCTGGCTTTTCTGCAGGGCATTGTACCGCTCGTACACTTCCGAGGTTTTCTCCGGAATCCGCACCTGGCTGCTCTCTACCGGTGAGGTGGTAACCTCCCAGCCGAAGCTTTTCAAAAATGCCACCCGCCCGTCATTGCTTTCCACGCCCGGGGCTGCGGTGCTCTGGGATTCCCCACCGCCGCCAAACAGCAGTATCAGCCCCGCCACAGCTACAATGACCACCGCCAAAACGACGGCAATCTTTTTCTTATCGACCTTTGCGGTCATTACCAGCATGATTGATCCCTCCAATCTTGAATTCGCATTACAGCCTATTCACGGTTGGACAAGGATAGAACGGAGGAATTATGGAGCGATTGGATAAATTCCTGTCCCAGTGCGGCATTGGCAGCCGCAGCCAGGTAAAACCCCTGCTGAAGGCAGGGCAAATCACCGTAGACGGTGCTGTCGCCCGGGACGGAAGCCAAAAGATTGACCCGGCAGTGTCCATCGTCTGCTTAGGCGGCCAGCCCCTTTCCGGCCGCCGCAGAGTGGTTGCCATGCTGAATAAGCCGGCAGGCTTTGTCACCGCTACTGAGGATAACCGGGACAAAACGGTTATGGAGCTGCTGCCGGAAGCGCTCAGACGGCAGGATATTAAGCCGGTAGGCCGCCTGGACAAGGCAACCGAGGGGCTTTTGCTCTTTACCAACGACGGGGCTTTGCTGCACCGGCTGATTTCTCCGAAAAAGGAAGTTCCCAAGGTTTATTATGCCCGGCACATCGGGCAGGCAACGGATGCGGATGTTGCCGCCTTCCGGGAGGGGCTTGTATTAAAAGACGGCACCCGGTGTCTTCCGGCAAATCTGGAACCTCTGGGTCCCGGAGAAAGCCGGATTACCGTCTGTGAGGGCAAGTACCATCAGGTACGCCGGATGATGGCCAGCCGGGGTATGGAAGTGACCTACTTAGAGCGGCAGCAGGAAGGCCCGCTGACTTTGGATTCTCTCCCCCGGGGAGAAGTTCGGGAGCTGACAGAAGCGGAAATCGCACTGCTGGACAAATCCGCAGAAATATGATATTCTATGATATTATAGTATTGCCTTGTGGGAGGACTCTGGAAAATGGGTAAACTAATCGTAATTGAGGGAACAGACGGCTCGGGTAAATCCACCCAGTTCCGTCTGCTGACCCAGCGGCTGCAGCAGGAAGGAACCGAATTTAAAACGCTGGTGTTCCCCCAGTATTCTGAGCCCAGCTCCGCGCTGATCCGGATGTACCTGGGAGGAGAATTCGGCAAGAATCCCGCCGATGTCAACGCCTATGCCGCCTCTGCTTTCTATGCGGTAGACCGGTACGCCTCCTACAAAAAGGACTGGGGCACTTGGTATGAAGACGGCGGTCTGATTCTGTCTGACCGGTACACTACCTCCAATGCCGTCCACCAGGCCTCCAAGGAAACCGGAGAAAACCAAAAGGTATTTTTGGATTGGCTGTATGAATTTGAATATGACAAGCTGGGTCTGCCCAGACCGGATTTGACCATCTATCTGGATGTGCCCACCGCCTTTACCGAGCATCTGATGCGCCACCGGGAGCAGGAAACCAACACCAAGGCAGATATCCACGAGCAGGACCTTTCTTATCTTGCCACCTGCCGGGAAACCGGCAGAACCGCTGCTAAATTTTACGGCTGGAATGTGATTTCCTGCGTTCGTGATCACAAAATGCGTTCTATTGAGGATATTCACGAGGAGATTTACGCCCTTGTAAAGCGCTGTCTGGAGGACTGATTATGGTCTATATCTTACTGGGAACCGGATTCGAAGAAACGGAAGCCATTGCCCCCCTGGATCTACTCCGCCGGGCAGGCATTGATGTGCTCACGGTGGGTGTGGACGGGAAGACCGTTACCGGCGGTCACGGAATCGCCGTAAATGCCGATATCACCCTGGGTGAAATGGATTTGACCCAAATGGAAATGATTGTTCTGCCTGGTGGCTTAGGCGGGGTCAAAACCGTTCGCAACAGCCCCGAGGCGCTGGATGCCCTGCGGTTTGGCTGGGAAAACGGAAAGTATGTTGCCGCCATCTGTGCCGGCCCTACGGTTCTGTCGGACCTGGGCATTACAACCGGCAAGGAGGTCACCTGCTACCCGGGCTGTGAAGCGGATATGCCCGGCGCAAAGGTTCATGCCGATGTCGGCGCCATTGCCGACGGGAAGCTCATTACCGGCGCATCTGCCGGCTGTGCCGTTGCCTTTGGGCTTGCCCTGATTCAGGCGCTGAAGGGCAGCGAGGCTGCCGATGCCGTCGCCCGGCAAATTGTCATCCGCTAAGGAGGATTCCCTATGGAAAAGGACAAATACACTACCCCCAATCCGGATAACGATTGGTTTGAAAAACTGAAAAACCCGAAAATGCCGGAAAAGGAACTGAAAGCTGACGAGCAGGCAGTTTCCGCTCACCCCATGATTGACCCTGCGGATGCCGAGCTGGAAAAGATTCTTCGGGAGGTCATGGAAGAGGCAAGAACCCCTGCTCCTGCCGCCCCTGCGCAGCCCCAGCCCGAACCCCCGGCTCCTGTCCAGGCAGAATCCCCGGCAGAGACAGAAGCGGAAGATGACGGCTCTGTCCCCCGGAAGGTTCGCCCCAAGCGGAAAAGCGCTTACGGCTTATTTGGCCTGCCCCACATCGCCGCTACCGCCATCTGGCTGGTACTGGCAGTGGTCATCGGCACTTCTCTGGGCCGTCTTGTATGGGTTTGCGCCACAGATGTTCTGGCCTTTGGCCGGCAGGACAGCGTGGTATCCATCACCATCACCGCATCGGACAACCTGGACACCGTTACCAACAAGCTGTATAACGCAGGCTTGATTCAGTATCCCAGCCTGTTCAAAATGTACGCCAAGCTGGCGCAGGTGGAAGAGAAGAACAAAATCAGCGTGGGCACCTTTGAGCTGAACACTCTCTACGATTACCACGCGCTGGTAGGCGGTATGTCCGCCACCTCCTCCTACCGGGAGCGGGTAGAAGTCACCATTCCCGAAGGCTATACCTGCGCCCAGCTGTACGCCCTGCTGGAAAAGAACGGCGTATGCTCCGCCGCGGATATGGAAGCCTACTCCATGTCCAGTACCTTTGATTCTTACTGGTTCCTGGAGAATGTGGAAAAGGGCGGCAAGTACGCTCTGGAAGGCTACCTCTTCCCTGCCAAGTATGAGTTCTATACCAACGACGAGCCCCGTCGGGTATTCATTAAGCTCCTCACCGCTTTTGAAGACCGTCTCCCCGATGATTGGGAGGAGCAGTTGGTGCAACTCAACGAGCGCATCGCCAAGCTGTACCGGAAAAACGGGCTGTCCAATGAATATATCGAGAGTCATAAGATCACCCTCAAGGAGGTTGTGATTGTTGCCTCCATGATTGAAAAGGAAGCCGCCTATACCGGCGAAATCCGCAACATTTCCTCGGTTATCTATAACCGTTTGACCAACCCCAGCAACTACCCCAATCTGGAAATTGACGCAACGGTCGTCTATGCCCTGGACGGCAAAAAGGATTTGACCGCAGCGGATTTGCAAATCGACCACCCCTACAACACCTACAAGATTCAGGGTCTGACCCCCGGTCCTATCTCCAACCCCGGCGAATACAGCATGCTGGCCGCCCTGAACCCCTCGGACAGCAGCTACTATTTCTATGCTCTGGATCCCAATGCGGAGGTCCGTCAGCACAAGTTCTTTAAAACCTATGAGGAACACAGAGACTTCCTGAAAAGTCTGGGTAACGCAACATGAGTAAGCTGGAACTGTTAAGCCCCGCCGGGGATATGGAACGGCTGAAAATGTCCGTGCTTTACGGCGCAGATGCGGTATACCTTGCCGGCACGGACTTTGGTATGCGCTCCTTTGCCGGAAACTTCTCCCCCGAAGAGCTCCCCAAAGCCGTTGCATTCGCCCACAGCCACGGGGTCAAGGTGCACGTCACCGTCAACACTATGCCCCGCAACGGGGAAATCGCCGGACTTCCTGCCTATCTGGAGCAGCTGGACAGCGCCGGTGTGGATGCCCTGATTGTAGCGGATATGGGCGCATTTACCCTTGCCGGGAAATACGCCCCCCACTGTCAGCGCCACATTTCCACCCAGCAATCTGTCGCCAATTACGAATGCGCCAGGGCGTGGTATGATTTGGGCGCCCAACGGGTGGTATTGGCGCGGGAACTGAATCTGGAAGAAATCCGGGAAATCCGGGCAAAGACCCCAAAGGAACTGGAGATCGAAACCTTCGGTCACGGTGCCATGTGCGTCAGCTATTCCGGCCGTTGCCTTTTGAGCAACTATATGACCGGTCGGGATTCCAATCGGGGAGAATGCGCCCAGCCCTGCCGCTATCAGTACGCGCTGATGGAGGAAAAGCGCCCCGGGGAATATTTCCCCGTCTACGAAGACGGAAAGGGTACTTACATCTTAAATTCCCGGGATATGTGCATGATTGACAATTTGGGCGACCTGATGGATGCCGGTGTGGATTGCATCAAAATCGAGGGCCGGGCAAAATCGGCTTATTATGCCGCCATTATCACCGGTGCTTACCGGCATTGTATCGATGCCGTTGCTGCCGGGAAAGAAATTGACCCCGTCTGGCGTGACGAGGTGGACCATGTTTCCCACCGGATTTACTCCACCGGCTTCTACTACGGCTATCCCGGTCAATACACAGAAAACTCCCGGTACATCCGCCAATGGCAGGTTTGTGCCATTGTGGAAAGCTGCGACGAAAAAGGACTTGCCCTGTGCAGCCTGCGCAACAAATTCCACGAAGGGGATGAATTGGAGGTAGTGGGTCCTGACCTGAAGCCCTTCCCCATAACGGCAAAGGGCATGACAGATGCGGAGGGCAATCCTCTGGAAGAGCCCAGAACGCCTCAGATGCGGTTCTACCTCCCCCTGCCCCAGAGCGTTCCCCCTTACACCATTCTCCGCCGCAGTGTGGAGCTGTCTGCAAAACCGTAACAAAAAGCGCATCGGAAAAATTCCGATGCGCTTTGTTTATCAAATTCCAGCCAGTTCCCTGAGAACCGGCGCCAAATCTGTTGCTTCCCAGGGGCGGCCTTCCACACCGAAGTGGCCTTCTGCCGCGGTAGGCGCATAGATGGGTCTGCGCAAAGATAGGCGGCGAATGATGCCGGCAGGGGTCATATCCACAGTCTTTCGCAGCAGCTCCGTCATCTTCTCGTCAGAGATGATACCGGTGCCGTAGCTGTCTACCCGCAGGGAAACGGGCTGTGCCACGCCAATGGCGTAGGCAAGCTGAACCTGAACCTGCTTGGCAAGCCCTGCGGCTACCAGATTCTTCGCCATGTACCGAACGATATAGGCTGCGCTGCGGTCCACCTTGGTGGGGTCTTTTCCGGAAAAAGCGCCGCCGCCATGGGAGAAATAGCCGCCGTAGGTATCTACGATAATTTTTCTGCCGGTAAGGCCGGTGTCGCCGTTGGGACCGCCGATAACAAAGTTGCCGGTGGGGTTAATATGGATATTGGGCACATTCTCAATGCTGAAGCCGTAAGATGCAAGCACCGGGGCAATCACGCCTTCCCGGACATAGCGGCGCAGCTCACCGATTTCAAAATCAGCGCTGTGCATAATGGACACAACCACCGTGTCAATGCCCACCACATTGCCCGCTTCGTCGTATTCCACACTCACCTGGGTCTTTCCGTCGGGGCGGAGCAGGTCGTTGCTGTGGACACACTCTGTCAGCCGGTTGCTTAAGGCCCGGGCAAGGGCAACGGGCAGAGGCATCAGCTCCGGAGTCTGGTCGCAGGCACCGCCGAACATCATACCCTGGTCGCCGGCGCCGCCCACCTGGTCATTGGTGCCCAGGGCGATATCCGCAGACTGGGTATGGATCCGGCACTGGATTTCCACGGTATCCGCATCAAAGCCGTCACCGGGGTAAACATAGCCGATTTTCCGGATTGCCTCCCGGGCAACGGCGGCATAGTCCACCACAGCGGTGGTGGTAATTTCGCCGCAAATCAGGCAGAAATCCGTGGTGACCATGGTTTCGCAGGCCACACGGGAATTGGGGTCCTGGGCAAGGCAGGCATCCAAAACCGCATCGGAGATGGAATCCGCCACCTTATCGGGGTGACCGTTGGTCACACATTCCGAGGTAAATAATCTTTTTTCCATGATTGTTTGTCCTTTCATCCATAAAAATAAGCACACCGAAGGACTCGATGTGCGTATATCGAATCCTCATCTTTCGTTGCCGCCGGATTTGGCACCTTGAATAAACAGGTTGCCGGGTTTCATCGGGCCGTTCCCTCCACCACTCTTGATAAGGCCAGTATGCAGTTGCATGGTGTATTATACCGATTTTTCGGGAAATGTCAAGCTTTTTCTTTCATTTTGTTTACAATTCCATAGTAGACTTTTCCCCGGAATCCTGCTACAATAAGGAAAACATTCCTAGGAGTTGAGCGGTTTGAAAAACCTTCGCAAGAAATTTGATATTTTCTGTTTCCGCAACCGGAACAAGGGCATTCCCAATCTGATGCTGTACCTCTCTCTGGGCAGCGCATTGGTATATCTGATGAGCCAGTTTGCCGGGAACTATATGCTTTACGACCTTCTGTGCTTTGACCGGGAGCTGATTTTACAGGGCCAGGTCTGGCGGCTGATTTCCTACCCGCTGACTTATAATGCCGGAAACATTTTACTCACCGCCATCACCCTGCTTTGCTACTATGCGCTGGGACGGGCCATTGAAAACCAATGGGGCACACTCCGGTTCAATCTTTACTATCTGTCCGGCGTGGTGATGATGGATGTGTTCTGCATGCTCTTCGGGGGCTGGGCGGATGTATCCTACCTCAATTTAAGTCTGTTCCTTGCCTACGCCACCATGTACCCCGATGCTCATTTTCTGCTGTTTTTCATCATTCCGGTAAAGGCATGGATTTTTGCGGTGCTGGATTTGGCGCTGACCCTTTACAGCGTACTGACTACTCCGCTGATTTTCTTCCCTTACAATCTGTTCCCCCTGGTAGCCATTGCCAACTATATTCTTTTCTTCGGCAAGGACATCACCAATCTGTTCCCCCTTTCCTGGCGCGCCAACACCCGCCGGCTATTTCGGAAAAAGCCGGGCAAGCAGCAAGGGCCCAAGGTCGTTCCCTTCCCCTCTGCCGGCAGCTATGAGGCCACCACCGCAAAACCCAAAGACTTGTACACCCACCGCTGCCACATCTGCGGCAGAACGGATGTCTCCCACCCGGAGCTGGAATTCCGCTACTGCTCCAAGTGCAAGGGTTACCACTGCTATTGTGAGGAGCATATCAGTAATCACGACCATGTACAGTAAAAATCTCCCCTTGGGCCATATGCCTGAGGGGAGTTTTCATAAAGCAACTGACAGTTGCTGAATTGCAAGCAATCGATAGCAGACTGCAACAGCCCATCGTGATAAAATATCCTCGTAAATCTTTTGAATGGAGGGTTCATTGCCATGGCATTTCCCCAAAATCTAACCGCCCTAAGAAAAAAAGCAAATCTATCCCAGGACAATCTGGCAGAACAGCTTCACATCACCCGCCAGGCTGTTTCCAAATGGGAATCCGGCCTGTCCACCCCGGACATCGATACCTTAATAACACTGTGTGAAATTCTGGGGACTACCCCCAACGAACTACTAACTGGCATTGACTCCCCATCCACCGGAAAAACTGACCCAAAGATGCCCGCTAGAGATACTACCTTTATCATGACTTCTATTCTTTATTTCCTGATGCTAATTTGCGGAGCGACGCTGTTAACCGTCAATTTCTTTAACGGCGTTTTGTTTGAGCCCCAGATTACCTTTCTGGCGCTTGGTCTCATGCTTGGGTCCATTATTCTATTCTTTATCACCCTTGTAATACACCGTCGTCGAAGCAGAAAATAGTTCTCCCCAACAACACCTTCTCCCGCATAGTGACAGCCACCAACCGGTTCGGTTGGTGGCTGTTTTTTATACCTCGTAGTCGGTGCAGTAACGGCTCTCCAGCAGGTGGGCGAAATGCCGCTTCGCCTCCAGATGCAGGGGATGTACGGCGTAGTTTTCCAAATCCTCACGGCTGTCAAACTCGGAATACAGCGCATAGTCAAGACCCGTGAAGGCCTTGCGGATCTCCAGGTGCCGCAGACCGGGGATTTTTCCCACCAGCGGCTCCAGAACGCCGGCAATCAGCTTCACAGCCTCGTCCTTGTCGGTGTCTTCCTTGAATGTGTACATGACGATATGCTTAACCATATTTCTTTCCTCCTATGGAAATACCGGGGTCGGAAACGGCCCCGGTATGTAGCTTCCTTACTCTTCTTCGGCAGCCTCGACAGCTTCCTCAGCGACTTCCTCAGCAGCCTCTTCCACGGGCTCCAGCAGCGCGCGGATGGACAGAGAAATGCGCTTGCCCTCTGCGTCCACCTCGGTGATCTTCACGGTAACAGTCTGACCCTCGGACAGAACATCCTCGGGCTTGCCGATCCGGCGGTCAGCGATCTGGGAGATGTGAATCAGGCCGTCAACGCCGGGCAGAATCTCAGCAAAAGCGCCAAAGGTCATCAGCTTGACAACCTTAGCCTCAACCACATCACCAACATTGTAGTTGGTCATGAACTGATTCCAGGGATTCATCTCAGCGGTCTTGTAGCCCAGAGAAATCTTGTGCTTTTCGGGGTCGAAGGAGATGACGTAGACATCGATCTCGTCGCCAACCTTAACCACCTCAGCGGGGGTCTTGATGCGGTTCCAGCTCAGCTCGGAAACGTGAACCATGCCGTCAACACCGCCGATATCCACGAATGCGCCGTAGGAAGTCAGGGACTTAACGGTGCCGTGGTACTTGTTGCCTTCCTTGATCTCGGCCCAGATCTGCTCCTGAGCAGCCTTGCGCTCCTCAGAGGTAACAGCACGGATGGAGCCGATAACGCGGCGACGGGGACGGTTGACCTCGGTCACCTTCAGCTTAACAGTCTGACCCACCATACCGGTCAGGTCGCCGCCCTTGGCAACGCCGGACTGGGAAGCGGGGATAAATACCCGGATACCCTTAACGGTAGCCACCAGGCCGCCCTTGTTCTCCTCGGTGATGATGCCTTCCACAGTGGCCTTTTCCTCTGCCCAGACAGCCATGTCGTCCCAGACCTTCATGCCGTCCAGCTTCTTCTTGCTCAGCTGAACAGTGCCTTCCTGATCGTTGACGCGGACAACGAAAACCTCGATCTCCTGGCCAACCTGCAGGATGTCCTCAGGCTTTACAGAAGGATCGGCGCTTACTTCGTCGTAGGGAATGTAGCCGGCATGCTTGGTGCCCAAATCTACCTGGATTTCGGTGTTGCCGATTCCGGTAACGATGCCAGTGACCTTATCTCCTGTATTTAAAGTCTTGATGGACTGCTCCAGCAGGGCCTCAAAGGTTTCCTCCTGTACAGCATCAGCATTGATAATTTCGCTCATAGTCTTATTGACCTCCTTTATTATCCACGCCGGCGTAGAAGCGCCAGCCGTGATTCCGACCGTAGACACACCGTGAAAATCCTCTTTCTTCAGCTCCGAAGCATTGTCCACCAGAAAGACCTTTTCACAGTGCTCCCGGCAGATGGTAGCCAGGCGGCCGGTATTGGAGCTTTTGGCATCTCCTACCACCACCATAGCCTGACAAACAGCGCTCAATTCCGCCGCTTCTGACTGCCGGGATTCAGTTGCTCTGCATATTGTATCAAAGATTTTCAAGTTAGTAAACTGTTTTTTTGCGATTTGAGTACTTTTTTTCCAAGAAATTTCTGTAGAGGTGGTCTGGGAAACCATACAAACCGGCCGGTCTGGGGGAATCTCCCCGTTTTTTGCCGCATTTTCCAGTTCCTCTGCCGACTCATAAATCCGGCAATCGCTGCACCAGCCGGCAATTCCCTCCACTTCCGGGTGGGTACGGGTGCCGATAATCACGTTCAGCTGTCCTTCCGCCTCGGCTTTGCCAACAATGCCGTGAATCCGCTTGACAAAGGGACAAGTGGCGTCAATAACCTCTACACCCTGCTGCTCCAGCTGCTCGTACACCCTCCGGGCAACGCCATGGGAACGGATAATCACCGTCATACCCGGCTGCGCCTGCTCCGGGGTATCGATGACACGAACGCCCAGCGTATCAAATCTTGCCACCACATGCCGATTGTGGATAATCGGCCCCAGGGTTACTACCTGCTTGCCTTCGGCAACGGCCTGCTCCACCATTTCCACCGCCCGGCTGACGCCAAAGCAAAAGCCGGCGCTTTGCGCAATCCGAACACTCATACGGCCAGCTTCTTTCCGACGATGTCCCGAATGGTACTGACCACAGCGTCAATATCCATTTCCGAGGTGTCAACCTTAATGGAGTCCTTTGCCATCTTCAGGGGGGCGATTTCCCGATGGGTATCCTGGTAATCCCGCTGCTGGATTTCCTTCAAAATCCGGTCGAAATCTGCCTGCTGACCCTTGGCAATCAGCTCGTCGGTGCGGCGGCGGGCACGAACCTCAGCGGCAGCGGTCAGGAAGATTTTCACATCCGCCTTGGGCAGCACCACCGTGCCGATATCCCGGCCGTCCATAATCACATTGTGCTGCTTTGCCACATCCCGTTGCATATCCAGCAGCACAGAGCGCACCACCGCGTGAGCGGAAACCAGAGACGCCTTCTGGGAAATATCCTGGGTACGGATGTCCTTGGTCACATCCATGCCGTTCATAATCATGTGCTGAACGCCCTCTTCATCGTATTCGATTTGGATGGTCAGCTCGTCGATGTAGCGCTCCACATTGTCCACATCCTTGGGGCTGATACCCAGAAGATCCAAAAAATAGGCAACCGTCCGGTAAATCGCACCGGTATCCACATAGTAATAGCCCAGCTCCTTGGCGAGCCGACGGGCAATGGTGCTTTTTCCCGCACCGGCAGGACCATCAATGGCGATGGAATAAGTCTTTGCCATAACAATACCTTCCTGTTGTTTATTTACGCAGCTTTTCCAGTGCAGCGGCCTCCATGGCCACCACCTCTTCCGGGGTCAAGCCCAGCTGCTTTCCGGTCTTTGCCGGGTCTAAGGGCGCGCCGCCCTCCAAACCGAATCGCAGGGAAAGCAGCTTTGCCTCCTGCTCTGACAGTCCGGAGAGCAGCTCCTGTATCCGCTGGCGGGTCTGGAAATATGCGGTATCCTCCACCGCCAGATTTTCTTCTTCCTCAATGGGTTCTTCCTGGGGCAGGCTCCGGTGGTAATTGGTGACGATTTCCACCATATCTGCCAGCATTGCCGCCTCCTGGGCAGGAATATGGAGCTTTTCTCCGATTTCCTCCACAGTGGGGTTTCGTCCCAGCTCCAAAAGCAGCGCCTCGTCTGCATTGCGGTAATCCTCCATAGACTGGCGCAGTCTTTGGCCAACGCCGGCGGCTCTGGCCTGCAGCACCAAGGCTTTGGCAAGGCTCTGGCAAATCCAAAAATCCCGATACGCCCCGAAGTCCCCCTGCCCCTGCCAGGAGAGAATACACTCCCACAGACCCAGGCTGCCCTCCTGGATTAAATCCAGCAGCAACACGCCCTGACCTGCCAGCTCCCGGGCAAGCTCTGCCACCCGGGAAAGGGACAGCTGCATCAGCTGTGTCCGGGCGGATTCCTCCCCTGCAGCCGCTTTTTGTGACAGCAAGGTTTCCTCGCCCCATGCCGGTGTGCGCTCCAACTCCTCCAGATACAGCCGCAGAGGGTCGGATTCTTCCAATTCCCGCAGCAGCCCACCGGATTGCACCAGCGCCTTTTCCCGCCGCAGGCGAACAGCCGCTTCTCCCTTGCCGGACAAGTCCGGCAAATCGGAAATATCCAGAGAGATTCCCTTGTCCGCAAGAAGCGCCAACGCCTCCTGGAGGGTTTCCTCTGTTTCCGGCTCCATCAGCGCCAGAAAGCCGGCAGCAGACAGCTTTTCACCCGTATTTAATTGGGCAAGTGCCTGTTCCCACGCCGCGCCCTCCGGGGCAAAGGGGTTATCCAATATCATGTCAGAAAATCCTCCAATCCCATGGTGCTGCCCATTTTCTGCAGCTTGGAAATAGCCTGCTTTTCAATCTGGCGCACCCGTTCCTTGGAAATTCCCAGACGGTTTCCAATCTGGTCCAGGGAATAACAAGTGCCGTCTGTCATTCCGAAATGCAGCCGCAGAACCTCCTGCTGCCGCTCATTCAATGCGCCCAGCAGCTGCTCCATAGTGTCCGTCAATTCCTGCCGCACCAGCTCCTCAAAGGGCTGGGCAGCCTCTCGGTTCTCCAGCAGCATGCCGAAAACACCGTCATCCTCTTCCCTCGCAGGGGCATCCAGAGAGCAGATTTCCGGGTGCAGCTGCAAAAGCTGACTGACCCTTTCCGGGGTCATATCGCACTTTTGTCCGATTTCCGCCAGGGTGGGTTCTTCCCCGTTTTCCTGCAGAAGTGCTGCCCGGGCAGTTAAGACCTTGCGAATCCGCTCCGCCGTATGGGCAGGTACGCGAATCAGGCCGTGATTCATCAGACAGCGGCTGATGCCCTGCCGTATCCATTTTGTGGCATAGGTAGAAAATCGGTACTCCAATGTGTAATCAAACTTTTTTGCCGCAGCAAGCAGTCCGATACTGCCCTCCTGGATCAAATCCAGCAGCGGCACGCCCCGGCCTGCATATTCTTTTGCCACCGATACCACCAGCCGAAGATTGGCGTTCACCATCTGGCGGACGGCATCCTCATCGCCCCGGGCACAGCGACTTGCCAAACGCCGTTCTTCCTCCGGTGTCAGGCGGGGAAACTGACGAATCTCCTGAATGTACCGGTGAACCGTTTCTTCCCCGATGGGTATCAAAACATGGTTTTCCTCTGTCATGGCCGGATTCCTTTTCTTTCCCTTAGCTTTTTCTGCAGCGCCAGCAAATCGTCCATGCTATCCACATTGGTAGTCTGGTGCTCCCGCAGTACGGTCTGGACACAATCCTCAAAGCCCTGCTGGCTGACAGGGCCTTCCTGCCGATGCAAAATGCCGATAATATGGGACATTTCCTCGGGACTGAACTCCTCCAGCACCGCGGCGGAAACCTCCAGACCCTCCTCATGGCGGCGGCGTAACTGGTCATACACCCGGCCCAGGAGGGGCGAGGAAAAGCACTCCGGCGTCAAATTCTTTGCCTGGCTCATAAGCGCAGGCTCCCGCAGTATCTGGGCAAGAATACTTTCCTCTGCCAGGGCGGATTTCAGATTATCATAGCGGATGGACCTGACTTTGGGCTGGAGGTTCTTTGCCGGTGCTAAATCCACTTTTTCCTGTTTCTTCTTTTCCTGCTGGATGCGCCGTTTGTAGGCACGGTCGATTTCCAGTTTCATGGCATCCATGCTGATTTTCGCAGCCTCTGCCACCCGTCCACCGTAAACCTCCCGCTGAACCGCGCTGCCCAAAGTAGACAGAAGCTCTGCCGATTCATGGAGAAATTTTACCTTTTGGTCATCTACGGAAAGGTCATATTTCCGGGCAATGGCGCTAAGCTGATACTCCACCCGATTGGCAGAGTCCTCCAGCAGCATCCGGAACCGGTCCGGACCGAATTTCTTCAGAAATTCGTCGGGGTCCTTGGCGTCCTTCATCTGCAGCACCTTAACCTGCAGCCCCGCCCTTTCCAGAATGGGAATGGCCCGCTTGGTAGCATTCTGGCCGGCTTCATCACCGTCATAAATCAGCACTACCTGCTCGGTATACCGGCTCATGAGATTGGCGCTGTCCTCGGCCAGGGCCGTACCCAGGGATGCCACCGCGCAGTCAAAGCCGTACTGGTGCAGGGCGATGGCGTCCATGTAGCCCTCCACCAGAATCAAATAACCCTGCTTGCTCTTTTTGGCATAGTTCAGCGCAAACAGATTCTTCCGCTTGTTAAAAATCAAGGTTTCATCGGAGTTTAAGTATTTGGGCTTGGAATCGTCCATCACCCGGCCGCCAAAGCCAATCACATTCCCCCGCACATCGATAATGGGGAACATGATCCGGTTGCGGAAGCGGTCGAAAATGTTACCGGTTTTCTGGGATTTGGAGGCAAGACTGGCCGCCACCAGCTCATCGTCGGTATAGCCCTTTGCCCGCATGGCATTCACCAGGCTGTCCCAGCTATCCGGCGCATAGCCGATGCCGAATTTCGTTAGTGTAGACTTGGGCATGCCCCGCCCCTGCACATAAGAGAGCGCCTGGGCGCCCTGGGGCTCAAAGAGCATGCTGTGATAAAACCGGGCAGCCTCCTTGCTCACCGCCCACAGCCGTTCCTGCTGACGGTAGCTGCTCTGGTACTGCTCGTCCTCCGGCACGGTCATACCGCAGCGCTTTGCCAGCGCCCGAACCGCATCGGGGTAGCTTAAGCCCTCCAGCTCCATTTGGAAGTTGATAACACCGCCGCCCTTGTGGCAACCAAAACAATAGTAAATTCCCTTGTCCGGCGCAACGGAGAAAGAGGCGGTTTTCTCTCCGTGGAACGGGCACAAACCAAACATATTGGAGCCGGAACGCTTTAAATTCACATGCTGCCCCACCACATCCTCAATGGGATTGCGGGCGATGAGTTCGTCAATAAATGAGGGTGGAAATGCCATGGTCTGCGCCTCCTTTCTTCTGCAGCTTGCTTATCCCCGGACGTGCCAGCCCATGGGAACAAAAATCTCGGTATATTTATCTACGGCATACTTATCGGTCATGCCGGCAATGTAATCGCAAACGGTTCTTTCTAAGCCGTCAAAGCTCATCTGGGGCTGAAAATCCTCGGGCAAGTCCTCGGGATGCGCCACATAATGCTCAAACAGCCGGCACAGCATATCCTTCGCCCGGCTTTCCTCTCCCTTTGCCACGGGGTTGCGGTATACCCGCTCAAACATAAAGCTGCGCAGGTTCTGCAGCGCCTCGTCTACCTTGGGAGAAAGGCAAATGGTACCAGCCTCCCGGGAAGCCTGTATGGCATCGCAAACCAAGGTGTTCAGCCGCTGGCTGTGGGTCTGTCCCAGCACATCGCTGATTTCCCTGGGAATGTCCTCATTGCTTAAGATTCCGGCGCGGACCGCATCGTCAATGTCATGATTGACATAGGCCATCTGGTCAGAGCGCCGCACCACACGGCCCTCCAGGGTTTCGGGAATGTTCGGTCCGGTATGTCCCAAAATGCCCATACGGACCTCATAGGTCAAGTTTAAGCCCTGTCCGTCCTTTTCCAGATAATCCACCACCCGCAGGCTCTGCTCGTTGTGGTAGAAGGGCTTGCCCAAACACCGGGTCAGGGCATCCTCACCGGCATGGCCAAAAGGAGTATGACCCAAATCATGGCCCATGGCAATGGCCTCTGCCAAATCTTCATTTAAGCCCAGGGCGCGGGAAATGGTACCGGCAATCCGGGTTACCTCAATGGTATGGGTCATACGGGTGCGGTAATGGTCGCCCTCCGGGGATAAAAACACCTGGGTTTTGTGCATCAGCCGGCGAAATGCCTTGGAATGGACAATCCGATCCAAGTCCCGCTGATAGCAGGTTCTAACATCCCCTTCCCGGTCATCCTCTGCCCGGGGGCGGCCCTTGCTCCGGTCGGAAAATGCCGCCAGAGGATTCAGCCGCTTATGCTCCAAGCGCTCCAATTCTTCCCGAATTGTCATGGATTTTCCTCCTTTTTATCCACCGGAAAAGCCCGGTATTCCTGCCCGATCTCCATAACCTCTATGGTTGCAGCCGATAAATCCGTCAGCCGCTCCGTAAAGCCTTGGGTGATTCCCTCCGGCAGAAGGATCTCCAGCTCTACTTCTGAGCCAAAATCCGTCTTCCGGATCACACCGCCAAAGGCAGCCACCTCCAGCTTTACCCGCTCGTAATAGCTATAGGGGCAGGGTACATACAGAACCGTCCATAACCGCTTCATGGATTTTCCTGCGGCATCTACGGCAATTTTCGCTCCCTTGGTATAGGCACGAACCAGACCGCCTGCTCCCAGCAAAATGCCGCCAAAGTATCGGGTCACCACACACACCACATTGAAAAGCCCCTCCCGCTGCAGCACCTGCAGCATGGGCATTCCCGCTGTGCCGCCGGGCTCACCGTCATCGGAAAAACGCACAGCGCCGTCCCGGATGATATACGCCCAGCAGTTGTGGGTGGCATCGTAATGCTGTTTTTTCATGGCCTGAATCCGTTCCAGCGCCGCTTCCTCAGACTCTACCTGCCAGACCCTGCCGATGAATCGGGATTTTTTCTCTGTGAATTCGTCTTCACCGAAATCGGTGGGCACAAGGTACTCATCCAAGGCGTTCAGCACTCCTTTATCACATAATCACGGATTCTGCCGTATAGAATGGGGTCGACTACCGTTTCTACCTCAATGCCTTCCCCGGTATATTCCACATTTTTTACCTGGGCAGCGCTGTGGAGGGTATCCACCATGCCGCCCATGGAATAAGGCAAACGCACCACCACATGGTGGCGGCTGTGGCCCAACGCCTTCTCAATGGCCTGGAGCAAATTCTCCATGCCCGCTCCGGTCGCCGCGGAAATGGCAACGGTGTCCTGCCCCACGGGAATATCGGTTTTGCTCACCAGGTCCGCTTTGTTGTAGCACTGCAGAACCGGTGTCCCCTCTTTGGCAAGCTTGGCGATCAGCCGGTCAACAACCGCGATGTGCTCCTCCCGATTTTCGTCAGAGGCATCGATTACGTGAAGCAGCAAATCCGCATACTCCAGTTCCTCCAGGGTAGCATGAAAGGCATTCACCAGATGGTGGGGCAGCTTGGCAATAAAGCCAACGGTATCTGTGAGAATCACGTCCAGATTGTCGGAAACCGTCAGCTGCCGGGAGGTGGTATCCAGGGTGTCAAACAGCCGATTGTTGGCAGGAATCCCCGCGTCGGTCAGCTGATTGAGAAGGGTAGACTTTCCCGCGTTGGTATATCCCACAATGGCCACAACGGGAACGGAATTCTTCATCCGACGCTCCCGCTGGACGCTGCGCACATGCCTTACCTGCTCCAATTCCTGCTGAAGCCGGGCAATTCGCTCCCGGATGTGCCGGCGGTCGGATTCCAGCTTGGTTTCACCGGGACCCCGGGTGCCGATGCCGCCGCCCTGGCGGGACAGGCTTTTGCCCATACCGGAAAGCCGGGGCAGCAAATACTGATACTGGGCAAGCTCCACCTGAAGTCTACCCTCTTTTGTCTTCGCCCGCTGGGCAAAGATATCCAAAATCAAGGCGCTGCGGTCCAGAACCGTCACGCCGATAATTTCTTCCAGCGCCCGGATATTACCCGGGGAGAGTTCATTATCAAAAATCACCATGGTGGACGCGGTTGCCTCCACCAACATTTTTACCTCCAACGCCTTTCCCTCACCAATAAAGCTGTGGGGGTCCGGCGTATGGCGGTTTTGCAAAACCTTTCCGGTGCAAAAGCCGCCGGCGGTCTGCAAAAGGGCGTCCAGTTCCTCCAGGGTTTCGTCAGTAGCAGTCTGCTCCTGTCGGAAGCAATCCGCATTTAGCCCCACCAGAACCGCACGTTCCTGTTTTGTTTCAAAAGTTGTTTCCATGTTACCTCACTTATTTGGGATTTGCCTGCCAATATGCCTTTTCCTTTTTTCCAAACATGTAGAAAATCACAAACAGCAGGCCAATCAGTCCCACTTCTGCCAAAGCTGCCACCCGGAACACCGGATTGTAGCTGCCGATGGCATCAAAACAGAAATTGCTGATAGGCGAGGAAACCGTACTGGCAAGGGTTCCCATGCTGATCAACAGCCCCACAACATTGGTGCTGGTTTGAAAACCGAACACTGCTTCCGACAGTAGTGGAATTGTGATAGATGTCATGGTAAGGCCGACGGAAAAAGCGATAACAGCTGCATAGGCCACAATCGGACTGGACAAATCGGACAAGCCCAAAAGTCCCAATGCCGCACACACCATACAAATGACAGCCAGTGCCTTTCCTCCGATTTTCTCGCTAACCCAGCCACAAAGTAATTTTGTGATTGCAAGGAAGAACATATACACGCTCTGATAGCGCGCTGCCTCTTCCGGCGAATAACCGTTATCCTGAAAATGGGGCACCAGTACACTGGATGCCATTGTGACACCCACGCAAGCCAGCGCAATGCAGGCTGCCATCAGCCAATAGGCCGGATGGCGCTGGGTTTCTTTCACAGAAACACCGGGCCAAATAATCTTGTGCCGGCCCTTTGCATGGGTTTTGGCGTGATCCAAATCTTCCCCATAGGGCTTCAGCTCCATCTCCTCCGGCGTATTGCGGACCATAAGACACAAAAGCACAATCCCAACCTGCAGAATTCCGGAAGCAGCAAGGGCCCAGCGCCAGCTCATGGTTTGAATAATGGCCATCAGGAATATGGTAAATACACTTCCGCCAATTCCCGTACCCATGGTAACTGCGCCCAAAACGGTACCATGGTGGGCATGAAACCAAGCCTTCACAATCCAGGCTGCACCGGCCGTATAACAAACCCCGTAGCTGATGCCAAACAAGAGCCTGCCCAGGCCGAACGCATAGGCATCCTGCGCCACAGCACCGATAAAACAAGACGCTGCCGCCAACGCAGTAGAAAACAGAATTGACTTCCGATACCCCAGCCGGCGGAACATGACAGTGGACACAATGGTGCTGACAGTAGCCGCCGCGCTTTGCACCATCATCAAAATGGAGTATAAACTCCGGCTGATTTGCAATTCCTCCGTAACCGGGATCAGATATATACTAAAGCTGTTAACAATACCGCCATACACAATCATCTCCATAAAGATAATTGCCGCTATCACCCAGTGATAGTGCTGATGTACCGCTTTTTTCAGAGAAACCATTTCTCACTCGCCTCTCAATTTTCCCTAATTATTCTTCTCTTTACTGCATTTTTCAATAACTCACCATTATATCGGCATTATACCATATCTTCCACGCCACTTACAATCCTTTTTTCCAAATATCACCGGAAAAAAGCATAAAAAAAAGTAGGCACCGCCTAATGGAGGGGGGGCCTTGTTTTTTCTTGGTTGCT
>JAZNMX010000029.1:0-52955 GCA_045579965.1 Faecousia sp.
GGGCGGCGACCCGACGCCCCGCAAAGCCTTCTCCTTGAGGAGAAGGTGACCGAGAAATAGCGAGGTCGGATGAGGTGGCTGGAAACACCTCATCAGTTTCGCTGTGCTCAACAGCTTCCCCTCAAGGGGAAGCCTTTGGGATGGGCATTGTAACGGCAAGAAAACCGACCCCCTCGTCAGAAGGGGTCGGCGGATAGGGTGTTATTATTCCCCAAAGACCTTGCCGGGGATGGCTTTTTTCAGGCCGTTAAAGGCCTTTTCGTTCAGCTGCAGCAGAAGCCGCTGCTGGTTGCCGCCCACCGCACAGACCATAACATAGGGGGGTTCTTTGGGATTCTGGGCGGAAAAGTCCCGGGTTTTTAAGTTCTGGAACCGGTCCAGCTCCGGGCTGCCCACAGGGGCGACCACCATGACCTGCTTCAGCTCCACAGTCAGAATATGCTTTCGGGAGGAATTGGCGATGACCTTGTCGATATCCAGATCGGTTTCGGTTTGGATGTACTCAAACTCAACATCGGTATTCTGCCGCAGCAAGAACCAGCCGATGCCGGCAAGAGCGGCGCCCACCAGGAATATCAGGGCAAATGTCATACCCAGGAACAAGAAGAAAATAGCGGCGCCGGATAAAACGGTCTGCAAGGTACCCAGAGCGCCGATGCGCTCCCGCTTTACAATGGTTTCTGTAAAAATTTCGTTCATCGTTTCTTCCTCACTTTGCGGTTTCTAAAAGCCGGTCCAAAACGCCCAAATCCCAAGCCAGACGGCTCAGAACGTATTTGTCCCGAATGTCTTTGGTTGCCCGGAAAATCTCCGGGAATTGCCCCCGGGGGATGCCCAAATCCTCAACGGTTTGGGGCATGTCCATTCGGGTCAGCAGGTTTGATAAGTCCTGGGAGGCGGGAAGCTCCTGGGCGATAATATCCAAAATCTCCTGCCAGTGGGCAAGTATGATTTCCAAACGGCGGCGGTGGGCCTCCGGGTCATACTTTCCCTCAGTTTTTTCCAGGGCAATCATAATTTCCGCGCCTTTGCCGAGAAGCACCCGGAGTTCGGCTTCCCATGCGGCTTTGTCGAAAGCGGAAACATAGGAAAGGGCGGTGTCCCGGTCCGGGGTCAAGGTAATCAGGGCCTCGTAGAGCTTTAATGCCTCCATGGTGCCAACGGCACACTGAATGCCGTGGGGGTGGGCAGGGGTTTTGAATTCCACCGCCCGCATATCCAGAATGTGGGAAATGTAATGCTCCACACCGGAGGCAGGTCGGGAAAGTCCGGCATAATTCATTGCCACGCCGCCGATGACCAGGCCCTCAAATACCGCCTGCACCCCATTTTCATCCCGCTTTAACAGCCCATCGGCGTTGTCAATGCACCGCTTTAGGGCGCAGCGAATCAAATCGGCGATTTCCTCGCAGTAGTATTCTCCGGTAATGCGGTGGGAAAGCCGCCACTCGCAGATGCTGACATATTTGGCCAGCATATCCCCAAGCCCGGCTTTCATCATGGTTAAAGGGGCGGTGCGGAGAATCTCCGTATCCCCGAGAATCACATCGGCAGCCTTGGTGCTTAAGGAGATTTTCAGCCCGGAACGGGTCATGGAGGAGGTGGCGGAGGCGTAGCCGTCCATAGAAGGGGCGGTGGCGACAATGATATAGGGCACATTTGCAGTGGTGCTAATGAGCTTGCCGATGTCGTTGATGACACCGGAGCCTACACCGATGACCAAATCGCAGCGACTGTCGTAATGCATCAGCGCCGAGCCAACACTTGTTTCGTCCGGCTCGGGGCAGTTGTCGGGCAGGCAGCAGCTGACGACAGGAAAGCCGTGCTGCGCCAGCAGGGCGCAGACCTGTCTTCCGGCAACGTCGTAGGTGTTGGGGTCAGACAGAACAAAAATACGGTGGGCGCTGAACCGGGCGGCCAATTCCGGCAGCCGGCTTAATACGCCTTTTCCGCTGACAACCTGGGAAGAAAAGCTGTGGACTTTGCCGCAGCGGCACAGCTTTCCGTTCATATCCAGTAGTTTCTGCATGGTATCACACTCCCGAAGAAGAGTATACTAAATTTTACCTCTTTTTGCAAGACCTTTAGCCCATGGAAACCGCTACGCACAGCGCGGCAAACAGAATCATGCTCACCAGGGTCAGGGCAGACAGGGCAGAGGAAATTTCCACCCGCTCTGCCGGCTCGTCGGCAAAAATGGGAATGACATACGGAGGGGGCAGCAGACACAGAAGGATTGCCGCGCCGGGGAAAATCATGCCCCCCAGCACCCAGTTGTTCACCGCCAGCAGCAAAGCCAGAACCGCCGCCATCACCCCAAGGCGCAGGGCAATGAGGCCCGCGGTCTTTTTCCAGGGGATTTCCCGGGGCACCAAATCGTAGCCCACAACCAGCAGAATCACCATGCCGGTGGGTGCGGCAATGAAATCGGTGATGCCGTTAAATACGCTTTGCACGCCCCAGTCGGCCATCCGGTCATACAGACCCGTAGCGCCCAGCAGCAAGCCTGCCGCCACAGCCCAAAGCACGGGGGACATCAGCATATCCTTTAAAACGGCGGCGCTGTTTTTCTTACCGGAGAGCAGCAGCTTATACAGCGTAAAGACAAACAAAGTCTGGCCCAAATCCAGAAGGGCAAACCGGGAGACGCTTTCCCCGGGGAACACCACGGCAAACAGGGCATAGCCCAGCATGCCGGCCTCAAACCCGGAGGCAACAAAGGGGGCAAGCCGTCCCTTTTTGCCGGTGAGCCGGGTGATGCCAAAGCCCAATGCAAGGGCAATGCAGCAAAGCACGAACATAAGGATGGGCAGCGCCATAGCAGACAGAGAATACTCGGTGGTAGCGAAGGCGCTGAGGAGCACCGCCGGCAGGGTAATGTCCACCACCACCTTTTTCAGCCCGTCAACGGCCTCCCGGGTCAGAAGCTTTTTGCTCCGGCACAGCATGCCCAAGCCGAGGGCAGCAAACACCGGCAGCACGGTTTGAAGCACTGAAAGCAGTTGTTCCATGGAATTAAATCACGCCCTTTTGCAGGATGATGTTGGCGTAGATGGCGGTTTCGCCGGACTGGAGGATGCAGTAGCACTTCTTGGCCTCTTCGTAGAATTCGAAGCGCTCGTATGCGCCCACAGCCTTTTCACCCCGGGCATCGTGCTTGGCGATAATCTGCTTGTATTCGTCCCAAACAGGAATCACCAGGTCCTTGTCCCGCTCCATTTTCTCCATCAGCATGGCGGGAGTTTCTACATAGGCGTCCAGAGGGAACACCTGCAAAATGGCGTCCAGCAGCTCGGGAATGCCGTGGCCGTCGGCCCGGAGGAAAATTGCGCCCTCGGCCTTTGCCATGGATGCGCCGGGGAAGTTGCCGTCACCGATGCAGATGCGGTCAGAGTGGCCCATTTCGCTGAGAACCTTCAAAAGCTCGGGGGAAAGGATGGAAGGAATATTCTTTAACATAACAGTTGCCTCCTGTAATATTGACTTTTGATTCAAAGAGATTTATGATTTAGAAAAACAAGCCGGAGGTGCCGCATATGAATTTTGCAGCAGAAGTAGCCCGTTTTTCCAGAATCGCGGAAGAAAAAGGTTTGGTCAATTCTCTGGAAGGAAATCTTTCCATGATTGACCGGCAGACCGGGAACATTTACATTACGCCTTCTCACAAGATGAAGTGCCTGCTCACCGAAGAGCAGATTTGCGTTGTAAACGCAGCCGGAGAGCAAATCGGCGGCACCGGCAAAAAATCCTCGGAATTCTTCCTTCACGAGGCGGCCTACCGCGCCCGGCCGGACATTGGCGCCGTTTTCCACTGCCACAGCCCCTACTTAACAGCCTATGCCCTCAGCTATCGGGATTTTAACACCCCGGAGGACACCTTCCTCCACCAGATTTTCGGCAATATCCAATGCCTGCCCTTTGGGGAGCACGGCACCCATGCCATTCATCAGGGCATTGAAGATGCGCTGAAGGGGCGTCCCGTGGCGCTTTTGGGCGGTCACGGCGTTGTCTGTGTGGGGCAGGACTTAGAGGATGCCATCGGCATTCTGGAAGCGGCAGAGAATTTTGCCCGTACGGTAAAACTGAAGTAAATGCACCTTTTGAAAAGTGGCGGTCCTCAGGACCGCCACTTTTTTAGCTTACTTGTACAGAGGGCCGTAGGCGGCGCAGGCACGGTAGTCCTGGCCTTCCTTGTCCATGCCGAAAGCGTTCCATGCGGCGGGACGGTAGATGTCGTCCTCGGGAACGTTGTGCATACATACGGGGATGCGCAGCATGGAGCACATGGTGATCAGGTCGGCACCGATGTGACCGTAGGAGATGGCGCCGTGGTTAGCGCCCCAGTTCATCATGACCCCGTAAGCGGTCTTGAAGGGAGAGCCTTCCTTGCCATCGCAGCGGGGAGCGAACCAGGTGCAGGGCCAGGTGGGGTTGGTGCGCTCCATCAGGGTGTCGGAGACCTGGTCGGGCAGGTTGACGGTCCAGCCCTCAGCGATCTGCAGCACGGGGCCCAGACCCTTAACCAGATTCAGACGGATCATGGTGCAGGGCATTTCGGCCTTGGTGGTGTAGTGGCTGGAGAATCCGCCGCCCCGGAAGTTGTCGAAGCCGGCCTCGCACCATACAGTAGCGTCGGTCATCTTCTTGATGTCTTCCTCGGTGACTTCCCACCACTTCTTCATGGTGGCGTTGCCGTTTTCGTCGGTGCAGACACCGGAAGCGTCCAGACAGGCAGCACCGGAGTTCAGCAGGTGGATAATACCGTTAGACTCAGCAGCCTTGCCCTCCAGCTTGTAGCCGGTAACACGCTCGGTGGCCTCACCGGACCAGTAAGTACGGACGTCGGCAAAAATCTGGGCGCGGTGGGTCAGCAGACGCATCATCAGCATGCCCATGCCGTTGAGAATGTCGTTTTCGGTAGCCAGGGTGAAGGGCTCACGGGCGCCCTCGTAGTCGAAGGTGGAGGAAAGCAGAGCCTCGGGGTAGTCGCAGTTGGGCCAATGGTCGGTCCCCTGACGCTGACCCTGGAAGCCGCCGGCGATGGCGTTGTGGCCAACCTTTTCTTCCTCGAACTGATCGGGCAGGTTCGGGTTGCCGGCCATCAGGTCCTTGATGATGCAGTACATCTTAACAGTGAACTCCCACTGCTTTTCCTTTTCCTCGGGGGTGAACTTGATGCGGCGATCCTCGCCCAGGAAGTTCACGGATTCGGGATTGTCGTCCCGGCCCTCCTTGCAGTGCTCCTTGGTCCATGCCAGAGCCTTCTGAGACTCCTCTCCGTTGTAGGTGCCTTCTTCCATGCGGCGCAGGATTTCAACCTCGTCCACGGACTCGACACGCATGCCGAAGTAGCTTTCCATCATATCCTGATCCATGATGGAGCCGGCGATACCCATGCACTGGGAGCCGATCTGCAGGTAGGACTTGCCGCGCATGGTGGCAACCGCAACAGCGGCGCGGCCGAACCGCAGCAGCTTTTCCTTTACATCCTCGGGAATCTGGGTAACCTGATCCCGGTCCTGAACCTCGTGGCCGTAGATGCCGAAAGCGGGCAGGCCCTTCTGGGCATGACCGGCCAGAACGGCGGCCAGGTAAACTGCGCCGGGGCGCTCGGTGCCGTTGAAGCCCCAGACACCCTTAATGGTCTGAGGATCCATATCCATGGTTTCGGAGCCGTAGCACCAGCAGGGGGTGACGGACAGGGTGATATCCACGCCTTCCTTCTTAAACTTGTTGGCGCAGGCAGCAGCCTCGGGTACGCGGCCGATGCAGGTGTCAGCCATGACAACCTTCACGGGCTCGCCGTTGGAGTAGGTCAGGTTCTCCTCGAACAGCTTCTTGGCTGCCTCGGCCATTGCCCAGACCAGGGGCTCCAGACTTTCGCGCAGCATCATGGGGCCGCGGCGGCCGTCAACAATGGGGCGAATGCCGATTACCGGATAATCCCCTACGTATCTGTTTTTTGCCATAATAATTTCCTCCTAACTTCCCGCGAATGGCTCGCAGGGATCATTGACAGATTTATAAACACGCTTTCGCGCTTTATACAATATAATTAATCGAGTTTGTCCTTACCGGTGACGATTCGGCAGGGCAGGCGGGTCACTCTTGCTTCCCCGGTATAGCCCTCCAAACGCTGAAGCAGGTACTGGGCGGCGGTTTCGCCGATTTGCTGCTCCGGCTGGTGAACCACCGGCAGGGGCGGGTGCATCATGGTGCAGGTTTCCACGCTGTCAAAACCGAAGATATCCAAATCGTCGGGGATTCGCAGGCCCTGCTCCCGGGCGGCGGTGAGCAGACCGATGGTAATGTCATAGTTGGTGGTCAGCACCGCGGTTGGCGGCTCCGACAGAGACATCAAGTGGTGAAAGGCGTTGTAGCCGGAGGCGAAGGTGTTGTCGTCGCTGACCAAAAGGTTATCGTCGTAGGCGATGCCGTGGGCGGCCAGCGCCCGCAGGTAACCGACCTGGCGCTCCTTGGCGGAGAAGACAAATTTGGGGCCGGAAATCAGCGCGATTCTGCGGTGGCCCTTTTCAATTAAATAAGTAATTGCACAGTAGGCGGCATCGGAATTGTCTACCAACACCGTGTCGCTGTCTACACCCTGGATCATCCGGTCTACCTGAACCACCGGGATACTGCGGTTTACTGTCAGCTCGTAAAACTCCTCGGCGGACAAATCCTCGGGGATATAAACCAGCCCGTCGATGCCGTTGGAGATCAAAAACTGAAGATTGTCCCGCTCCAGTCCGTGCTGGGAGCTGTAGCAGGAAATCAGGCAGTGGTAGCCCTGGGCCCGCAGCTGCTTTTCCAGCGACATGACCACACTGCCGTAAAAGGGGGCAGACATGGAGGGCAGCAGCACGCCGATGCTGCGGCTGCGCTGGGTCTTCAACCCCCGGGCGAATGGGTTTACCCGGTAGTCAAGCTCCGCGATAGCCTGGCGGATGGCCTCGGCATTTTCCTGCCGCAGGTTGCCGCCGTTGATGTATTTGGATACGGTGGAGGTGGATACGCCAACCCTTTGCGCCACGTCTTTGATGGTTGCCATAGAATCCCTCTCCTTGTTACGCAAACCAGGCAAAAAGCGAATCGATTCGCGAACGGTCGACAATTTCCCTCTCTGCCTTACATTCTTATAATATAAAAACTTTTTTGTGCTGTCAATACAAATTCCAAAAAAAGTTCTTGATTTTTTTGTGATAATTGTGTATAGTGTAGATGTCAGCAGGGGAGATACCCCGGCTTTGTGCTGCAAAAATTCGGCCTGCTGGCCAGCTTTTGTGCAGGGAAACTAAGCGAAACGATTCGCGATTGTGCAAAATAACAGAGTTGGGAATTTGTACCAGCTTTGAAGACGAAAAAACTACGGTAAGAAAATGTGAAAGGTGATGTTGGAATGGGCGAGACCATCCTGAGAATGCAGGGAATTCAAAAATACTTTTCCGGCGTTCACGCACTGAAGGGTGTCAACTTTGAACTGAAGGCCGGTGAGGTCCACGCGCTGATGGGTGAAAACGGCGCAGGTAAGTCCACACTGATTAAAGTTCTTTGCGGCATACATAAGCGTGACGGCGGCACCGTGGAGCTGTTTGGCGAAGAAGTCAATTTTGACAATATCGCACAATCCCAGGCAGCCGGTATCAGCGTGATCCACCAGGAGCTGAACATGATGAACCACCTGACGGTGGCCCAGAACATGTTCATCGGCCGGGAGCCCCGCAAGGGCATTATGATTGACGATAAGAAGATGGTGGCCGATTCCAGGGCTCTGTTTGACCGCATCGGCGTCAAGATCGACCCCACCACCCGTCTGGGTGAGCTGACGGTTGGTAAGCAGCAGATGGTGGAAATTGCCAAGGCTGTTTCCCGTGACTGCAAGCTGCTGGTTCTGGACGAGCCTACTGCGGCACTGACTCAGCCCGAGGTAGAAGAACTGTTCAAGATTATGAACGACTTGCGGGATAAGGGAATCGGTATGATCTACATCTCCCACCGTATGGACGAAATCAACCGGATCTCCGATCGGGTTACCGTTATGCGTGACGGCGAATATGTGGACACTGTGAACACCGCAGAGGTTACCAAGGACGATATCGTCAGAATGATGGTCGGCCGTGTGGTTTACGGCGACAAGAAAGAATGCAGCGCCTGCCCCGCAGATGCCCCTGTGGTTCTGGAGGTTAAGAACCTCAATGCCGGCAAGGAAGTTAAGAATGTCAGCTTCCAGCTGCGCAGAGGCGAAATCCTGGGCTTTGCCGGACTGATGGGTGCCGGCCGGACCGAGGTTGCCCGTGCCCTTTACGGCGCTGACCCCCGGCAGACCGGTGAGATCTTTGTCAACGGCGAGAAGATCAACATCAAGACCCCCGAGCAGGCGGTTAAGCACGGCATCTGCTACCTCAGCGAGGACCGCAAGCGCTTTGGCCTGATGCTGGGTAAGTCCGTTACCGAAAACTCCGCCATTGCTTCTATGGACGATTACGTCCATCACGGCTGGATCAACAACAAGGAAATGGCCCAGGTTTCTGCAGAAACCAACGCAAAGCTGCGCACCAAGACCCCTTCCATGGAGCAGCTGCTGAAGAACCTCTCCGGCGGCAACCAGCAGAAGGTTATCATCGCCCGCTGGCTGATGAAGGATTCCGACATCTTCATCTTTGACGAGCCCACCCGAGGTATCGACGTGGGCGCTAAGAGCGAAATGTACGCCCTGATGGAGGATCTGGCATCCAAGGGCAAGTCCGTGATTATGATCTCCTCCGAACTGGCGGAGATTCAGCGCTTGAGCGACCGGGTCATCGTTATGTGCGAAGGCCGCATCACCGCTGAGCTGGACATTGCGGATGCAACCCAGGAAGAAATTATGAAATACGCCACCATGCGTGATTGATACAATAGTTAAGGAAGGAATCGATTGAAATGAAAACGAATAAGCCCTTCAAGCTGCAGCAGAATATCATCATGCTGATTGCCATGATCGTTCTGTTCGGTCTGTTCAGCCTGATTAACCCGAACCTGATCCGGGATAAGTACATGATTCTGAGTATGGTTCAGCAGTTCGCTCCCTATGCGATCATGAGCCTTGGTGTCACCTTCGTAATTGCCACCGGCGGCATTGACCTGTCCATCGGTACGGTGTGTATCGCTTCCGCTGTTCTGGCCGGCAAGCTGTACACCGACGGCATTCTCCCCCTGTGGGCTACCATTCCCGCTATGATGGCGATTGGCACTCTGTGCGGCTTCATCAATGGCCTGATGGTTGCCAAGCTGAAGATCCCCGCATTCATCGCCACTCTGGGTACCATGATGGTCTCCCGCGGTCTGTCTGCGCTGATCGCCGGCGTTCCCAACATTTTCTACCCCACCGGCACCTGGTTTAACAAGACCTTCTCCAGCTATAACGCATTCCCCATCGGTCTGATTTGGGTTCTGGGTCTGATGTTCGTTTGCATGTACATGATGTACAAGAACAAGACCGGCCGCTACATTCTGGCAATTGGTTCCAACGAGGAAGCCACCCGTCTGTCCGGTATCAATACCGATACATACAAGATTCTGGCATACACCTTTGCAGGTCTGTCCTGCGGCATTGCTGCCATCTTCTGGTCTGCAGCATTCCCCACCGTTGCCTGCGCTACCGGTAACGGCATGGAGCTGGATGCCATCGCCGGCGTCTACATCGGCGGTACTTCTTCCGCAGGCGGTGTCGCTTCCGTTTCCGGCTCTGTCATTGGCGCTGCTCTGCTGGTGGTTATCCGCAGCGGCCTGAACATGGTTCTGGCAAGACTGGGTCTGCAGCTGAACTCCACTTACGTCACCTATGTTCTGACCGGTATCATCGTGGTTGTGGCAATCCTGCTGGACATCATGAAGACCAAGAACCAGAACAAGGTCAAGATCGAAAAAGTGGACACCAAGGAAGCCGCAAAGAAATAATTCCTTTGTATAAGCGCATGCGAAAGTGTGCTTAGAATAAAACAACAAAAATTTTTAGGAGGAAACAATAATGAAGAAACTCATCGCATTGGTGCTGGTTCTGGTCATGGCTCTGAGCCTGGTGGCCTGCGCTCAGCCCACTGAGAAGAGCAAGACCATCGCTGTCGTCGCTAAGGGCGAGTCCCACGCTTTCTGGCAGGCTGTTAAGGCCGGCGCAGAGGCTGCTGCCAAGGAGAAGGGCTACACCGTAACCTTCCAGGGCCCCGAGAAGGAAGAGGCTGCTTTTGTTCCCAGCCAGATCACCATGGTTCAGACCGCTCTGTCCAACAACGTTGCCGGTCTGGTTCTGGCCACCATCGGCACCGGTTTCACCGATCTGCTGACCCAGGCTAAGGACAAGGGCATCCCCGTTGTCAGCTTTGACTCCGGCGTTTGGGCAGACGACGTTGCTGCTCTGAACAACGCTGGCAAGAACCCCATCCTGGCAAACGTTGCTACTTCCAACATCGCTGCTGCCGCTGTTGCTGCTGAGAAGCTGTTCGAGGCCATCAAGGCTGACATCGCTGCTTCCGCTGAGACCTACGTTGTCGGTGTGATCCAGCACGACCAGACCCAGACCGGTGTTGACCGCGCTAAGGGCTTCATGGATAAGTTCAAGGAGCTGGCTGACGCTGACACCACCACCGCTGGCAAGTACGAGATCGCTCACGAGATCAAGGACGGCGACGCCAACCAGGCTTACGTTGCTGCTCTGGAAGCTCTGTTCGACAAGGGCGCTGACGCTGTCTTTATGTGCAACGAAGGCGTTGTGAAGCAGGTTTACGACGCAACCAAGTCCGCTGAGGGCAAGTACGACGCCATCAAGTTCTGCGGCTTCGACGCTGGCTCCAAGCAGATCGAGTGGATCAAGGCTACCACCGGTCCCAAGCTGGTTGGCTCCGTCGCTCAGGACTCCTTCAACATCGGCTACAACGCTGTTATGCAGTGCATCACCGCTGTTGAAGGCGGCACCGCCAAGCAGGTCGACATCGCCGGCGCTTGGTACGACGCTTCCAACATCGACCAGATGATCAAGGACAACCTGGTTTACGAAGGCTAATTGATCATTCAGTAACATAATTTAACGTTACGGCTGAAACCGACCGGCACCACTTCGGTGGTGCCGGTTTTCCGCTTGCTTCAGCGCTGAAGGCTGTTGTCTGGAAAATAATGTAGACCATAGCCTTGAACTGTGAAGTATTCGGTGGTATAATGAAAATGAGGTGACGATATGGAAAGAATCAGAAACTTTTTGGCCTTTGATTTGGGCGCCAGCAACGGCCGCGCAATCCTGGGCCAGTTCGACGGCGAACGCATTACCATGCGGGAGCTGCACCGATTCGAAAATAACTACATTGAAATGAACGGCGTGTTCTACTGGGACACTCCCTACTTATTCAATCAGCTGAAAATCGGTCTGCTGAAGTTTAAGCAGGGTGATTTCGGCGAGCTGGATGCCTTCGGTATTGACACCTGGGGTGTGGACTTTGGCCTTTTGGACAAGAACGGTCACTTGGCCGGTGTGCCTCGGTCCTACCGGCTGGGCACCCAGGAGGATATCGATGCGGTGAAGGAAAAGATTCCTGCCGATGTGCTCTACAGCCGTACCGGCATCGACACCTCGCTGACCTTCAATACCCTTTATCAGCTCTACCGCCGGAAGCGGGAGGGGGATGTGGCCCTGGAGACAGCGGACACCATGCTGCTGACCCCGGACTTACTGGGTTATTTCCTCACCGGCGCAAAGGGTACGGAGTATACCATTGCTACCACCACCCAGCTGTACAACCCCACCACCCGGGATTGGGACTGGGAGACCATCGACCAGCTGGAGCTGCCCCGGCACATTTTTACGAAAATTGACAAAACCGGCACCATTCGGGGGCATCTCCGGCCCGAGCTGTGCCAGGAGCTGGGCTTGAATCCTGCTGCCTTTGTGGCGGTGGGCAGCCATGACACGGCTTCTGCTGTGGCGGCAATTCCCGGAACGGGAAGCTTTGCCTTCTGTTCCAGCGGCACATGGTCGCTGTTCGGTGCGGAAATGGACAAGCCCGACCTCAGCGCCGATGCCGCGGCTGCCGGCTTCTCCAACGAGGGTACGGTGCAGGGCGGCTTCCGTCCCCTGCGGACCATCATCGGCATGTGGATTATCCAGGAATGCCGTCGGGATTGGATTAAGAAAGGCATTGACATCAGCTGGGACGGTGTTGTTATGCAGGCCCAGGAGGCAGAGCCCCTGCGGTCCATCATCGACCCGGATTCCCCGGAATTCTACTCCGGCGGCAACATGGAAAAGAAGATTCAGGACTTTTGCCGCCGTACCAATCAGCCCGTTCCCGAGACCATCGGTCAGGTGGCTCGGTGCGTATATGAATCTCTGGCGCTGAAATATCGCCATGCCCTGGAGGGCCTGGAGAAAATGAAGGGCCAGCGGATTGATTCTCTAAATATCGTGGGCGGCCCCATCAACAACCGGTTCCTGGACCAGCTGATTGCCGATTCTCTGGACCGGCAGGTGGTTACCGGACCCATTGAGGGCGCTGCCATGGGTAACCTGCTGACCCAGGCCATGGCCCTGGGCGACATCGCCAATCTGGAGGAGCTGCGCCAGGTGGTGCGCAACTCGGAGGCGGTGAATGTCTGGGAGCCCCACCACACCCCCGAATGGGAAGAAGCCTATCAAAAGCTGTTAACTTTTTTGAAATAAGGAGATGGACAATATGAGCGTAGATATGACAAAGTGGCAGGAAATTGCCAAGGAAAAGATTCACACCCGTCCTGCAGGTACCGGCCGGCTTGCCGGTAAAATCACCATCGTTACCGGTGCGGCTCAGGGCTTCGGCAAGGGTATTGCCGAGGAGCTGTACAAGGAAGGCGCAACCATCGTCATTGCCGATATGAATCAGGCATTGGCAGAGACGGTTGCTGCCGAAATGGGCGAGCGCGCCTGCGCCATCGCCGTGAATGTTTCCAACGAGGAAAGTGTTGCGGCTCTGGTGGCCCAGACTGTGGAAAAGTTTGGCGGTCTGGATATTATGGTTGCCAACGCCGGTGTGGTCCGCTCCGGCCCCATCGCTACCTTCGAGCAGAAGGATTTTGAGTTTGTTACCGCTATCAACTACACGGGTCTGTTCCTCTGCGCCAAGTATGCATCCATTATCATGCAGGCACAGCACGAGGCGGATCCCACCGCTATGTTCGACATCATTGCCATGTCCTCCAAGTCCGGCCTGGAAGGCTCCAACAAGAACTTTGCCTACGCAGGTTCCAAGTTCGGCGCCATCGGTCTGGTACAGAGCTGGGCGCTGGAGCTGACCGCTTACAACATCAAGGTCAACGCCATCTGCCCCGGCAACTATCTGGACGGCCCCCTGTGGTCCGATCCGGAGCGGGGTCTGTTTGTCCAGTATCTGCAGGCAGGCAAGGTTCCCGGCGCAAAGACCGTGGAGGATGTCCGTCGGTTCTACGAGGCAAAGGTGCCCATGAACCGGGGCTGTCTGCCTCTGGACGTTGCCCGGGCAGTTATGTACTGCGTGGAGCAGAAATACGAGACCGGCCAGGCCATTCCCGTTACCGGCGGCCAGGTTATGCTGAACTAAGGGGAAGACTATGATTGATATTGCGGCTTTAAATCTGCTGAATGCTCCCACCAAGGAAGAGCGGCTTGCCAATTTGGCGGCACTTCTGCCTAAGACGGAGTTTCCCCCCATGGTACCCCAGTACATCAACAATCACATTCACACCACCTACTCCTTCTCTCCCTACTCTCCCACGGCCGCGGTATATGCCGCCCGGATGGAGGGTCTGTGCACCGCCGGCATCATCGACCATGATTCCATTTCCGGCGCCCGGGAATTTTTGGAGGCGGCAAAGCTGGTGAACATGCCAGTGACCATCGGCATGGAAGCCCGGATTTCCATGGACGGCACCCGTCTGGAGGGCCGCCGCACCAACAATCCGGACCAGGTGGGCGTCAGCTATATGACCATTCAGTCTGTGCCCCATGACAAGATTGAGGTGCTGACGGAGTTCTTTAAGCCCTATCAGGCTGCCCGGCATGCCCGAAATCGGAAGATGATTGGAAACATCAACGCCCTGCTGGGTCTGGATATGGACTACGACCGGGATGTTCTGCCCCTTTCCATGGCGGCGGAAAACGGCGGCGTTACCGAGCGGCATCTGATGTACGCTCTGGCAGTTCGGCTGGTAAAGGAAGTGGGCAAGGGCCAGGCGATGGTTAATAAGCTTTCGGATATGGGCCTGACCCTCTCCGACAAGCAGAAAACCCAGATGCTGGACACCGAATATCCCTTCTATGAGTACGATTTGCTGGGTATCCTCAAGAGCGCTTTTGTGCCCAAGATTTTTGTGGATGCCACCGACGAATGCCCCAAGCTGAAAGATATGGTCAAGCTGTGCAAGCAGGTGGATGCCTACCTCTGCTACGCCTATCTGGGCGATGTGGGCGACAGCGTCACCGGCGACAAGAAGGCCCAGAAGTTTGAGGACGACTACCTGGAGGATGTGTTCGAGTGTTTGAAGGAGGAGGGCGTTACCGCCGTCACCTATATGCCCACCCGGAACACCCCCGCTCAGCTGGAGCGCCTGCGCAATCTTTGCGATGAATACGGCATGTTCCAAATTTCCGGCGAGGATATCAACACCCCCCGGCAGAGCTTTATTATCAAGGCAATGGAAAATCCCATGTTCCAAAATCTTATTGATGCAACATGGAAGCTGATAGAACACGAAAATCAATAACAGGAGGAAATGACTATGAATATTAAAGCGGTTCGTATCCATGGCAAAATGGATCTGCGGCTGGATGATGTGACTCTGCCCGAGGTTGGCCCCGATGATGTTCGGGTTCGGGTAATCTCCGACAGCCTGTGTATGTCCACCTATAAGGCAGCCGTCGAGGGCGGCGACCACAAGCGCGTTCCCGACAACTGCGACGAGAATCCCACCATCGTGGGCCATGAGTTCTGCGGCGACATCGTAGAGGTAGGCGAGAACTGGAAGCATAAGTACAAGGTTGGCGACAAGTTCGTGATTCAGCCTGCCCACTACTACCAGGGCTCCCAGATGGCTCCCGGCTACTCCTACAGCTACTGCGGCGGCAATGCACAGTACGGCAATGTGCCCATCGAGACCCTGCTGATGAACTGCCTGCTGCCCTACAACTCCGATACTTACTACTACGGCTCTCTGGCTGAGCCCCTGAGCTGTGTCATCGGCACCTTCCACGCCATGTACCACACCAAGGCCGGTTCCTATGTCCATGAAATGGGCATCAAGGAGGGCGGCAAGATGGCGCTGCTGGCCTCCGTTGGCCCCATGGGTCTGGCTGCCATTGACTACGCCATTCACTGCGACCGCCGTCCCAGCCTGCTGGTGGTTACCGACATTGACGAGGCTCGCCTGGAGCGCGCCGCTTCCATCTACACTGTGGAAGAGGCTGCCAAGTACGGCATCGAGCTGCACTATGTAAACACCCGCATGGAGAACGCCACTGAGTATCTGCGCTCTCTCACCGGCGGCACCGGCTATGACGATGTTGTCTGCTTTGCCCCTGTGAAGCCCGTTATTGAGCAGGCTGACGACATTCTGGGCTTTGACGGCTGCCTGAACTTCTTTGCCGGTCCTACCGACAGCCAGTTTAAGGCTCCCTTCAACTGGTACAATGTCCACTATCTGTACACCCACGTGGTGGGCACCTCCGGCGGCAACACCAACGATATGCAGGAAGCCATCGAGATGATGAACGCCGGCAAGCTGAATCCCTCTGCTCTGGTTACCCACATCGGCGGACTGAATGCGGTTATTGACACTACCCTGAATCTGCCCAAGATTCCCGGCGGCAAGAAGCTGATTTACAACCAGATTGAGCTGGAGCTGACTGCCATCACCGAGTTTGAAGAGAAGGGCAAGACCGACCCCATGTTTGCTGAGCTGGACAGACTCTGCAAGGCCAACAACGGCCTGTGGAATCCCGAGGCAGAAAAGTATCTGCTGGCAAACGCAAAGAAGATCTAAAGACAACGATAAACCGGCTCTCGACGATAAGTCGAGAGCCGGGGTTTTTTGTTTGGGCGGACGACCGATGGTCGCCCCTACAAGGGGTCTTTCCCGGGGCGTCGGGGCGCCGCCCCCTACAGATGAACCTGCCCGCCGGAAAGCGCGCCCGCTGCCTTTTATACGCGCAAGCTTGACATCACAGGGGGAATGTGGTACGCTGATACCAGCATTTTGGAAAAGGAGACCGCTTATGCTACAAAGGATCAAAAACCGCATGAAACCGGATGTGCTGTTTCTTGTTCTGTGCGCAGCCATTTCTGTCGTCCTCACCTTTTACGCAACGGCAAACTGCATTGATTCGGATGCTTCCAGCGAGCTGGTGCTTTCCAATCACCTGGCGCAGACCGGCGGTATTTTGACGGATGATTGGGGCTATTCCACAGAGCTTCGGGTGGTGAACACCCAGCTGGTGTACGCGCCGCTGTTTAAGCTCTTCAGCGATTGGCATATGGTGCGGTTCGTGGGCGCATTGATCCTGCAGGCGATTCTTGTGGGGTCGTTCTTCATTTTTGGCAGGTGCATCGGGCTCAGCAGAAAGGTATTGTGCATCAGCGCGGGGTTATCCCTGCTGCCGGTCAGCGTGTGTTACGGACGGATTGTGCTGTACAATTGCTATTATGTGCCCCATATCGCAATCTCCCTAATCCTTGTGGGTCTGACATTTGCAAAATCCGAGGGCAGGAGCAGGCGGTGGCGCATTTTCAAAGCGGCGTGCCTGCTGGTACTGTCCTTCCTGGGAGGCCTTGGCGGCATTCGGCAGGCGATGATGACCCACGCCCCGATTCTGCTGGCGGTATTCGTTTATTATATGCTGGACGATTTCGTCTGCAAGCGCAAGGAAGAGCAGCACGCCAGAAAGCGGCTGACCTATTTGATCAACGCCTTGGGCGGCTGTGCATTTTTCCTTGCCGGCTATCTGATCAATACGGAGATTCTGGCTGAGAAATATGTATTCAGCGATTACTCCGGGAATACCATCCGGCTCGTTGATGTGGGGTATTTTAAGGATATCGCCTACGGCTTTATGCATCATTTTGGTTTCCGGGATGAGGTTAAGCTGATCAGTGTGCTGGGCGTGCTGTCGGTTTTGGGCGTTCTTCTTGCAATTGCCTGCATTGTCGTTGCCGCGGTCGGCGTGAAAAAGTATAAAGAGCACAAGGACATCGGAAAGGCGCTGCCTGCGGTGTTCTTCCTGAGTTATCTGGCGGTCATGCTGCTGGTGTTCATCGTCCTTGGGAATTACTATTATTTCGTCCTCTATTTTACCCCGGTTGTGATTTGGTTTATTCCCGTTTTTGTGCAGGCCTTTTGCGAAGCACCTGCAGATGTGCCGTTCATCAATATGCGCCGGCTGCTGCCTGCGGCAGTTGTGGCAATCATTTTCCTCAACGGCATCGTCAACGGCATCTATTTCCTTGACCATACCAAATTCCAGCAGAAGTATGAGGGTCTGGTTTTTCAAAACAGAGAAATCACCCAAACCCTTGCGCCGGTGGTGGAGTTCCTGGTAGACAATGGCTATGAGCGGGGTTACGCCACATTCTGGAACGGAAACATCATCACCGAGATGTCCGACGGTGCGGTGCGATTTGTGAATGTCCATTATTTCAGCGATACGGGAACCATTCAGTTTAACCCCTGGCTCTGTCTAAACGCCAACAGAAATCTGGAGGGCACAAAGGACTTCTTGCTGCTGGAGATTGCTGACTGGCGCTCCTTTGCCAGCAAAAATAATATTGCCAATATTGCCGGCTTCAGGCTGGTATACGAGGACGCAGCCTATGTAGTTTGCGAAATAGAATAAAAAAAGCGAGATGGTGAAAACCATCTCGCTTTTTTGTCGCCTTGCGGTATTGCGGGGCGTCGGGGCGCCGCCCCCTACAAGGGCGAAAGGTTACTCCGAATCTTCCTCGCAGAGCCATTCCATGGTTACGCCCAGGGCGCGTGCCAGCATTTTCAGCTCTCCGTCACAGACATGGCGCTGGTTCTTTTCGATGCGGGAGATAATCAGGGGCGTGATATCCATGCCCATGAGATTCATTTTCCGCGCCAGATCCTCCTGGGTCAGAGGCGGCTTGTGCATGGCTCTTGCCAGCCGCACCCGTGCGGAACAGATATTGCCGGGAATCAGAAACATTGTTTTAGCCATATCCATATTCCTCCGATTCTGTCTCTATTGGATATTTATTGTCCCTAATGTATTGATTTTATCCAATTATGATGTAAAATATGAAATAGGCTAGACAATAAATCTCTAGAGGAGATATTGGGTGAGGAGGAATTATTATGGAACTATATAAAGGGTCGTGCAGCGACCCCTTCGAGGGGATGACACCGGAGGAAATTACCGAGTATAAGTACCATCATGCCGCCCTGGCCAGAATTATGCTTGCCGATGATATGGAAATTCAAAAGTTTGTCAGAGCTGCGCTGGATCGCTACCAGAGGCTGTTCCCCGATTGGGTGATTGGCTATTATGCGTATGAAAGAGGAAAGGACAGAAACCGACAAATCGACTGGCTGATCAAGCAACTGGAGGAGGAAAAAGAATAAGCCTTCCCCTTGAGGGGAAGGCATTGGCGGACGACCGATGGTCGCCCCTACAAGGGGAAGGCTTGTGCGGGGCGTCGGGGCGCCGCCCCCCTACAAGGGGAATAAAACCGCCACCCTCGCAATGACAGAGAAAACCCGAATAAAAAACGCCCCGGCTCGGATTGAGCCGGGGTGTAATTTGTTTTATGGGTTTTCTTACTTCAGAGCCTCTTCCACAGCAACTGCGACAGAGACAGTCATACCGACCATGGGGTTGTTACCAGCGCCCAGGAAGCCCATCATTTCCACGCAAAATCCGCCTCACGGCGTATTTTGTAAGGGGATTCAAGGATTTCAACCCATCTTCTCTTAAATTGGGACACACATCATCTTAGAAATGATGATGGAATGATTATATGGCACAAATCGAAATAAGTCAAGCCAAATTATTACATAGCATGACAAACCATAACAAATCGATCTAAACTATCAACTTAGTAATACTCTAGGTTAATGCTAATCCTTTTGCTAATTATGTATACGATAATATCCTCAACTATATCTTTCATCATTATTTCAAAGAGGATAATGATGAGTGACCATACTTCAAACAAATCTGTATTTATAGACATGTTGAGTTCGGCATTTTCAAAGAGAGTATATACCTCTGCATGAAGAAGCAACAACAGGAGGATTATCATGCAAAGCGCATAGTATATATAGAGCAATACTCTGCGCACTGCTCGAATTGAAGATCGTGTTTTGCGAGCATTATAGTAATTACTGAGGTCACTACGAGTCCCCTCTCTATCTGGATACATTTTGGAGATATTATCAATAATGCCGTTTACTGTTGATTTGTTGCTCATTCTAATCTCAAACAAGTCTTCATCAAATGGCATATGCTGACTCTCAGTGTATGAAAGATAAGAAGTGATTTTATCAATTATTTGCTCAGAAACATTAATGACTAATTGAATAATAGATAGGATAAAAAGAGGAATCGCAATGATGAAAGCCAGAATAGACAATGCTTCCAGTCGAAATATACTTTCAACTGAAACGAAAAGAAGAATTGCGCCAAACATAATGCATGTAAACACGTTTTTCTTAACTAAGACATGTTCTTTCATAAGTATCTCTCCTATTTTCTGTTTAAAATGCTAAAGACACGCAATTTATTTTATCATATCATAAAATGTCGAAAAAAGACAGGGGGAAACCCTGTCTTTTTATCTATACCTCGGTTTAATTTGTGACAAAATTTCTGTATCTTTTCTATCTTGCCTTAGCTGATGTACATAAGAGTGACTCAGCTTACCGTGTCCCTTGGTATAATGAAAGCACAACAGGGGAACAAAAAACCCACAAAAAATTAGGGTTGCGACCAACGCAGTTGCCAAAAGGCAGAAAGGATAACACCATGAATACCAAGATTATGCATGTAAACGAAAAGCAGGCCCAGGTCACCAAGGCATTCCAGAAGCAGGCTCGCATCTTCGGAACAGAAGAATTCAAGTTGTGGCGCGAGTATCTAGTTATCTTCCCCAACGCCAAGATGATCACCAAGAGCATCAAGAAGAACCCCGATCGCAAGACCAACCGGAACTTGACCTATAAGAATATGGAAAAGTTCCTGAGCACTTTACCGGATGCAGAGAATCTGCTGAAGCAGTTTAAAGTTATCAAAACCCGCTCCTGTTCCCAAAACTGTCCCTATCGTTTTGTCTTGGAATGGTTTGAGGAGAAAGTAAGCGGCTACGAGAGCTACGGCTCTTTCATTCAGGAAGTAGAAGAAGAGCGGCGTGAAGCTGAAGTCATGCAGCTTCCCAAGGCTGCCAACGAATAACTTAGAGAGGAGGATTTACTATGAAGATCAATAGAAATGATACTGTCAAGGGTTACAAGCTGGATTTCCCCACCAATACCCTCACCGTCAACTACAAATTCCACCGCGCAATGAGCGATTTTGGATCCCCTGAGTACAACCGCTATAAGGAGATTCTGGCAGACTTCCCGCACTTGACGGTTGTGGTCAAGGCAGGCCGCACAATCACCACTACACGCCCCACCAAACGCCTGACATACGAGAACATGGATGCCTACATCGGCTGCTACGAGAACCGTGACGAGCTGAGAACCGCTTTTGCCATCGTCCGCCAGAAGTCCAAACTGGTGGCAAGCCCTTATAAGTACGTCCGGGATTGGTTTGTAGCCCAGTTCCCTGACTACCAGAATGCAGTCACTGGTAGCCAAGAGCAGAGCTCCGTGCTGTTAGTGGCCATCCCTGACATCACCAAGTACAAGCAAAAAGACACTGCCACTGCACCAGCTGACCACACTTAATTTGAAAGGAGGTGAAAGAGATGATTGATATTGAGGCTATGATTGATGCCATCGCCATGGTGATGGAGGAACACGAACTTGTGCGCGAAGATGGCCACAGACTGACTACTGAGGAGCTCTGTGCACTGCCCTACGAAGAGGTGCTTCTCTTATTTAACTTTTGTTATGGAGAGGATTGATTTCCTTGAAAAAGGTTGTTTGCTATGCTGAATGGCTGCCACTTTCGAAAGAGCAGTTTCGGATATTGGTCATGCTTGCAGATTTGGGCGAGTCTCGGGGGACTCTATCGGATATGTGCAGATACTTTTCCGTAGACCCCCAGACCCACAACAGAAACCGGCTTCGCGCCGCTATTGATGAACTGACCCGCCGCGGCTTTATCAGGGTATCTCAAACCGGCCGCACCTATCAGATGGCGGTTATTCCAAAAGAAACAGAAATTACTATGCCAGCTGAATGGGTTACGCGCATCCGCCGCCACGAATACAACTCAGAGGGTGTGGCGTGGGAGATTGTGCTGAAAGTGCAGCTCTGGCTGATGCAGAATGCAAATGGTACACTCGTCACAAATGATGAAATTGCAGCGGATGTTGATACCTCTGTCAGCCAGGTTTGTGCTGCAAAGAATGTGCTGGAGCGAGAGTATCGGGCACTGGTCAAGGATTATGCTTATTGGAACACCGGCAACACCTTCCGGCGCAAGGGTCAGATCATCGACATGTCTGCATGGTGGTCTTAACTCGAAAACAGTTACTTTTTCCTTAGTATAATTAGAAATTAAATTATATTGAGGAAAAAGTAACTGTTTTTCTTTGGGCAGAGTCGATTTAACTGACCTGCCCAAAACGCAAGAACATATGAGAGAAGTTGGGAATTTCTCCAGAAGCACACGCCGCTCTGGCGGCGCTTAGCTTGTGTCGAAAGTTCCCAACTTCTTATTATGACTAAGGAGAAAACAGGATGGACATAACTACAAAACTTGCGTATCAGCAAGGCATGTTACCGGATCGGTACTGGTATCAGCTCAACGGCAAATCGGCAATCGAGAACTACATAGAGCAGCGTCTTGAATAGCCGGAGGATGAGGAAGAAGTTGTTATCAGAAGTGAGGTCAGCATGAAATGAGTGACCCCAAGAGAAAGAAGAAAAAGAAGAAGGGCGTTCTTGAGGCGACAATAATGGCACTTATCCACAAGAGCCTGAAAGCAACAATCGACAAGGCAATGAAAGAAATTTTCAGGGATTTCAAATAAGAAGCGGCAGCTTGTTCCCAATCGGGACGGCTGCCGTTATTTTCGTTATACCCCGTGTGACGGAATGCAGTGCTCTATTTGTTTTGGGATGTGAAGACCGTCTTCTGGAATAAAAACCGCTCAGGGAAATTTCCGAGGCCACGCCACGGATCACCAGGCTCTCCAGATCCAGTGTGCCCGAATACCACCCCCCACCACCATTATATCGCAAAAAGTTCGGTTTTTTCTAGGTAAACCGTAGTTTTTTGATTTTTATAAAATAAAATGTTATAATATTTATGTAAGTTAAGTGATGAAACAAAATAATAAAGGAGAAAATAAATTATGCCGAATTATTGTAGCAACTATCTGAAAATTGAAGGAACCGAGAATGCTGTAAAAGAGCTTCTGCAACTCGTTAAATCTGACGAAAGCATTTTCGATTTTGAGAAAATTATCCCTATGCCTGACTACATCTATAGAGGTCGTTTGGGGCCGGAGGAAGAGGAAATCTACGGCGAAAATAACTGGTACAATTGGTCTTGTGACAATTGGGGAACAAAATGGAACAGTGTTGGCGCTGTTGTGAATGGAAACATCATTGCTTTCCAAACAGCATGGTCTCCTTGCGAGCCTGTTATTGAAATGTTGGCAAAGCAGTTTCCTACGCTATGCTTTGTATACACTTTTGATGAGATTGGCATGGGGTTCTGTGGAAAGCGTGTATATGAGAATGGCAAACTGATGTTTTGCTTTGACGGCAAATATTGGGAGAACTATATGTGCGACGTAGATGAAGAGCCGGATGTGGACACTTCAATCGACCCGGTACTTTCTGTAAACGAATCTGGATTTGAGACAATGAAAGAGTTTACCATTTGAGCTTTCCAAGTCCGAAATTCTCCCAGTTCACCAAGCAGCTTAACACTATTATGCTTGCAAAGGAGGTGAGAATTTGCCACTGAGATATGAAGATAATGTTATTGCGATGTTCCGGCGCAGAGGGTATGCAGATAAATATGACCACGCTGGCATTTACAGCATCAGTTTGGGCAACACGCTGGTTTACATAGGAAAAAGCGTCAATATGTTGGAGCGGATTGCGGCACACTATGTTGGAATTTAGTATCGCAATGCAGAAAAGTATCGCATCATAGCGCAGCTGTAGCAGGAAGGGTATCCTGTTAACTTTGATGTGCTTTATGATGCGAACTCAATTGCCCGCCACGATATTGACGAAGAGATTGGATACATGGAAGGCGTATATCTCCGGAAGTATCGGCCACCACTAAATACGCAAATCCCAAAAGAAGAGGATTGGCGAAAGTATGAAGTAAAACGAATTGCAACCGCAGATGAAATAAGACAGCTTTTGGAATAGTCAACAAAGAGAGTATGAGGAGACATTTATTATGCTGAACGAGAATTTGTACAATGAGATGTTGAATATCAATTATAGCAACGATGATTGCCACGATATGCCCGGTTACCATATCGGATACCCAACAGTCAAGGAGCTTATTGAAATTCTGCGCAAATTGCCCGAGAATTTTCGCGTTACTTGTTGTGGCGCAGAGAACTACATTTATCTTTTTCCGAAAGATGGATATATCGCCATTGATAACGAATGGTGATTACATGTCTAAAACAGAGAGGGACAGCGACTGCTGTCCCTCTTATTTTTAATTGTCTTCTGGTACAAACTCTATCAGATCCCCAGGCTGGCACTCCAACAGGCGGCAAAGGGTTTCGATATTCTCCCACGACACGCCCTGCTGATTGCGGAACTTCTGCAAGGTGGATTGGCTGAGCAGGCCTTCCGTTCTGATCTTGTTGGTGTTGTAGCCCTTTTCCTTTAGTGCGCTTAGGACATCGATTTTGTAACGCAACGGCATGGTAAACCGCCTCCTTTTCCATTGTCCATATTATACAGCAATGCTTGCACGAAATCAAGTGCAAATATGCACAGAAAGTAACACTATTTTTCGTGCAATATGTCAATAGACATGCACGAGGTTTCGTGCTATAATACTATCGTAATCAAGGACAGCCAATTTCAACACTGCCTGATGTAAGTCCTACAACAAACACATAAGAGCAGCGGCAGCCGGAGAGACGGCAAAACACCAAAATATAAAGGAGATCACTACAATGTCTAAAATCGAACTGCTTGCCAAGATTGAACTGCTGAACAAGTACGAGGCCATGATGGAAGAACTCAAGGCCGAGGCCGATACCGTCCGCAACACCATCAAGGCGGAGATGGAAGCCAGAGAGGTGGAAGAACTAATCGCTGGACAGTACATCATCCGGTGGACACCGGTTCTGAGCCAGCGTTTCGACAGCACCGCCTTTAAGAAGGTGATGCCAGAGATCTACAAGGCCTATACCAAGCAGGTCAGCAGCCGGCGCTTCACCATCAGCGCGTGAGATGCGAAAAACCGTGGGCGATAACGCCCACGGTATTCCAAAAGAGCAAGAGTTCGTAAAAGATATATTAAACGAACAGCAAAACCCTTGCCGTTCTAATACATTTCCAAAACCGGCACGCGGATACGAACTTCCCGCCACGAATTAACGAACTTTCGACTATTGGAGGCAGCTATGAACAAGAAAACCAAGGCTCTGACAGAGGGGCAATACAAGGAAATTATCCACTATATGAAACAGGGCTTTTGCGGCTGCCGTCCCAATGAGCGGGTAGCGACGGCCTTGGTACTGGAAGCCAACCTGGGCTTGCGGATCAGCGACATACTGAAACTGCGGCCTTGCGATATTGTCCGGGACGGAGATCGCTATCGCTTGGAGATTGTGGAGCAGAAAACCGGAAAGCGCCGGATTTTCACCGTGCCGATGGTGATTCAGCAGTATATCGAGAACTATTGTCTGCGCAACGGAATCCGCCACGCGGATGCTATCTTCCCTATCACAGAACGGGCGGTGCAAAAGCAGCTTGCTATCGTCTGCGACTACTTAGGCTATGAGGACATCAGCACCCACAGCTTCCGCAAGGGGTACGCCACAGAGATCTACAAGGCTAATGGCTACGACATTGCCCTTGTCCAACGCCTGCTGCAGCACAGCTCCGCCGCCACCACGCAGCGCTATATCGGCATTGAGCCGCAACGGATAGAGCAGGCAATTCAAAACCATGCGCAGTTGATATAAGAAAACAGCCCGGACGTTTATTTGTCCGGGCTGTCAGCCGTGTAAGAGCATTATAAAAACGGAATATCATTTCAGTTTCTCTAATGCTACGTCAAATGTGTCAGAAGAGCCTATCCCATTATCGATAAAAAACTGTTTCAAACCCTCGTAGCCCCAATCAGGTTCGCCCTTGATTTTAGGCATAAGAGAGTCCAACCACTTCATCCCAATCAGTTCGCCTATTGTTTGCATTTGAACAAGCTTGCTATCCATCGCAAACCTGAGAAGGTTCTCTACTTCTTCCTTTGTGGGTATGAGAATTTCTTCACCATTCATTTGTTATTCCTCCTACATTTACCACACCTTATCTTCGTAAGGTGTGGATTCAACACCGTTGGCCTGCAGTTTAGTAACCATAAGGTCGAGTTTTCCTTGCCACATCTTCTTGAACCATTCGGTATGACCGAACCATTTTACAAGTGTGGGGCTGATTGCGTAATATGTACGAATAAAGGCACGACCCCACCAAGTTTCGGCCAGAGTATCATCACGGAAACGTCGGAGTGTCCAAACTTGAGGACAATCATAAGAGCCATATACCGCCGTGGCCACATAGCAACCACCACTACTGCTATTGTTCTGCACTCCTTCATTTACGGGTGCTTTATCAGGTAATGCTGGTACCTCAAAATCCGGCTCCAGCTCTTGAATCATCGTATAACATTCTTCTAGATCATTCAGGCGAAGTTCTCTATATTGAGGGTGGAATGCAAGAGAAACCGTTCTGCCATTAGGGTATATCAACGCATTCAGATAGTAATTACATAAATCGATAATTTTCTTAATCGCGGCGCTCCGCTTTCCTTCGTCCCAATCACCGGCATCAACCAGAGGTTTCAAATCAGTAACTGCAACAGCACTCCAAAACCAAGCTTTTTCTATAACTTCATCCGCATACTCAACACTGCAATGTTTGTTTTCTTCTACAAAATCTGTGAATTGATCAAATACGCGGCAGCCTGCCTTGTAGGATTCATCAAATAAAATGTTCGAAAGAGATGGACGTTTTGTTAAATATCTATCTGTAGCTTCGTCTAGCGACATATTAGACTTCTCTACTAGAGTAGTAAATGCAGGTACCCGAAGCATCTTATCTATAATCTGGTCAAATATAGAAAGGTTATCCTTAAAACGCAGACACGCTTCACTAAAAGGGAATTCATGGATATTTACCTGTTCCATCAAATCCTGTTGTTGAGCGAAGCTCCTTTGTGTTGCTGTTTCGAGCCAATTTCGCAAATACAATGTTGCGTCATTGTATATAGAAAAAAACTCCTCATAAGAATCACAGCAACTTGCAGCGCCATTCCAAATAGAAACTAACACCTCTATATCTTCTTCCGAAAATGTTTCTGCACAAATTGTGAATATTCTGAACTTGAGCATTTTTGCTTGCTTTTTATACTCTTCGACTGATTCTAACATTTGTGCAGAATCGAGAGCTTTTTTGTATTGCCCTTGGTCCATAAAATCAAGTGCTCTTTGATATGCCGTTGCGAAAGCATTGCCAAGTAGTTCTTTACCTTCTTCGACTAATGCAAATGCTTTTTCTATTGTTTCTCTCTTTTCTTGTTCCAATTCATCGTTGGTCATACGTATGCCTCATTTCTCAATAGTGTAACCACAACGGTTACACGAATATGTTACCTTCTTTTTTCCAAGTGCTCCGGCAGCTATTCCAATCGGTCCAGCAATAATTGCTCCGAGCACTGCCTTTCCTCCACTAAATCCTCCAGTTCTTTCGCTCATGGCTTGTAGATAGCCTCTGCCGCAACGAGGGCATGTTGTATAATTCAGATTTTGCGCCATAGTTTTCACCCTTTCTTTGTTGGTTGCACATAAATATCAAATATATTTGTGCTTATGTTACATATTAACATATATCTTTGGACTTTTCAACCTAATACAACAAATAATCTGTTACTAAATAAAGGGAATTAGTGGTTATCATTATTTATGAGGTGATTGTTATGTTCGAAGAATTTGTAAAAGATCGAATAACACAGTTGCGGCTGAGAAAGGGTGTGTCTGAATATCAAATGAGTTATGATTTAGGACACAGTCGTGGATATGTGTACAATATTTCTTCAGGCAAGGCTCTGCCACCGCTGAAAGAGTTCTTTGCAATTTGTGAATACTTTGAAATTACTCCACAGCAATTCTTTGACGATAGCACACAAAGTCCTGAACTAATCCAAAAGGCAGTAGAAGGAATGAAAAAGCTTGACGAAAGCGATATGCTCATGCTGCTGGGCATTATAAATCGTATGTTAAAATAAGGGGCGAAGAAATTTGCCCTTTTATCATGTTCATCGGAGCAAAACTCGCCTCAGAAGGAGCTATTATGGTATACCAAAAAAGAGTCCCCGGGCATAAGGCAAAAGGCCAAAAGTACAAATCCCTTCTGGTGATGCAGTATCTACTGAAGCACTCAGACGACGAGCACCCCGTTACAATTGGAGAGATCGAAGAACATCTGGGCAAATACGGCATCGAAGCAGAGCGGCGATCCATTTACCGAGATATTCGCGACATCATGGAGCTTCTGAACACAGAGCTTGACGATGACGGTGAAATTCCAGACCGTGACAAACTGCAATACGAGGTCACCTTCACCCGGCGAAAATTTCCCAACGCACCCCAAGGCGGCTATCTTGTCACCGCCCGCCCCTATGAATTTGACGAGCTGCGGCTGCTGGCAGAATGTGTGAACAGCGCCCGTTTCCTATCGGAGAATCAGGCAAAGAACCTCCGCCACACCATCAGCAATTTATGCAGCGTCCATCAAGCCAAGGAGCTGAACACGGACAGCACAGTTGTCAACCGCACCAAGACGGTCAACAAAACCGTAATGGCCTCCATCTCCACCATAAACAATGCCATCCGCCACAAGAACCAGATCAGCTTCAAATATGTTTCTTACGCTTTTGGAAACCTCCACACCCAAGTAGAGCGCCGCTCCGGCAAGGTCAATATCGCCCACCCCTACAAGCTGCTGATCGACAACGGCTTTTTCTATGTGCTGACCTACGACGGAAGAAAAAAGAAGAACAAGGTCTTTCCATACCGCATTGACCGGATGAAAGATGTCCGGGAACTGCCAGATCCAAGAGAATGGGACAAGGAATTTGAAACAGAGGTCAACATGGGCAACTATACACAGCGCGTTTTCTCCATGTTTGGCGGCAAGCGGGAACGGGTAACGATCCGCTTCATAGATCCCAAGCTGGACACTGTTGTGGATCAGTTTGGCATCAACGGCGTGAAGTACGAGAAGATTGACGACACACACTTCACCGCCCAAGCAGAAGTGGAAATCAGCGATATGTTCTATGCTTGGGTAGCAGGCTTCGGCAGGCGCGCAAAAATCATTGACCCGCCACATGTGGTGGAAGGCATGCGGGAGTTTGCAAAAAAGGTAGCCGAAATGTACGAACCGAAATAGTAAAACGCCGGAAGCAAATGCGCTTCCGGCGAAAAGTTTATATAAGTAATCAAAAGTAGATGCCATGTGATGATTTAACCCGTTTTGCGCAGTTTTATATGTTCTTGTTTCAAACTACGAATAATGTTGATCTGATCCATGTCTTTTTTCAGATCACTAGTCAGAACATTCAGGTAATTCTCCGTAATGGCAAGGCTACTGTGTCCCAATATCTTCTGGAGCGTAACCACCGAACCGCCCATGGTGACCCATTTCTTCGCAAAGGTGTGCCGGAAGCGGTGAACGCCGGTCTTTTCCAAGCCCCGGAGATGACAATAGTCCCACAGCGCGTGATAGCTACTGCTTCTGGTCAACTGTTCGCCGTATACAGAGCAGAAAAGCCAATCGTCCATATGTCCGCCACGGTATTTCAGATACTCTTGGAGAATCTTCACGATGTCATCATTTAGGGGGATTATCAGCGGCTTGCGATTCTTTGTGGTGTTTACATATACGATGTTGTTATCGAAGTCAACATCCTTGATTTTGATGTTTACCATGCTGTTCTGCCGGATTCCGGTGGACAGTAAGAAATTGACCACCACCCAGCTCCGATACGTGGCAAAATTGCACTTGCGCACATCCGGTTTGCGGAGCAGTTGCTTCAGTTCTGCATCCGTATAGGTTTCGATTGGCTGCTTATCCGTTTTGGGGATTTTAATTTCAAAGTACGGGAGGTATTCGCACTTCATAAAGAACCGCATCAGTGTTTTCAGATCCCGGGCGTAAGTTCCCATGGACACCTCATTGATGTTTGGATCGTCCCGGAGGGCGATGATAAAGTCCGGCATGGTTTGCGTAGACAGATCTGCGATTGGTGTTTCTGCCGGAATGCGTTTGTATATCTGTTTGGCTGATTCCTGATAGTGACTAATCGTTCCATTGCGCAGATTCCGGGCTTTGCAATCCAAGATGTACTCCGCCACCCCTTCTTCAAAGGTTTTACCCGCCACAACACACATCCGCATTTTCTTCTTGCTCATGGTTGTTTCTCCTTCAAATGCTCCTCCAAACAAGAAAAATCCGGGAAGCACATCATCATGGAATTTCTCCAAAATGATGTGATTCCCGGACAGTTTTTAAGAAAATGTCAGATTCCGAACTTTTTTAGTTCAAAAGTAGGGGTTTTACCCTCTTACTTCAGCGCTTCTTCCACGGCGACAGCCACGGAGACAGTCATGCCGACCATGGGGTTGTTACCAGCGCCCAGGAAGCCCATCATTTCCACGTGGGCAGGGACGGAGGAGGAGCCGGCAAACTGAGCGTCACCGTGCATACGGCCCATGGTATCGGTCAGGCCGTAGGAAGCGGGGCCGGCTGCCATGTTATCGGGGTGCAGGGTACGGCCGGTGCCGCCGCCGGAAGCCACGGAGAAGTACTTCTTGCCCTGCTCGATGCACTCTTTCTTGTAGGTGCCGGCAACGGGGTGCTGGAACCGGGTGGGGTTGGTGGAGTTACCGGTGATGGAAACGTCCACGCCCTCGTGGTGCATAATGGCAACGCCTTCCCGGACGTCGTCACAGCCGTAGCAGTTAACGGCAGCGCGCTCGCCGGTGGAGTAGGGGATCTTTTCCACGATCTTCAGCTCGCCGGTGTAGTAGTCGAACTGAGTTCTAACGTAGGTGAAGCCGTTGATCCGGGAGATGATCTGAGCAGCGTCCTTGCCCAGACCGTTCAGGATAACCCGCAGGGGCTCCTTACGGGCCTTGTTGGCGCTGCGGGCAATGCCGATTGCGCCTTCTGCAGCGGCGAAGGACTCGTGGCCTGCCAGGAAGGCAAAGCACTTGGTCTCGTCCCGCAGCAGCATGGCGCCCAGGTTGCCGTGGCCCAGACCGACCTTGCGGTCCTCGGCAACGGAGCCGGGGATGCAGAAGGCCTGCAGGCCGATGCCGATGGCTTCGGCGGCCTCTGCGGCGTTCTTAACGCCCTTCTTCAGTGCGATGGCTGCGCCAACGCAGTATGCCCAAGCCACGTCTTCGAAAGCGATGGGCTGAATGTTCTTGGCAATGGTGTAGGGGTCAAAGCCCTTGGCGGTGCAGATTTCGCGGCACTCCTCTACGGAAGTGAGGCCGTACTGAGCGAGGACACCATTGATTTTGTCAATTTTTCTTTCGTAACCTTCAAACAAAGCCATTGTGTTATCCTCCTATTATTCGTGACGGGGGTCGATGTACTTGGCGGCGTTCTCAAAGCGGCCGTAGTGACCCTTTGCCTTCTTCAGCGCCTCGTTGGCATCGTCGCCCTTCTTGATGAAGTCCATCATCTTACCCAGGTTGATGAACTCGTAGCCGATAATCAGGTTGTTCTCGTCCAGAGCGCAGCGGGTGACATAGCCCTCTGCCATTTCCAGGTAACGGGGGCCCTTTGCCTTGGTGGCGAACATGGTGCCCACCTGGCTGCGCAGACCCTTGCCCAGGTCTTCCAGAGAAGCGCCCACTGCCAAGCCGTCCTCGGAGAAGGCGGACTGGCTGCGGCCGTAAACGATCTGCAGGAACAGCTCCCGCATAGCGGTGTTGATGGCGTCACACACCAGGTCGGTATTCAGAGCTTCCAGCAGAGTCTTGCCGATGAGAATTTCGGAGGCCATAGCGGCAGAGTGGGTCATGCCGGAGCAGCCCAGAGTTTCCACCAGAGCCTCTTCAATGATGCCTTCCTTCACGTTCAGGGTCAGCTTGCAGCAGCCCTGCTGAGGAGCACACCAACCAATGCCGTGGGTAAAACCGCTGACATCCTTGATCTCCTTGACCTGAACCCACTTGCCCTCTTCGGGAATGGGGGCGGGACCGTGATAGGCACCCTTGGCCACGGAGCACATATGTTGTACTTCGCTACTATAAATCATGGCTAAAATCCTTTCTTTCAAAAGGCGGTGGCCGCCTTCGTATTTACAGATCCGGAAAACCGAGATTTTCCGCATACATTATACACGCAAGCGGAAAAAATGTCAATCGCATGGGCCATTTTCCCGAAAAATTTGAGGCGATTACATGATTTTATTTTCTTGGGGAATACTGGCTTTGAAAAGGCGGTGGTTTGGTGGGAGAATTCGTATGTGAAACCCGACTGATAATCGGGAGCAATGCCATATCGGCATTAAAAGAATTGGGGGCAAAGCGGCTTTTACTGGTGACGGACCCCTATTTTGCCAGGAACGGGGGCGCGCAGAGGGTAATGGAAGCATCCGGCGCGGCCCATGTGCAGATTTTTGACCGGGTAGAGCCGGACCCCACAGTGACGTTAGCGGCGGAGGGCACGGCGGTGGTAAAGGAATTTGCCCCGGATTTGGTGGTGGCGCTGGGGGGCGGCAGTACGTTGGACTGCGCCAAGGCGATGCTGTATTTCAGCGGCAGCGAGGCAAAGCTGGTAGCCATTCCCACCACCTCCGGCTCCGGGTCGGAGGTGACGGATTTCGCCATTTTGACCCATCAGAGCATCAAGCATCCTCTGGTGGACAAGCGGCTTCGTCCTGCGGTGGCGATTTTGGATGACAGCTTTTTGGGTCAGCTGCCCCCGGGGCTGATTGCGGATACCGGCTTTGATGTACTGACCCATGCACTGGAGGCGCTGGTGGCGAAAAATGCCAACCCCATTACCGATGCGCTGGCCCAGGATGCGTTTTGCACGGTGTTTGCTTCCTTGCCGGCATCTTTTGCAGGGCACAAAGAGGTGCGGCTGAAAATCCACACGGCATCGACTATGGCGGGCATGGCCTTTACCCAGGCGGGGCTGGGCCTTTGTCATGCCCTTGCCCACACCTTGGGGGGGATGTATCATGTGCCCCACGGGCGGCTGAACGCCATATTGCTGCCGGCGGTGATTGGGTGCAACGCCGGCGCCTGCGGCGATAAGTACGCCAGCCTTGCCCGGGCGGTGGGGCTGGGGGGCAGCGCGGACAGCATGGCGGTGAGAAACTTAAAAAACGGGCTGATTCGCCTGCGGCGGGAATTAAAGCTGCCGGCAACCTTGGCCCAGGCCGGTGTGGCAGTGGGGCAGGTGTGGCGGGACACCCCCGCAATTGTAGCGGCGGCGCTCCGGGACCCCTGCTGCAGCACCAATCCGGTGGAACTGGCGGATTTTATGGTGCGAAAGGTCTTGGACGAGGTTACCGGAAATGGCTGAGGGGCTGCTGAGCGTAGGGCTGGATGTGGGAACGACGACTACCCAGCTGATTGTATCCCGGCTTCGGGTGGAAAATCGGGCGGGGAGCTTCTCCGTTCCTGAGTTTTCCATTACAGAGCGGGAAATCCTATACAAAAGTCCGGTGCATGAAACGCCCCTGTTGGGGCAGGAGCTGGTGGACGGCGAGGGTCTGGAAAAGCTGGTGGCCGCAGAGTATGCCGCCGCCGGAATTTCCCGGCAGGAGGTGGACACCGGGGCGGTGATTATCACCGGGGAGACCTCCCGGAAGGAGAATGCCCGGGCGGTGAGCCAGGCGCTTTCCGACTATGCCGGGGATTTTGTGGTGGCCACCGCCGGTCCGGATTTGGAAAGTGTTCTGGCGGCCCAGGGGTCCGGGGCGGTGGATTACGCCCGGGAATCCGGAAAGAGGGTACTGCACATCGACATCGGCGGCGGAACCAGCAATCTGGCGCTGATTGAAAACGGGCGCATTACCGCCACCGGCTGCCTGAATGTGGGCGGTCGGCTGCTGAAATGGGATGAAAACGGGCGGATTTGCTATGTTTCGCCTGCGGTTCGGGAGCTTTGCGATGCCCGGGTGGGAGAACCCTATGACGGAGAAATTCTGGCGGAAAGGTTGGTTCAGGCTTTGGAAATGGCGGCAGGGCTGCGAAAAGCCGACGGACTGCTGGAAAGGCTGACCACCAAGGGAACTTCTATGCCGACCCCGGAGGGGGAAGTGGTGATTTCCTTTTCCGGCGGTGTGGCGGACTGTATTGAGAAGGCGCTGCCCAAGGGGGCGTTTTCCGATTTGGGTCCTGCGTTGGGGCAGGCAATCCGGAAGAGCCGGCTTTGCCAGGGGCAGTACCGGTTGGGTGAGCACACCATTCGCGCCACAGTCATCGGTGCGGGCTGCTACAGCACCCAGCTGTCCGGCAGCACGGTATATCACCGGAATATCTCTTTTCCGGTAAAGAATCTGGCGGTGGTGCCGGTGACGGCAGAGGATGACTGGGAGCAGAGCCTTCGGATGTATGACGGAGAGGGAATTTTGTATCTGACCGGTGTGGCATCGGCAAGCTATCAGCAGCTTGTCCGCCTGGCGGAAAAGGCGGCTGGGGTGTTTCAAAACCGGCTGGCGGCGGTGGCAATGGAATGGGATTACGCCAAGGCGTTGGGTCAGTGCATCGGTCTGCGGCTGGGACAGGACAGAAAAATTTTGTGTCTGGACGGCCTCAAGCTGAAGCAGGGAGATTATCTGGATGTGGGCATACCGGTGGGAACAGCGGTGCCGGTGATTGTAAGGACATTGATTTTTGAGGGAGGTTAATATGGTACTGAAAACAGTGCTTTCGGGAAAAACATACGCCTTTCGGGATATCAAAGAGGTGCTTGCCAAGGCCAATGAGGTCAAAAGCGGCGACATTCTGGCAGGCGTGGCGGCGGAAAGTGCCCAGGAGCGGATTGCGGCAAAGGTGGTGCTGTCGGCACTGACCTTGGGGGATTTGGGAGAGAATCCTGTGGTTCCTTATGAGGAAGACGAGGTAACCCGGATCATTCAAGACGATGTAAACCGGAAGGTTTACGAGAAAATCCGGGGCTGGACCGTCAGCGATTTTCGGGAGTGGATTCTGTCGGAAAATACCTCCGGGGCGGATATCCGGAAAATCAGCCGGGGTCTGACTTCGGAAATGGTGGCGGCGGTTTGTAAGCTGATGAGCAATCTGGACCTGATTTATGGGGCAAACAAGATTACCGTCACAGCCCACTGCAATACCACCATCGGCCTGCCGGGGACGCTAAGCTGCCGGCTGCAGCCCAACCACACCACCGACGATCCGGAGGGCATTACCGCATCGGTTTTGGAGGGGTTGAGCTTTGGCGCGGGGGACGCGGTGATTGGCTTAAACCCGGTAACGGACAGCCCGGAGCAGGTGGGGAAGGTTCTGCGCAGATTCCAGGAGATCAAGGAAAAATGGGAGATTCCCACCCAGATTTGTGTTCTCGCCCATGTCACCGCCCAGATGAAGGCGGTTCGCCAGGGCGCACCCTGCGATTTGATTTTCCAGTCCATTGCCGGCAGTGAAAAGGGTAATGCCGCCTTTGGCTTTAATGCCCAGACCATTCAGGAGGCAAAGGATTTGCTCCTGCGGGATGGCACGGCGGAAGGCCCCAATGTGATGTATTTTGAAACGGGGCAGGGGTCGGAGCTTTCGTCGGACGCCCACCATGGCGCGGACCAGGTGACCATGGAGGCCCGGTGCTACGGCTTTGCCAAGCGGTTTTCTCCCTTCCTTGTAAACACGGTGGTGGGCTTTATCGGACCGGAATATCTGTATGATGCCAAGCAGGTAACCCGGGCGGGGCTGGAGGACCATTTTATGGGCAAGCTCACCGGTATTTCCATGGGCTGCGACTGCTGCTACACCAACCACATGAAGGCAGACCAGAATGACATTGAAAATCTGGCCAGCTTACTGACCATGGCCGGGTGCAATTATTTTATGGGCATTCCCCACGGCGATGACATCATGCTCAACTATCAGACCACCGGCTTCCGGGAGACCGCTGCGCTGCGGGAGCTGACGGGAAAGACCGCGATTCCCGAGTTTCAGCGGTGGCTGGAGAAGATGGGGTTTGTGGAAAACGGCAAGCTGACTGCCCGGGCGGGAGATGGCTCGAGTCTGATGTTTTAAGGGGGAAATGCCATGAATAAGCAGGAACTGGCCGCCATGGTGGCGGATATCTTACAGGGATTGGGGCAGGAGCCCATGGTAAAGGGCAGCGACTATAAGCCCAAAAACGAAGGCCCGGAGGCAAAAGATGCCGGCTACCGGGACGGAGATTTTGTGCCCGATGTGACACAGCTGAATTTGCGCAAGCTCTATTTGGTGGACAATCCGGAGCAAGGGGAAAAATATAAGAAAATGAAGGAAAAGACCCCGGCGCGACTGGGGTCGGGGCGGGCAGGTCCCAGATACAAGACCTTGACCATGCTTCGGTTTCGGGCGGACCATGCCGCGGCTCAGGATTCGGTATTTTCCGAGGTGGCGGAGGATTTTGCCGGGAAGAACGGCCTTGTGCCGGTGCAGACCCAGTGCGAAAACAAGGAAGAGTATCTCACAAGACCGGACCGGGGTCGGCGGTTTGATGAGAAGAATCAGGCAATTATCCGCAAGGCGGTTTCCGGAAGCCCCAAGGTATTGGTGGTTGTAGGCGACGGGCTTTCCTCGGCAGCCATTCAGGCCAATGCCTTAGAGTGTCTGGCTGCTATTACAGACGGGCTGAAGGCAAAAGGGATCGAAATGGGGCAGAGCCTGTTTGTGAGGTATTGCCGTGTGGGCGCAGGAGATGCGGTGGGAGATGTTACCGGGTGTGAGCTGGTTTGCGTTTTGGTAGGGGAACGGCCGGGGCTGGTGACGGACAAGAGTATGTCCGCCTATATCACCTACAAGCCCCACACCGGCGTGTTGGAGTCTGCCCGGACGGTGGTCAGCAACATTCACGCCCAGGGAACGCCGGCGGTGGAGGCAGGAGCCTATATCGCGGAGTTGATTGAAACCATTCTGAAAAAGCGCTTATCCGGCGTGGGGCTGCATTTGGAGGGAGCATTGTGATTCCGGTAACGGTTTTGGCGGTTCAGTATTTAAACAATGCAGACCCGGCTTTGGCAGCTGCCCTGGGGGCGGACAGCCGGGACAGAAGCTTGGGGATGCTCACCACCGATTGCGACGATGCCACCTATATTGCCCTGGACGAGGCAACCAAGGCGGCTCAGGTGCGGGTATGCTACGGCCGCAGCTTTTATGCCGGCAGTGCCAACGCCTCCACACCCAACGCAGGAGAGGTGATCGGGATTCTTTCCGGACAGACTCCGGGGGCGGTAAAAAGCGGCATGGAGGCGGCGCTGAAGGCTCTGGAGCGGATTGGCTTTGAGGAAACAAAGGGCGTTCCCTATCTTGCCCACACAGTAAGCAGCGCAGGGTCGTACCTTGCGGGGGAGGCAGGTGTGGCGGTAGGCAGCAGCCTTGCGTATCTCATTGCGCCGCCTTTGGAGGCGATGTATGCTATGGATGCTGCGCTGAAGGCAGCAGATGTAAAGTTATGTAGACTCTATAATCCCCCCAGCGAAACCAATTTCGGCGGCGGATTATTAACAGGAACCCAATCGGCGTGTATGGCAGCCTGCGCTGCCTTTGCCCAAGGGGTGGCGGCGGTGGCGATGACACCCCATAGAAAGGTGTGAGAAAATGGAACTGGATCAGGATTTGGCGGCACGGCAGGAAGCAAGGCTTTTGTGTCAGAAAGCGGAGGCGGCTCAGGAAAGCTTGGCAAAATTTCCCCAGGGGGATTTGGATAGAATCGTGGAGGCGGTTGCCAAGGCATTTTCCGCTGCGGCGGTGGAGCTGGCGGCTATGGCGGTGGAGGAGACCGGCTTTGGCAATGCCGAGGATAAGGTGACAAAGAACCGGTTTGCCTCGGAAACGGTGGCGGCAGCGGTTCGGGATATGAAGACCGTGGGCGTATTAAAAGAAGATTCCCGGCAAAAGCTATGGGAGGTGGGTGTACCGGTGGGGGTGATTGCCGCCATTGTACCCAGCACCAATCCCACCTCCACGGTATGCTATAAGGCAATCATCGCCTTAAAAAGCGGCAACACAATTGTATTTTCTCCCCACCCCAAGGCGGTGGCGTGTACCCTTCGGGCGGCAAAAATCGTAGCGGAGGCGGCGCAAAAGGCGGGCGCGCCGGCAGGCGCTGTCAGCTGCCTGAGCCTTGCGTCCATGGCAGGGTGTCAGGAGCTGATGGGGGCGGCGCAGGTGCGGCTGATTCTTGCCACCGGCGGACCGGGTATGGTGCGGGCGGCGTATTCCTCGGGTAAGCCCGCCATTGGCGTGGGTGCGGGCAACGGCCCTGCGTATATCCACCACAGCGCGGATATTTCCCGCGCCCTTGCCTGCATTGCAAAATCCAAAAGCTTTGATTACGGTACGGTTTGCGCCTCGGAGCAGAGCATTATTGTGGAAAAAAGCATGGAGCAGGCGGTTCGGGAAGAAGCAAAACGCCAGGGCTTTTACTTTATGGACACCCAGCAGGCGGGGCAGCTTGCCAAGCTGCTGTTTCGCCCCGATGGGTCGCTGAATCCCAAAATTGTAGGCAGACCTGCAACGGCACTGGCGGAAATGGCAGGCTTCTCAGTACCCCAGGGCACGAAAATTCTGGTGGCCCGGGAGCAGGAGGCAGGTCCGACCCGTCCTTACTCCATGGAAAAGCTGTGCCCGGTACTGGCGTTTTTCGTGATGGACAGCGAGGATGCGGTGCTCCAAAAGGCCATTGAGGTGCTAAAGCACGAGGGCAGCGGACACACCTTTGCCATTCACGCAGAGGATGAGAAGGTGATTCGCAAATTCGCACTGCAGATTCCCGTATCCCGTTTTCTGGTGAACACACCGGCGGCGCTGGGAGGCATTGGGGCGACGACTTCGCTGTTCCCTGCGCTGACTCTGGGCTGCGGCGCGGTAGGCGGCAGCAGCTCCTCCAACAACATTTCCCCTATGGATTTGATTAACATCCGCCGGGTGGCGTGGGACAACGCCCAGGACAGAAGCGCGCCCAGGACGGAGGTAAGCAGCGAGCTTGTGGAGCTGCTGACGGCAAAAATTCTGGAACGACTGAAATAATTTGAAAAGGAGCAAACAAATATGGATACCAATTCTCTGGGAATGATTGAAACAAAGGGCCTCATCGGCGCAATCGAGGCAGCGGATGCTATGGTCAAGTCTGCCAATGTGCAGCTGGTGGGCAAGGAGCAGGTTGGCGGCGGTCTGGTTACCGTTATGGTCCGGGGCGATGTGGGCGCAGTAAAGGCAGCCACCGATGCCGGCGCGGCAGCAGCGGAAAAGGTGGGCGAGCTGATCAGTGTGCATGTGATTGCCCGTCCCCACAGCGAGGTGGACGCCATTTTGCCCAAGGATCGCAGAAGCGGCCCTGCACCTAAGGCGTAATGCTTTACACCGAAGAAAATGTGCGCCACAACATCCGCAACCGGGAGGGGAAACGGGTGTTCTTTCTGGGGGAAGGCGACCGGCTGACCCCCGGGGCAAGGGATTATTTAAGGCGGGAGCGGATTGAAATTCGCCCCGCCGATACCGCAAAAATTGAAGTCTATCGGCTGCTGAGCGGCGGATTCGTCACGGAAAAGCCGGAGCATCTGACCCATTTGAATGGGGATGTTTTGGTGCGAAAGACCCATCCGAGGATTGCCTTTCGGGGGAAGATGGACACCCTGGAGACGGAGCTGATGCTGGCCCAGCTGGTGGTCAGTCCCGAAATTCGCAAATCGTTGGGGGAAATTCTGGACTTGGCTCGGCGGCTGATTCGCTGCGATGTATTGGATGAGCCGGTGCCACAGCAGAAGCTGTGCGGATTAACCCAGGAGGAGCTGCGCAAGCGAAGCCATTTTCCACAGGATTACTACGCTCAGCCCCATTTTATGCCGGAGTATACCGACGGGGCGGCAATTTTGCAGGTCAATCGGGTGCGGTGCGCCGCCCGGGAGGCGGAGCGACTGGCGGCTGAGGCGTTTGCGGACCGGGAGGGGAATCCCACCCGGGTGGATATTTTGCAGGCGATGAACCGAATGAGCAGTATGCTTTGGATACTGATGATACAGATGAAAAAGGAGCTGGGGGAGAATGGAAAGTCATAAGCTGCAGGCGGTTGTGGAAGCGGTGATGGACCGGATTTTCGTGAAGCTGGAGGCTTCGGGACGCCATGTGCATGTAACTAAGGAGCAGGCGATGGCGTTGTTCGGTCACGGCCTGACCCCAAGCAGACCCCTTTCTCAGCCCGGACAGTTTTTGGCTCAGGAGCGGGTGACCCTGAAAGGACCCAAAGGGCAGATTGAAAATGTGGCGGTACTGGGCCCGGAGCGGAAAGAGGGGCAGGTGGAGATTTCGCTGACCGACGGCAGAGCGCTGGGCTTTGCGCCGCCTGTTCGGCTGTCGGGTAATGTCAGCGGGTCTCCCGGGGCGGTACTGGAAGGTCCGAAGGGTCAAGTGACGCTACAGCAAGGGGTGATTTGCGCCCAGCGGCATATCCATATCACACCGGAGGATGCGAAGCGGTTTGGCGTTACGGACAAGCAGGTGGTAAAGCTCCAGACCTACACCCAAAGACCGCTGATTTTTGAGGATGTGGTGGTTCGGGTGAGCAAGGATTTTGAGACCTTCGTCCACTTAGATTACGACGAGGCCAACGCCTGCGGCTTTGTTGGCGGTGATTTGGGGAGGATTCTGCCATGACCGAAGCCTTTCTCATCGGCAAGGAGCCAAGGCACAGTCTTGGATTTCAGTACACCAGCCAGATGCCTGCGGAGGCGGTGGTGATTGGGTCGATTTCCATCGGTCAGCTGCTGCGTTTTCGGGAGGAAACGGTGCTTTCTGCTCTGGCGGAGGGGATACCCGTTTATTTGTATACCCCTGGGCTTCCCCAGGTGGAGAAAAACCGGGCTCTAGCGGCATCCATTAGCGCTGCTCAGCGGGAGCTGAAAAACTGGGGCGTGATTTTTACCGACGGCGGACGAAAGCAGCTGGTGACAGCAGAGGAGGCAAGAAAGCTTCGCATCCTGGGGCAGCGGCCGGAGCCCGGGGCGGTAATGACGCCTCTGGCCAAGGAAATTTTGGAGGGATTGGTTTGAAAATCGGAACGGTGACCGGCTCGGTCTGGTCCACCAGAAAGGCAGAATGCCTTCAGGGGCAGACCTTTCTGGTGGTGAAGGTGAACGAGGAAACGGTAGTGGCGGCAGATCAGGTGGGCGCCGGGGTAGGCGACCGGGTGTTGCTGGCCACGGGAACGGTGGCAAGCCGGTTTTGCATGGATGCGCCGGTGGATGCCGCAGTGGTGGCAATTCTGGATTCGGAGGGGAAATAGGGAATGTCTGCCCATGAGATTTTAATCGGGATTATGGCGATTTTTGCGGCGGCAGGTGCCCTTGACCGGATTTTTGGAAACCGGCTGGGGTTGGGCAAGGAATTTGAAGATGGGATTCTTGCCATGGGCGCGCTGGCCATGGCGATGATCGGCATTATCTGCCTTGCGCCGGTGCTGGCGGCTTGGCTCAGGCCCGTGGTGGTGCCGGTATATGCCTTTTTTGGGGCGGACCCGGCCATGTTTGCCGGAACACTGCTTGCCTGCGACATGGGCGGCGGCGCCCTGGCAAAGGAACTGGCCCAGAATCCGGAGGCGGCGCTGCTGGGGGGTGTGATTACCGGCTCTATGCTGGGGGCGACGGTGGTATTCACCATACCCACGGCCATGGGAATTTTGTCGGAAAAGGACAGACCTGCGCTGGCAAAGGGAATTCTCTGCGGCGTGGTGACCGTTCCCGTGGGCATTTTTGTGGGCGGTTTGGTGGCGGGGTTTCCCCTTGGCATGGTGGCAAGAAATCTCATTCCCATCGTGCTCATCGGGGCGCTGATTGCGCTGGGGCTTTGGAAAGCGGAAAAGGCGATGATCAAGGGCTTCGGCTGGTTCGGAAAGCTGATTCTCGGGGTGATTGCCGCGGGTCTTGGGGCGGCCATTGTGGAGCGGCTGACGGGGTTTGTCATTATTCCCGGGCTGGCGCCCATTACCGACGGGTTTCATACGGTGGGAGAAATTGCCATTGTGCTGGCGGGGGCGTTTCCCCTGGTATATGCGGTGACGAAGCTATTAAAAAAGCCCCTGATGAAGCTGGGCTCCCTGCTGGGAATCAATGACACCGCAGCGGCGGGGTTGATTGCCTCCCTGGCCAATTCCATCGCCACCTTTGGTATGGTGAAGGATATGGACGACCGGGGGAAGGTTGTGAACATTGCCTTTGCGGTTTCTGCCGCCTTTGTGTTTGGTGACCATATGGGCTTTACCGCCGGGTTTGCTCCGGAAATGCTGCCGGCTATGATTGTGGGAAAGCTGGCGGGGGGCGTCAGCGCCGTGGCGGTTGCGCTGCTATTGACAAGAAAAAAGACAGCGGAGTAAACCGCTGTCTTTTTTATAGGGATCATTGCGGACGACCGATGGTCGCCCCTACAAGATAAATGTCCGGCGGGGCGTCGGGGCACCGCCCCCTACAAGGGGGGATTATTCCAGTTCGAAGGCGCCGGTATAGAGCCGGTAGTAAGTGCCCTTTTGGGCAATCAGGTCTGCGTGGGTGCCCCGCTCGATGATCCGTCCGTTTTCCAGGACCATAATGCAGTCCGCGTTCATAACGGTGGACAGCCGGTGGGCGATGACAAAGGTGGTTCTGCCCTGCATCAGCGCATCCATGCCACGCTGGACCAGCGCTTCGGTGCGGGTGTCGATGGAGGAGGTGGCTTCGTCCAGAATCATCACCGGGGGGTCGGCGACTGCCGCCCGGGCAATGGCCAGCAGCTGGCGCTGTCCCTGAGAAAGGCTGGCGCCGTTGCCGGTGAGCATGGTATCGTAGCCCTCGGGCAGGCGAATGATGAAATCGTGGGCGTTTGCCAGCTTGGCCGCCTGGATACATTCTTCGTCGGTGGCATCCAGCTTGCCGTAGCGGATATTATCCATCACCGTGCCGGTGAACAAGTTGGTTTCCTGCAAAACCACGCCCAGAGAGCGGCGCAGGTCTGCCTTCTTGATTTTGTTGATGTTGATGCCGTCATAGCGGATTTTGCCGTCTGCGATATCGTAGAACCGGTTAATCAGATTGGTGATGGTGGTTTTGCCTGCGCCGGTTGCACCCACAAAGGCAACCTTCTGACCCGGGTGGGCGTAGAGGGTGATGTCATGGAGGACCGTCTTCTCCGGAACATAGGAAAAGTCCACGGTGTCCATGGTGATATCGCCCTTCAGCTCGGTATAGGTGACGGTGCCGTCTGCCTGGTGGGGGTGTTTCCACGCCCAGCGGCCGGTACGGCGCTCAGATTCGGTGACGGTGCCGTCCTCGGCGATGTGAGCGTTGACCAGGGTTACATAGCCCTCGTCTGTTTCCGGCTTTTCGTCCATCAGTTCAAAGATGCGCTCTGCACCTGCCAGCGCCATAATGATGGAGTTAATCTGGTTGCTGACCTGGCTGATGGGCATATTAAAGGCCCGGGACAGGAGCATAAAGGTCATCAGATTGCCAAGAGTCAACAGCTGAGAGTCCGAGGAGACCACCAGAATGCCGCCTACAACTGCCAAAATGGCATACTGGATATAGCCCAGGTTATTGTTGACGGGGCCCATCATATTGGTCAGCTTGCCGGCGGTGTAGGCGTTTTGACAGAGGGTTTCGTTCAGCTCGTCGAATTCCTTTTTGCACACCTGCTCGTGGTTGAAGACCTTGACTACCTTTTGACCGGTAATCATTTCTTCCACATAGCCGTTGAGCTTACCCAGAGCTTTTTGCTGGCCCACAAAGTATTTTGCTGCCTTGCCTACCACGGTGACGGTGACAAAGGTGATACCCAGCACGGTAACCAGGGTCACAAGAGTCATAATCCAGGAGGTGGTGACCATGGAATAGAGAATGACACAGACCGTGACAATGGAGGAGACACACTGGGGAACGGACTGGGAGACCATTTGCCGGAGGGTGTCGGTATCGCTGGTGTAGCGGGACATGATGTTGCCGGCGGTATTGGAATCGAAATACCGCAGGGGCAGCCGCTGCATTTTCGTAAACATCTCGTCACGAATCCGCTTTTGGGTGCCCTGGCTGACGGAAACCATGAGAAACTGCTGCAAAAAGGAAGCAATCATACCCAAGGCAAACACGCAGGCAATGCCGATGAGGTACTGCAGCAGAGGGCCGGTGTCGGTAGAACCGGAGGCCAGCATGGGCATAATATAGTCGTCTACCAGTGTGCCCACATTTTCGCTGCCCAGGGTTTGCGCCCGGGCGGTGATGAAAATGCAGACAAACACCAGCAGCAGAATGGGGATATACTTTTGCATATAGCTAAGAAGGCGCAGCAAGGTTTTGCCCGGGGTTTTGGCTTTTCTGCCGTCGCCGTGCATACGGGGTGGGGGCATTATTCGTCACCGCCTTTCTGTTGGGAATAGTAGACCTCCTGATAAATGGGAGAGGAGGCAAGAAGCTCAGCGTGGGTGCCTACGGCATGAATCATGCCGTTATCCAGCACAATAATGGTATCCGCATCCTGAACGGAGGCCACCCGCTGGGCGATAATCAGCTTGGTGGTGCCGGGGATTTCCTCCCGGAAGGCCTTGCGGATCATGGCATCGGTTTGGGTATCCACGGCGGAGGTGGAATCGTCCAGAATGAGAATTTTCGGCTTTTTCAGAAGGGCCCGGGCAATACAAAGCCGCTGCTTCTGTCCGCCGGAAACATTGGTGCCGCCCTGTTCGATGTAAGTATCGTAGCCCTTGGGGAAGGATTCAATGAAATCGTGGGCGCAGGCTAAGCGGCAGGCGTGAATCATTTCCTCGTCGGTGGCGTTTTCGTTGCCCCAGCGCAGGTTTTCCCGAATCGTGCCGGAAAACAGCTCGTTTTTCTGGAGAACCATGGCCACATTGTCCCGCAGTACCTGCAAATCATAATCCCGAACATCCACGCCGCCTACCTTCAGGCTGCCCTCGGACACATCGTAAAGCCGGGGAATCAGCTGAACCAAGGTGGATTTGCCGGCGCCGGTAGCGCCTAAGATTCCCACGGTGGCACCGGAGGGAATATGCAGGCTGACTTCCTTCAGCGACCGGTGCTTGGCGGTGGCGCTGTAGCGGAAGGAGACATTGGTAAAGTCAATAGAACCGTTGGAGATTTCTGTAACGGGGTTTTCCGAAGAGGTCAGATCCGGCTGCTCGAGAAGAAGTTCGTAGCAACGTTTCATGGGGGTGCGGGACATGGTGAGCATGATAAATACCGCAGAGAGCATCATCAAAGAGGACAAAATCTGGGTTGTGTAGGTAAACATGGAGGAAAGGTGACCGGTGGTTAAGCCCAGCTCCGGAATGTTACCGGATTGGAACACCAGCTGGGCGCCGAACCAGGAAAGGGCAATCATACAGCCGTAGACGCACAGCTGCATAATGGGGTTGTTCAGCGCCATAATCTTTTCGGCAAGGCTGAAGTCCTTGTAAATCGAGCCGGAAATGTTGGTGAATTTCTCCGTTTCCTTTTGCTCCCGGACGAAGGACTTGACAACCCGGATGCCACGGATGTTTTCCTGAACCACATTGTTCAGCCGGTCGTAGGTTTTAAAGGCCCGGTCAAAAATTTTGAACACCTTGGGCACCAGGCATACCAGGGCGAGAATCAGCACTGGCAGAGCAACACAGAACACAAGACTCAGTTTGGGGCTGATGTTCAAAGAGGAAATCAGCGCAAGAATCAGCATCATGGGGCTGCGGATTGCCATGCGGATCATCATCTGGAAGGTCATCTGCAGATGGGCAACGTCCGCGGTCAGCCGGGTGACAATGGAGGTAGAGGAAAACCGGTCGATATTGGAGAAGCTGAAGTTCTGGACATGGTAGAACATGTCATGGCGCAAATTTTTGGCAAAGCCGGTGGCTGCCCGGGAGGCAAAGAAGGCAGAGCCTACGCCAAAGGTTAAGGATGTAAGCGCCAGAAGCACCAGTTGCAAGGATTTCAGCAGCACAACCTCCCGGTTTTGCAAGGCAATACCGTAGTCATACAGGTCTGCCATTACCAGAGGAATCATAACCTCCATGCTCACTTCGCCAACCATGCAAAGTGGGCTGAGCAGCGCGGCCCATTTATATTCCCGGATACTCCGGGCGAATGTTCGAAGCATGAAATAAGACCTCCATGTACAAAAGTCGCATAATAATGCATTTTACCATGGGCGAAAGCGGAAAACAAGGGTGTTTGCGGAAAGTTTACATTTTTATCGGGCACTTGCGGTTGGAGGCGGTTTTTGGTATACTGGAGTGCAGAAAGGGAGTGAGACTGTGGCGGTGGATTGCCATATGCACATGGTTCTGGACGGACAGTATTGGAAAAGCGCCATCGGGCGGCATGCCGATGGGGTGAATCAAGAATGGATTGCCGGAATCCTGGAAGGCTACCGGGAGAAGGGCTTTACCTATTTGCGGGACGGCGGTGACCGGTGGGGCGTGGGAAAGGCGGCAAGAGAATTGGCGCAGTCCAAGGGCATCCGGTATCGGACGCCTTTGGCGCCCCTGTGCAAAGCGGAGCACTACGGCAGTTTTATCGGCGAATGCTACGAAAATCTCCGGGAGTATGCTGCTCTGGTGCGGAAAGCGAGAGAGCAGGGGGCGGATTTTATTAAGATTATGATTTCCGGGCTGATGGATTTTGACCGGTATGGCGTGCTGACAGAGGAGGGGCTTGACCCTGAGGAGATTGCCCAGCTGGTTCACATTGCCCACGAGGAGGGGTTCTCCGTGATGGCCCACGCCAACGGCGCCCGGTGCGTGGAGGCGGCAGCTGCCGCCGGGGTGGACTCTGTTGAGCATGGGGCGTATTTGGATGACAGTGCCCTCAGCGCCATGGCGGAAATGGGCACGGTTTGGGTGCCGACCCTATCTACCATTGGGAACTTACGGGGCAAGGGCAGATTCCATGAAACTGCCGTTTGCGCCATTTTGGAAAGCGCCATGGAAAATGTGGCCCGCTTTGCCCAAATGGGCGGTTTACTGGCTGTGGGCAGCGATGCCGGCGCATGGGCAGTACCCCATGGGTGTCAGGATGAGGAAAGCCTGCTGGCGGCGTGCTTGGGGGACAATGCCCGGGATGTTTTGCATCGGGGAAACCGGAGGATTTTGGAAAAATTCTGAAGTGAATACGAAATGAGGAAGTTGCACGGCAAAGTGCAACTTCCTTTTTGTTTTTCCCGGGGAGTGAAAGGGAGGTTGGCTATGGACAGCGTACATGGTGAGGGGGCGCTGAAGGAGCGAATCCGCTCCGGTCAGGTGACCCGGGAGGATGTGGCCCGTCGGTTGGCAGAGCTGGCATTCGGAAAAGCCAATGATTGTGTCAAGCTGGTACTGGAGGACCAGCCCAAGGTGGGCAGGCTGGATTTAAGCCTATTGTCGGAGGTTAAACGAAACGACAAGGGCACAGTGGAGGTGCGGCTGGTGGACAGACTTCGGGCGCTGGAGCAGCTGGCGCTGCTGGCTCAGGACAAGGGGCAGGATTTGGAATCCTTTTTGCAGGCGCTTCAGGGGGAGGGAGCGTAAATGGGCTACACCAGTTTTTCTGCCAAGCAGAAAACGGTGCTGACATGGTGGATGCCGGGAAATCCCAACTCCCATGCAGAGGCCATCGTCTGCGACGGGGCGGTGCGTTCCGGCAAGACCCTTGCCATGGGGCTGGGGTTTTTCTTGTGGGCCATGACCTGCTTTGACGGCAGGCGCTTTGGTATTTGCGGAAAGACCATTGCCTCCCTGCGGCGAAATGTATTATCCGAGATTCTGCCCCGGCTGGAGGCGTTGGGCGCAAGCTGGAAGGAAAAACGGACGGAAAACTTAGTGACGGTGACCTTTCTGGGGCATCGGAATCAATTTTATATTTTCGGCGGTCGGGACGAAAGCTCCGCAAGCCTGATTCAGGGAATTACCTTCGCCGGCGTTTTGCTGGACGAGGTGGCGCTGATGCCCAGAAGCTTTGTGGAGCAGGCCTGCGCCCGGTGCTCGGTGGCGGGAAGCCGGCTGTGGTTTAACTGCAATCCGGCAGGCCCGGGGCACTGGTTTTACAAGACCTGGATTCTGGAGGCTGAGCAGCGAAACTGCCTGCGGCTGCATTTTACCATGGAGGACAATCCGTCGCTGACCGACGCCATCCGGCAGCGGTACCAAAGGCTGTACACCGGCGTTTTCTACCGGCGGTTTATTCTGGGACAGTGGGCCCAGGCGGAGGGTCGGGTTTACGACTTTTTTGAGCCGGATATGGTAAGACCCGTGCCGGAGGGCAGCTTTGAAAAATGGTATGTATCCTGCGATTACGGTACGGTGAATCCCACCTCCATGGGCCTTTGGGGGCTGCAAAAAGGGATTTGGTATCGGGTGAAGGAATTTTACTTTAGTTCCCGGGAGCAGCTGCGGCAGATGACCGATGAGGAGTATGCCCGGGCGCTGGAAGATTTGGCAGGGGACAGACCCCTTGCGGCGGTGATTGTGGACCCTTCTGCTGCCAGTTTTATTGAGGTACTGCGGCGAAAAAAGTGGCGGGTAATCAAGGCGGATAACGATGTACTCAGCGGAATCCGGCTCACCAGCGATGCGCTGAAGGAAGGGAAAATCGTCATCTGCCAGGGCTGCGATGCCATTTTGCAGGAAATGGACGAGTATGTGTGGGATTTGGGAAGCGAAAGCCGGGATCGGGTGAAAAAAGAGCACGATCACGCCATGGACGATATGCGCTATTTCGTGGCAACGGTGCTGAAAAACCAGAAATCTGCCTTTACCGCCTGCGTGGTTGAGCGCAAGGGCGGCGGCTAATATGAAAGGAGCAAGCAACTATGAAAAAGAAGGCAAAGGAAGGGGCGGTGGCTGCCCAGGCCTGCCAGCTGCGCAGTGGCTATAGCCATCCCTTTGGGGCGCTGAAGGGGTTTACACCTTTGGGCAGCGGGGAGGATCGGGTATACCGCCAGCTTCGGGAGGCAATTCCGGTACTGGATGGGGCGGTATTGAAGCTGACTCGGCTTTGCGGCGGCTTTCAGCCGGTATGCCGCAGTCCCCGGGCGCAGCAAAAACTGTCGGAGTTTCTGAAAAGCGTGCCCTGCGGCAGAGGTCAGCAGGGAATTGAAAGCTTTCTCAGCGGCTACTTAGACAGCCTCCTGACGGTGGGTCGGGCTGTGGGCGAAATGGTGGTATCCGGGGGGCATCTGAAAGCGGTGTGCTGGGGAGATGTGACCCAGCTGCAGGCTATGGAGGGGGACAATGCCCTGGATGTGGAGCTGTACGGGCCGGATGAGCATGGACAGATGCGGGCGCTGCCCTATCCCCATTTGCTGCTGTTTACGGTTTTGAATCCCGAGCCGGAGCATCCTTACGGCGTCAGTTTGTTCCGGGGAATGCCCTTCCTAGCGGACATCCTGATGAAGATTTACAACACCATCGGTGTCAACTGGGAGCGGGCAGGCAATGTGCGCTACAGCGTGGTTTGCAAGCCCGGGGAGAATATGGACCCGGTACATGCCGGTCAGTGGGGTCAGCAGGTGGCGACCCAATGGGCAAAGGCTATGGAGGACGGAAAAAACGGCCGGGTGCGGGATTTTGTTGCGGTTGGTGATGTGGATATTCAGGTCATCGGCTCCGACGGTCCGATTCTGGATTCTCAGGTGCCGGTTCGGCAGATTTTGGAGCAGCTGATTGCCAAGACCGGGCTGCCCCCCTTCCTGCTGGGCTTAAGCTGGAGCACCACCGAGCGGATGAGCAAGCAGCAGGCGGATCTTCTCACCAGTGAGCTGTGGGCGATCCGCCGGGCGGTAGAGCCGGTGCTTTTGCGGATTTGCAAGACCTTCCTGGCCTTAGAGGGTCTGGACACCCGGCTGGAGCTGCAGTGGGAGGATATCAGCCTGCAGGACATCGCGGAAGAGGCCCAGGCCCAGCTGCATCTGGCCCAGGCGGAAAAATATCGGGCCGAAGCCCGAGCACAATAAGGAGGTAACCAACTATGGACATTCGGAAGGAAACAGAGGTGGCAGTCAGCGGCGCACCCACCCAGGTTCAGCTGGAGGCAATCAATGCCCAGGCTAAGGCGAAGCTGACCCAGGAGCAGGTTTATGTATTTTCCCTGCGGCTGTGCGATGACCAGCCGGACCGGGACGGCGAGCGGTTTGACACCGCGGCGCTGCCGGAGCTGGCAAGGCTCTTTATCGGCAAGACCGGCATTGTGGATCACAAGTGGTCCAGCGATTCTCAGGTGGCCCGGATTTTTGAAACCCAGGTGGTGCAGGAAGAGGGCGTCAGCTACATTAAGGCCTGGGCCTATATCCGCCGGGGCGGCGCCGCGGAGGAAGTGGTTGCCGACATTGAGGCCGGCATTAAAAAAGAGGTCAGCGTTGGGTGCGCCATGGGCCGGTCGGTTTGCTCGGTGTGCGGCGGAGAGTATGGCAGCTGCGGCCATCAAAAGGGGGAAATTTACGATGGGGCTGTGTGCTGCGTGATTCTTAAGGAGCCCATGGATGCCTATGAATTTTCCTTTGTGGCGGTGCCGGCGCAGCCCAATGCCGGCGTACTCAAGGGTATGGGCGGCGGCAAGCGTTGCCTGAAGGAGCTGGCAGAGGAATTTGGCGCACAGCAGGAGTATCGGACTCTTTACAAGCAGGCCCAGCTGGGCAAGCAGTATGAATCCCTTTTGAAGGATGAAGTGGTTCGGCTGTGTCTGTCCCTGGACTTGGGTGCGGAGGAGCCGGTGCTGCGCAGCGTGGTGGAAAAAGTGGGCAGCGATGACCTGCTGCGGCTGAAGGCAGCGCTGGAGAACAAGCTGCGCGAATGTATGCCCACGGTTACCCAGCTGCCGGGCACCAGGCAGGCCATGGGCAGCGTGGAAAGCGGATATTTGATTTAAGTGGTTTCCCGGGTTACCGGAAACGATATATTTTTTAGGAGGAAACGAATATGAGCTATGACAATCTGAAATTGGAAAAGGGTATGTACCGGCAGGAGGGCATGAGCTTTACTCAGGTGCTGGAATCCCTGGACCCCAGCGAAAACTACCGGGGTACTGCCCTGGAGGGCACCGATGCCTTTCAGCGGCAGCTGAAGCGCTTCGGCATCCGCGCCAAGGGCGCAGGTTCTTCTACTGTGGAGAAGTTCTTCCGCACCATGGATTCCGCGGTGCTGTTCCCCGAGTACATCGCCCGTACCGTTCGTCAGGGCATGGAGGAAAATGACATTCTGCCTGCCATTACGGCTACCACCACGGTGATTGATTCTATGGACTACCGCTCCATCTATTCCAATCCCACCGATGAGGACAAGGAACTGAGGGCAGTGGAAGAGGGTGCTGAAATTCCCGCTACCGAGGTTAAGACCAAGGAGCATCTGGTTTCCCTGAGCAAGCGGGGCCGTATGCTGGTGGCTTCTTATGAGGCAATCCGCTTCCAGAAGCTGGACCTGTTTGGCGTCATGCTGCGCCAGATCGGCGCACATATCCAGAAGCAGCTGGTGAAGGATGCCGTGAATGTCATTATCTACGGCGACGGCAACGAAAATGATTCGCCCCAGTTTGCTCTGGGCGACGGCCCGATTTCCGGCACTGACGGCAACCTGGGCTATGATCAGCTGGTGGAATTCTGGGGCCAGTTTGATCCTTATACCATGAATACCATCCTTTGCTCTACCGCGACCATGACTCAGCTGCTGAAGATTCCCGAGCTGCAGAATCCCATGACCGGTCTGAACTTCCAGGGCACCGGCAAGCTGACGACCCCTCTGGGCGCTCAGCTGCACCGCACCGGCGCTGTGGTAGACGGCATGATCATCGGTCTGGACAACCGCTATGCTCTGGAGCTGGTCAAGGCCGGGGATGTGCTGGTGGAATACGACAAGCTGATTGACCGTCAGTTGGAGCGGGCTGCCATCACCTCCATTTGCGGCTTTGGCAAGATCTGCGCCGGCGCTGCGGCAGCTCTGAATGTATGACGCTGGTAGATGAGGTATATACCCACGCCAGGATTCTGGCACCGGAGGTGGGCGAGGAGCACCACGCCCTGCTGGAGGCGGTTTGCCGGAGCGCGGCGGTCTCCCTGAAGGCAAGACTGCGGGATAATTTGACTGTGGACGATTGCCGGACGGATTTCGTAACCGCTGCCAGCATGCTGGCTTTGGCGGCGCTGTCGGAAGCTGGGGATTTGGGGCAGATGGGTCAGCTGGAGCAGATTACTGCCGGCGACCTGACTCTGCGCCGGGGCAGCGGCAACATGGCTGCGGACTGTCTGCGCTCCCAGGCGGAATTTCTGATGATGGGATATGTAAAAAGCACGTATTTGTTTGTGGGGGTGTGAGATGGAAGGTCTTGTGGAACAGGTGATTGACCGGTACGGCTCTCAGCTGAAGCTGGAAAGAGGGTCCACGGTTCAGTCCTTTCGGGGTTTCTTCCACCACACCGCATCCAAGGACTGGCATAACATGGAGAAGGTTTTCTCCCCCCTGGGTCAAATTCCCAGGGGACAGTATGCCGTGATTGCCCCGGCGGCGCTGAAGCTGAAGGTGGGAGATATTCTCCACTGTAACGGGAAAAGCTATGCGCTGCGCCGGGTGGAGACCATTTTGTTTCGGGACACGCCCCTGTATAGCTGGGGGCTGTGTGTAGAAAGGGGCGAGACGAAGCAATGGCCACAATCCTAGAAACGGTTGACCGGGTTCTAAATCTGGCAGGCTTTTACACGGGTCTTGCCAATCCCGGGCAGTGGATTCCGGAAATTGAAGAGCCGGTGGTGGCGATTTGCCTGGAGCAGGTGAACAGCGAGGCGTATGAGGTGACGGTTCGGGCCGAAGTGGTTTCTCCGGTGGCGCTGGGAGGGCAGCGCTGTGAGGAGGATGTGCTACGGGTGGTTCAGGCACTGCAGGATATGGGCGCCAAATGCCGGGTAACACCCCTGAAGTTTGACGCCAAAACGGAGCTGTTCAGCATGGCGGTGCTTGCCACCTTTTACGGAGATATTCTGGACGAGAAATGGGTTGCGGGCAGAGCCTGCACCGTTGTCTGGGGCGGAAAATGGGTAGGAGAAGCGGTTTCGTTTACTGCGTGGCGGGAGACTGTTGAGACCGAAGACGGAGGTCTGGAATCCATGAAGTGGCATTTCCGTATGGAGGAAATTCTGGACGGAACATTTGACGAAACTACGGAATCGGAAAGCTTTACCATTTCCGTAACCGCCGGGAACATCACGGAAAAGTATACCGGCTGCACAGTAACCAGCCAGGAGCGGATTTTCCGGGGCGGATACCTGCGGCAGATTCGGGAAGGAATCGCCCAGGCAAAGGAAACATAATCGGGCCGAAGTCGGATCGTAGCCATGTCGTTCTGTGAGCCAAGG
>JAZNMX010000030.1:0-36065 GCA_045579965.1 Faecousia sp.
GTCTGTGTCGGCGTCTGCCCCACCAAGGCCATCGCTATGGTTCCCCAGGAGCAGGAGCTGCCCGAGCAGGAGGTCTGGGGCTACATGGTATCCAAGGTCTCCCGCAAGCCCGATATGGAAGACAACACCGTCAAGGGCTCCCAGTTCCGCAAGCCTCTGCTTGAGTTCTCCGGCTCCTGCGCCGGCTGTGCCGAAACTTCCTATGCTCGTCTGGTGACTCAGCTGTTCGGCGATCGGATGTATATCTCCAACGCCACCGGCTGTTCCTCCATCTGGGGCGGCCCCGCTGCTACCTCTCCCTACTGTGCCAACGAAAGCGGCCACGGTCCCGCATGGGCAAACTCCCTGTTCGAGGACAATGCCGAGCACGGTCTGGGTATGTACACCGCTCAGGCTGTCATCCGTGAATCTCTGGCAAACAAGGTTCGTTCCGTCATGGAAACCACCGTGTGCGAAGAGCGCAAGGCTGTCTGCCAGAACTGGCTGGAGACCTTCAACGACGGCGAAGCAAACAAGGAAGCTACCAAGGCTCTGATTGCCAACCTGGAAGCCAAGGTTTGCTGCGACACCGTTAAGGACATCCTCTCTAAGAAGGAATACCTGTCCAAGAAGTCCGTCTGGATCTTCGGCGGCGACGGTTGGGCATACGACATCGGCTTCGGCGGTGTTGACCATGTTCTGGCCTCCAACAAGGATGTAAACATCTTTGTCTTCGACACCGAGGTTTACTCCAACACCGGCGGACAGGCCTCCAAGGCTTCCAACATCGGCCAGGTTGCTCAGTTCGCTGCCTCCGGTAAGGAAACCAAGAAGAAGTCCCTGGCTGAAATCGCTATGTCTTACGGCTACGTCTACGTTGCTCAGATTGCTATGGGCGCCAACCAGGCTCAGACCATCAAGGCCATCTGCGGGGCTGAGGCCTACAACGGTCCCTCCCTCATCATCGGCTACGCTCCCTGTGAGATGCACTCCATCAAGGGCGGCATGACCAACTGCCAGGCCGAGATGAAGAAGGCTGTTGACTGCGGCTACTGGAATCTGTTCCGCTTCGATCCCTCCAAGGAGACCGGCAAGTTCCAGCTGGACAGCAAGGATCCCAAGGAAGGCTATCAGGAGTTCCTGATGAACGAAGCCCGTTACAGCCGGCTCACCCGTGAGTTCCCCGACCGCGCTGCCGACCTGTTCGCCAAGAACGAGGCCGCTGCCAAGGAGCGTTGGGAGCATCTGAAGAAGCTGGTTGAGATGTACAAGGACTAATTTCCAAACAGCTTGCCCGCCCCTGGTTCTCAGGGGCGGGCTTTCTTAGAAAGGAATCAAAATGCTGTGTACTGTAATCGACATTCGGGGAGATTACGCCATCGTCAAGTACGATGATACCGGCGCAACCTCCGAGGTAGCCATCGCCCTTCTGCCCTACGGCATTGATGTTGGCGACCGGCTGAAATTTGAGAATTACGAATTTGAACGGATATAGGAAACGCCCTCCGGATTCTTCCGGAGGGCGTAATTTATGATTCCTTTTTGTTTTCTTCCTGTGCTTTCTTCTGCTTTTTCAGCTTCCGTTTTATTTCCCGTTCCTTGATTCGCTTTTGCTTAAAGCCGGAGCGCAGCACCGGAGGCTGATCCTGCAGCTTTCTACGGTCAATCCCCTTCTTTTCCAGCCACTTGTTGGTGTATTCCCTTGCCAGGGCATACAGAACAGAGGACAGAGGAATCATCAGAAGCATGCCTCCGATACCCAAGAGATTGCCGCCGATGGCAACCGCAACCAGCACCCACATACCGGGAAGACCCACGGAGGTTCCCACCACTCTGGGGTAAATCATATTGCCCTCAATCTGCTGCAGCGCCAGGAACATGACAACAAACCACAGCGCCTGCATGGGGTCATTCACAAGAATGAAGAACGCGCCGATGATACAGCCGGCAAAGGCACCCACAATGGGAACCAGCGCCGTAACCGCAATAATTACACTAACCAGAGGCATATAAGGCATTCTGAAGATGCTCATGGAAACGGCAAACATACTGCCCAAAATCAGCGCCTCCAGCACCTGACCGGAGATAAAATTGGAGAAAGTGGAGTTGGACATACGGAGAATCCGAACCGCTTCGTCGCAGAATTTCTCCGGGAAAATCGCGTACACCAGCCGCCGTCCCTGACGGGCGAGAATTTCCTTTCGGGCCAGACAGTAAATGGCAAACACAGTACTGATAATGCCGTTGAAAACGCCGGTACCAAGGGAAATCACCGTACCCAGCGCGCCGGTAACAATGGTATCCAGGCTGGAGGAAATCCAGGAAATTGCCTTTTGAATCAGCTCCGACCAATTGATGCTTTGGAAGTCGGTGTTTTCGTATACCCACTCCATCAGCTCCGGGTTATCATTCAGATATGCCGTAATATCATCAATACACCGCTGGAAAAAAGCAGGCAGAGTCGCCATCAGGGTTTCAACCGTATCCGCCAGCTGGGGAACCAACAAATACACCACGCCGGTCAGTACCAAAATCACACCGATAAAGGTGAATACAATGGCAATTCCCCTTCTGGCGCTTTGATTCTTGATAAATTTAAAGCCCTTTTCAATGGCCCGCATGGGAACATTCAGGACAAAGGCAATCACAGCGCCTATAACGAACGGAGACAAAACCTTTCCAACATTGCCAAGGATATTCCCAAGTTGCTCCAAATCGCTCAGGAGCCAAAACAGCACGATGCAGCCTGCAACTCCCCAAAACACGGAGCGCAGATTTTTCTTATTCCACTCCAACGCATTCCCTCCTTTGCACACAAAATCACAAGGTAAATTTTCTTTCTATATTTTACCCCTTTTCCCGCCAACTGTCAAGAAGTCATATTCCTCAGGATTTTCGCATAAGGTTTATGGCAGCACACAGCATCGGAGGGGAGATTATGTCAGATACCATCGAAGATAGGGCCTGCGCATTGGCTGTGTACATGATTGAAACCGGGGCGACTGTCCGCTCCGCCGCCAAACACTTCGGAATCTCCAAATCTACCGTCCACAAGGACCTGTCCCAGCGACTGTACCAATATAACCGAACCTTATTTGAGCAAGTACGGCAGGTTCTGGATCTGAACAAACAGCAGCGGCACATCCGGGGCGGCATGGCTACCCGGCGAAAATACAGAGGAGATGGCTAAAACATCGTCCCGGGGTCTGAACGACTCCGGGACTCTTCCTGTTACAAATCTTCTTTTTCCTCCGGCAGTTCATACAAAATGCTTGGTCCCCTGGAGGGAAACATGCTCACCTGATTATCGATATCCACCGGGCTGATGGATTCAAGCGGCCAATTCTGAACAGAAAGGAATGCCGGACGCCCCGGTTCTTTTTCTTTTCTCACGGTATCACCTCCACACTTTCAGTATGCCACCGGTGCAAATAAATGATTCCGTTGCGTTTCCGGCGGAATTGTGATACCATACAGAAAAAGGAGGGATTGGATGTTTGCCGTTACCCTGATTGTCATGGGCAAGCTGAAGGAAAAATTCTATCTGTCAGCTGCCGAGGAATACGCCAAGCGACTGAAAGGCTATTGCAATTTTCAGCTTGTGGAGCTGCCGGAGTACCGCCTGCCGGAAAATCCCTCCCCTGCAGAGATCTCCGCGGGTCTTGAGAAAGAGGCGGAGCAGATTTTCGCCAGGATTCCCAAGGGCGCATGGCTGTGCATCTTTACACCGGAGGGAAAACTTTTGTCCAGCGAGGCCTTTGCCGATAAGCTGAAATCCGTAAAGCTGTCGGGAAAAAGCGGCGTATGCTTTTTGATCGGTTCTTCCTTCGGAATCGCTCCGTCCGTCAAGGAAAAAGCAGATTTCCGGCTATCCATGGGACCCATGACCTTCCCCCACCATCTGGCGCGAATTATGGTTCTGGAGCAGCTGTACCGGGCTGAGGCCATTCAGGCCGGCAGTAAATATCACAAATAACCGAACCCCACCTGCTTTCCAGGTGGGGTTTGAACTAGAACTCTCCTGCGTGGAACATAACCGCAGACAGCGCACACAGCGGAGCAGTTTCACACCGCAAAATTCGCTTGCCCAAGGTGCAAATCCGCATACCGGCAGCCGCAGCCCTGGCAACCTCATCTTCAGAAAGTCCGCCCTCCGGACCGGTCAGCAGACTCACCGATTGATAAGGCTTCTCATCCAGCGCCATGCGCAGGGTGGTTGCCTGCTCATTTTCATAAAACAGCAGCGCCATATCCGCGCTCGCTGCCCGTTCAACCGCCTGGGCGTAGCCGGGAACCGTAAGGACCTTGGGAATCACCCCACGGCCGGACTGCTCCGCGGCGGAGGCGGCAATTTTCTGCCAGCGCTCCACCTTTTTGCCAAGGCTTTTTTCGTCAGGACGGGATACACAACGACTGGAGGGAAACGCCACAATCTCCCACGCACCCAGCTCCGTCGCTTTCTGAATCACATGCTCCAGCTTTTCTCCCTTGGCGAAAGCCATATACACACTGACCCGAACAGCCGCCTCGTTCTGGGACTGGCGGCACTGGCGAACCACAAGACTGACCTGCCCGGGACTGACATCGCTGATGACGCAAAGGGCTTCTCTTCCCGCTCCGTCACACACCAGCACTTCCTCCCCCATTTTTAACCGCAGCACCTTGGCATGCTGGGCATTCTCTCCCGTTAAAACCAGAAAATCCGGCTGAAAATCCTTCTCTTCCACAAAAAACCGCGTCATGGCATACCCTCCTTTTTCTGCATTTTATCACGGAAAACCGGCAGAATCAACCCATTGTTGCCGGAATCGGGTTTTCTGCCCAAAGGCTGGAAAAAGAGGTTGACAAAAAACCGTGTAGCGGTTATAATACATTAGCGCTTGCGAGAGTGTTGGAATGGTAGACAAGCACGTTTGAGGTGCGTGTGGTCAACGCCGTGTGGGTTCGAGTCCCATCTCTCGCACCAACTAAGAACAGACACCCCGTTGGGGTGTCTGTTCTTAGTTTATACAAGGAGCAGGACTCGAACCGCAGGTGAGAGTCCGGGGAGCGAGGGGAGCGCTGCCGGTGGCAGAAGCAGCGACCCGAGCGAGTGGCAGCGGTCGGCAAGATGCAAGCATGCTTCGTCATGCGCAGCAGCTGCCGGGCACCGCAACAGGACACCGGCACCGAATATAGATCACCCGAGAATAAGGTCAAGATTTATTTGGTGTAATTAAAATATATTTACATTAATATTCTTGATTCTCTTTTGATGTTATTGCAGCACAAACAAAGTAAATAATGGAAATAATAAAATACAATCCAGATGCTACGCTAGGATATAAAATGCCATCCAAGTATTCAGTTGTTTCAACTACCATCCCTTGGTAATAGAGGAACAGCCTACTTCCCAATTTCCAACTGCCAAAGACAAGTGTAACGATTCCCATCCTCAAATAACTTTTGCTTTTACCGTATTCACGATAATTGAACAAGGAAAGACCTATTATAAGCAGAATTAGATCTGCCGCCGGAAAAATGAAGAGTTCAAGACCATTCGGATATGGGAACAGGGCAGTTATACCAAACTTATAACCTATATACAACAAGGAAACACTGTACATAATTGCATGAAATATGACTGCCCATTTTAACAAACTCTTTTTCATAAAACAACTTCCTTTCTGCGCTTTAATCGTAAAGATTCTTTAGATTCTAAATTGTTCTCTTTAACATATCCTTATCAATCCCACCGAACATTGCCATTCTCATCTATCGTCATTCCTAGATACTCAAGCGAGCCTACCGCTCTTTGCCTCAATCTATCAGAATACATTATAATTCAACACCGTTTATTAAATTATATCACACCATTTCGCCCATTGCAATTGTCTTGCATATTCTCCCAATGTTTATAAAGACGAGTAATTGAATGTATTTTTGGGAATATGTACTGTTCGTTAACCGCAAAAACCATTATCATTCCTCACTTTTTGCTTAAATCCTGTAAAACAACTCGTACCAAAAAAGAGAGGGTAGCTATGCTACCCTCTCTTTTTTGGTATGCTATTTGAGAGATGGGGCTCGAAAGAGCGGCCCGACTGAAGGGAGGGTAAGTAAGTGTCCGGTGGACACTTACTTAGCTCGTGGGAGAGTCCCTCAAAATCCAGATGCATCCGGTTCGGATGTAGATGGATTTTGAGTATGCCAATATCATTTATTTCTTCCCCAGCCTTGCTGCACTTACATAGTAGGCCGTGGCCAGCAAGGCCGCCGCTGCCACCCAGGCCAGTACCTCAATACAAAGCAGTCCGTCACGGAAACCCGTCAGCGAAATGGCAACAGCGCAGCCCACACGAATGAACAGCTCCAGTACACCGCTGAGCAAGGGAATTACCGTGTTACCCATACCCTGCAGCGCAGACCGGTACGCATACAGCAAATACAGCACCGGCAGCGCCGCACTCATCACGAACAAATACCGGTAGGCAACCTCTCCCGCCTGGGCAGCCAGTTCCGGATTTTCCTTGGAGATAAAAAGCATGGTAATGGGCCTTCCCAGCAAAATCATAATCCCGGAAATCGCCACCGCTGTAGCAAGACTGATTACCACCGCCCAACGGATACCACCGCGAATCCGCTCCCACAGCCGTGCGCCGTAATTCTGACCGGTGTAGGTAGTCACTGCGTAGCCATAGGAAAGTGCCGCAATTTCCAGCACGCCGTAAAGCTTATTGGAAGAAGTAAAGCCGGCGATGAAGGCAGTATCGAAGTGATTCACCACCGACTGCACCACCATGCCGCCGATGGAAATCACAATATTCTGCAGGGCAACCGGCACGCCCAGGAACAGAAGCTTTCCCAAATCCTTGCCTTCCGGCTTCATGTGCCGCTTTTCAAACCGCAGCACCGGGGTTTTCAGCAGCTTAACGGTGCAAACCGCTGCAGACAAACACTGGGCAATCACCGTTGCCGCCGCCGCGCCTGCGATTCCCCAATCCAAAACAAAAACCGCTATGCAGTCCAGGACGATATTGGTCAGCGCCGCGGCCATCATGGCGTACAGCGGCGTTTTACTGTCACCAACCGCCCGCAGAAGGCTGGCGCAGTAATTGAAATACATGACTACCGGCAGACCGGCAAAAATAATTCGGGTATATTCCTGCGCCCCGGGGCGTAGGGTGTCCGGCACTTTCAGTAGAGTCAGGAAACCATTCAATCCAAATTGACTGACCACCATCAGTCCAACACCAATGAGCAAAGATAGCCAAAAGGAAACACCTGCCGAGCGCTTGACGCCTTCGGTATCTCCCTGGCCATATTTTTGCGCTGTCCGGACAGAAAAGCCCTGGGTAAAGCCCTGGGCAATTCCCACGAACATCCAGTTCAGCCAATCCACCGTACCCAGCGCCGCCAGGGCATTCATGCCTACGCCCTGCCCCACAATGGCGGTGTCCAGCACCGTATAAAGCTGCTGGAAGACATTACCCAGCATCAGCGGCAGGGCAAATTTCAGCAGCAGCTTACCCGGATGCCCATGGGTCATTTTCAGTTCTTGCGCCATGTTTCACCGTCCAATTCCAACCGATAGGTTCTGCTGCCTTGGTGCACCGAACCGTCGATATATACTGCATAGTCAAGGATTTTTTCAAATCCCATTTTTTCATGGAGCGCAATAGAGGGCGCATTGCCCTTGTCGATATGGACATACACCACGCCCTTGCCCATGTACCGGAACACTTCCCTCATCAGCCGGCAGGCATAGCCCTTGCGCCGGTACTCTGGTGCGGTTTCCACTGCCTCCATCAAGAATCCGTCCCGGTAGGGTTCTAGCCGCAGAGCGCTGTAATAGCGTCCATCTTCCTCCCACACGGCATAAAACGCCCCATCTGTAGTAAAAAATGAATCTTTAAAATATCGGTAAAAATCCTGCTCTGCCTCCATAATTCCCTGGTGGGGAGGCAAATTCGGATAAAAATACGCCCCGTTTTTCCGGTTTCCTTCCGTATAGACCTCCATCAGCTTGCCAAAATGAAGCTGGTGGAGTTTCTCGGCTATTAACAACATAGGGTTCTCCTATCCAACAAAATAACATAGGGATTGTATCACACTATTTCCCAAATTGCAATCTGTCAGAAATTGCAGGATTTTATGCTTAAATTTGGCTCTCTCAAAAGAAAATTGTCAAAAAAGTTGGGATTTCTCTGTATATTCATTATGCATTCCGTTTCCGTAACACCATAATTTCAAGAGTATACAGAAAGTTATTCACATTATCAACAACTTTTTCCACAGGGTAACACCCCGGTTTTTCTTGTCGAAATCTGTAGAATTACGGCATTTTCCACACTTTCCAAACTTTTTTGATTTGTTTTACAGGAATTTTTGGAAAATCAAAAAGTGTTTATGCATTTTTTGCATGAATACCGCCAGGAGAAATAAAAAATGCAGGAGAAAAAGTTTCTCCTGCATTTTATCAAACCTGCTCCCCCAGAATGGACTTTGTGGCGTAAGCATTGAGGCTCATATCCGCCACATTTCCTGCCAGATATTCGTAATAAGCCTGGGAGCCGATCATGGCAGCGTTGTCACCGCACAGCTTCAGCGGCGGCAAGTACACCTGCGCACTCAGCCGCTCCGCCATGGCGAGAATATCACCACGGATACGGGAATTGGCAGCCACACCGCCTGCCACCGCAATCTTCCGATGTCCGGTCTCCAGCAGCGCCTGCTCCACCCGTGGCACCAGGGTATCCGACACCGCCGCGGTAAAGCTGGCGCACAGACTGGGAATGTCCAGAGCCTCCCCTATCTGCTGCGCATGATGAATCAGGTTCAGCGTGGCGGTCTTCAAGCCGGAAAAGCTCATATCATAGGGGTTTGCACCGGGTCTGGACCGGGGCAAATCGTATTTTGTTTCATCCCCCTGCCGGGCGGCTCTGTCCAGCGCCGCACCACCGGGATAGGGCATGCCCAGTACTCTTCCCACCTTGTCAAAGCACTCACCGGCAGCATCGTCCAAGGTTGTTCCCAGAATCTGCATGTCGGTATAGTCTTTTACATCAATCAGCATGGTATGTCCGCCGGACACCACCAGGCACAGAAAGGGGGGCTTCAAATCGGGATAGGCGATATAGTTCGCTGCGATATGCCCCCGGATGTGATGAACCGGAATCAAGGGCTTGTTCATCGCCAGGGCCGTCGCCTTGGCAAAATTCACGCCCACCAGTACCGCGCCGATTAAGCCCGGCGCATAGGTAACCGCCACCGCATCAATCTCCTGCCGGGTCAGTCCCGCCTCACGCAGCGCCTGGTCCGCCAGAGGATAGATCGCCTCCATATGCTTTCGGGATGCGATTTCCGGCACAACGCCGCCGTAGATTCGGTGCAGCTCCACCTGGGAGGCAATGCAATCCGTCAAAACCTGTCTTCCGTCCCGGACGATTGCCACAGCGGTTTCGTCGCAGGAAGATTCCACGGCAAGAATATTCATAGCCTCCACTCCTTTTTGTAAATCAGTCCGTTTTCCTTGGGATTGCGATAATAATTGGGGCGCACACCCACCTGATGAAAGCCCAAAGCTTCATACAAGGCAATAGCCGGAGCGTTGGACTGGCGTACTTCCAGGGCAAGGCTGTAGTTTCCCAGCTCCCCAAGCGCCGCCACCAGACGGTTTACCAGTTCCCGGGCGATTCCCCGGCGGCGGTAGTCGGGATGCACCGCAATATTCATCACATCCGCCTCCCCTTCCACCGCCTGGGAGCCGATGTAGCCCGCTACAGTATCCCCATCCATGGCCACCAGCCATAGAGAAAGTGGGTTCGCAAGTTCCGACGCCACACTTTTTTCACTCCAGGGGTCCGAAAAACACACCGTTTCCAGTTTGGCAATCTGGGGGACATGGATATCCTTCATGGTTTCATAAGAAATCATTTTGCATCATACCAGCTCTTTCCGATTTTTGCTTCAGCGGTCAGCGGGACAGCCAGCTTTGCAACTGCGCTCATCTCCCGGCTCACGAGCTCCGCCACCCGGGGCGCAATTTCCTCGGGACACTCCACAATCAGCTCATCGTGAACCTGCAGCAGCAGCTGAGCCTCCGGAAACTCTCGCCGCAAGGCATTATCCACCCGAATCATGGCAAGTTTTATGAGGTCTGCCGCTGTACCCTGAATGGGGGTATTCAGCGCAATCCGCTCCGCGCCCTGCCGGATGTTGAAATTGGCGCTTTTCAGCTCGGGAATCGCCCGTTTTCGGCCGTAAAGAGTCTGGGTAAAGCCTGCCTCCCGGGCATCGGCAACCACCTGCTTCATATATCGGCCAACCCCGGCATAGTGGGTCAGGTAGCTATCAATATAGTCCTTGGCCTCACGCCAGCTAACACCGATGTCCTCAGAAAGGGAATACTCCGAAATTCCGTACACAATGCCGAAGTTTACCGCCTTGGCGTGCCGGCGCTGGAGGGGCGTTACCTCCTCCGGTGCCACACCGAATACCTGGGAGGCCGTCACCGTATGAATATCCATACCGGTGCGGAACGCCTCCTGCATGACAGTATCCTCCGCAATATGAGCAAGCACCCGCAGTTCAATCTGGCTGTAGTCCGCATCCACCAACACACAGCCCGGCTTGGGCACAAACATCTTCCGAATCTCCGCGCCCAAATCGGTACGGACGGGAATGTTCTGCAAATTGGGGTCTGTGGAAGAAAGCCGACCGGTAGCGGTAACCAGATTTTGGAAGGTGGTACGAATCCGCCCGTCCTCACAAATCACCTTCATAAGGCCCTCGGCATAGGTGGATTTCAGCTTGGTCAGCATCCGGTAGTCCATAATTGCCGGGATAATGGGGTGCTTGTCCTTCAGCTTTTCCAGCACCTCTGCGTTGGTGGAGTAACCGGTTTTGGTTTTCTTCACCGGTGGCAGCCCCAGTTTGTCAAACAGCAGCTCACCCAGCTGCTTGGTAGAGTTGATGTTGAAAGTTCCTCCGGAGTAGCCGAAAATCACGGACTCACATTCGGCAATCCGGCGGCTGAGCATTTCCCCAAACTGGGTCAGCTGCTCCTTATCAATGGCAACACCCGCTTGCTCCATTCGGTACAGCACCGGACACAGGGGCAGCTCAATTTCATAATAAAGGGCTTCCATCCTCTGCTGCCGAAGCTCCTGCTCCAAGACGGGCTTTAAATTCCAAATTGTCTGGGCGCACAGCGCCGCATCAGCATCGTCTACACTCTGGGAAAGGTAATTGGTCGCCAGTTTGGATATGGGATAATCCGACTGGGAAGGGTTTAAATCATAGGCAGCCAGCGCCGTATCAAAGACGCACTCCCCAAAGCTTACGCCTAAGTCATCCAGCGCGTGCATGGTGGATTTCATATCATGGCACAGCATCTGCCCCTGGGGCAGCGCTGCACCCATCTGCACTTCCAGCGGAGTCAATACGCAGACGCCCTCTTCCCAGGCAACACCCAAAGAACCGTCGGGGGCAATATATACGGCATAGCTTTCGCAGCAATCCGGCAGGCTGTCCACCCGGGGCAGCGGCTGAACCGCAGCCTGAGTTTGGGGCTTTTCCACTTCCAGCTCCGCGCCCCGAAGTCCGTACTTGTCAATCAGCTTGACAAATTCCAGCCGCTGGAACAGCTGATAAAGCTCGGGCCGGTTGTATGGCTGGATGACGGCATCCTTCGGCTCAAAATCAATGGGTGCTTCCGATACAATGGTAGCCAGCTCATAAGAAAGGTAAGCCTTTTCTTTGTCATTTTCCAGCTTTTCTCTCAGCTTGGGGCGAATTGCCGGGTCATCGAGATTCTCGTACACGCCATTTAAAGACCCAAACCGATGAAGAAGGTCCATGGCCGTCTTTTGTCCCACACCGGCAACGCCGGGAATGTTATCCGAGGAGTCGCCCATCAGCGCTTTCAAATCCACCAACCGCTTGGGTTCAAAGCCGTATTCCTCCCGGAATCGCTCTTTCGTATACAGCGTTCCGGTGGTCTGGCCCGCCTTGGTAATGACTAACTTAATGTGGACATTTTCGTCGATGAGCTGCAGACTGTCCCGGTCACCGGTAACCACCACGCATTCCCAATCGTTGTTAGAGCAGATTTTGCCCACTGTGCCGATGATATCGTCGGCTTCCCAGCCTTGGCACTCATAAATGGGAATGTTCATAGCTCGCAGAACATCCTTCATCACCGGCATCTGCTGAGCCAGTTCTTCCGGCATACCGTGACGGGTAGCCTTATAGCCATCGTAGCGCAGGTGACGGAAAGTAGGTCCATGGAGGTCAAAGGCAACGCAAACCGCCTCGGGCTGTTCCTCTTTCTCCATCCGGTCCAGAATGTTCAAAAAGCCAAAAACGGCATTGGTATAAAGCCCCTCCCGATTGGTCAGGGGCTTGACGCCGTAAAATGCCCGATTGATGACAGAATTGCCATCGAGAATCATCAGCTTCATACTTTTCTCCACTTGGTGCCCTGGGGGGTATCGATGATTTCAATGCCCCGGGCTTTCAGTTCGTCCCGAATCCGGTCGGCTTCTGCAAAGTTCTTGGCCTTCTTTGCGTCGGTGCGCTGCTGAACCAGCGCATCAATTTCTGGGTCGGCAGAAGCAGCCGCTTCCTCCGCCTCCTTGGCCCGCAGCGCCTGGGCTGCGCTCAGCAGGTTCAGAGACAGCACCCGGTCGAAATCTGCCAGAGCTGCCACCTTGGTAGCGTCACTGCACTTGGCTTTCAGTACATCGTAAACTGCCGTTACCGCCAGGGAGGTATTGAGGTCTCCGTTCAGCGCGCCCAGAAACCGCTCCTTCAGTCCATTCAGGGCTTCTTCCTCTACAGCTCCCTCGTTCTTAAGGGTGGCAATTTTGGCAATCAGCTTTTCGTAGGCAACGGTGGCATTGTCCAGATTCTCCCAGCTGAACACCAGATTCCGGCGGTAGTGGCTCTGCAGGCAGAACAGGCGATACGCCATGGGGTCATAACCCTTGCTTTCCAGCAGAGAAACCGTCAAAAATTCGCCCTTGGACTTACTCATTTTGCCGGTGTCTGTATTCAAGTGGTGAACATGGAACCAATAATTGCACCATTTGTGACCCAGGTAGCTCTCCGACTGGGCAATTTCGTTGGTATGGTGGGGGAAGGCGTTGTCGATACCGCCGGCGTGGATATCCAGGTCCTCGCCCAGGTGCTTCATGGAAATGCAGGAGCATTCAATGTGCCAGCCGGGGTAACCCACGCCCCAGGGAGAATCCCACTTCAGTGCCTGGTCTTCAAACTTGCTCTTGGTAAACCACAGCACAAAGTCGTTCTTGTTCTTCTTGTTGGTGTCCTCCTCGACGCCCTCACGAACGCCGATTGCCAGGTCCTCCTCGTCGTGGTCATTAAAAACATAGTACTGCTTCAATGTGGAGGTACCAAAGTACACATTGCCCCCTGCCAGGTAGGCACTGCCATTGCTAAGCAATTTTTGCACCATTTCAATATAATTGTCAATGCAGCCGGTGGCAGGCTCAATCACATCCGGCTTCTTGATATTCAGCTTTTCGCAATCGGCAAAAAAGGCGTCGGTATAATACTGGGCAATCTCCATCACAGTCTTATTTTCTCGCTTGGCACCCTTGAGCATCTTATCCTCGCCGGTATCGGCATCGGATGCCAGATGGCCTACATCGGTGATGTTCATAACCCGCTTGACATTGTAGCCTGCATAGCGCAGAGCCTTCTCCAGCACATCCTCCATAATATAGGTCCGCAGGTTGCCGATATGGGCGTAGTGGTACACCGTCGGACCGCAGGTATACATCTTCACAAGCTCCGGGTTGTTGGGTACAAACAGTTCTTTCTTATGGGTCAGAGAATTATAAAGATACATGGCAATTCCTCCATTTCAATATAAAAACAAAAAACGCCTCTCGTACGGTTGGTACAAGAGGCGGGTAATCTACTCGCGGTTCCACTCTCATTTATCGCTTCATTTTATCATTCGCTCCCGGACGCACTTTCCCGGACCGCCGCTGCCTGCGCTTCCACCCAATGACGCAAGTTCTCTGATAGCCTTGGTTTCCGATACTCTTTCCGTTCAACGCGATATTTACTTGGGATTATTTTACCATTGCCCCGGGGCAGTTGTCAAGGGCAAAAGGCTTCTTCCCGATTTTCAGTTGCAATCACCGGCAGGAAATGCTATGATAGGACAAATATCAACACGAGGAGCGCCGTCTATGATTTCCGGACTGCAAAAAATGACCCTTCTGGATTACCCCGGCAAGGTTGCCTGCACCGTATTTCTGCAGGGCTGTAATTTCCGCTGCCCCTTCTGCCACAACAGCGGTCTTCTGGGTGCGCCCGACCAGCCCCAGCTGACCCAACAGGCGCTTTTAGACTTCTTAAATACCCGCAAAGGCCTTCTGGACGGCGTCTGCATTACCGGCGGTGAACCCACCCTGTCGCCGGAGCTTCCTGCCCTGCTGTATAAAATCAAGGCCATGGGCTTTGCTGTCAAACTGGATACCAACGGCAGCCGCCCCGATGTCCTCAAGGCTTTAGTAGCAGAAAAGCTCATCGACTATGTGGCCATGGATGTAAAAAACGGCCCGGCTGCCTACGGCAAAACCGTGGGGCTTAACAGTCCAGACCTTACAAAACTGGAAGAGAGTCTGGGATTTTTGCTCGCCGGCGCTGTGGATTATGAGCTGCGCACCACTGTGGTTGCCCAGCTACATAATCGGGAGTCCATTCAGGAAATGGGAGCTTGGCTCCAAGGTCTTTCCGGCGGAAAGAAAGTCAAACGGCTGTTCTTGCAAAACTTTGTGGATCGGGACAGTGTGCTCCAATCGGGTCTGAACGCCCCGGATTTGGAGGATTTGAAGGAATACACCCGTATTTTGTGTCCAATTTGTGAAGAAATCGGGCTCAGAGGGGTGTAAATCACAAAATGTTGTGGTTTTAAAAAATTTTTGCCACAATATATTGACAACCAGATATCATGGCGTTATAATACAGGCAATGCGGTTTTTCAGGCAAAAACCACTTGCCTGTATTATTCTTTACTTTTGGGAGGTATTACCATGTATCAGGTAGTCAAGCGTGACGGCAGCAAGGTTGATTTCCAAATCTCCAAAATCAGCGATGCCATGACCAAGGCCTTTGATGCTCAGGGCCGGAATTATCACCCCAGTGTCATCAATCTGCTGGCTTTGCAGGTCAGTGCCAATTTTGAATCCAAGATCAAGGACGACAAAATCTCCGTTGAAGACATTCAGGACAGCGTGGAGCAGGTGCTCTCCGATGCCGGCTATGCCGACGTCGCCAAGGCCTACATTCTTTACCGGAAGCAGCGGGAGAAGATCCGCAACGTCAACTCCGCCCTGCTCAACTACAAGGATCTGGTGGATAACTACCTCAAGATCAATGACTGGCGTGTAAAGGAAAATTCTACCGTTACCTACTCCGTAGGCGGTCTGATTCTTTCCAACTCCGGTGCGATTACCGCCAACTACTGGCTCAGCGAAATCTATGACGAAGAGATCGCTCAGGCTCATCGCAGCGCCGCTATGCACATTCACGACCTGTCCATGCTCACCGGCTACTGCGCCGGCTGGAGCCTGAAGCAGCTGATTCAGGAGGGTCTGGGCGGCGTTCCCGGCAAGATCACCTCCTCCCCCGCCGGTCACCTCTCCACCCTCTGCAACCAGATGGTCAACTTCCTGGGCATTATGCAGAACGAGTGGGCAGGCGCTCAGGCCTTCTCCTCCTTTGATACCTACCTGGCTCCCTTTGTCAAGGTGGATAACCTGACCCAGAAGGAAGTCAAGCAGTGCGTACAGTCCTTTGTCTACGGCGTGAACACCCCCTCCCGTTGGGGTACCCAGGCACCGTTTTCCAACATCACCCTGGACTGGACCGTTCCTGCCGACCTGAAGGATTTGCCTGCCATCGTCGGTGGCAAGGAAATGGACTTCACCTACGGCGACTGCAAAAAGGAAATGGACATGGTCAACAAGGCCTTCATTGAAATCATGATTGAAGGCGACGCCAACGGCCGTGGCTTCCAGTACCCCATCCCCACCTACTCCATCACCCGGGACTTCGACTGGAGCGAAACCGAGAACAACAAGCTCCTGTTCGAAATGACCGCCAAGTACGGCACGCCCTACTTCTCCAACTACATCAACTCCGATATGGAGCCCTCCGATGTCCGTTCCATGTGCTGCCGCCTGCGTCTTGACCTGCGGGAGCTGCGGAAGAAGTCCGGCGGCTTCTTCGGAAGCGGCGAATCCACCGGTTCTATCGGCGTTGTTACCATCAACCTGCCCCGGATTGCGTACCTTGCCAAGGACGAGGCCGATTTCTACGCCCGTCTGGATAAGCTGATGGACATCGCTGCCCGCAGCCTGCGGACCAAGCGGACTGTCATCACCCAGCTGATGGAAAACGGTCTGTATCCCTACACCAAGCGGTATCTGGGCACCTTCAGCAATCACTTCTCCACCATTGGTCTGATCGGTATGAACGAAGTGGGCTTAAACGCAAAGTGGCTGCGTGCTGACCTGACCAACAAGGTCACTCAGGAGTTTGCCAAGGAAGTGCTGGATCATATGCGCAATCGGCTGTCCGATTATCAGGAAGCCTACGGCGACCTGTACAATCTGGAAGCCACTCCCGCAGAATCCACTACCTACCGCTTTGCCAAGCACGATAAGGAGCAGTTCCCCGATATCATCACTGCCAATGAAAACGGCACACCTTACTACACCAACTCCTCCCACCTGCCGGTTAACTACACCGAGGACATTTTCTCCGCGCTGGAGATTCAGGATGAGCTTCAGACCCGCTACACCTCCGGCACCGTATTCCACGGCTTCTTGGGCGAGAAGCTGCCGGATTGGCAGGCTGCCGCAGCCCTGGTTCGTAAGATTGCCGAGAACCACAAGCTGCCCTACTACACCCTGTCCCCCACCTACTCTGTCTGCGCTGACCACGGCTATCTGGCAGGCGAGCAGTTTGAATGCCCCATCTGCGGCAGAAAGGCCGAGGTCTACAGCCGGATCACCGGCTACTACCGCCCGGTTCAGAACTGGAACGACGGCAAGACTCAGGAGTACAAGGACCGGAAGGTTTACAATGTAGAAGCCTCCCAGGTTCGCACCAGTGCCGCAATCTGCACGCAGCCCGTCTGTGAGCCCGAAAGCGCACCTGCCGCCCCCGCTGTTACCGGAAAGGCGATTCTCTTCTCCCGGGTCACCTGCCCCAACTGCAAGGTTGCGGAGCAGCTGCTGACCAAGGCTGGCATTGCCTTTGAGAAGAAGATTGCCGAGGAGAATCTGGAGCTGTGCCGAGCCTACGGCATTAAGGGTGCACCCACGCTGGTTATCACCGACGGTGAAAACCACGCCAATTACTACAGCGTACCCGAAATCAAGAAGTACATCGCATCCCTGTAAACAATCAAAAAAGGTCGGGCAAATGCCCGACCTTTTCCTTCGGAGGAAATCATCATGGTAGATATCATCATTGTAGGCGGCGGTCCGGCAGGACTGACCGCAGCCATTTATGCTCTGCGTGCAGGCAAGCAGGTGCTGGTCATCGAGAAGAACAGCTTTGGCGGCCAGATCGCCTTTTCTCCCAAGGTGGAGAACATCCCCGGCATCGGCGCAACAAGCGGTTCTGCCTTTGCTGAGAGCCTGACAGAGCAGGCCATGGGCTTTGGAGCGGATGTGGAGCTGGAAAAAGTCATTTCTGTGGAAAAGCAGGACGGATTCTTTCGGGTTTCCACCGAGGAAGGCGGCAGCTACGACGGCAAGGCCGTGATTCTCGCTCTTGGCGTCAAGCACAGAACCCTGGGTCTGCCCGGTGAAGATGAACTGATCGGCAACGGCATCTCCTTCTGCGCAGTCTGCGACGGTGCGTTCTACACCGGTCAGGAGGTTGCCATGATTGGCGGCGGTAATTCTGCCATGCAGGAAGCGCTCCTCCTCAGCGAGGTCTGCAGCAAGGTAACCATTGTCCAGAACCTCCCCTACTTTACCGGCGAGAAAACCTTGGCAGACGCTTTACTGGCAAAGGAAAATGTGGAAATTCATTTCAGCACACTGGTTTCCGGCTACGAAAGTGAAAACGGCAGTCTGACCGGTCTGCAGCTTCGTAAAGAATCCGGTGAGGAATTCCGGATTCAAGTGGACGGTGCATTCCTTGCCGTTGGCCTGCAGCCGGAAAATGAGGCCTTTGCCTCCCTTGCCGCCTTGAACGACTACGGCTATTTCGATTCCTGTGAGGATTGCTGCACCGGTACAGAAGGTCTTTTCGTTGCCGGCGACTGCCGCAGCAAGCGGATCCGCCAGGTGGTCACCGCTGCCGCCGACGGCGCAATTGCCGCCATGGCCGCCTGCCGCTACCTGGAACAATAACAATAACGAGGAAGACCTCCGGCTGAGCCGGAGGTCTTGACTTTATACTGCAGTTATGCTCTCCGGCATTTTCAGCTGCCGGGATTTGTAGAGTTTATACAGCTCCTCTGTGGCAATCCGGGTCTTTGCCACCACATCACCGCTCTTGGGGAAGCAGTGATAACGGACATCGTTGTTGCCGATGCAAATCATATCCCCAACCTCATACCAGTAATAGTCGGCATAAAGGCTATAGCAGGTCTGGGGGCTCTGGTGATACTGGAGCCTTCCGTCGCAGCCTTTCAGATGGAAGCCGGTTAAGTCATGAACCAGATGGCCGCTGCCAACCCAGTAGATGGCCTGGTAGTCCACCATTACCGCAATATCCACATCCACATCCAGCTTGTAGCGGCCGGCCAGAATATCCTCCCGTACCTGCTGCCGCTGCCAGGCATTCCAATCCGGTACATGGGAAAACTCCGTTTCTCCCTCCACGGCCTGTAAATATCCCTTCGGTGTCAGCTCATAGGTCTTCCCGCAGCGACCGCAGGAAAGATGGATTCCCTTTCCGGTCATCTCCCCTTCTTCCGAGCAGTTGGGGCATTTGTAAAGAATCCGGCTCAAACCGTCGGCACGGAAATCGTCGTGAATTTCCACGCCCTGCTCCTGCTGCCAGCGCCACTGGTCAAAGCCAAAGGCAGCATCCAGTCCGTCGGACAGCTCCTGCACAGACTTGGTACGAACCTCCTCCCGGGTATATAGGCAGTACGCCTTGGCAGATACTTTGACTCCCTTACGAACCTGCAGCTCGTTATACAAAGGGTTGCGGCTGTACGCGCCCCGGGTTTCAATCATCATCACCGGAACATCCAGCTTTTTCAGGAGCACGCCCATTTTCCGGGGCAGGGGCGTTGCCTTGCCGTCAAAGGAGTAGCTGGCCTCGGGGTACATCAAAATGCTGGTTTTCTTCTGACGCAGGCAGTAGGTCATATCCTTAATCAGGGACACATCCGTTACAAATTTCTGGGTGGGAATACAGCCGATGGTATACATCAGCCAGCCCATGAATCCGCCCATGCCGATAAAGGCATCGGAGGAACAAACAATATTCAAAGGCCGGGGATACAAAATGGAATACGCCATGGGCATATCCAAAAAGCAGGAATGATTCATCAAAATGAGGCAAGGCTCTTTCTTCCCGATTTTCTCCAACCCCTCCGTGTCGTATGTAAAGCCGGAGCCGCCGAGGGAGAAAACGGAGAGCAAGCGAATCAGCGTCCGCCAAAACAGATTGGGCTTTACCGGGTTTCTCCGCTTGGGGCGGCGCTTTGCCATTGCTATATCAAAATCCAGCGTTTTGAATGTATTTTTCAAGTCTGTACTTCCTTTCCGGTCAGTCTTCTTTCCTCCCCCAGTATAGCCTATGGGGGCTTTTCTTGTCAATAAAATACTGAATATTGCAAAAAACTCCCAAAGGTTGCCCCTTGGGAGTTTTGATTGCAGAAAGGATATCAGCTGTTCTTCATGACCACCATATCCACGCTGTCGCCAACATGCTCGCAGGCATCGGCGCAGGCCTCCATCCGGTCATACAGCTTCCGCCAGGAGATAATCTCCAGCACATCGGAAGTATGATCGGGCAGGTGGCGGATGTTTTCAATGTACAGCCGGTCGCACTCTTCCTCCAGATTGTTCAGCTCCACAACCAGCTGATGCAGCTTGGCGGGCTTTTTAAACTCGATGAAGTGCTCCAGCATATGGGCCATCTTATGGCAGCACTCGGAAATCTTCTGCACAAAGGTGATTGCCTCGGGCATAACGGAAGGAATCCGGTACATATAGAAGCCCTGCAGGACCTCCTCGATGCTGTCGGTAACATCGTCAATATTCTGGCTGACCAGGGCCAGGTCTTCCCGGTCGATGGGGGTAACGAAGGCCTTTGCCAGCATAGCGGCCATTTCGTGCTTCATGCCGTCAGCGGTATGCTCGATTTCATGCATGGAAGAAAGCATCTGCTCCAGAGAATCGGGATGATATCCGGTCATACAGGCCACCAGATGGTCGGCTGCCTGGCATGCGTAGGTTGCTGCTGCGGAAAGGTTATCGAAATAAATCTTATCTGTCTTCGCCATAATATATCCTCATTTCTGAATTCGTAGTATTCTTTCAGCAGCCGTTAAAACAGCCACATAAACAGCTTCGTCATCAAAAAGCCAATCAAACCGCAGCCGGGGAAGGTCAGCACCCAGGTCAGACACATTTCCTTTACAACCCCCAGATTGATGGCCTTAATGCTCTTAACCGCGCCCACGCCCATGATGGCAGTGGTCTTGGCATGGGTTGTGGACACCGGCAGGCTCAGCAACGAGCAAAGCAGCAGCGAAGTGGAAGCCGCCAGGTCTGCGGAAAAGCCCTGATATTTTTCCAGCTTTACCATATCCATACCCACGGACTTGATAATCTTCTTGCCGCCGATGGCAGTACCCAGACCCATAATCACCGCACACAGCAGCATAATCCAGGTCTCCGGCGCCATACCCTCGGGAATGGCTTGTCCCTGGGACATGAACACACACAAAACGATGATGCCCATAAACTTCTGTCCGTCCTGAGCGCCGTGCATGAAGGCAGAGTAGGCTGCGCCAAAAATTTGGGCATACTTGAAAATCGGCTCGGTTTTGTGCCGCTCCACATTGTAAAACAGCTTGGTCACCAGCTTGCAGACCAGCCAGCCCAGACCGAAGCCCATAGTAACGGAAATTACGATGCCGTAAAGTACCTTCACCCATTCCCCGCCGTTGACACCGGCAAAGCTGCCGTGGAGGGCAATGGCGCTGCCGCTTAAGCCGGCGATCAGCGCATGGCTTTCGCTGGTGGGAATGCCAAAGAGGAATGCCAGAGTTGCCCAGGTTACAATGGCAAACATCGCCGCGCTGAGGGCCACAATTGCCTCCCGGGAATCCGTTCCGAAGTCCACCATTTTGGTAATGGTTTCCGCAACAGTAGCATTGAGCAGGGTCATGACATACACACCCAGGAAATTAAAAACCGCAGCCATAATGATTGCTGCCCGGGCAGACATACACCGGGTTACCACGCAGGTAGCGATGGCATTGGGGGCGTCCGTCCAGCCGTTTACCAGAATGACACCCAGTGTCAATAAAACGGCAATCATGAGCAGCGGACTTTGGGTCACCTGACTCCAAAAGTATGGAAAAGAAAGGTCCATCAGTCGGTTTCCTCCGTATCTCGTTTGTTTCTCGGCCCGGAAAAGACCAGTATAATTATACCATACCTATCCGCTGTTCGTCCAGAAAAATTTTCAAAAAATGTAAATAGGGTTACACGCTGAACCGGTCATATCCGCCGCAGCAATCCAGACACAAAGGTTTTCCATCCGCGAAGCGAATCCAGTTGGCGCCGGCAGTTTCCCCACAGCAGTCGCAGGTATAGGAATCAAACATCCGGGCCTTTTCGGGCAGCTGGATTGTAGTTTCCTTTACATCAAACATCTCTTCCGGCTTGCAGGCTTGATAATACCCAAAGGATTCCGCCTTAGTCATGCCCTCAGGCTTGGGCCTGAGCACCAGCCGGACAGACTTGCCGGTTTTCCGGTTGTAAAACGAGAATGCCTGCTTGCCCCGCATATGAAACAGCAGATTCCCCTTGCCCACGCTGCAGCCCAGCATCACCTGCACGGCATCTACACCGCAGGCATCGTTTTCCGCGATACAAACCACCTGCTCATCGTCGGAAAATGCCAGCTCCAGCAGGTCCATGGCATACAAGCTTGCCTTGTATCCGATGGTAAGCCCACCGCATTCGTGGCCGTGAAACTCTACGCAATCTTGCCAGGTTTTCATAGGTATCCTCCTTATTCGTCCACCAGCACCATGTGCCGGCCTTCCACTTCTACTACTTTGGCGTCCACGCCGTATACATCCTTCAGCGCGGTGCTGTCCAAAATACGCTTGTCGCCGTGCCGGTAAACTTCACCGTCTTTCAAAAGCAGGAAACGGTCGCAAAACCGCAGCGCCAGATTCAAATCGTGGATCACCACCGCTGCAACCATATTGTCCTTGTGGCAAATATCCCGAACCATTTTCAGCACAGCGTACTGATTCTGAATATCCAGGGCGCTGGTAGGCTCGTCCAGCAGCAACACCTTCGGTTGCTGTGCCAAGGCTCTGGCCAGCATCACCTTCTGCTTTTCGCCGCCGGAAAGCTGATTTAAGAATCTGCCACGCATATCCTCCACATCCAGCCGGTGCATGGCATCGTGGACGATGTTATGGTCTTGCTCTGTAAAGCCCCATTTCATGTAAGGTCTGCGGCCCAGCATGACCACATCATGAACGGTCATTTGGGTGTCGGGAACGCTCTGGGAAACAAAGGCAACCCGCTTTGCCACTTCCCGGGCAGACTGCTTCAGCAGATTCTCCCCATCCAGCAGCACCTCTCCGGAGTCGGGCTTCAGAATGTGATTGAAACATTTTAGCAGGGTGCTCTTACCAACGCCGTTGTTGCCCAAAATGGCCAGGAACTTGCCGGGCTCCATGTCAAAGGATACATCCTTCAAAACCGACCGACAGCCTTTGTAGCGGAAACACAAATTCTTGACCTGCATCATGATTTCTTACCTCCTTTGAAGAGGAGATACAGAAACAGCGGGCCGCCCAGGAAAGAGGTAATGGCTCCGATTGGCAGAATCACCGGACTGATGACCGTTCTTGCGAACAAATCACCCAACAGGAGCAAGGCTGCGCCGCCTAGAACAGAACCGGGAATTAGGTAAACATGGTTGTTGCCCACCACCATACGGACGATGTGGGGCGCAACCAGGCCGATAAAGCTAATGAGCCCCACATGGGATACCACTACGCTGCTGGTTAAGCAGCACAGCACCATACCCACAAGGGTCAGCTGTTTCACATGGATGCCCAGGCTGATAGCGGTTTCTTCACCGCTTAAGAGCGCATTGTAGTCCCAGCGATGGAGAAAACAGTACCCGCACAGAATTGCCACGATGGCTGCCATGCCCCCAAGGTCTTCCCAGCCGGTACTGCCAAGGTCGCCAAAAGTCCAGAATACCAGGGTAGAAAGCTGAACTTCGTCAGCAAAGTATTGAATCAGCGTGGTTGCGCCGGTGAACATGGAGCTGATGGCTACACCTGCCAGCACAATCCCCTCCGGGGATACCTGACGGAACCTGGATAGGCCCAGAATCACCAAGGCTACGGCAATCGAGCCGAGAAATGCACACAGTGGAATACCAAAGCCGTCCGTCACGCCCAATCCCAACACCACGATGGCAAAGGCCGCCCCGAAGGTCGCACCCTGGGATACACCCAAGGTGGAAGAGGAAGCCAAAGGATTACGCAGAACCGCCTGCAGGATACAGCCGGCAAGCCCCAACCCGCCACCGGCAAGGATTGCAGTAATGATACGGGGCAGGCGGTTATTTTGGACAACAATGTTGATTTTTCTGTCGGCGGACATGCCAAAAATGCCTTTGATCAGCTCTCTGATGGGCGTTTCATAAGAACCGGCCCGCAGGCTCAGTAAAATTGTCAGCAGCAAAACACCGCCCAAGATAACCAGAAAGCTGATGCTTTTGACCTGATTCTTTCTGTAAAGTTCGTCGATGTTATTCTTCTCCAATTTCGATGGGACGGAATTCATAACCGGCCTCCTTCAAATCTGCATAGGGGCTCATTCCCAGCAGCATTTTAAAAATTTCCTCTGCCTTTGCCACCGGGTCCACATCTTTAAACTGTTCCGGGTACATAACGCAGGCAGCATAATAAGCGTCCGCCAGAGCCGTTTCCAGATTGGATGCAAAGCTGCGGAAGGAAATTTGGGAAAAAACCTTTCCCTCCTGCACCGCCGTTAAGGCGTTATAGTAATCCGGATTCTTGGCATAGTCCTCTTTGATAAGACTCATACCGTTGAAATCCAGAAAGATAATGTCCGGATCCCAGGATAGGACCTTCTCCAAATCAATATTGAATGCACCGATATGTCCGGAGTTGTTTGCAAGGTTGTTGGCGTGGATCAGCTCAAAGGGTCCGTAATAAGATTCTGTTCCCTCAAAGCCGTGAGTCCCCTTGAAGGAAACACCGGCAACATAAACGGCGGGCTTTTCACTGTCCGGAATATCCTTGGTTCTGTCATCCAGATCCTTCTGGAGGCCCTTTAAGTAATTGGTCAGCTCCGTTGCCCGATTTTCCATGCCGTAAAGCTGCCCCATCATACGGATAATTTCATAAGCAGCATCATCCAGCGTGGTATCGCTGCTGGGAACTGCCACAACGGGTGTTCCCGTTTTCTCCTGCAAATCGTCTGCATCTACACTTGCAGCCGTGCTCAAAACGATTACATCCGGAGATAAGGCAATGATTTCCTCCACATAAGGAACGCCGTTGGTGCCGATCACCGGCAGGTCCTTAAATTTATCGTAGTTGACATAGTTATACAGCCGGTCATAACCTGCCTTGGTTTCATAGTCCTCAACGCCGACCACCAAATCCGCAGCACCCATATAGCAGGTGTACCGTAGCGCGCCAACGCCTACACAAACGATGGACTCCACCTTTTCCGGTACTGCCACTTCCCTGCCCTGACAGTCTGTAATGTTTCGGGTCAGCTGCTGGTTGTCCATATGGGGGGTGCAGCCGCACAGCAATACCGCAAGCAGAAAAAACAGCACAATTTTCTTCATCTTCTGTCTCCTTTTTGTCTTTACCCACATTATAGAAAAACCCCACCCGCTCCACAAGCCGGGTGGGGGGATATTTTTCTTCCCTTTTTTTCGTAAATGTGATATAGTCACAGAAAAAGAACAACGCAACGGGTATACTAAAGAAAAAAACGGAGGAATACAATATGTCTACCATTCACATTACAAAAGAAAACTATCAGCAGGAAGTATTAAACAGCGACCGCCCCGTTCTTCTGGATTTCTGGGCCGAGTGGTGCGGACCTTGCCGGATGGTGCTGCCCATTGTGGAGGAAATCGCCGAGGAGCACCCCGAAATCAAGGTTGGCAAGGTCAATGTTGACGAGCAGCCGGAGCTGAGCAAGGACTTTAAGGTTATGAGTATCCCCTCGCTGTTCGTACTGAAAAACGGCGAGATTACCGCCCAGAGTGTTGGCGCCAAGAGCAAGCAGCAAATCTTAGATTTGCTGAAATGATTTAGGAGATGTGGCCATGGCAGAAATCTATGATGTTGTAATACTGGGCGGCGGTCCTGCCGGCTACACGGCAGCGCTGTATGCCGCCCGGGGCGGTCTGAGCACACTGGTACTGGAAAAGATGGCCGCCGGCGGGCAGATGACCCAAACCGTACAAATCGACAATTACCCAGGCTTCGATGACGGCATTGACGGCTACACCCTGGGCGAGAAAATGCGCAAGGGCGCGGAGCGCTTTGGCGCCCAGACCCGATATACTGAGATTACTGCCACCCGGCTATCCGGTAATCTGAAGGAAATCACCACCCGGGACGGCGTATTCTATGGAAAGACTGTCATCATCGCCACCGGCGCTGACCACCGGCACTTAGGTCTTACGGAGGAAGAATCCCTCATCGGCAGAGGTGTAGGCTACTGCGCCACCTGTGATGGCAACTTCTACCGGAACAAGACGGTTGCCGTGGTAGGCGGCGGCAACTCTGCCGCAGCGGATGCGCTGTTTCTCTCCCGCATCGTAAAAAAGGTGATTCTCATTCACCGCCGGGATTCTCTTCGCGCCTCTAAGGTTTACCATGAGCCGCTGAAAAAGGTGGAGAATCTGGAGTTTCAATGGAACAGCCAGGTCACCGGGCTAATCAGCGACGAAGTGCTCACCGGCGTGAAAATCCGGAATGTGAACACCGGCGAAGAAAGCACCCTTCCCGTTGACGGCCTGTTTATCAGCATCGGCAGAACCCCTGCCACGGAGCTGTTCCGAGAGGAGCTGGAGCTGGATTCCTCCGGCTACATCGTTGCCGACGAATCCACCCGCACCAATATCCCCGGCGTGTTTGCCGCCGGTGATGTCCGTACCACGCCCCTGCGGCAGATTGTTACCGCCCCCGCCGACGGCGCTGTGGCTGCCACCGCCGCGCAGGAATATCTGGCATAAATCGAGAAAATCCCCGGTTCTCCGGGGATTTTTGTTTGCATTTTTGTGTGCGCCATGGTATGATTTTTCCCGAGGTGATTCTATGAAATCCGACAACGCAAAAAAGGAATTCCTACGTTCTTTGAAATTTGTAGCCTTTTCCATCAGCGCCGGCGTGATTCAGATGGCAAGCTTCGCCCTGATGAACGAGCTGGCACACTTAAATTACTGGTTTTCCTATTTGGTTTCCCTGGTGCTGTCCGTACTGTGGAACTTTACCCTGAACCGGAAGTTTACCTTCCAATCCGCAGCAAATGTTCCCATCGCTATGGCCAAAGTGGCCGGTTTTTATGTGGTATTCACCCCGCTGTCTACCTGGTGGACCGCCGTGCTGACCGAGCCTGCCTACGGCATTATGTGGAATGAATATGTGGTCGTTGTGGGAACCATGCTGATTAACTTCGTATTGGAATATCTCTTTCAGCGATTTTTCGTGTTCGGCAAATCTCTGGACACCGCAAAGAAATAAAAAAGCAGCCCAAAGGCTGCTTTTTTGACCGCTCAACACATTCATTATAGCATATCTTCCTTTTCCTGTCAACAGTTATTTGTGAACTATGCACCATTTCTCCAGCTTGCACAATTTTGTTTTGTGTACTTTATATAATTTCCCAAGTTGATTTTTGAGAAAAGCTGTGTTACTTTATAGTCAGAAAGGGTGATACCAATGTACAGGTAAACATCAACGGCTCATAAGTAAAAGGCAAATGCAGGGCTGATCGTCCAATATGAAAAACATTTCAAACAAGGAATATCAGAAATAAAAACCCAAACAAATCCATTCGTTCAAGGTAAGTCAGAATTTCAATAGACCGTCTCTTCTCAATCGGACGAGCCCAAATCGTTCCAAGCAACGGATGAAAAACGAACCCGAGAACGAAACGCAAATGCCGAATAAACGAGCCGCAAATTACGACCACCTTCCATGGGGAAATGTTCCAGCACAATGCGCATCCCGCTGAAGGGACCGAGAAGTTTTCCGTGATTATGGAATGGATTTCAAGAGGAAGGAATCGGGTCGAATCTGTAGAAAGCGAGGTTAACCAATGATGTTAGATACTAAGAGTGAACAGAAGTGACCCTTGGTTGAAAGCTGCGGAAGGCACGTCAGCCAAGGGTCATTTCTTTTTGCTTTTGGTATTGCAATTGCCCCGTTTTTTTCGTATACTGAAAAGAAAAAACGAGGTTTTGCTATGGAACTGTTAACTGGTCGGCCGGCAGACGCATCCGGCAGGTTGGATAAGGAAATTCGGGTCTATGATTTTCTGGACCGGCTGGGCATCTATTATCAGCGGGTTGACCACGACGCCGCCATGACCATGGAGGCCTGCGCAGAAATTGACCGGATCTTAAATGCCACCACCTGCAAGAACCTGCTGCTGAGCAATCGGCAGAATACCTTATTCTACTTGCTGCTGATGCCCGGGGACAAACCCTTTGTCACCAAAGAGCTTTGCCGCCAAATCGGCTCTTCCCGGCTTTCTTTTGCCGGCCCGGAGTATATGCTGGAATACTTGGATATTACGCCCGGCTCTCTGAGCGTTCTGGGACTGATGAACGACACCGAACGCCATGTTCAGCTGCTGATTGACGAGGATGTGCTCCGGGGAGAATACATTGGTTTTCACCCCTGCATCAATACCTCCTCCCTGCGCCTAAAGACCGCGGATTTGCTCCAGGTGATTCTGCCGGCATTGGAGCGGGATTATACCGTTGTACATCTGTAAAAACCGCCCGGAGGGTCTTCCCCTCCGGGTATTGTTATTTCCTGCGAATCTCATAAATGTTTTCCATGGGAATCCGGGTACCGTCGGTCAGCACCACCTGTCTATGAAATTCGTCCAGTTTTTTCACCCTTCCGGTAATCTCCCGGTAGGCACCGCCGGATTTTCGCCCATCCGGCTGAAACCAGAGGACGCAAATCTCCGGCTGCTCCGAAAGCTGCTTGCCGATTTCCTGCAGTTTCTCATTCAGCGCCCCGATTTCCTCCTCGCTCAGGGTAATCTCCCCCTCCGTCAGCCGACCGCATTCCTCAATCACATCCCCAAAGCCGGTCAGCGCGGCAAAGGGGGCAAACTGAGCCGCCCGGTCTAAGCGGCTCATAGGCAGCCGGTTGGAAGACACATAGTGGGGCAGCTCCATCATATCGGCATACGGGTTTTCCATTATGCTTTGTGACCGCCGATTTGCCGGTTTCGCTCCATAGCGGTTGCTCCTTCCTCTAAATTCATACCCTTAAAAATCGCATTTTTCCCAAATCTTCTCCGGATTGTCAGTACCGCCCGCTGCCGTCTTCTCTCCCGCTCCCGTTTTTCTTCCTCGACGGGATCCGCAAACAAATCCAGCTGCACATACCCCTTCCCCGTGTCTGTCTCCCGAGCAAGCCTGCAGGCGCTCAGCTGAATCCGGCGCACCAAAAGCGTTTTGTCCACAATCCGGTCGTACAGCGCCATGATCCCCCGGATAATCTCCTCTGAAGAGGCGGTTTTTCCGGGAAAATTGGCTGTGCCATGGGCATGCCTGGGAATCAGCCTGCCATAAAAATCCGTAACCACCTCTCCGGTATACCGGCTCCGACGGACGGGGTCAGTAAGATTTTCGATATCATAGCCAACGGTCAGCGTCAGCTGGTCGGTCACCAGCCCCTTTTCCACCAGATCCATCACCAGCAAATCTGTCATTTCCCTTACAATCAGCCGGGCTTTCTGCGCCTCATACGGGCAATGAAGCACCTGCCCGGAGCAAAGGCTGGTGGACTGGGGCCTGTAGACCTTGATGTCGGCAAGAGTACAGCTTTCCCACCCCCAGGCATGGTCAATCAGCAATTCCGCATTGACGCCAAACAGCCGGTACAGCAGCGCCTCATTGTGAAATTCCCCCGATTTGCCCATAGAGCAGCGGGCGATATCCCCCATGGTAAAGAGGCCGTGCTTGTGAAGCTTTCGCTGGTAGCCCCTGCCCACCCGCCAGAAATCCGTCAAGGGTTTGTGATCCCACAGAAGTTCCCGGTAAGACCGTTCATCCAGAAAGGCAATGCGCACGCCGTTTTCGTCCGGCGGCGCTTTTTTCGCCACAATATCCATGGCCACCTTGCAAAGGTAAAGATTTGTTCCGATACCGGCGGTTGCCGTAATGCCGGTGGTTTTCACTACATCCAGCAAAATTCTTTGAAGCAAACTCCGGGCTGTCACCCCATGGTGCAGATACGGGGTGGCATCGATAAATACCTCATCAATGGAGTAAACATGGATATCCTCCGGTGCCACATACTTCAGGTAAATCTCGTAAATCCTGGCGCTGTGATACATATACCGGGCCATGCGGGGTGGCGCCACGATATAATCCACCGACAGAGCGGGATTCCCCTCCAGCTCCGATCGAAACACCGATGCCCCCGAAAACCTCCTGCTGGGGGCTTTTTCTTTGCGCAGGGCGTTGACCTCACCGATTTTCTGCACCACCTCAAACAAGCGGGGGCGGCCGGGAATGCCGAATTGCTTTAAGGAAGGCGTAACCGCAAGGCAAATGGTTTTCTCCGTCCTGCTTGCATCCGCTACCACCAGATTGGTATTTAAGGGGTCTAAGCCCCGCTCCACACATTCCACCGACGCGAAAAAGGATTTTAAATCGATGGCGAAATAGGTCTTCTCCCCGGTCACGGTCTCACCCCCTGATAATGGTATTATAGTACATTTGTTCGCTTTTGTCAAGGACTCTCCCCTTTCCAAATCGAACCCTTGCGTTTTTCATTGTTTTGTGGTATTATGAAAAGGGTGAAAATCCAGAATTTGACAAAGGAGCGTGACAGTATGAAAAAGAAAATACTATGTCTTAGTCTTATAACCATTGTTGTGATACTGCTAATTTCTACGATTATATACTTCAGGCCTCTGTCATTTCCAGCCGTCGCAAGCGAAAACTGCAAGATCTATGTAACTTTAAACGAGATCGGATATGTCGTTGGCGATCCCGGTATTCATACGGAAGACTATAAAGATCTCACCGACAAACAAAAAAGTGACATTTTAAGCGTTTTAGAAGAATATCCTTACCAAAGAACCCTTAGCACGCCGTTTTCAGATGGCACGATACACGGCCCCGGGAAAAAGACACTCCTAATCTATATAGCGCCTTCTTCTATAGCGCATTCTTCACTGGGCTTGCTTACCGTTACATCATCGGGAAAAATAAGCGTCGATAGCAAAAACTACAGCATGGAAAATGCAGAACAGTTGATTGAGCAAATCCTTGCGATTGTGCGTCCAGCAGAATAATTCCTATTTACAAATAATTTACCGCAGCACCCACCGGTGCTGCGGTTGTATTTTGGGGTTTAACGCAATTTGCTACAGGTTTTCTTCATCTGTCACCGGAATTCCCTTTTCCAGAAGTGCCTGAGCCAGAACACCTGAGCCGTCACGCAGGACACCGGAAAAGGTTCCGTCGTACACTTGATAGACACCGCAGGTGGGGCTTCGTGCTTTCAGCACCGCAAGGTCAATCTCCTGTCCCTCCAGTTCCCGGAGAATTTGCGCCACCGCGTCACGGACGGCGCGGTCTACGTTGGTTCCGTCCCGTCTGACGACCTGGTTATCCCGAATTTCGATGGGCTCTCTGGGGGTTCCCAGGCCCGCCAGAACCTCCGGGCAAACGGAAACGACTTCCTTGTCCCGGGTAAAATCCGCCACCTTTTGGCAAAAGTTGTTGCCGCCGTTATATTTGCAGTTGCAGCCCAGCAGACAAGCGCTGACCAAAAGTTTCATATGCTCCCTCCAAAAGCGGCAATTTCCAAAAGAATTTCGTTGCATTGTGGCTGAATTTATGATATGATATTCTGACGCCCAATGAAACGGCGTTTACCGAAAATCAATCGTTTCTGCGTCTATTATAATCCCCCGGAGGGCAAAACGCAAGTTCTTCTCCCCATCCCCTGCCCTTAATTTTATTTACGGAGATTCTATTATGTTTGAAGACATTCTTTCTGCCATAAAAAGCAGCGGTTGCATCATCATCCACCGGCACAAAATCCCCGACGGTGATGCTCTGGGCAGCCAGTTGGGCTTAAAGCTTATTTTAGCCCATAACTTCCCGGAGAAGGAAATCTACGCAGTGGGCGACGATTCCCGATTTAGCGAGCTGATGGACAATTCCCAAATGGATACGCTGACGGACGATGCTTTCCGGGGTGCACTTTGTATCATTCTGGATACCTCTGCTCCCCATCTGATTTCTGATGACCGGTATACTCTTGCGGACAAGACTGCGCGGATTGACCATCACCTGTTTATCAGCAAAATAGCGGACGTTGAGGTCATTGACAGCAGCTTCGAAAGCTGCTGCGGCATGATCGCCGCCTTTGCCATGGAGAGCAATTTGTCCGTACCCCCAGCGGCTGCCAAGGCGCTGTACACCGGCATGGTCACCGATTCCGGTCGGTTCCGTTACGATGCCACCACCCCCCGCACCCTTCAGCTTGCCGCCTTTCTGCTGGCCCAGGGCTTTGACCTCAACGAGCTCTATCGGCAGCTGTATGCGGAGGACTTGGCGCAAAAGCAGCGAAAAGCCTATTTTATTTCCAAAATCCAGTGCCGCAACCGGGTCGCCCATATTTACACAGATTTGGAAGAATTTAAGGGACTGAACACCGACGTATTCTCCATCTCCCGAGGCATGGTAAACACCATGTCCGACATTCGGGGGGTGGATATCTGGGTAAATTTTACCGAAACCGAAGACGGTGTACTGTGTGAGCTGCGGTCCAGCTGCTACAACATTAACCCCATTGCCGTCAAATATGGCGGCGGCGGTCACGCAAAGGCCAGCGGCGCCACCGTTGCATCCAGGCAGCTTGCCATGCAAATGCTGCAGGATCTGGAAAATCTGATTGGAGAAGAAGTATGAGCATTGCAAATATGAAGGCAATTTTTGAAAAAATCCAGCAATACGACCGGATCATTCTGTTCCGCCACGTTCGCCCCGATGGCGACTGCGTAGGCGCAACGAAAGGCTTTCAGCGGATTCTGCAGCTGAGCTTTCCGGAAAAGGAAATCATCCTCACCCACGAGGACCACTCCACCTATCTGGAGTTTTTAGGTCCGGAGGACCCTGCCATTCCCCATGAGCTGTACAACGATGCCCTGGGCATTGTGCTGGACACCGCCAACATGGACCGGATTTCCAACAAAAACTACAAGCGGTGCAAGGAGCTGTGCAAAATCGACCATCATATCAACATCACCCCCTACGGCGATGCGCAGTGGGTGGACGAGGAAAGCTCCTCCTGCTGCGAGATGATTGTCAAATTCTACGAGACCTTCCGCCCTGCGCTGAAGCTGGACTCCCAGGCGGCAACGTATCTGTACACCGGCATGGTCACCGACTCGGGCCGGTTCAAGTACAGCAGCACCTCCGGTGACACCATGCGCTGCGCTGCGACTCTGCTGGATGCCGGCGTGGACACCGACCGGCTCTTCGCCCGGCTGTATCTGGAAGCCTTTGAATATCTCAAGTTCAAGGCCCACCTGTACAATATCATGCAGGTCACGGAAAACGGCGTTGCCTATTTGTATATCGACCGGGAAACCCAGAAGCTATTTAACCTGAACTCCGAATCCGCCAGCGCCACGGTAGGCACCCTGGATTCCATCCGGGGCTGCATCGCCTGGATGGTGTTCATTGAAAACGACGATCCGGAGGGGTCTATCCGTGTCCGGCTTCGCTCCCGCTTTGTCCACATCAACGGCATCGCGGAAAAATACCGGGGCGGCGGTCACGCCTGCGCCAGCGGCGCAACCGTGTACTCCCAGGAGGAAGTACAGCAGCTGCTCTCTGACACCGACGCGCTGGTAAAAGAATACAAAGAAACCCATGAGGACTGGTTATGAGAATACTAATTACCAATGACGACGGCATTTACGCCTCCCAGTTGATTCCCCTGGTTCAGTGGGCGCAGAAGCTGGGCGAGGTTATGGTGGTCGCTCCCAAGGTCGAGCAAAGCGGCAAGAGCCACGGCATCGAGATTCACAAATCCTTCGAGGCGAAACAGGTGGACTTTCTCCCCGGTGTCACCGCATGGGCGGTGGACTCCACCCCGGCAGACTGCGTCCGGCTTGCCATTCTGGGCATGCACGAGAAGTTTGACATGGTGATTTCCGGCATCAACAGAGGCTTAAATATCGGCTGTGACATCATGTACTCCGGTACTGTGGGCGCGGTATTTGAGGCATACGCCCTGGGTGTTCCCTATGCCATGGCGCTGTCCACAGAACCCAAATCCTACGAGGGCATTGTCGCCCACATGGACCGGGTATGGCAGTTCATAGAGGCGCACAAGCTCTTTGACATTCACCCCATTTACAACATCAACATCCCCGCCCCCGCCGGAGATTTCCGCTTTACCCGCCAGGGCAGCGCCTACTACTCCGACGACTTTGCTCCTGAACCCAACGACATGTATCTTCCCTGCGGCAAGGCTGTCTGGGAAGACAGCGGCAGCATGGAGCTGGATACCGACGCGGTACTCCGGGACGGCTGCATTTCCGTTATGCCGCTGACCATTTGCCGGGCGGATTTGAAAGCCTTCGACACCTTGAAAAAAATGTTCCCGTAAAATAGAATCATAAGCTCCGACTAAGTGAAGGTGTAAGATAAAGGTAGACACATGGAAAATCACCATGTTGTCTACCTTTTCTTTGGTTAGGGAAACCACCGGCTATGCCGGTGGTTTCCCTAACCAAAAAAAGATGCCCTGCCAAATGGCAGGGCATCTTGGGATAATGCGATTAAATGAACTTCTTACGGTTCATAACCAGAACTGCCAGAGCAGCAACAGATGCCAGAACCAGAACGATCACCATGGGATTGAAGGTGTCGCCGGTGGGAGGCACGGGAGTTGCGGGAGTGGTGGCGCCGGGAGTGGTGGCACCGGGAGTGGTAGCACCGGGAGTGGTAGCACCGGGGGTGCTGGGATCAGGCTCGCCGGAACCGGCAGCAGCCTTGATCACGAACCGGACGGGCTCGGACAGCAGCTGTGTGTATGCCAGCTCAGTGCCTTCAATTTCCTTGGTGCCGCCTTCGACCACAGCAATCATGAAGTACACACCAGCCTCGGTGGGAACAGCAGTGCTGTAGGTACCGTTGGGAGCTGCGTAGTAGAACACAACCTCGCCGAACTTAGCAGCCGCAGCAGGAGTCTTGGGAGTCTCGCCGGCAGTCCAGCCTTCGATAGTGGGAGCGCTGGTGAACTCGTTGACAGCATTTGCGAAGTGGAAGTAGCAGTACTTCTTGTCGTTAGCGGCAGCGCTGCCGGTAACGGAAGCAGCACCGGTGCCGTCTCTGCTCTCGCCCAGCTTGGCAATGTACTCGCCGGAAGCGGGCAGGGTGATTGCAGCGTTGGTCAGAGCAGCAGATGTGCTGGCATTTGCAGTGATGGTCACATCACCGCCGTTGATGGTAACAGCACCGGCAACGGTAATAACAGCAGCAGCAAGGTTATTCTGGAAGTTGTGGACACCGCCGTTGATGGTAACAGCGCCGGAAGCAACGATGCCACGGCCGGTGTTGGTGTACACAGAGCCGCCGTTCAGGGTAACATTCGTACCGTTGATGGCGTAGCTACCTCTGCTAGACACAGCGGTAATGCTCAGCAGACCGCCGTTAACGATAGTATCGGTTGCGGAAATACCCTTATTGCTGGCATTGTATTCATCGAAGTAAATTTCGACACTGCCGCTTTCCATGACAAAGCTCTTTGCCTGAATGGAAACATAACCAAGGCCGAACTTATCGACGATCTTACCCTTGTTCACAACAGAACCGTTGGAGCTGATGAAGGACCAACCGCTGGTACGAATCACCTCAATGTTGGCATTCTCTTCAATCGTAATGACACCGGAGGTGAGCGCTCTGACAACGTGGAACTCGGACTCCAGGGTCAGCTTGCCGGGGCCGGCAATGGTGATGTCAGCGCCGTTGTTGCCGATGGCGGCGATGTCGGTAGCCTCATCAGACTTAACCGCAATAATCTTGCTGTCGCTCAAAACAACAACGTTCTTAACAGTATCGCTCAGCTGAATAACGCCGATGTAGTTGGCGCCCTTCAGGGTAGCGTTCTTCAGGTAGACAGTGGGAACATTGTTCTCGTCGTAGGCCAGCTTGACATACTTATCAGCGGGCTCTTCGGTAACCAGAGTGGCAACGCCGTTGGCATCGGTGACAGCGTAGGCAACGGGACTGTCGGGAGTGATGCTCAGAGTGAGCTTGCCATCGGTATTCAGAACCAGACTGGCGTCCTTCTTCTCAATCACCACAGTGGGCACAGTGGGTGCTGCGCCGTTATCGGCGGGAGCAGTTGCCACGTTTGCAGGCAGGGTGTAGATGGGAGCTTCCGTGGGTGCCTGAGTGGGTGCCTGAGTGCCGGTGGTGGGGGCAGGACCCTCAGTGCCGGTGGTGGGTGCGGGGCCCTCGGTGCCGGTGGTGGGTGCGGGACCCTGAGTCTGCTTCTGCTTCTCGGGGCGCACTCTGCCCTCAGCCTGCTGCTGGGGCTTGCCGCCCTC
>JAZNMX010000031.1:0-22063 GCA_045579965.1 Faecousia sp.
TGATAACAGTATGGGTCAGGTCGCCCAGCAGACGGGTATGCTGTGGAACTATAACTACCAGCTGTCCCAGGAGCACTTAAGCGGTATGACCAAGTTTACCCGCAATGCCTATGACCTGTTGCAGGATACCCAGAATGTGACGGTACGCTCTGCATTCATTGACACAGCTTCTGTACCGGTGTATGCCTATTCTGCTCTGGGCACCAGCTATATGACATACAACCTGAGCACACAGAAAGAGCCTCTGCCGGCACTGATCTCCAATGCCGGTGGCGATGTGCAGAAGTTTATGGCGGAAATTGCTGCCTATAATACGGCAGACAGATGGAGTACCTGGCTGAATCAGGCCAAGAGCTATGGTTATTATTCTTAAGTAACCGCTTGAAGAAAATCGTCTGCGATTACTGGCGGATCTTTTGACCCAATTTTTCAGTTCATAAAACTCGAAATACACAAAGTATTCCTTCGTTTTTTGAACTTTAATTTGTGCCAAAATCTCTCGCCACTAATTCTTGCCGATTTAATCATCGGTTACTAAAGTAGAAACGGAGTATATTCATGGGCAAAGCCAATCATCTTGTTATTGTGGAGTCGCCTTCCAAGGCTAAGACCATCGGAAGATACTTGGGTCCGGAGTATACCGTAAAGGCCAGTATGGGCCATTTGCGGGACCTTCCCAAGAGCACCATGGGCGTGGATTTGGAACGCGGCTTTACCCCCAAATATGTTTCGGTGGCAGGCAAAGAGGAGCTTATTAAGGAGCTGAAAAAGGCTGCTGCTGCCGCAGATATTGTATATCTGGCAACCGACCCGGACCGGGAGGGCGAAGCCATCTCCTGGCATCTGAAGGAGCTTTTGGACCTGCCGGAAGAAAAGGCCCGGCGGGTTACCTTTAACGAAATCACCCAAAAGGTGGTGCGCGAATCCATCGCCCAGCCCCGGGACATCAACTATTCTTTGGTAGATGCCCAGCAGGCACGGCGGATTCTGGACCGGATTGTTGGCTATCAGTTGTCGCCCCTCCTGTGGAAAAAGGTACGGCGGGGCTTATCTGCCGGCCGTGTCCAGTCGGTTGCTACCCGTCTGGTGGTGGACCGGGAAAACGAAATCCGCGCCTTCCAGCCCAAGGAGTATTGGTCCTTGGATGTGAAGCTGAAGCGCATGGGTAAGGAGGGTAGCTTTACTGCCCGCTATTATGGGGATACCAAAAAGCGGGAGCTGCAGTCCCAGCAGCAGGTTCAGGCGGTCATCGACGATATTACCGGCAAGACCTTTACCGTAACCAGCGTCAAGAAAACGGAGAAAAAGCGGACCGCTGCACCTCCCTTTACCACCTCTACCTTGCAGCAGGAGGCATCCCGCAAGCTGGGCATGACCCCCAAGCGCACCATGGCGGTTGCGCAGCAGCTGTATGAAGGCGTGGATGTGCCGGGTGAGGGTACCACCGGTTTGATTACCTATATGCGTACCGACTCCCTGCGCCTTTCCGACGAGGCAATGGCGGCTGCGGCAGACTTTATCAAGGCGCGCTACGGCAAGGAATACTACTACGGCAGTTTCCATGTATTTAAGACCAAGTCCGCCGCCCAGGATGCCCACGAAGCCATTCGCCCCACCCATGTGGAGCTGGATCCGGACTCCATTCAGGGAAGTCTTACCAAGGAGCAGTATCGGCTCTATAAGCTGATTTGGAGCCGATTCCTGGCATCCCAGATGGCAAATGCACAGTATCATGTGGTGTCCATTGACGCAGAGTGTGCCGGTCACACCTTCCGGGCCAGTCACCAGAGCATGCAGTTTGCAGGCTTTATTGCGGTGTATGAGGAAGGCCGGGATGACGAAGTAGAAACTGTGGACTCTCCTTTGCCGGATTTGCAGGAAGGGGAGAGTGCGTCCATCTCTGATATTTGCAAGGAGCAGCATTTTACCCAGCCTCCTGCCCGCTATACGGAAGCGACTCTGGTCAAGGCAATGGAAGAAAAGGGCGTTGGCAGACCCTCTACCTACGCATCCATCGTGTCTACCATCCAGGACCGGGAATATGTTGTGAAAAACGACAAGCGGTTGGCACCGACTCCCCTGGGCGAGGTGGTCAACGGGCTGATGATGGAGCGGTTTTTGGACATCATCGATGTGGAATTTACCGCCAATATGGAAAATCGGCTGGATGATGTGGAAGCGGGCAAGCGGGACTGGCAAGCGGTCCTCAGTGACTTCTATGCCAGCTTCCACGAGGAAATGGTAAATGCTGAGGCGGCTCTGGAAGGCACCCGGCTGAAAGTGCCGGAGGAGGAAACCGAGGAAATCTGTGACCAGTGCGGCAAGAAAATGGTGGTCAAGGTGGGCCGGTTCGGCAAGTTCCTTGCCTGCCCAGGCTGGCCGGAGTGCAAAAATACCAAGCCCATTGTTGAGCGCATGCCCGGTCGCTGCCCCAAGTGTGGCAGCGGTCTTCTCAAGCGCAAGTCCAAGCGGGGCTTTGCCTATTACGGCTGCGAGACGGGGGCGGAGTGCGGCTTTATGAGCTGGGATGTGCCTACGGAGCTGGATTGCCCCGAGTGCGGCAATACCATGTTCAAAAAGTCCGGCAGAGGTCGGATGAAGGCGTTCTGCATCAACGAAAACTGCAAGAACTTCCTGCCGGAGGACAAGCGGGGCTACTATAAGAAAAAGACAGAGGATGCCCCGGAAAAACCGGCAAAGAAATCTTCCGGGAAAGCAGGGAAGGGCAAATGAAACAGGTAACGGTTGTGGGTGCCGGTCTGGCCGGCTCCGAAGCGGCGTGGCAGCTTGCCCGTCGGGGAATCGCTGTGGACCTGGTGGAAATGAAGCCCGGGAAAATGAGCCCTGCCCATCACAGCGAGGATTTTGCGGAGCTGGTATGCTCCAACTCCCTCCGGGGTGACCGGCTGGAAAATGCGGTGGGTCTTTTGAAAGAAGAGCTGCGCCGCTGCGGCAGCTTGATTCTTAACTGCGCCGACGAAACCAAGGTGGAAGCCGGCGGCTGTCTGGCGGTGGACCGGCAGGCCTTTGCCCGTCTGGTAACCGAAAAGCTGAAAAATCATCCCAATATCACCGTTCGGTCGGAGGAAGTGACCGAAGTGCCGGAAGGGCCGGTGATTATCGCCACGGGACCCCTGTCCTCCGATGCCCTTTCCGATGCCATCGGTAAGTACTTCGGTACGGATTATCTGCACTTTTTTGATGCGGCTGCGCCTTTGGTGACAGCGGAATCCGTGGATATGAACTGCGCCTGGTGGCAAAGCCGGTATGACCGGGGAACACCGGATTATGTAAACTGCGCTATGGACAAGGAGCAGTATGAAGCCTTTGTCAAGGCCCTGGTGGAGGCGGAGGAAGCGCCGGTTCACGGGTTTGAGGACAAGCATGTGTTTGAAGGCTGCATGCCGGTGGAGGTTATGGCCCGCCGGGGTGTGGATACCCTGCGCTACGGTCCGCTGAAGCCTGTGGGTTTGACTGACCCCAACACCGGGAAAGAGCCCTATGCGGTGGTTCAGCTGCGGCTGGATAATGCCCAGGGAAGCATTTATAATTTGGTGGGCTTCCAGACCCATTTGAAATTCCCGGAGCAAAAGCGGGTGTTCTCTATGATTCCCGCTCTGCGCAATGCGGAATTTGTCCGATACGGCGTGATGCATCGCAACACCTTCCTCCAGAGCCCCAGGCTGCTGGACAAATACTATGCCGACCGGCGCAATCCTATGGTGGCCTTTGCCGGGCAGATGACCGGCGTAGAGGGGTATGTGGAATCTGCCGCCTCCGGTTATCTGGCGGCGGTTGCCATGGCTGCCAAGGTTCTTGGACAGAGCATGCCGGATTTCCCCAAAACCACCGCCATTGGCGCGCTGGGTATGTACATCAGTGACGAGAGTGTGGAGAATTTCCAGCCCATGAATATCAATTTCAGCATCATTGCGCCTTTGGAGCAGCGAATCCGGAAAAAGGCAGAAAAGAATCTGGCCATCGCCAATCGGGCACTTGCCGTGATTGATGAGATTGTGGAAGCAGAGAGAGGAACATTATGAAAATCATTTTGGATGCAATGGGAGGCGACCATGCCCCCGAAGCACCGGTTTTGGGTGCAATCGACGCGGCAAAGCAGTTTGGCTGCCAGATTACACTGGTTGGCCGGGGCGAAGAAATCCTGTCTGTATTAAAGAAGAATAACATTGCAGACCTGCCCAAGGGTTTGGAGATTGCCAACGCCGAGGATGTTGTGGACATGCACGATGACCCGGCGGCGGTGGTGCACAAGCGGAAGAATTCTTCCATGGTGGTTGGTCTGAAGATGCTGGCAGAGGACGAAGGCGATGCCTTTATTTCTGCCGGCAGTACCGGCGCGCTGCTTACCGGCGCGACGCTGATTGTCAAGCGGGTAAAGGGAATCCGCCGCGCTGCCATGGGCCCCGCTATGCCCAATAAGGCAGGGGGCAAGACCGTGATTGTGGACTGCGGCGCCAACGCAGAATGCACACCGGAATTTCTGCTCCAGTTTGCACTGGTGGGCTCGTTACATGCAAAGAAGTCCTTTGGGGTGGAAAATCCCAAGGTGGGACTTTTGAATATCGGCACCGAGGATTCCAAGGGCACTGCCCTGCAGAAGGAAGCCTACGCCCTGCTGACCCAGGCGGCCAGCGAAGGACTGATCAACTTCGTGGGTAATGTGGAAGCCCGGGATGTGCCCTTGGGCGCTGTGGACGTGGTGGTATGCGACGGCTTCTCCGGCAACGTGCTGCTGAAGACCATCGAGGGAACTGCCATGTTTATGGGCAGCCTGATGAAAAAGATGTTCAAGAAGAATATCTTCACCATGATTGGATATCTGTTCAGCAAGTCCGGCGTAAAGGACCTGGTGAAGATGCTGGACTACCGGGAAATTGGCGGCACCCAGTTTTTGGGTATCCGCAAGCCGGTGATTAAGGCCCACGGCTCTTCCGATGCCCTGGCGTTCTGCAACGCCATCCGGCAGGCGGAGGATGCTGCCAACTGTAACATTGCCCAGGAACTGGAGGAGGGCATTAAAGCCCTGTCCGCGGTAAAGGAGTGCGCCAATGATTAACCGGTTGGAAGCCGCCATCGGCTATTCTTTCCGCAACATCGGCCTGCTGCATAATGCCCTTGCCCATTCGTCCTATGCCAACGAGCGTTGGCACGACAGCCTGAAGAGCAATGAGCGGCTGGAATTTCTGGGCGACTCCATACTGGGCATGCTGGTGGCGGAGTATTTATACCGGAATTTCCCCGACCGCCCGGAGGGAGAACTGACCCGCATGCGGGCGGATATGGTCTGCGAACGGGCATTGGCCCGGGTTGCGGTAGGTCTGCATTTGGGTGAGCATATGCTGCTGGGAAAAGGTGAGGAACAAGGGGGCGGACGCGCCCGGGAGTCCATTCTGGCAGATGCGGTGGAATCGGTGATTGCTGCCTGCTTTCTCGATGGCGGCATGGCCGCGGCGAAGAATTTCGTGGAGCGGTTCATTCTGGTCAATGTCCCCGTTCGTCAGCTGAAAAATGCGGACTATAAGACAACCCTGCAGGAGCTGATTCAGCAGAAGAAGGACAATACCCTAAGCTACCGTCTGGCAGGGGAATCCGGCCCGGATCACGACAAGGAGTTTATTGTGGAGCTGGCAATTAACGGAAAGGTTGTCAGCACCGGCGTAGGCACCAGCAAAAAACGGGCAGAGCAGGATGCCGCCCGGCAGGCGCTGGAAGTATTGAATAAGTAACAAAACCGGCACTTTGAGTGCCGGTTTTTCATATTTTCCGGAAAACCGGGAATCCTTTTTTCGGAGGGATTGCTATGACAGAACGGGAATACGGAAAAATTGTCAAGGAAATGAGCCCAAAATCGCCGCTGAAAACGGATGTTTTAAAGGCATTTATCATCGGCGGGATCATCTGCCTTTTGGGGCAGGTGGCAATCGAGTGCTATACTGCCTTGGGCTTGGAAAAAGAGGATGCGTCCACAGCTGCGTCTATGAGCCTTGTGGCGCTGTCGGCGCTGTTAACGGGTCTTAGCTTGTACGATAATATTGCAAAGCACGCCGGCGCAGGAACTTTGGTGCCCATTACCGGCTTTGCCAATTCCATTGCCGCCCCAGCGGTGGAATTTAAAACCGAAGGCTTCATCCTGGGCGTGGGCGCCAAAATGTTTACGATTGCCGGACCAGTAATTGTATACGGTGTAAGTACAAGTGTAGTTTATGGATTCATTTATTGGATAACAACATTATTTTAACGGACGACCAATGGTCGCCCCTACAAATTCAATCGAACAACATCGTAGGGGCGGGCATTGCCCGCCCGCAAAAAGGCTTGACCGCTCGGTCAAGCCTTTTGATTATGCAATTGTTTCTATGTCTAGAAGTTCTACAACGTATTGTTCCAGATGTTTATTACACAATCAGACAATATTCCTTTAGGAGAGTAGCGTATTGTTCCGGGTGGCTCAGGCTCAAATCACCATGGCTGTATCCGGGGAGGACTTCCAAAGTGCTGTCCGGGATCATACGATTCAGAAGCTTCCCGGATGTGCGGATCGATGCTTGCTCCTTGCTGCCGAAAACGATATGCACTTTGGCTTTCGTGTTCCCTAAAGCTGGTTTTACGGAATAGCCACTGTTGGCTTTGAGAAATGCGATCATATCTTCTTTGCTAATCTTGCAGGTATCCCGGTAATAATCATCGAACAGGTTCTTGGGGATTCCCAGATAAGCTGCCTGCAATTTGGCAAACCATTTCTGCTTAATCAGACCATAACTCATACCAAAGGTTGGTCCTACCAGTGCATGGGTCAGCTTCATGGGTTTAACCAGGACACTCTCAATTAAAGCAAACCTGCAAATATCGGGTCTTTGTGCCAGCATTTCCACAGTGATCTGCCCGCCAAGGGACAGACCACCCAAAGCATAAACATTTCCGCCGTGGTGTTCGTCGATATATGCAATCAGCCGTGCGGCATTATCCTCAATGGAAGTAAAAGGCATGTCACTGTCTGCGTGTCCGTCCAGAACTGGCAGAACCACATGATATTTATCTGCCAAAAGCTGCGCGACTTCGCGGTAATTCCACCAGGACAGACCACCGCCGTGGAGTAGGATGATGGTTTGCGAATTGTGTGCACCGTATTCAACATACTGCATTGTGCCTCACCTCTAACAGTATTATAGTTTTCCCAGATATAGCAGTCAACATCTTTATACAATCTTAACACCGCTCACATGAGCCTTAACACCCCCTTTATACCTTTTCTGATAGGATTACAGCAAGAAAAGTATTGGGAGGTATCGCCATGTGGGCGGTTTTACATAAACGAAAGCTCAGCTCGTCCCAGATCATCCTCTTTGGCTTTGCCGGGGTGATCCTTGTGGGAACCTTGCTGCTGCTTCTTCCGTTTGCCACAAACAACGGTCAAAGCGCATCCTTTTGGGACGCTCTGTTTACATCCACTTCCGCTGTCTGCGTAACAGGATTGATCGTGCAGGATACGGCAACCTATTGGTCAGCCTTTGGACAGTCGGTGATCCTGCTGTTGATTCAAATTGGCGGTATGGGTGTTATCACCGTTGCCGCAGCCATCACAATGGCATCCGGCAAGAAGATCTCCCTGATGCAGCGCAGCACCATGCAGGATGCTATTTCTGCACCGCAGGTGGGCGGCATTGTCCGGTTCACCGGTTTTATTCTAAAAGGAATCTTCCTCTTTGAACTTTTGGGCGCGTTGGTGCTGATGACCGTATTCGTCCCGGAATACGGTGTGAAAGGCATTTGGCTGGCGGTGTTCCATTCCATATCCGCATTTTGCAATGCCGGTTTTGACCTGATGGGCACGAAAAGCCCGTATTCTTCCCTGACTTCCTATGCGTCACACCCGGTGGTAAATATCACGGTCATGCTGCTGATCGTCATTGGCGGTATCGGTTTTCTCACCTGGCAGGATATTCGTCAGAACGGAATCCGCTGGGGGCGCTACCGGATGCAGAGCAAGGTGATCCTTGCTACCACAGGTATCTTGCTGATCGTCCCTGCAATTTACTTCTTCTTTTTTGAGTTCTCCGCAGAGCCGATGGGAAGAAGAGTATTCCTGTCACTATTCCAATCTGTCACACCCAGAACAGCAGGTTTCAATACCGCGGATCTAACAGCTTTGAGCGAAACTGGACAGACCCTCACGATTGGTCTAATGCTCATCGGCGGCGGCCCCGGCTCTACGGCAGGCGGCATGAAGACCACCACAGCAGCAGTGTTGATTGCCTGTGCAGTAGCAGTTTTCCGCAGACGGGAAAACGGGCGGTTCTTTGGCAGACGGATCGCGGATGATACTGTGAAGAACGCGCTGTCCGTATTTCTGATGTACATCACTCTGTTTTTGCTGGGCGGCATGATCATCAGCCGGGTGGAAAATTTGCCGATCCTTACCTGTCTGTTTGAAACTGCATCCGCTATCGGAACAGTTGGTCTAACCCTTGGGATCACACCGGGTCTGCATCTTGTATCAAAGCTGATCCTGATCAGCCTTATGTTCTTAGGACGAATCGGTGGCTTGACTCTGATCTTCGCCACACTGTCTGCTACAAAAAACACCCTCTCCAAGCTACCTTTGGAGAAGATTACCGTTGGATAAGGAGGACTCTTTATGAAATCGATTCTGTTAATTGGCCTTGGCCGTTTTGGAAAGCACATTGCCATGAAGCTCCGGGAGCTGAACCATCAGGTCATGGCTGTTGACCACAAGGAGGAGCTGGTGCAGGAGATCCTTCCTTATGTGACCAATGCTCAGATTGGCGACAGCACCAATGAAGCATTCCTGCGGAGCCTTGGGGTGGATAACTACGATGTTTGCATTGTGGGCATCGGCAACAACTTCCAAAACAGTCTTCAGACCACAAGCCTTCTGAAAGAGCTGGGAGCCAAGATGGTGGTATCCAGAGCAGCTACTGATGTACAGGAGAAGTTTCTCTTGCGAAATGGCGCAGACGAAGTGGTCTACCCGGAAAAGCAGCTGGCACGCTGGGCAGCGATCCGGTATAGTGCCAACCATGTACTGGATTACATCGAGCTGGACAGTGAGAATGCCATCTTTGAGGTGACGATCCCTCAAAACTGGATGGGCAAGACGGTTGGTCAACTGGATATCCGCAAAAAGTTCAGCATCAACATTCTGGCTATGAAGTGTGGAAGCAAGCTGGATTCCTTCATTACCCCCGATACCCTGCTGTGCGAGGGCAAATCCCTGATGGTGATGGGTAAGTACAAGGACATCCAGAAGTGCTTCCGGATTTGAGATCGCAATCATGGATGTTATTTGGATCATACTGGCTGTACTCAGTTTTATTGGTGGTCAGGCTTATTTGGTTTATCTGCTGAGAAAGCTGGATAAGTTTCTGGAAAGAAGACCGAGTAATGAGCCAACCTTTACTTATGACGATAGTTGTAGATATCCGGAAGAGGATGTGGTAGAATGAAGAAAAACGACACAGGAGGACTGCCTATGGTGGAACATATTCTTGTGGGTCTTTCCTCAGCACCGTCCAATGCCCGGATCATTCGCACAGCTGCAACCATGTCAAAAGCTTTCAAAGGCAGTCTGACGGCTCTGTTCGTCCGCACACCCAATTATGAAGCAATGCCAGATGCTGACAAGGAGCGTCTGCGGGAGAATATGAATCTGGCAAGGAAGCTGGGCGCTACCATTGAAACCGTCTTTGGGGACGATGTTTCTTACCAGATCGCCGAGTATGCAAGGCTGTCCGGCGTAACAAAAATCGTTGTAGGCAGAAGCGCGATGTCAAAGCGCAGATTATTCGGAAAGCCAACGCTGACGGAGAAGCTGACCCAGATCGCGCCCCACATTGATATCCACATCATCCCCGATGCAAGTACCGATGTCACTTACCGGCAAAAGAAGATAAGCAAGCGGATCGATCTGCGAACCACGCTTCGGGACTGGGGTATCTCTATTGGTATCCTGGTGCTTGCCAGTGGCTTGTCTTTCCTGTCTTCCAGATTTGGATTCAGTGAAGCGAATATCATCGCCATCTATTTGCTGGCAGTATTGCTGACGGCTATGTTTACATCCACCCGTTCAAGCTATGTCTTGTCTGCCATCGGCAGTGTGATTGTTTTCAACTTCTTTTTTACATCCCCGCAATTCTCTTTACGGGTGTATGCAGACGGAGCACCGCTGACCTTCCTTATTATGCTCATTGCGTCCTTGACTGTTGGTACAATGACGGACCGTCTAAAAGGTCAGACCCGGCAATCCGCACAGGCAGCATACCGTACAAATTTGCTGTTTGAAACTAATCAGATGCTGCAAAAGGCAACATCAGACGATAAGATATTCCAGACAGTCAGAACCCAGGTTGCGAAACTGTTGGGCCGTCACGCATCCGTACTGCCTGGAGAAGTATCCAGCGGCTGCAAGGATGCGTTGCAGTATCCCATTAAGGTTCAGGACCGGGTGTATGGCACGGTCATTATTGGGGGAGCAGAACCTTTGGAAGCTTTTGAAAACAGCGTGCTGCTCTCCATCCTTGGCGAATGTGCCATGGCTTTGGAAAACAGCCGCAATGCGAAGGAAATGGAAGACGCAAAATTGCAGGCTGAGCAGGAAAAGCTTCGTGCCAATCTCCTGCGATCTATTTCTCACGATCTGCGTACACCGCTGACTTCCATCTCCGGAAACGCAGGTATGCTGCTTTCCGATCTGGAAAAGCTGGACAATGATACCATTCGGCAAATGTGCGGTGATATCTATGACGATTCCGCATGGCTGACCAATCTGGTGGAAAACCTGTTGGCAGTAACAAAGATCAAGGAAGGTCGGATGGAACTGAAAATGCAGCCTCATCTGATGGAAGAGATCGTCTCTGAAGCGCTGCAGCATATCAGCAGAAAGCAAGAAGAACATATTATCACGGTTCACCACGAAAACGAACTGCTTCTTGCCAAATGCGATGCCCGGCTGATCATCCAGGTCATTATCAATCTGGTGGACAATGCCATTAAGTATACGCCTGCGGGCTCCCATATCGACATTACCACAACCGGAGACCAGGATACCATAGAGATCCGGATCGCGGATAACGGTGCCGGTGTGCCCGACAGTGAAAAGGAAAAAATCTTCGAGATGTTTTACAGCGGCAGCAATCCCATTGCCGATTGCCGCAGAAGTCTTGGATTAGGCTTGAGCCTATGCCGGTCTATTGTGAATGTCCATGGCGGCTCTATTACCGTTTCCGATAATCGGCCTACCGGTACGGTCTTTACATTTACCATTCCAGCCGGGGAGGTGGAAGTCCATGAATAAACCTTTGATCTTGGTGGTGGAGGACGACTCCACCGTCCGAAACCTTATTACCACTACACTGAAATCAAATGAATACCGCTTCATCACTGCACCTACCGGAGAAGCGGCGATTGCGGCAGCTACGACCCAGAAGCCGGACATCGTTTTCCTGGACCTGGGACTACCGGATCTGGATGGTGTAGAAGTCATTAAGCGCATCCGATCCTGGTCACAAATGCCTATCATTGTTATCAGCGCTCGCAGTGAGGATACGGATAAGGTTTCTGCTTTGGATGCAGGAGCTGATGATTACCTGACCAAGCCTTTCTCCGTGACGGAACTGTTAGCCAGACTCAGAGTTGCCCAACGGCGGATCGCATCCTACGACGGAAAAGCCAGTGATTGCGTGTTTCAAAACGGAAAGCTGTCCATCAACTACGGCGCAGGCTGTGCTTTCTTAAACGGAGAGCAGTTAAAGCTGACGCCTACGGAATACAAGCTGCTGTGTTTGCTTGCAAAAGACGCAGGTAAGGTGTTGACCCATACCTATCTAACCGCTAAGATCTGGGGAAGCTCCTGGGAAAGCGATATGGCATCCCTGCGGGTACATATGGCCACCCTACGTAAGAAGCTGGAAAAGGATTCCCAAACCCAGTATATCCAAACCCACATCGGCATCGGATACCGTATGTTAAAAGCAGAGTGATAGGTTCTCCTGTTGTAGAATCCTGGCGGTTCTGCAAACAATATGTTTACAGACCGCCTTCTATCGAGACGGTCTGTGCTTTTACGTGGAAAATTTACAAAATATTCCCATTGTGTCAGTCTGGTCATGATAAAATAATATTGTAAAGAAACGATACATACTCTTCAACAGCAAGGGGGCTATGCTATGAAAATCCAATTTATCGGCGCGACCCATGAGGTTACCGGAAGCTGTACACTGCTGGAGGTCTGCGGCAAGAAATATTTGGTGGACTGCGGTATGGAGCAAGGTATCGATGTTTTTGAAAATGTTCCAATCCCTGTGCCTGCAAACACGATTGAGGCCGTGTTTCTGACCCATGCCCATATCGACCATTCCGGTATGTTGCCCAAGCTTTACAAGGATGGTTTCCGAGGCTTAATCTACGCAACAACAACTACCTGCGATCTGTGTAACATTATGCTGCGGGATTCTGCTCACATTCAGGAATCGGAAGCAGAGTGGCAGAACCGGAAAGCACAGCGTGCCGGTGAAGATTTGGTCACGCCAGTTTATACTATGGCAGATGCTATAGGTGCAATCTCTCGTTTCCGCCCCTGTGAATACGGGCAGGTGATTCAGGCAGAAGAAGGTGTTGAGGTCCGGTTTTCGGATATTGGACACCTGCTGGGCTCTGCCTGCATTGAACTGTGGCTGACAGAAGACGGCGTTACCAAGAAGATCGTGTTCAGCGGAGATGTGGGTAACATCAATCAGCCTTTGATTAAAGACCCTCTGCCGGTGGAAGAAACGGACTACCTTGTTCTGGAATCCACCTATGGCAACCGGCTCCACGAAAAGCCCGGTAATACCGTTGGGGAGCTTGCCGATGTGCTGCAACGGACCTTTGACCGGGGCGGCAATGTGGTGATTCCATCCTTTGCGGTGGGAAGAACACAGGAAATGCTGTATGCTATCCGGCAGATCAAGCAGGAAGGCATGGTCAGAGGGCACGACGGATTCCCGGTTTATGTGGACAGCCCACTTGCGGTAGAGGCAACCGGTATCTTCCTGCAATGCGACCAAGCCTGCTTCGATGAAGAAACCGCAGCACTTGTCAAGCAAGGGATCAACCCCATTTGGTTTGACGACATTTGCCTGTCGGTGACTTCGGATGAATCCAAGCAGATTAATTTCGATAGGCGACCCAAAGTGATCCTGTCTGCCAGCGGTATGTGCGAGGCAGGACGCATCCGGCATCACCTGAAGCACAATCTGTGGGGAGAAGAGAACACGATCCTCTTTGTGGGCTATCAGGCAGAAGGTTCCCTTGGCAGGAAGCTCCAGGACGGTGCACAGTATGTTCGCCTGTTTGGCGAGGATATTACTGTCAATGCTGAGATCGCCGCCCTCCACGGCACCAGCGGTCACGCAGACCAGGCAGGTTTGCTGCGCTGGCTGGCAGGTTTCAAGGAGAAGCCGCAGATGGTATTTGTCAATCACGGTGATGACGCTGCCTGTATGGTTTTCCAGAAACTGCTGACTCAGATGGGCTACTACGCAGAAGCACCCTACAGCGGCGCAGAGTATGATTTGATGACAGGCAGAATGACGGTGTTTGCAGATTCTAAACCCATTCGCCGTGAGGAAAAGACAAAGGGATCTGCCAGAGCACGTGCAGTCTATAGCGATCTGCTGGCAGCAGCAGAAGCACTCCTTGCCTTTGTCAAGACCTGTAGAGGCCGCACCAATAAGGACAACGCAAAGTTCGCCTCTCAAATCCGTAATCTGATTGAAAAGTGGAAATGATATATGCGTTTTGTCCAGTGCAAAAAGGATCCCGTTCGGACTAATGCGACAAGTGCTGAAACACTTTGAGCCGTTTCGACAAAAAACACTGCGGCCTAAGTTGACACAAGCAGAAGGATTCATTCTCGGCGTCGGTGCAAAGATGTTTACAATAGCGGGGCCGGTTATCGTTTCGGTGTATCCGCCAGCGTGTTGTACGGATTTATTTATTGGATAACGACATTGTTTTGAGAAAAGGCCCCCTTGTGTAAAGGGGGCTGGCAAAAATCTATGATTTTTGACTGGGGGATTGTAATGCTTCGACACACTACAATCCCTCCGTCTTTTGCTTCGCAAAATCCACCTCCCTTTACACAAGGGAGGCTGAAAAAGGCTTGACCGCTCGGTCAAGCCTTTCATACTTATTGGTTGTTAATATGTACATCCACCTGCGGGAAAGGAATGGTGATGTTATGCTTGTCAAAGGATGCTTTCACACCCTCGAGGACATCAAAATAAACGGCCCAATAGTCGCTGTTTTTGCACCAGATACGTACCGTGTATACAAGAGCGCTGTCAGAATGAGCCGACATGCGAACAAGGGGTTCCGGTTCTTTCAGTGCCTGGGGATGGGCGTCGATTATGTCCTGGATGATGCTTTTTACCGTTTGGTCGTCGCTGTCGTATGCAACATTAAAGGCGAGATCAACCCGGCGAAATTCTTCGGAAGAATAGTTTTTGATTACGGAATTTGTAAGTGTGCCGTTTGGTATCGTAACACGCTTGTTGTCGGGTGTGAGCAGTTCGGTATATACAACAGAAATCCCGACAACGGTACCGGTTTCACCGGAGGCCTCAACAAAATCACCGACTTTGAAAGGCTTGAAGAAAAGGATCATTAAGCCGCCTGCAAAATTACTGAGGGAGCCTTGTAAAGCCAGGCCGATCGCAACACCGCAGGATGCCAGAATGGTAATAAAAGAGGTTGCGGGCACACCCAGGATCATAGCAACTGTAATGACAAGAACGATGTACATTACAATTTTAATAAAGCTTGTCAAAAAGGAACGAAGACTGCTGTCCAGTTTGTCAAGCTTGGAAGAAGTGCGGATCCATTTGGAAATCCAGGAAGTGAATTTAAGTCCAATCACAAAAATGAGAACAGCACCTAAAAGCTTGAGGCCAAAGGATGTTGCAAATTGCGTGATAAGGCTCAAAAATGCTTGCCAGTTCATAAGTTTACCTCCGGTAGTTTTGGTAGTTTTGGAATATTATTCTCATGGAAAAACGGAATCGCCGTTTGTGGGTATCATGTAATCTTCCCGCACAAGTAACCAATTGTCCAGAAATGAACGCAGTACAATAAAGGTATGCGTCGGGTCCTCCTTGACCTCGTTGATTCGAAGTCCGTCGGTAGTCATGGCAATGGTTTTGCCTTCGTGGTATTTCCCCGGATACGAATATGGAACATAAGTGTGGCCCTGCCATTCCACCGAATTTTCGAAACCCCTTTGGGCGGAATGGTCTGTGACGAGGAGGCCTGTTGCGAACAAGAAAGCCATCGTTGCGGAAAGTAAGATAACAATGGAAGCAATAATGATTATGATTCTCTTGCGCATCATTTTCACCTCTTAAGTTTATGATACCATATTGTTGCAGTAATGTAAATATTATGCAGTAAAAAGGCTTGATCAGTTTGGTCAAGCCTTTTGTGGATTGCGGTCGAAGTTGTGAATCCAATCTGCTTTCAGGAAGTAGATGAGGAAAATGATACCGCTGAGAGACCAGGTGATTGGGTATGCCCAGGAAACGGTAGTCAGTTGATTGACAAACTTTACCGCCACGGAAATGTATGTCACCCGGAACAAACACCAGCAAGCCAGCATGGTAAACATAGGAACCGTTGCCTTGCCCGCGCCCCGCATCACGCCGGCAATGCAATGGGAGAACGCCAGCAGGAAATAAAACAGACAAATGGTGCGCATATGCCGGGTTCCGAAGTCAATGGCCTCTGCCGTTTCGCTGAAAATACCAATCAGCTGAGGCGCATAGGCATAGGAAAGAACGCCAATCACTTCCGCCAGAGTGCAGCTGCATACTACGCCGAAGGCAACGCCTTTTTTTACCCGGTCATGCTGCCCGGCGCCCAAATTCTGCCCAACGAAGGTGGACAGCGCCTGGGTAAAGCAGGTCACCGGCAGGAAGGCAAAGCCCTCCAGTTTGGAATAAGACCCGCAGCCGGCCATGGCGGCTTTGCCAAAGCTGTTGATGTTGGATTGCACCACCACATTGGCAAGGGCGATTACACTGTTTTGTACACCGGAGGGCAGGCCGTACCGCACAATCTGGGCAAGGCTTGCCTTGTCAAATCGAATCTGACGGACACTGACCCGGTAGGGGGCATCCACACGCACCATGTGCAAAAAGCAAAGCAATGCGCTGACACCCTGAGAAATGGTGGTGGCAATGGCGGCAGCGCCTACGCCGAAACCCAGCACAGCCACAAACAGCATATCCAGAACGATATTGACGAAGGTGGAGAAAATCAGATAATACAGCGGGTGCTTACTGTCGCCCACGGCATGCAGCGCACCCACGAAAATATTGTACATCACCGTAAAAATAGCGCCGCAGAAGTAGTAGCGGAAATACTCAATGGATTGGGGCAGCACCTCCGCAGGTGTTCCCATCCACCGCAGAATGGTGGGGGTCAGGGCAACACCGGCAACGGTCAGCGCCACACCGGTAACCAGACCAAAGGCAATGGCGGTGTGAATGGCCTTGCGCATGGTATCATACTGTTTTGCTCCAAAAGACCGGGCAATGACAACGCCGGCGCCCATGGCCACACCGTTAAAAAAGCTGACCATCATGAAGATCAGACTTCCGGAGGAACTGACAGCCGCAAGGGCATCGTCGCCTATGTAATTGCCCACACACCAGGCGTCAAAAGTATTATACAGCTGCTGAAATATGTTTCCCAGAAACACCGGCAGTGCGAAAAACAGCATGGCCTTCCAAATGGACCCTTCTGTCAGGGACTGTCGTTTCGCAAACAAAATATGCTCCTCCTTTTCACAAACTGCAGCCATTATACTACATCGTGTGCCGAATGTAAATATGCAGCGCTTATGTGATGTTGTCACAGAAAATACCGGATGTTAGGGTATAATGAAAGAAAAAAGGAGGCACGCAATATGAGACTGAAGGATAAGATTGCAATCATCACCGGCGGAAGCCGGGGTATTGGTTTTGCCACCGCAGACAGATTCCTGCAGGAGGGAGCGGTGGTCATCATTACAGCAAGCTCCCAGACCACTGCCGACCGGGCGGTGGAAAAGTTAAAGGAAAAGCACCCCCAGGGAAAAGTCGCAGGTATTGCTCCGGAGCTAAGCAGTCTGGCATCTGTCCGGGACGCATTCGAGTCCGTGATCGGGCGGTTCGGCCGGGTGGATATTCTGGTGAACAACGCCGGTATTTCCGAAAGCACACCCTTCCTGCAATATACGGAAGAAACCTACGATAAGGTTATGGATCTGAATGTAAAGGGCGTGTTTCACGCCAGCCGGGTTGCCGCAGAGTATATGGCAAAGCAGGGGGCAGGCGTGATTCTTTCCTCCTCGTCTGTTGTCAGCATTTCCGGTCAGCCCAGCGGCTTTGCTTATCCGGCATCCAAGTTTGCGTTAAACGGTATGACGGTGTCCCTTGCCAGAGAGCTGGGGCCCAAAGGAATTCGGGTGAATGCCGTTGCCCCCGGCATCACGGAAACGGATATGATGAAGGCGGTTCCCAAGGAGGTAATTGAGCCCATGATTGCCAGAATTCCCCTGCGGCGGTTGGGACAGCCGGAGGACATTGCCAACGCCTTTGTGTTCCTTGCCTCCGATGAAGCGTCCTATATCACCGGTGTGGTGCTGAGTGTGGATGGCATGGTTAGAACCTGAATACCCTAAAAGGCTTGCCCGTAACGGGCAAGCCTTGTTTTATGGTGTTCACAGAAAATTCCTGAAATGCCGCATTGCAAGTTTCCTTCCTTTGTGCTATAATATAAAAAATCAACCGATAAATGGGGGAAATCACTATGCCTATGCAAATGGGATTCCGTTGGTACGGCGAGGGAAACGACAAAATTCGCCTTTCCGACATTAAGCAAATTCCCGGTGTGACCAGCATTGTCTGGGCACTGCACCATAAAATGCCCGGCGAAATCTGGGAGGAAGCGGAAATTGCGGAAGTGAAACGCCAGTGCGACGCGTACGGCTTCAACATTGATGTTGTGGAGTCTGTAAACGTCCATGACGATATCAAAATCGGCCTGCCCAGCCGGGATAAGTACATCGAAAACTATAAGATCACCATGCGCAATCTGGCAAAATTCGGCGTAAAGGTGATCTGCTACAACTTTATGCCCATTTTCGACTGGACACGGAGCAATCTGTTCCACGAAGTGGGCGACGGTTCTACGGCTCTGTTCTATGAAAAGAACATGATTCAGGATGACTACAACGCCATGGCAAAGTACATTCTGGACTTTACCGAGAAGTACAATATGTCCTTCCCCGGTTGGGAGCCGGAGCGCATGGCAAAGCTGGACGAGCTGTTTAAGGCTTATGCCGATGTGGACCACGAAAAGCTGTGGGCAAACCTCAAGTACTTCCTGGAGGCCCTGATGCCCACCTGCGAGGAGACCGGCATCAAGATGGCCATTCATATGGACGATCCCCCCTGGGATATTTTCGGCCTGCCCCGTCTTCTGGTGAATGAGCAGAACATTAACCGGTTCTTAAAGATGGTAGACCACCCCTGCAACTGCCTGACCCTGTGCTCCGGCAGCTTGAATGCCGATCCCAACAACAATGTGGCAGATATTGTTCGCAAGCACTGCGACCGGATCGCCTTTGCTCACATTCGCAATGTGAAGCATTTTCCCAACGGCGACTTCTCCGAGGCCTCCCATCGGGACTGCGACGGCGACACCGGTATTCTGGACATTCTGAAGGCTTATCACGATTGCGGTTTTGAAGGCTATATCCGCCCGGACCATGGCCGCCATCTGTGGAGCGAGGGCCCCGGTAATGTTCGCCCCGGATACGGATTGTATGACCGCGCCCTGGGCATCATGTATATGCTGGGCGTATGGGATATGCTGGATAAGCTGGAAAGCAAATAATTTTGGAGGTATGTGAATATGATGAATCTTCCCTTGAACATTGATTATTCCGGAAAGGTTGTTGTAGTCACCGGTGCAGGCGGCCTGATTTGCGGCGCAATGGCCCGCGCCTTTGCCCAAAGCGGTGCGAAGGTGGCGGCTCTGGATTTGAACGAGGATGCGGTTAAGGCGCTGGCAAACGAATTAAAAGCAGAGGGCCTTGTCTGCGAAGGCTACAAGGCAAATGTGCTGGATCCCGAGGCACTGGAGCAGGTTCACCAGGCGGTTCTTTCCGATTTGGGTCCTTGCGATATTCTGGTCAACGGCGCCGGCGGCAACAATCCCCGGGCAACCACCGACAATGAGTATCAGCATGAAGCCAAAGAGGGCGGCAAGTCCTTCTTTGATCTGGAGGCTTCCGGCGTGGACTTTGTATTCAAGCTGAATTTCCAGGGCACTCTGCTGCCTACCCAGGCTTTTGCAAAGGACATGGTGGAGAAGAAGCACGGCTGCATTCTGAACATCTCCTCCATGAATGCCTACACGCCGCTGACCAAGATTCCGGCTTACTCTGCCGCTAAGGCCGGTATTTCCAACTTCACGCAGTGGCTGGCAACCCACTTTGCCGGCACCGGCATCCGCTGCAACGCCATTGCCCCCGGCTTCCTGGTGTCTGCCCAGAATAAGGCGCTGCTCTTTAACGAGGACGGCACGCCCACTGCCCGTTCCGCCAAGATTCTGAATGGAACCCCCACCGGCCGGTTCGTGGACGCAGATGAGCTGCTGGGCGCAACATTGTTCCTGTGCGACGATAAGTCCGCCAGCGCCATTACCGGCGTTGTGCTTCCCGTGGATGCAGGCTTTGCCGCATACTCCGGCGTGTAAACACACAAAAAAACAGCCCTCCTTTTGGAGGGCTGTTTTTAGTTGTTGATCATTTCAATCAGCTTGCCCAGTACCGGCTCAAAGGCGGCACCGTACCAGTGATTTTCCAGCTGTGCGGTGGTTTTGATGCATTCTACGGTGTAATCCGCGGCGATCCGGGCGGCATCGTAGCCGGATTTGCCCCGAACCAGAGCACCCACAAAGGCAGAGGCGTAAATATCGCCGGTGCCGTGGCAGCTGTTGGGCAGCTTTTCGTGTTCGTAGTAGGCGTAGTTTCCGTTTTCATAGACCACAACGCCGGTCTTGCCCGGCTGGTAGCCAACACCGGTGAGAATGACGTTCTTGCAGCCCAGGTTCAGCAAGCCACTGAGCAGGCTGTCGATATATGCCTTGTCATACTCGGTTTGGTAGGGGATACCGGTGAGGAAGCAGGCCTCAGTAATGTTGGGAACCACATAGTCTGCCTCGCCGCAGAGCGTTCCCATGGCGGCGGCATATTCCAGGTCAAAAGCGGGGTAGAGCTTGCCGTTGTCTGCCATGGCGGGGTCCACGATTTTCAGGCAGCCTTCCTCGGCAGTGGTGGAGAAGATGTCCTTTACATAGTCAATCTGCTTGGTGCTGCCCAGGTAGCCGGTGTAGATGGCGCTAAAACGAATGCCTTCTTTGCACCAGTGCTCCCGGATGGCGGGAATATCGTCGGTCAAATCCCGGACGGTGAAACCGGTAAAACCGGCAGTATGGGTAGACAGAACCGCAGAGGGCAGCACACCGGCCTCTACACCGCAGGCGGACAGAATCGGCAGTGCCACAGTGAGGGAGCATTGCCCAACGCAGGAAATATCTTGAATGGTTAAAACTCTTTTGTATTGCATAATTGGTTCCCTCCTGGAAAAAATTTTGCTTATTATAGCATATCGGTTGTGAAATGGCAAGTACTGTAAAACAAAAAACGGTATCAGCGCCCGTTTCTTTGAGGGTACGCCTTCCGGTGAATTTTTGCAACTAACTGTTTACACAGAGCGGTGGGATGTGGTATGATATAAAATAGGATTATTAAACTGAGGTTTCGTAAATGGATTATATTGTTTTGGATATGGAGTGGAACCAGCCGTGGCCCGGCTCTCCCTCTGCGAAAAAAGTGCTTCCGGTGCAAATTCGGGGCGAGATTATTCAAATCGGTGCGGTTCGGATTACCGAAGAGCAGCAGGTGACGGATGAGTTTCAAGTGATGATTCGTCCGAAGATTTACCGGCACTTGAACCGCCGGGTCAGTAAGCTGACCGGAATTAAGGAAAGCCGGCTGAAGGCGGAGGGCGTGCCCTTTCCCGAGGCTATGCAGGCATTTCGCGCCTGGTGCGGCGAGGATATTATCTTTCTGACCTGGGGCTTTGACGATATCGGTATTTTGCGGGAGAATCTTCAGCTTTACGGCCTGCCGACGGATTGGACCGATAAATGGTACAATGCCCAGATGATTTTCAATGCCCAGACCGATGGCTCCAACGCTCAGAAAGCGCTGAAAACCGCACTTGAGATGTTTGGAATCGAGCCCTCCCGTCCGGCCCACGATGCTCTGGGCGACGCCTACCACACGGCGCTGATTTGCGCACGGCTGGATTTATTAAGAGGTGTTGCGGAATACGGCAAAGCACTGAAAAACCACGAAGACGGCTTCCACGGGGCGCAGCTGCCCGGCTGCCTTGCCCGAAAGGTGTTCCATGATTATGCGGACAAGCGCTCTGCGCTGGCTGCCATGGCAGGGGAGGAGAATATCTGCCCTCAGTGCGGCAAGAAAATGCTGGGGGCCCGATGGTTCGCCCAGCCGGGACACCGGTATATGGATTTGGCAACCTGCCCGGAGCACGGAAAGTTTTTGATCCGTGTCCGGTTGTCTATTCAGCCAAACGGGCTGGTGCGGGCCAGCAGACTGACCTATGAAGCCACCTCCGAGGCGGCGCAGACTTATGCCCGCCGTGCGGAAAAAGCGGATCCGGAGGAGCAGAGAGTTTCCCGCCGCCGTCGCAGACGGAGTGCCGTTCGAGAGCCGGAACAACCCAATTGACGGGGTGGCATTTGCCACCCCGTTTTCGGGAAAAAGGGCTTGACAGAAGGGGCGATTGGTGATACAATATCGCTCGTGATGGTGCTAACGCACTTGTGACGGAAATGGGCCCTTAGCTCAGTTGGTTAGAGCCTCCGGCTCATAACCGGATAGTCCCGGGTTCGAATCCCTGAGGGCCCACCA
>JAZNMX010000032.1:0-33719 GCA_045579965.1 Faecousia sp.
CGGCGCGCGAGCGCCAGGCGGAATTAAAAACAAACAGCCCCCCCAAAGGGGGCGTCTGTTTATATAGGCTTCCCCTTGAGGGGAAGGCTGTTCTTTTGAGAGAATTGTGATATAATCACAGAAACAACATTGGGTTCATACTATAATAAGACTATAAAAGGAGGCGCGTATATGAATTGGGAAATTGTTGCTGCCGTTGTTCTGCCCTTCCTGGGCACAGTTTTGGGCGCGGCAGGCGTGTTTTTTATGAAAGGGGCAATGAACCGCACCTTGCAGCGGTCACTGACAGGCTTTGCCGCAGGGGTTATGACGGCGGCATCCGTTTGGAGCCTGATTATCCCCGCTATTGAACAATCTGCCCATTTGGGTGACTTTTCCTTCTTCCCCGCCTTTGTTGGCGTTTGGGCAGGCTTTCTGTTCCTGCTGGGGCTGGATAAAATCATCCCCCATCTTCACCTAAACAGCACCGCTCCCGAGGGCGCGCCCAGCCCCCTGGGCAAAAACACCATGCTGGTGCTGGCGGTGGCGCTGCACAACCTGCCGGAGGGCATGGCGGTGGGCGTGGTGGTAGCCGGCGTTCTGGCGGGCAATACGGGACTTTCTATGGCCGGTGTTCTGGCGCTGGCGGTGGGCATCGCCCTGCAGAATGTACCGGAGGGCGCAATCATTTCCATGCCTCTGCGCTCCGGCGGTATGAAACGGGGCAAAGCCTTTGGCGCCGGCGTTGCCTCCGGCATTGTTGAGCCCCTGGGCGCCATTGTCACGATTTTGCTGGCGGAGCTGATTGCCCCCGCGCTGCCGTATCTGCTCACCTTTGCCGCTGGCGCAATGCTGTATGTAGTGGTGGAGGAGCTGATTCCGGAAATGTCGGAGGGTGAGCATTCCCACATCGGCCCCCTGTTTTTCGCCGCAGGCTTTTCTTTGATGATGGTGCTGGATGTGGCGCTAGGTTAACTGCCGCAGCTTTTTCACATCCGTCAGATCCACACTGCCCCGGGTGAGCCGCACCATTCCCTCGCTCTGGAAATACCGGAGCATCCGGGTGACCACTTCCCGGGCGGTGCCCATGTGGTTGGCGATTTTCTCGTGGGTCAAGTGCAGGGACAAAGAATCCTCCACGGCGCTTTCCTCCAGAAGGAAGCTGGCCAGCCGCTTATCGAAGCTTTTCCACATCACCTGCTCCATGAGCCACATCACCTCGGAGAAGTGGTTGGTGATGAGATTGTGGGAATAATTGGCGATGGCCACGGATTCGTCCATGAGATTCTGGTACAGGCAGGCGGGAATGATCCAGATTTCCGAATCCTTCTCTGCTTCCACCAGAATATCAAACTGCATATTGGGCATGACGCAGGAGGCGGAAAACAGGCACATATCCATCTCGAAGAACCGGCAAATGGTGATTTCCCGGCCTTCCTCGCTCAGCAGGTACGCCCTCAGCTGACCGCTGCGCACCAGCAAAAGTCCCAGGCAATTGGGGCTTCCGTCGTGGAGCACCGTGCCGCTGGGTACGCTGCGGAATTCGGAAACGGACAGAATCCGCTCCTGCTGCTGCGCCGTTAGCTTGTTCCAAATGGGAAAATATTGAGAAAGGGACATACTTGCACCCCCTTGACAGATTTCATATAACCAGTATAATAAATGCACATCCGGAAATCAATTCTTTTCTGTTAGAATCACAGAAAATTGCAAATAATTCTATAGGAGGTAACAAAAATGAAATATGTATGCGATTTGTGCGGCTGGGTCTACGACGAGGCAGAGGGCTACCCCGAAGGCGGTATCGCCCCCGGCACCCCTTGGGAGGAAGTTCCTGAGGATTTTGAATGCCCCCTCTGCTCCGTGGGCAAGGACCAGTTCTCGGAGGCGTAATCGCTCCCAAGCGCTCACCTTTTCGGTGAGCGCTTTTTTGTTTATAAGAGCGTCTTGTTCCTTTCTTGCTCCGGCAAGAAAGGAACCAAAGAAGCCGGCATAGGGGAGGCGCTTAAGCCAATGCGCCCTCCCCTATGTACCCCTCCCGCCCTAAACTTTCAGGTTTCCTATCTGTAAGCCTGAAAAAATCGGAACATTTTTTCGGGCTGACTGGCGGTGCGATAAGCGGGGGGATTCCTAAGGGGGGTGCATTTTGCGAAGCAATTAGCGCCCCCTTAGGTCGCGTTCTTTTCGTCCTTTTCTTGGCGAAACAAGAAAAGGACAAATTATAATCATAACAATAAACCGAAGTTTACATAACCTAAAATAACTTTCGTTTTTTAAGGGATGGTTACCATAAGTTTTCCACATTATCAACAGTCTTTTCCACAGGCTTTTCCTTCTGCGCTGGGGATAACGGGGCTCTTGCGGAAAAATGTCAAAAATATGCCCCTCGTCGGTGGAAACCGGCGAGGGGCTGGTTGGTTACCATAATCACATTGCTTTTGTCAGCCGTGCCGCGAACACCCGGCTGTGTCCGGCGGACAAAGGACTCCCTTGCCGAACGCCCTCGATGCGGATACTGCCATCGTCATCCCGCTGCCATCCAAGGGTGATTGTTTCCCCCTCCAGCGCCTCGGAAAGATAGCAAACCGTCCACACCGCGTTTTCTTCGGAAACCCATTCCCGGGGCAGAAGCGCCTCCGCCCAGTCTAAATACCGGCAGTTGTTCATGTGGCCGTTTTCGTCCACATCCAAGGCCGTTACGGCGCGGTTTTGGGTATTCTCCAAATCAATGGGCGGCAGCGAACCGGGCATTTGGGCTTCACAGCCCCGGTTTTCTCCATCCACCGTCACGCCGCTGCGCTTGGGCAGCACCATGGCCCGGCTTTGCGTATCCATCAGCACCCACAGGCTCACCCCCCGGAACACCGGGTTTCCGGCTTCGTCATACCCCTCCGTAGCCCGGGGGTAGGCAGAGCGGGTGGTTTCCATGGGCCAGGTTTTCACCGTTACAGTTTCCCCTTTTTTCGGCAGACGGGTATATTCCAGCCGGTGGCGCAGCACCGCCCAGAAAAGCCCTTTTTCCTGCAGGTCATCCCAGCCCGCACCCAAAAGGGCGGAATGGTCGCCGGCAGCAGACTGCAGCAGCGTCAGAATGCCGCCGGGGGTCAGGTCTTCCAAAAGGGTGAATGCTTTTGTATAAACCATATTACGCCCCCTCCTCGTCCAGGGTCAGGGTAACGGCAAACTGGGTGCCCCCACGGTAGCGGTAAACCGTCAGCTCCAGTGCATCCCCGGCAGAAAGGCCGTAGAGAATTTCCGTCAGCGTGCTTTCCGATTCCACCCGAACGCCGTTGGCGGTGAGAATCACATCTCCGGCAGTTAAGCCAGCCTTGTCGGCACAGCCGCCGCTGACCACCGATTCCACCAGCGCGCCAGCAGGCAGCCGGTAAAGCCGCTGCTCCAGAGCAGAAACGGTATCATATTCCATACCCACACTGGGCCGGCCGGACACATAGCCCTTGGCAATCAACTGCTCGGCAATTTCCTTGACCGTGGTGCTGGGAATGGCAAAGCCCAGACCCTCCACGCCGGCGCTGTCCACAAAGGCGCTGATTTTCATAGTATTGATACCCACCACCTGGCCGTAGCAATTGAGCAGCGGGCCGCCGGAATTGCCGGAATTTAAGGCGGCGTTGGTTTGAATCAGGGTCATGGTTCTGCCGTTGGATTCCACATTGCGGTTGATGGCGGAGACGATGCCGTCGGTCATCGTGCCCCGGAACTCCTGCCCCAGGGGGTCACCGATGGCGGCCACCGCGTCGCCCACCTGCAAAAGGCCGGAATCTCCAAATTCCGCAGGAACCAGGCCCTCCGCTTCCACATACAGCACCGCCAAATCCGATACAGTATCTGCGCCCACCAGCCGGGCAGACAGCCGCCGGTTGTCGGTGAGCAGAACGGAAACCCCCTGGGCACCCGCCACCACATGGGCGTTGGTAATGAGATAGCCGGATTCCGACACCACCACTCCTGTGCCGGTGGAAACGCCGCCGGGGAGCTGGCAGGTGATAGAAACCACCGAAGGGATTGCCTTTTCATAGATTTCCTGGTAGGAAAGGCCGCCGGTCTGGGGTACATTGGGTACGCTCTCCGGAGCGGGCTTCAGCTGAATCTGCTCCGAACCGGCAGGCAGGCTGGTTCCCTGGGTCGCCTGGGTGGAACCGGTCTGGCTGGGAACGGTGCTTTCATGGAAAGAAAGCCCGGCATCATTCCCTTGCTGGGACTGAAGCTTTTGAAACAGCTTCACATTCATAATGCCCAGGGCGCAGCAGATGCCCCCCAGAAAAATGACCGCAATCAGCAGCACCGCAATCCAGCCGCCCCGGGATTTGGGGGGATTGGTAGAGCCGGTTTCATAGGAATCCGGATCCCAGGGCTGGTTATTGTAATCTTGGTTGTTCATAAACATTCCTCGCTAAACGGTTACCGGCATGGTAAAGGTAAAGGTAGTGGTATTTTCCCGGCTGGTAACCGAAATGTTTTCTCCGTGGGAATCCACCAGGGTTTTCACGATATACAGCCCCAAGCCCCAGCTGTCCCGGTTTTTGGAGCGGCTTTTGTCGATTTTGTGGAACCGGTCGAAGACCAGGGGCAGCTCCTCGGCAGGAATGGTCCTGCCCTCGTTGCTGATACTCAGGTACGCCTTGCCGCCGCCCACCCGGATTGCCAGAGAAAGCTTACCCCCCTGGGGGCAGAATTTCACGGCATTATCCAAAAGATTGTACACAATCTGGGTCACCGCGTCCTGGCTTGCTACGGTAAACACCGGATGCTCCGGGAAATCCACGGAAACCTCCAGCGCTTTTTCGTTGATTTTCTGCTCAAAGGCAATGAGCACCTGGCCCATACATTCCAGCAAATCAAACCGGCTTTTCTGCTCCTGGGAAATGCCTCCCTGGTTCTGCAGCCGGGAAATATCCAGCATGCTCCGCACCAGCCGGTTCAGCCGTTTGGTTTCATCGGACACGATTTGCAGGTAATGCTTTGCCCGCTCCGGGGGGATTGTTCCGTCCAGAATGCCGTCCACATAGCCGGAGATGGTGGTCATGGGGGTTTTCAGCTCATGGGAAACATTGGCCACGAACTCCTGCCGCCGGTACTCGCTTTTTTGCAGGGAGGAGGCCATATTGTTAAAGGCCAGCGCCAGCTGCTCCACCTCTTGGGTGTTCTTTCCGTCGGTTTGCACCCGGGCGGTGAGCTCTCCGTGGCCGAAATCCCGGGCGGTTTTTGCCATAGCCCGCAAGGGCGCGGACTGGCGGCGTACCAGCATGCTGGTTACAACCACCGCAAACAGCACCACCCAAATGGACACAAAGAGGAAGATTTCCGAAATCCGGCGGAGGGTAACCAGGGTATCTTCCATGGGCGCGGACACCATGACGATGCCCAGATGCTCCCCGGCATCTCCCAGCACCGGAACTGCCACCACAAACCGGGGATTTTCATACAGCCCGTGAATCACGCCGGTGTCGGTGGTCATTCCCTCTTCAAACACCCGATGCAAAAAATCCCGGTCCACCTGCAGGCCCTGATGTTCACAGCCCAAGGGAGATTGGGCGCACAGCTGCAGCACGCCGTTGGCATCGCAAATCACCGCATCCGAGCCGGATACGGAGGTGGCCACCCCCAGCGCCATGCCGAAGTCCCGGGGAGAGACCCCGGCATCGGAATAAATCGACTGAACCAGCCGGGAAATCACCCGGGCATCCGCCGCAAGGGCATCCACCGCCGTATCCACCAGATACTTTCTGGCCAGCAGCTGAAAGCTGATGCCAATCACCAGAAGCGCCACCAAAAGCAGCGCCGCTATGGTGCTGAAGGTTCTGGAAAAGGTACTTTTCATTGGTTAATAACCTCGAATTTATAGCCAACGCCCCATACGGTTTTTAAGCTCCAGCTTTCGGATACGCCCTCCAGCTTTTCTCTGAGCCGCTTCACATGGACATCCACCGTCCGGCTGTCGCCGAAATAGTCAAAGCCCCAAACCTCGTCCAGCAGCTGATTGCGGGTGTAGACCCGGTTGGGAGAGGAGGCAAGGTAGAAAAGCAGCTCCATCTCCTTGGGAGGCGTATCCACTTTCTTGCCGTCTACCGTCAGCTGGAAGGCATCCATATCAATGGTCAGCCGGTCGAATTCCAGCCGGCGGGCGCTCTTGCTTTCCACCGTCCGGTCACTGCGGCGGAGAACCGCCTCAATCCGGGCCAGAACCTCTTTCATTTCAAAGGGCTTGGTGATGTAATCGTCCGCGCCGGCCTTTAAGCCCTGGACCTTGTCGTCCAGCTCGCCCTTTGCGGTGAGCATAATGATGGGGGCGCGGCTTTCACTGCGAATGGCCCGGCAGACACCCCAGCCGTCCATCACCGGCATCATCACATCCAGAAGCACCAGATCCGGGGAGATGGCCCGGAATTTCTCCAGACCCTGTCCGCCGTCAAAGGCCATGGTAACGGCATAGCCCTCCTTCTCCAGATACATCTGCAAAAGCTCCGCGATATTGCGGTCGTCCTCTACAATCAAAACAGAAACTGCCATGGTAATACCTCCTTGGAAAAATCCGATTCTTTCCTTTTTCTATCATTATACCGCAAAATCCATAATTTTCATGAACAATTTTTGAAGACTTTCCCCCCAATTTATGAACAACGGTTTTTAGGGCTTGCTTTTGCCGGGCAAAAAAGCTATGATAGAAGACAGAAAGGAGCGATGTTATGATAGCGTTTTTAAAGGCCGTACTGTTCGGTATTGTGGAGGGCATTACCGAATGGCTTCCCGTTTCCTCCACCGGACATCTGATTTTGCTGGACGAATTTGTAAAGTTGGAGGTTTCCGAAAGCTTTTACGAAATGTTCCAGGTGGTGATTCAGCTGGGCGCCATTTTGGCCGTTATCGTACTGTTTTTCCATAAATTGAACCCTTTCTCTCCCAAAAAGGATGGGCTTCAGAAAAAGGACACCTGGAGCCTTTGGTTCAAGGTGGTGGCGGCGGTGCTTCCCTCCGCGGTCATCGGTCTTTTGCTGGACGATTGGATGGACGAGCATCTGTACCACTATATCGTGGTAGCGATCATGCTGGTTGTTTATGGCGTGGCGTTTTTGTTTGTGGAAAAGTGGAATGCAAAGCGGAAATTCGCCATCACCCAGGTTTCCCAGATTGACTACCGCACTGCTTTGCTCATGGGCGCATTCCAGTGCCTGAGCCTGATTCCCGGCACTTCCCGGTCCGGTTCTACCATTCTGGGCGCCATTATCCTGGGTGTCAGCCGGAGCGCCGGCGCAGAATTTTCCTTCTTTATGGCCATTCCCACCATGCTGGGCGCCAGCGGTCTGAAACTGGTGAAGTACATCTTAGAGGGCGTGCAGACCTCCTCCACAGAGCTCATGGTGCTGGTTGTGGGCTGTATCGTCAGCTTCGTGGTCAGCGTACTGGTGATTCGGGGACTGATGGAGTATGTGCGCAAGCATTCTTTCAGCATCTTCGGCGTGTACCGGATTGTGCTGGGCATTGCGGTACTGGCCTATTTCGGAATCAAGACATTGGTATAAGAAACGCTTTTATCGCCTCCCTCTGATGAGGGAGGTGTCATTTTCGCCAGAAAATCACGGAGGGAGAGATTTCTCTCCCCCAGTCAAAAATCAAAGATTTTTGCCAGCCCCCTCGTCAGAGGGGGCGTTTGTGTCATTCCGAGGCCTGCGGAACAGGCCGTGGGAATCTCCTGGTACCATCCATCGACACGCTGTGCAGGAACAAACATTTCTCCGGGAGATTGCGGCGTCGGGCTTACGCCCTCCTCGCAATGACAGCAAGGGAACATCATTGACAAACCCGGGATTATTGTCTATAATATGGGGTATTATGGAAGTAATGTAAGCGTTTAGGAGGAAAGAAAATGTGCAATAAAAAACCTTATTACATTTCCACCGCCATTGCCTATACCTCTGCCAAGCCCCACATCGGCAACACCTACGAAATCGTTCTTGCCGATGCCATCGCCCGGTACAAGCGGGCCCAGGGCTATGATGTATATTTCCAGACCGGCACCGATGAGCACGGTCAGAAAATTCAGCAGAAGGCGGAAGCCGCCGGCATCACCCCCCAGGAGCATGTTGACCGGGTGGCAGGCCAGATCAAGGACATCTGGGATTTGATGAACACCACCTACGACCGCTTTGTCCGTACCTCTGACCCGGAGCACAAGACCAAGGTGCAGAAGATTTTCAAGCGGCTGTATGAGCAGGACGATATCTACAAGGGCAAGTACACCGGCAAATACTGCACCCCCTGCGAATCCTTCTGGACAGAGAGCCAGCTGGTGGAGGGCAAATGCCCCGACTGCGGCCGGGATGTGCAGGATGCGGAGGAGGAGGCCTACTTCTTCCGGATGAGCAAGTATGCCGACCGGCTGATGCAGTATATCGAGGAGCATCCCCAGTTTATTCAGCCCGAGAGCCGGAAGAATAAAATGGTGAAGAACTTCCTCCAGCCCGGTCTGCAGGATCTGTGCGTATCCCGCACCAGCTTCACCTGGGGCGTGCCGGTAGAATTTGACCCCAAGCATGTGGTATATGTATGGCTGGACGCCCTGTCCAACTATATCACCTTCTGCGGCTATGACCCCGACGGCAACCACGAGCCCCGGTACGACAAGTTCTGGCCCGCGGATCTGCACCTGATCGGCAAGGACATCGTCCGTTTCCACACCATTTACTGGCCCATTTTCCTTATGGCCCTGGGTGAACCCCTGCCGAAGCAGGTGTTCGGTCACCCCTGGCTGCTGGTTAAGGGCGACAAGATGTCCAAGAGTCTGGGCAATGTGATTTATGCCGACGATTTGGTGCATCTGTTCGGCGTGGATGCGGTGCGCTACTTCGTCCTCCACGAGATTCCCTTCGCCGCCGACGGCATTATGACCTACGAGCTGATCATCGAGCGGATCAACAGCGAGCTGGCCAACATTCTGGGCAACCTGGTCAACCGCACCGTTGCCATGAGCAACAAGTATTTCGGCGGCGCCATCTGCCAGCCCAATACGCCTGATGCCGTTGACGAGGAGCTGAAGGCGGTGGCTCTGGCCATGCCCGGCAAGGTAGCGGAGAAGATGGAAGAGCTGAAGGTGGCAGACGCCATCGACGAGATTTTCGTCCTTCTGCGCCGTGCCAACAAATATATCGACGAAACCGCCCCCTGGGCGCTGGCAAAGGACGAAAGCAACCACCCCCGTCTGGGCACGGTGCTGTATAATCTCCTGGAGTCCATTCGCTTTGCGGCGGTGGCTCTGGAGAGCTTCCTGCCGGAAACCGCTCAGCGGATTTTGAAACAGCTGAATGTGGAAAACGGCGGTCTGGAGAGCCTGAATGCCTTTGGCGCGCTGGAGGCCGGCAAGCAGGTGGGCCCGGGAGAAATCCTCTTTGCCCGCCTGGATATGGAGAAGAAAATGGAAGAAATCAACGCCTACAACGCAGAAAAAGCCAAAGCCGCTCTGCCCCCTCTGGAAATTGAGCCCTACGCCCAGGAAACTGTGGATTTCGACACCTTCTGCAAGAGCGATTTCCGGGCTGTGAAGGTCAAGGACTGCCAGCCGGTTAAGAAGAGCGACAAGCTTCTGCAGTTTACCCTGGACGACGGCACCGGTACCGACCGCCAAATCTTAAGCGGCATTGCCATGTACTATAAGCCAGAGGAGCTGATTGGCAAGACTCTGGTGGCTATCACCAACCTCCCCCCCAGAAAGATGATGGGCAGAGAATCCTGCGGCATGCTCTTAAGCGCGGTGCATACCGAAAAGGGCGAGGAAAAGCTAAATCTTATTATGGTGGACGATGCCATTCCCGCCGGCGCAAAGCTGTGCTAAATAATCCATACCGGTGGCGGATTCCCGCCACCGGTATTGTTACCTTTTTGTCATTCCGAGGCCGGCTTTGCCGGCCGTGGGAATCTCCTGGTACCATCCACCGACCTGCTGTGCAGTAACAAGCCTTCCACCGGGAGATTGCCACGGGCGTTACACGCCCTCGCAATGACAGGGGGTACCCCACTCTTCAACTTGCACAAAGCGGGTAAAAAATAGCAAAAATGTTTGTGCGGTATTGCTCTTGAAGTCGGTGCTTTGTAGTGCTATGATACCCAAGGCAATTTCTTGCTCAATTTTTGGAAAAGAAGATGAATCTTTCATGGAAACGTATTTGGTTTGTATGGCTGTGGCTCTGGTAGGCGGTTTGATGCTCTCCCGGGTCACCAAGCTGCTGCATCTGCCTGCGGTAACCGCTTACCTGCTGGCAGGTCTTTTGCTGGGCCCTTTCTGTCTGGGCGCAATTGGAATTCCCGGTCTGGGCTTTAACTCCCTTGCCCAGGTTGAGGGTATGAGCATCCTGACCCAAACCGCCCTTGGCTTCATCGCTTTTACCATCGGCAACGAGTTCCGCCTGAGCCAGCTGAAGGCAACCGGCAAAAAGGCCATTACCATCGGCATTTTGCAGGCGGTGATTACCACCGTTTTGGTCGATTTGATTCTCATTGCCCTGCACCTGGCATTTCCCCAGGTCATCAGCCTCCCCTGCGCCATTATTCTGGGTGCCATCGCCTCTGCCACTGCTCCGGCGGCAACCTTAATGGTCATTCGCCAGTACAAGGCAGACGGCCCGCTGACCCGGCTTTTGCTTCTGGTTGTGGCCATTGACGATGCGGTGGGTCTTCTGCTGTTCTCCGTTTCCTTTGGCGTGGCAACCGCCCTCAGCCACGGGCAGGTGAGCGTGCTGGCTGTGGTGGTAGAGCCGATTCTGGAGATTATTCTTTCTCTGGGTCTGGGCGCAATCATGGGCTGGCTTCTAGACCGGGTAGAGCAGTTCTTCCACTCCCGGAGTAAGCGTATGACCATCTCTGTGGCCTTTGTGCTGCTAACTGTTGGCCTTTCTATGCTGAAATTTACAATCGGCCCGGTTCACTGCGGCTTTTCTCTGCTGCTGGTATGCATGATGACAGGAACGGTGTTCTGCAACATCTGCGATACCTCCGAGGAGCTGATGAACCGAATTGAAGGCTGGACCACGCCGCTGAACATTCTATTCTTTGTGATTTCCGGCGCGGAGCTTAATTTGCAGGTTCTGATTCAGCCGGTGACCCTGCTGGTGGGCGTGATTTATATTATCGCCCGCTCCGCCGGCAAATACTTCGGTTCTATGGCTTCCTGCCGTCTTACCGGACAGCCCAAGCCCATTACCGACAACTTGGGCATCACCCTTTTGCCCCAGGCCGGCGTAGCCCTTGGCATGGCTCTGACTGCCGCAACCCTGCCCAACGGGGCGCTGACCCGGAATGTGGTGCTGTTTGCGGTTCTTGTCTATGAGCTGGTGGGTCCTGCGCTGACCAAGCGGTCACTGCTGGCCGTGGGCGAAATCCGGCCCGAAGGCAGAACCAGCGCCCGTACCGTCAATACGGAAAAGCAGGCGTAAAAAGCGGACGACCGATGGTCGCCCCTACAATGGATTCCCGATTTTTGTAGGGGCGGGCATTGCCCGTCCGTGGAAAAAGAGCACCCCACTTGGGGTGCTCTTTCTGGTTATGCAATGGGTTCAAAGTCGGCGGCGCCGTGCTTGCACAGAGGGCACACAATATCCTCCGGCAGGGTATCACCCTCATAGACCCAACCGCAGACCTTGCATACATAGCCCTTTTTGCCCTCGGTTTCCGGCTGGGGCTTGACGCTGTTCTGGTAGTAGGTATAGGTCATGGTTTCGTTGTGGGACAGCACCCGGGCCTCCGTCACCGAGCAGATAAACATGCCGTGGGTATCCAAATCCACATAGCTCTCCACCTTCAATGACATAAAGGAATTGATATTCCGGGGCAAAAATGCCAGGCCGTTGTCGGAGCGGAGAATCTCCTCCCCGGCAAACTTATCCACAACTCTGCCGCTCTGGAAACCGAAATTCTGGAAAACCGCAAAGGGGGCGGTGATATCCAGACAGTTCACATTCATGATGCCGGTCTGCTTAATCACATGGTGGGAGTAATTCTGCTTGTTGATGGTCACCGCAATCCGATTAGGGGTGTTGGTCACCTGGGTGACGGTGTTGACAATCAGACCGTTGTCCTTTTTGCCGTCGTTGGAGGTAACCACATACAGACCGTAGCCGATGTTAAAGAGGGCGGAAAGGTCGTTTTTATTGGCGGTGGCATCCTGCCGGGCCAGATACTCCTCGCACAGCTCATTGGCCAGCTCCTCAATCTGATTCCGGCTGGTTTCGTTCAAAGCGGAGAGAATCCGCACGGTGGTATCCGTAAAGGTCAGATTGCTGCTTTCTCCCAGCATATTGCGCATTACTTTCGCCGCAAGGGGCGCCCAGGAGCCGTTTTCCATCAGCGCCACGGTGCGGTTTTGGTAGCTGCGCTCCGTCAGATGGTGAATAAACTCCTTCATAAAGGGGAAGACATCTGCATTATAGGTGGTGGTCGCCAGAACCAGCTTGCCGTAGCGGAAGGCATCCTCCACCGCCTCGGCCATATCCGTCCGGGCCAGGTCGTGAACCACAACCTTGGGGCAGCCCTTTTCCGTCAGCTTTTCCGCCAGCAGCTCCACAGCCGCCTTGGTGTTGCCGTAAACGGAGGTGTAGGCAATCACAATGCCGTCGCTCTCCACCCGGTAGGAGGACCAGATATCATACAGATTCAGATAATAACCCAGATTTTCCGTCAAAACCGGTCCGTGGAGGGGGCAGATGATGGAAATTTCCAGGGTAGCCGCCTTTTTCAGCAGCGCCTGCACCTGCTTGCCGTACTTGCCCACGATGCCGATATAGTACCGGCGGGCCTCGCAGGCCCAGTCCTCCTGCACATCCAAGGCGCCGAACTTGCCGAAGCCGTCGGCAGAGAACAGCACTTTATCGTAGGAATCATAAGTGACAATGACCTCCGGCCAGTGAACCATGGGCGCGGCCACAAAGTGGAGGGTGTGCTTGCCAAGAGAAAGGGTATCCCCTTCCTTTACCACAATTCTCCGGCCCTCGTAGGTCTCGCCGAAGAAGTTGCCCATCATGACGAAGGCCTTCTCCGAGGAAACCACCACCGTATCGGGGTAGAGGTCCAGGAAATGGGCCACATTGGCGCTGTGGTCCGGCTCCATATGCTGGACAATCAGATAGTCCGGCTTCCGGTCACCCAAAGTGTGTTCAATATTATCCAGCCACTGGTGGGTGAAATTTTTATCCACCGTATCCATAATGGCGATTTTCTCGTCCATAATGGCATAGGAATTATAGGCCATGCCGTTGGGCACAACATACTGCCCCTCAAACAGGTCCACCTGGTGGTCGTTTACGCCCAGGTATTTGATATCGTTGGTAATGGTCATGGAGTTGCTCCTTTCCAGGCTTTGTTTTGAAGTATTATAGCATATTTTTTCCTTTTTGGAAAGGGGTTTTCCCCCGCAAACCGTGACTTTGTCACCAAACTTCCTGTCATTGCGAGGAGCGGAGCAGAGCGCAGCGACGTGGCAATCTCCTGGTACAAAGGCCCCCTTGTGTAAAGGGTAAGCGAAGCGTCGCCGTGGGAGTGAATGACAGCCCAGTGGGCTGTCAGAGCCACGGCGGGGCCCTCCGCAGAGGGCTGTCAGCCGAGCAGGCTGACTGGGGGATTGTTTCTGAAAACACAACCCCTCCGTCACGGCTAAACGCCGTGCCACCTCCCCTTACACAGGGGAGGCTTTTCTCTGCTGTACAGGAGCAAACTTTCCTCCGGGAGATTGCCACGGACATTTCATGTCCTCGCAATGACAAGAAAGGAACAAATCCCTTACTCTCTTTGAAACTGGGTATACATTCTCCCCGGGGTGACCTCCGCGCCCCGCAGAGATGCCAGCTCCGACACCGTGACAAACCGGAACCCCTGCTTTTGCAGGGTATCGATAATGGACAGCGCCGCGTCCACAGAGCAATCGCACATATCATGCAGGAGAATCACATCCCCGTCCCGAACCTGCTCCACCACCGCCGCCTCCACCACGGCGGCATCGTGATTTGCCCAGTCCCGGGGGTCCACCGACCAGTTTAGCAGCGACACACCGTATTCTTCCGCCACCGCTTTCAGCTGCTCCGAAGAACTCCCCCCGGGGGGCCGCAAAAAGGTATATTTACACCCCTCCGGCAACAGGGCGATGGTCTTGTCCATCTCCTGCTGAAGCTCCTTGCGGCTCATTTTTCCCATGTTTTCATGGCTGTAGCCATGAAGTCCGATTTCATGGCCCTCGTCATAAATCCGCTGGGCAAGCCGGCCGTAATCCTCCAGCCGGTAGCCGCAGAGGAAAAAAGTCGCCTTCACATCCCGCTCCTTCAGCCCGTCCAGCAGCCGCCGGGTAAACCGGCCCGACGGCCCGTCATCAAAGGTAATGGCAACATATTTTTCCGGTGCCGTGCCGCTGCCCGTTCCCGCCAGAAAAATCATACACATCAAAACACATAACATACGCCGCATAAAAACACCCCCAAAATCCGCTGGCTGCTTTACTTTTCCCGGTTTTATTGATATAATGCAAAAAATGACTACACCTGTGAGGTAATTATGCTGGAGAAAATCCGTTCTCTTGAAAACCGCTACGAAGAGCTGTGCTTTCAGTCTGAGCAGGCGGATTTCTATGCCGACCCCAAGAAAGCCGCCAGGCTTCTCCGGGAGAAAAATGATTTACAGCCCATTGTGGAAACCTTTGCCGCCTACAACGCCACCGTTACGGAAATGGCGGACGCCCTGGAGCTGATGTCCGACCCGGAGATGAAGGAATTCTGCCAGGAGGCATACCAGACCGCCAAACAGCGGCAGGAAACACTGTATCGGGAGCTTCAGCTGCTGCTTCTGCCCAAAGACCCCAACGATGACAAAAATGTCATCGTGGAAATCCGGGGAGGCGTGGGTGGCGAGGAAAGCGCCCTGTTTGCTCACAGTTTATTTCGGATGTACACCATGTATGCCGCCAGTAAAAATTGGAAAGTGGAGCTGATGAACTACTCGGAAACCGAACTGGGCGGCGTGAAGGAAGCGGATTTTATCATTACCGGCCGGGGCGCTTACTCCCGGATGAAATACGAATCCGGCGTACACCGGGTTCAAAGGGTGCCGGAAACCGAGTCCGGCGGCCGGGTTCACACCTCCACCGCTACGGTGGCGGTGCTGCCGGAAATGGAAGAAGTGGATGTGCAGATTGACCCTGCCGACATCGAGATGCAGGTGTACCGGGCCTCCGGCGCCGGCGGTCAGCACGTGAACAAAACCAGCTCCGCGGTGCGGCTGATTCACAAGCCTACGGGCATTGTGGTGGCCTGCCAGGAGGAGCGCAGCCAGCTGCAAAACCGGGAAAAATGTATGCGGATGCTCTCTTCCAAGCTGTATGAAATCGAGCAGGAAAAGCTCAGCTCCCAAGTCACCGGCATGCGCCGCAGTCAGGTGGGCACCGGCATGCGCAACGAGCGGATTCGTACCTACAATTTCCCCCAGGGCCGGGTAACGGACCACCGGGTGGGCTTGACGCTTTACAAAATCGATGCCGTCATGGACGGCGCAATTGACGAAATCATCGATGCCCTGGCCACCGCCGACCAGGCCGAGCGGCTGAAAAACGCCCAATCGTCTTCTCCCTAAAAGGCTTCTCCTTGAGGAGAAGCTTACATGTTAACACAAAGGAACACAGCTTATGGAATTCATTACCCACAGTCCCGAGGAGACGGAGCGCATCGGCGCTGCCTTGGGGAAAATCCTGCCTGCCGGCACCATCGTTGCCTACCGGGGGGATTTGGGGGCGGGAAAAACCGCCTTTACCCGGGGTCTTGCCCGGGGCTTGGGCTACACCCAGCCGGTGACCAGCCCCACCTATACCATTGTAAACGAATACTTGGGCGGCAGGCTGCCCCTGTTTCACTTTGACATGTACCGCCTCTCCGGCTCCGATGACCTTTGGGACATCGGCTGGGAGGATTATCTGGACCGAAATGGCATCTGCGCCGTGGAGTGGAGCGAGCGGGTCACCGATGCCATGGAAAACGCCACATGGGTCACCATTGAAAAATGTGGAGAATCTGAGCGCCGCATTACCTTAGAGGGAGGGGATTACCTTGCTGCTCTTAGCCTTTGAAACCTCGGCAAAAGCCGCCTCTGTGGCGCTCTTTGACGGAGAAACCCTGCTTTCTGAGCAATACCAGAACACCGGTCTGACCCACAGCCAGACGCTGATGGTAATGGCCGAGGATTTACTCAAGCAGTGCGGTTTCACCCCAAAGGATGTGGGCGGTGTGGCCGTTGCCGCAGGCCCGGGCAGCTTTACCGGCATTCGAATCGGCATGGCGGCGGCAAAGGGCTTTGCCTGGGGCGGCGAAAAACCCTGCTGGGGTGTATCCACCCTGGAGAGTATGGCATACCATTTGGGGCTCTCCGATGGGCTGATTTGCCCGGTGATGGACGCCCGGCGCAGCCAGGTTTACAACGCCCTCTTTACCGCCCAAAACGGGGAAATGAAACGCATCCGGGAGGACAGAGCCATCGCCCTTTCCGATTTGGCAGAGGAACTGAAAGCGCAAAGTATGCCGGTTTTTCTGGTTGGCGACGGGGCAAAGCTGTGCTATAATACCCTTAAAGATGCTGTCCCCAATTTGTTTCTCCCACCGGAGCACCGAGTCCATCAGCGAGCCTCCGGCGTGGGTCTTGCGGCGCTGGCGCAAATCGCCAGAGGGGAACCGGGTGACGGCAGTACCCTGACCCCCAACTACCTCCGGCTCAGCCAGGCAGAGCGGGAACGAATGGAAAAAATGAAATAAAGATATAAGGAGATCGATCATCATGGCTGTACACGTACTTGAGCACCCTCTTATTCAGCACAAGCTGGCAATTTTGCGGGATGTGAATACCGGCGTCAAGGAATTCCGGGAGCTGATTGGCGAAATTTCCGGTCTGATGTGCTACGAGGCAACCCGGAATCTGCCCACCCGTGAGGTTGAGGTTCAGACGCCCATGACTGTTGCAAAATGCCGGATGCTCTCAGGCAAGAAGCTGGCAATCGTTCCGGTTCTCCGGGCGGGTCTGGGTATGGTGGACCAGATGGTCAGCCTGATTCCCTCCGCAAAAATCGGTCACATCGGTCTGTACCGGGACCCCGAAACCCATCAGCCCGTGGAATACTACTGCAAGCTGCCGGAGGATATCGGCAACCGGGTGGTATTTGTGGTTGATCCCATGCTGGCCACCGGCGGCAGCGCCGTGGCAGCCATTGATTTTCTGAAAAAGCACGGCTGCAGGAACATCGTGATGATGAACATCATCGGTTGCCCCGAGGGTGTGGCAGCGGTTCAGGCGGCTCATCCCGATGTGGATATCTACCTGGCGGCAATGGACGAAGGCTTAAATGACCACGCCTACATTCTGCCCGGTCTGGGCGATGCCGGCGACCGGATTTTCGGCACAAAATAAAGCATATTCCCCTCCTGCGGGCATAGATTGTCCACAGGAGGGGATTTTTATGGGCAAACGGGATGTCGCTTTGATTGCCGGGGCGCTGGTTCTGGCGCTGGTTCTGGGCATTTTCATCATGGGAAACGATGCCATTGAAACGGGAAACTGGGGCTTAAGCTTTCGCACCCCGGGGGAGCCTCCCATTGGGCCGGCATCCGCTGCCCAGCTTTCCAAGGTGGACGCGGTATATTTGGGCAACACGGAAGAAAAGGTGATTTATCTGACCTTCGATGCCGGCTACGAAAACGGCTGCACCAAGGAAATCTTAAGCGCTTTGAAAAAGCACAACGCCCCGGCGGCGTTTTTCCTGGTGGGAAATTATTTGCAGACGAATCCGGATTTGGTGCGGCAAATGGTTGCCGAGGGGCATATCGTGGGAAACCACACCATGCACCACCCGAATATGAGCAAAATCTCCGATTTATCCGCCTTTTCCAAGGAGTTATGTCAACTTGAGGAGCTGTATAAGGAGGTGGTGGGCAGTGAGATGCCCAAATTCTACCGCCCGCCCCAGGGAATTTACAGCGAGGAAAATTTAAAAATGGCAAAGCAGTTGGGGTACAAAACCGTATTCTGGAGCCTTGCCTATGTGGATTGGAACAACGACAGCCAGCCCAGTGACCAGCAGGCCTTTGACAAGCTGCTCCCCCGGATTCACAACGGGGCGGTGGTGCTGCTCCACTCCACCTCCCGGACAAACGCCCGGATTCTGGATGAGCTCCTGACCAAATGGGAACAAATGGGCTACCGCTTTGCCCCCATTACGGAATTGTTTGCAAAATAAAACGCTTCTTCTTGAAGGGGGCGGCTTGTCCTTTCGCCGATTTTGTGCTATGATGGATGCGGCATAGAGCCTCCCTTGTGTAAAGGGAGGTGGCAAAAATCTTTGATTTTTGACGGAGGGATTGTCTTGGAGCGAAAATACAACCCGAAAATTATTGCTGCAGCTAAAATGCTCCGGAAGAATATGACCAAGGAAGAACGGCACCTCTGGTATGACTATCTGAGAGAGCATCCTGCACGATTTTCCCGTCAAAAGGTACTTGGCAGATACATTGCAGATTTTTATTCCGCACAAGCCAGACTAGTGGTAGAACTCGATGGCGGCGGTCATTACACAGAAGAAGCAAAGCAGTATGACGACGAACGAACCGCTTTTCTGCAAACCTACGGTCTTACCGTCATTCGCGTTCCTAATAATGAGGTTAACAACAATTTCCGCGGTGTCTGCGATTACATAGATTTGAAGGTAGAACAATCCCTCAGTCAGCTTCGCTGACAGCTCCCTTTACACAAGGGAGCCTTTGGGCGCTGCGCTCCTCGCAATGACAAAAAAGGACCGGATCAATCCGGTCCTTTTTCTTACTTTAACCGCTTTTCCAGGGTTTGGGTGCTGAAGGGGGTCAAATAGACCTTATAAAGGCCGTATTCCGCGGTAAGGAGAAAAGATTTTGGCAAATCGTCGCAGGGGACAACCTGTCCTTCCCGCTCCGCCTGACTCAAAAACTCCCGGCCCCGGGCGTTCACCGTGGTGTTATCCAGGTCAAAAATCCCCACAATGGAGGAAGTCCGCACCGCCATATCGTTTCCGATGGAAAGATACATCCTTATTCCCCCTTAATCTGCTTCCACTGGGCAACCGCCAGCTGGTCGCACCGGTTGTTTTTGGGATTTTCTGCGTGTCCCTTCACCCAATGATACCGGAGCTGATGTTTTTCCGCTAAATTCAGCAGGATTTCCCATAAATCAGGATTCAGCGCAGGCTTTTTATCCGCCTTTTTCCAGCCCTTGGCCCGCCAGGATTCCGCCCAGCCTTTTTGAAGGGCATCGATGACATACTTGCTGTCGGAGTACAGCTCCACGACACAGCTTTCCTTCAGCGCCTGCAGGCCGCGAATCACCGCTGTCAGCTCCATGCGGTTGTTGGTGGTCTCCAATTCTCCGCCGGACAGCTCCTTTTCCACCCCGTTGTACTGAAGAATGCAGCCCCAACCGCCGGGGCCGGGGTTACCGGAGCACGCCCCGTCGGTATACAGGGTTACGGTTTTCACGCTTCCTCCTCGGCTGCTTCCACGCCCTGGACGGCAACCACCTTGTTGCCCTCCTCAACACGCATGACGATCACGCCCTGCACATCCCGCTTGTAGACATTGATGGTGGAAGCGGGAATCCGGATAATCACACCGCCGCTTTCAATGAGCATCACATCGTCATTTTCAGCCACCACGCGGCAACCGGCAACATTGCCGGTCTTGGGGGTAATGTTGTAGTTCTTCAGGCCCTTGCCGCCCCGACCCTGGGCAATCTTTTCGCCGTTGGGACCGGTGCGCAGGTATTCTAAGAGCTCTGTCCGCTTGCCGAAGCCGTTTTCCGTAACGGTGAGCAGGGTCTTGCCCTCCTCCGCCTTTTCCGCGCCGATGACCCGGTCGTCACCCACCAGGGTAATACCCCGAACGCCGGCGGCGTCACGGCCCATGGGGCGCACATCGTTTTCATTGAAGCAGATTGCCATACCGCAGGCGGTGGCCAGAATGATATTGTCATCACCGGTGGTACGAAGGACATTGACCAGCTGGTCGCCCTCCTCCAGGGTAATGGCCCGGATGCCGCCCTTGCGGTTGGTTTTCAGCGCAATAAAGGGAATCCGCTTCACTGTACCCCGCTGGGTGACCATCATCAGGTATTCATCCTCGTTAAACTCCCGGGTAACCACCATGGCAGTAACGCTTTCCCCCTGCTCCAGAGGCAGCACATTGACAATGGCAGTGCCCCGGGCGGTACGCCCGGCCTCGGGAATCTGGTAGCCCTTCCGGTGGTGGACGCGGCCCTTATCCGTAAAGAACAGAATATGGTCATGGGTGGAGGCAATGTGCAAGGATTTGACAAAGTCCTCCTCCTTCAGATTCTGGGCGTTGACACCACGGCCGCCACGGCTCTGAGTGCGGTAGGTATCCACCGGCATCCGCTTGATGTAGCCCTGGCTGCTCAGGGTGAAGGCGCAGGTTTCCTCCTCGATCAGATCCTCGATATCCAGCTCGTCCTCAATTTCCTGGATTTCCGTCTTTCTGTCGTCGCCAAACTTATCCCGAATGGCGATCAGCTCCTCACGGAGCACCGCCTGCAGCTTTGCCGGGTCAGCCAGCAGCTGAAGATAATAGGCAATTTTCTCCTGCAGCTCGTTAAATTCTGCCTGCAGCTTCTCCCGATCCAGACCCTGCAGCGCTTTCAGGCGCATATCCAGAATCGCCTGGGCCTGCACATCGTCCAGGCCGAACCGCTCGCACAGCCGCTGCTTGGCATCGTCATAAGCGCTGCGGATGATGCGGATAACTTCGTCGATATTATCCTGGGCAATCAGCAGACCTTCCAGAAGATGGGCCCGCTCCTGAGCCTTGCGCAGATCAAACTGGGTGCGGCGGGTAAGCACTTCCATCTGGAAGGTCAGATACTCGTCCAGAATCTGACGCAATGACAGAATCTTCGGCTGCTTCTGGTTATCCACCAGCGCCAGCATAATAATGCCGAAGCTACTTTGCAGCGCGGTCTGCTTATACAGATTGTTCAGCACAACCTGGGGATTAGCATCCTTCTTCAGTTCAATGACCATCCGCATACCGTTGCGGTCGGTTTCGTCCCGCAGGTCGGAGATTCCCTCTAAGCGCTTATCCTTAACCTGCTCGGCAATGGTTTTAATCAGCTGGCGCTTGTTCACCTGGTAGGGCAGCTCCGTCACCACGATGCGCATCCGGTCCTTGCCGAATTCCTCGAATTCCGCCCGTGCCCGAACCACCACCTTGCCACGGCCGGTGGCATAGGCGGCGCGGATGCCGCTGCGGCCCATGATGATACCGCCGGTGGGGAAGTCCGGACCGGTTACATGGTCCATCAAATCCGCCATGGAGCATTCCGGGTCATCCAGAACGCAGATGCAGGCGTTAATCACCTCCCGCAGATTGTGGGGCGGAATGTTGGTTGCCATACCCACGGCAATGCCGGAAGAGCCGTTCACCAGCAAATTGGGGAAACGGCTGGGCAGAACCCGGGGCTCGGACCGGCTTTCATCAAAGTTGGGGTCCCAGTCCACGGTTTCCTTGTCGATATCCCGAAGCATCTCGTTGGAGATTTTGGACATTCTGGCTTCGGTATACCGGTAGGCTGCCGGGGGGTCGCCGTCCACGGAACCGAAGTTGCCGTGACCGTCCACCAGCATATAGCGCATGGAAAAATCCTGGGCCAGACGGACCATGGCATCGTAAACCGATGCGTCGCCGTGGGGATGGTACTTACCCAGCACATCGCCCACGCAGGTGGCAGACTTTTTGAAGGGTCTGTCGGAGGTCAGTCCGCTTTCGTACATGGTGTAAAGAATCCGGCGGTGGACCGGCTTAAAGCCATCCCGGACATCGGGCAGCGCACGGCCCACGATGACCGACATGGCGTATTCAATGTAGGATTTCTCCATCTCGTCCACCAGGGCGGATTCGGTAATCACCTGGTCGGGGAAGAGAATATCCTCCGGTTTATAGCTACGGTTATGCATTGCCATAATGGCACCTCCATAATGCTGCAGGTTTTATGATAAGATTTGTCATTGCGAGGGCATGAAATGCCCGTGGCAATCTCCCGGGAGCACCTTTATCCAAGAAGCTGTGGGTAAAGATCCACCCAATGTGGGTTTTTCTCAAATATCAGGCCGGTTTTCCGGCTGCGTGACCAGCTTTTGATTTGTTTTTCCCGTTCGATTGCAGCATTGACATTACTTGTTTCTTCAAAATAGATCAATTTGTCAACATGGTATTTTGCTGTAAAACTGTTGGGGTCGGAATGGTTTTTATGTTCATACACGCGGCGAATCAAATCTCTTGTGACGCCGGTGTAGAGAACTGTTTTATGCTTGTTTGTTAAGATATACACATAGTAAGTCATGTTATCTTTCTCCGAGGTTTTACCGGGAGATTGCCACGTCGGGCTTACGCCCTCCTCGCAATGACAATTTTTTCCCTTGTCATTCCGAGACCGGCTTTGCCGGTCGTGGGAATCTCCTGGTACAATCTGTCGGCCTGCTGAGCAGGAACAAACGTTCCTCCGGGAGATTGCCGCGTCGGGCTTACGCCCTCCTCGCAATGACACCTAAATTTTAAATATCAATATTAATGGCGTATTTTGCGTTGCGTTCAATCCATTCCTTACGGGGTTCTACCTGCTCGCCCATGAGAATCGTGAAAATCTCGTCGGCACGGCGGGCATCGTCCAGGGTAATCCGGCGCAGAGAACGCTTTTCCGGGTCCATGGTGGTATCCCACAGCTCATGGGGGTCCATCTCGCCCAGGCCCTTAAACCGGGAAATATCCACCTTGGCGTTGCCGTCGCCCCGCAGCTCGGCAGAAACCGCATCCCGCTCCTCGTCGGAGTAGGCCACCCGCTCGGTCTTACCCTTTTTCAGCTTGTAAAGGGGCGGCACGGCGGAGTAAACATAGCCGTTTTCAATCAGCGGCCGCATATACCGGAAGAAGAAGGTCAGCAGCAATGTACGGATATGGGCACCGTCCACGTCCGCATCCGCCATGATAATCACCTTGTGGTAGCGCAGCTTTTCAATATCAAATTCCTCGCCGATGCCGGCGCCCAGCGCCACAATCAGCGGATACAGCTTATCGTTGCCGTATATTTTGTCGGCTCTTGCCTTTTCCACGTTGAGCATTTTACCCCACATGGCAAGGATGGCCTGGAAACGGGAATCTCTGCCCTGAATGGCAGAGCCTGCAGCGGAGTCACCCTCGACGATGTAGATTTCACAAAGCTCGGGGTTGCGCTCGTTGCAGTCCTGAAGCTTGTCCGGCATCTGACCGGATTCCAGGCCGGTCTTGCGGCGAATGGATTCCCTTGCCTTCCGGGCGGCTTCTCTTGCCCGGTTTGCCATCATAGCCTTCTCCAGAATCAGCTTGGCGGTGGCAGGATGCTCCTCAAAGTAGGTTGCCAGCTGGTCATTCACCACCTGGTCCACCAGGGTGCGGATATAGGCGTTGCCCAGCTTTGCCTTGGTCTGACCCTCAAACTGGGCGTCGGTGAGCTTGACGGAGATAATCACCGTCAGACCTTCCCGGCAGTCCTCGCCGGAAACCTTGTCGTCGCCCTTGATAATGCCGGTTTTCAGGCCATAGTTGTTCAGCACACGGGTCAGCGCGGTCTTAAAGCCGGTTTCATGCATGCCGCCCTCGGGAGTGCGGACATCGTTGGCAAAGGACTGAATGGATTCATTGTAGCCGTCGTTATACTGCAGCGCCAGCTCCGCGGAGGCATCCCCCTTGCTGCCCTGCATATAGATAACCTCGCTGTGCAGAGGGGTTTTGTGCCGGTTGGTAAAGGTGACAAACTCCCGGATACCGCCCTGATAGCACATGGTTTCGGTAACCGGCTCCTCACCGCGAGCATCCGTAATGGTGATGGAAAGGCCGGCATTCAAAAATGCCTCCTCACGCATCCGCTCATGGAGAATATCGTAGCTGTAAATCACATCGTCAAACATTTCCGGATCGGGCTGGAAGGTAACCTCGGTACCGGTTTTGTCGGTTTTGCCTACGATTTTCATTTCCTGGACAATCTGTCCCCGGGAGAACTTCATTTCGTAGATATTGCCGTTTTTATGAACCCGGGCCTGTAGGCTTTCCGACAGGGCGTTTACAACGGAGGCGCCCACGCCGTGCAGACCGCCGGAGACCTTGTAACCGCCGCCGCCGAACTTACCGCCGGCATGGAGCACGGTAAACACAACCTCCAGCGCCGGCTTGCCGGTCTGGGGCTGGATATCTACCGGAATACCGCGGCCGTCATCGGTGACGGTAATGGAATTGCCGGGGTTAATGGTGACGGTAATGTGCTTGCAGTAGCCCGCCAGGGCCTCGTCGATGGAGTTGTCCACGATTTCGTACACCAGATGGTGCAGGCCCGACGAAGAGGTAGAGCCGATATACATACCGGGGCGCTTTCTAACCGCCTCCAAGCCTTCCAGAACTTGGATTTGGGAGCCGCCGTACTCTTGTGTTACTTTGGTTTCCTCAGACATAAGTCTCTCTCCTAACCTAAAACATTGTCGTAAATGGGGAAAGCTTTTGCGGACGACCGATGGTCGCCCCTACATGGGAATACCGATTTGTAGGGGCGGGCATAGCCCGTCCGCCACATTCCGGCAATGACATCAAATTTTCACATTTCCCTTTTGTATCTCAACGGTTTTGCCCAGCTTTGTGAACCGGCCCGGCTCACAGCAGGTGATAAATACCTGCCCGGACACAATTTGATTCAGCACAAAATCCTGCCGCCCCGGGTCCAGCTCCGAGAGCACATCGTCCAATAAAAGGACAGGCTCTTCTCCGGACTCCCGGCGCATCAGCTCCCGCTGGGCAAGCTTTAAACTGATGGCGGCGGTGCGGGTCTGACCCTGGGAGCCGTAGGCTTTCAGGTCAATTCCCGACAGGGAAACGGAAAAATCGTCTTTATGGGGCCCGGTCAGACACTGACCGGATTCCAGCTCCGCCCGTTCATGGCTGACTAAATGGGCTTGCAGGTCCTCCTGAAGCTTTGCAACCGGGGCAAAGGGGTCTTTCACCGTGGAAACCGTACGGTATTCCAGTAAAAATTCCTCCGCGCCGCCGGAAAACTGACCGTGGTACGCCGCCGCCGCCTTGCCCAGACCCTCAAAAAACCGGGCCCGGTAGGAAATCAGCAGCGCGCCCACCTGGCACAGCCGGGCGTTATACTCCGGCAGAATCTCCAAAAGACTGGGATTTTCAAAGCGGTCCTTGAGAATCCGGCTTTTCTGCTCCAAAATCCGGTGGTATTCCGTCAGCGCCGCGTCGTAATTGGGGCGAAGTTGGCACAGCGCCAGATCCGCCAGCCGCCGCCGGGGGGCGCCGCCGCCCTTTAAGACCATCAAATCCTCAGGGCAGAATAACACCGTGGTCAGCACGCCGGCAATTTCACCGGCAGTTTTCTTTTTGGAACCGTTGCGCTGCAGCTGCCGGGGCTTGCTGCCGGCAAAAAGCAGCCAGCGCAGGCTTTGCAGCCGCTCCTGGGAATACACCGTACCGCAGATTTCCGAGAAATCCGCTCCGAACCGGAGCATTTCCCCGGTTTTCTGAGCCCGGAAGCTTTTTCCCGAGCCTAGATAGCCGATGGCCTCCAGCAGATTGGTTTTTCCCTGGGCGTTATCCCCCACAATCAGATTCACGCCGGGGTCAAATTCCAGGAAAAGCTCCCGGTAATTCCGAAAATCCCGGAGATTGATATCACACAGCCGCATAGATAATTTGATAGCGGACGCCCTCGTAGGAGAAACTGTCTCCGTCGTAGAGCTTTTTGCCCCGCATGGTACAAACCTGCCCGTTGACCTCCACCAAACCGTCCTGAATCACGGCCTTGGCCATGCCGCCGGTGGCAAAGATATTGGCCAGCTTCATGGCGCTTTCCAGCTTGATAAACTCCGTGGTGATGGAAACCGGCTGGGGGGCATCTTTTCGTTTTACCGTTACTTTCATATTGGCTCCTAAATCAGCTGTTCTTGATTCTCACCGGCAAGACCATGTAGGCATAGTCGTACTTCTTGTCTGCCGGGGTCATGACGATGGGGCTTAACCCGTTGGTCAGCTCCAGCACCACTTCCTCGCTGGGAATGACCCGCAGGGCATCGGCCAGGTAGCGGACATTGAAGCCGATTTCCATTTCCTTTCCGTCACCGGCCAGGCTGCACTTATCCTCGGCAGAGCCGATGGTGGTATTGGTCCGCAGGTGAACGGACTGGTTGCCGAACACGCAGCGCACGGGGCTCTTGTACTTTTCCGAAACAATCAGACCCACACGCTCGATGGAGCTTGCCAGGTCAGAAACATGGGCGGTCAGCTGAATGGGGCAGTTGGTAGGCACAACCTTCCGCCAATCCAGGAAATCCCCTTCCAGCAGCCGGCAAATCAGAGTTGCGCCGCCGATTTCCACCAGAATATGCTTGCTGCCCAGGGTAAAGGCGGCATATTCGTCGGTATCGGTGAGGATTTTCTCCACTTCCTTTAAGCCCTGAGCCGGGACAACAAAGGACATCTGCCGGCCGGTGGAAGTATCGGAATGCCAGGTGCGCCGGGCCAGACGGAAGCCGTCCACGGCGATGGCGGATACGGTATCTTCTTCCACCTCAAACTTCACGCCGGTGTGAATGGGTCTGCCCTGGTTTTCAGAAACCGCAAAAATCGTTCCGCCGATGAGCTCCTTCAGCACATTCTGGGGAATGTGAACAGGACGGCCGGTACCCACATCCGGAAGCTCCGGATAATCCCGGCTGCTTTCGGCGCTGATGGAGAAAGAGGCGTAGCCGGAGCGGATGGCAACCTTATAGTTTTCGTCCACCGATACGGTAACCGGGCCTTCCGGCAGGCGGCGGATAATATCACCAAAGAGCCGGGCAGGCAGAATGCACTCGCCAGCCTCGGAAACCTCGGCATCAATCTGGTAGGTAATGGCGGTTTCCATGTTGTAGCCGGTAAGGCTGATGCCCAGGCCCGCCTTGCACAAAATTCCCTCAATTACAGACAAGGAGCTTTTTTGAGCCACGGTACGGCTGGCAATATTCAGACCCGCCACCAGCATATTTTTTTCACAGGTAAAACGCATAGCAAATTTCCTTTCTGTCTTAATTATAATATATATATTTATAAATCAGAATATTGTGAGTAATCGTATTCGTAGGGAAAACTTATGTGGAAAACTCCCCCGGGCCTTAGAGCCCCAGGCACTTTTTTTCCACAGCCCGGAAAAAAGAATTCATAACTTTTTCACAGGCTGTCAAAACAAAAAGTTTGGAAAAATTTCTCCACAGCTTTTCTTTCCACAATCCACAGCCTCTGTGGAAAATTTACAGACAGCTGTTGATGTTTGCCGTAATGTCCCGAATGTTGTTTTTCAGGGTTTCATTACTGCCCTTCAGCTCCATATCCACCTTCCGGATGGCATACAAAACGGTGGCATGGTCGCGGCTGAATTGCTGTCCGATTTCCGGCAGGCTCAAATTCGTCAGCTGGCGCACCAGATACATGGCAATCTGCCTGGGCTCGGTAACCCCTTTGTTTCGCTGGGGGGAGCGCATGGTGATTTCGTCGATGCCGTAGAATTTGCACACCTGGCTGATAATCAGGCTGGGAGTGGGCAGGTTGCCGCCCTCTGCCTTGAACATATCGCTGATGGCCCGGGAGATATTGGGAAGATCCAGGGGCATCTCGTTCAAATCCCGATATGCCATGATCTTTTTCACCGTGCCTTCAATCTGCCGGACATTGTTGGTGATGTTTACGGCGATGTAGTTGCACACATCGTCCTCCAGGTTAAGACCCAGGCGGACGGATTTGCTCTTGATGATCGCCATACGGGTTTCGTAATCCGGCGGCTGGATATCCGCAATCAAGCCCCACTCAAACCGGGTGCGCAGACGGTCCTCCAGAGTCACCATGTCGCCGGGCTTGCGGTCGGAGGTCATGACAATCTGCTTATGCTCCTCGTAGAGCTTGTTGAAGGTATGGAAAAATTCTTCCTGGGTGGCTTCCTTGCCGGCGATAAACTGAACATCGTCAATCAGGAACAGATCCGCCTCCCGGTACTTACTCCGGAATTCAATGTTCTTACCGGTCTGAATGGCGGCAATCAGCTCGTTGGTGAACTGGTCACCCTTGATGTAGACGATGTTGGCGTCCGGATTCTGCTTGCGGATGCCGTTGGCAATGGCGTACAGCAGATGGGTCTTACCCACGCCGGGAGGGCCGTAGAGGAACAGGGGGTTATACACCTCGCCGGGGTGCTGAGCCACCGCCAGAGCGGCGCTGTGGGCAAACCGGTTGGACGGGCCTACCACAAAGCTTTCAAAGGAAAACTGGGGGTTAAAGTCCATGGAGGTGGTCTTCTTGTCCTTGGTCAGGAAGGCGTCCAGCTCCTCGGGTCCGAAGACGGAAAGCTTGGCATCGGAATTGAAGATTTCCTTCAGCGCTTCCTCAATGTACACGGCACACCGGTTCTGGATAATGCCCCGGCGGAATTCGTCACCGGAATACAGAATCAGACGTTCTTCGTTCAGTTCCACAACCTCGGTATCGTCAAACCAGTTGGAAACCGTTATGGTGGTGAGCCGGTCCTCCAAATAGCGCAGAACTTTTGCCCAAACAAAGGCAGATGAATACATAGCGGCGCTCCTTTCGCAGTAAAAATCCTATGGAAAACTGCCGACAAAATCGGCGGAAAAATGCATACTTCCTCACCCTAAATTTTAACACATTCTCCTGTAGAATACAAGGTTTTTTTGTCGCGATACAATATAAATAAAGAAAAAGGCTTCTCCTTGAGGGGAAGCTGTCAGCGATAGCTGACTGATGAGGTGAAATAAAGATATAAAAACACCTCATCCGTCAAAAATCAGAGATTTTTGCCACCTTCTCCTCAAGGAGAAGGCAAAACGACCCACCTTTCGGTGGGTCGTTGGCTTATTAACCAAATACGCCCAGCAGGAAGCCTGCGGCGAGGGCAGAGCCGATGACGCCGGCCACATTCGGGCCCATGGCGTGCATTAGCAGGAAGTTGGAGGAGTTCGCCTTCTGTCCCTGAACATTGGCTACCCGGGCTGCCATGGGAACGGCAGACACACCGGCAGAGCCGATGAGAGGATTGACCTTACCGCCGGTGAGCCAGTACATAATCTGGCCGCCCAGCAGACCGCCTGCGGTGGAAAGACCAAAGGCAACCACACCCAGCACCACAATCAGCAGAGTCTGGGCGGTGAGGAAGTTGGAGCCCACCATGGTAGCGCCCACAGCGGTACTGAGCAGAATGGTGACGATGTTCATCAGCGCATTTTGCACCGTGTCGCTGAGCCGGTCGGTAACGCCGGTTTCCTTCAGCAGGTTACCCAGCATCAGACAGCCGATCAAAGCGGCGGTATCCGGCAGCAGCAGCGCCACAAACAAGGTTACCACAATGGGGAAGATAATCTTCTCCGCCTTGGATACGTTCCGGGTCTGAACCATCTTGACGGCACGCTGCTTGGGGGTGGTCAGCAGGTTCATAATGGGGGGCTGAATCAGCGGAATCAGCGCCATGTAGGAGTAGGCCGCCACCGCGATGGCACCCAAAAGCTGGGGCGCCAGCTTGGAGGTGACGAAAATTGCGGTAGGACCGTCCGCGCCGCCAATGATGCCGATGGCGGCTGCTTCCAGGGCAGTAAAGAAGCCGGAAGCCCGGGCGGCGAAGAACGCCACAAATACGCCCAGCTGGGCAGCTGCGCCCAGGAGCAGGCTCTTGGGATTAGAAAGCAGAGGACCGAAGTCGGTCATCGCGCCAACGCCCATGAAAATCAGGCAGGGATACAGGCTGGTCTTTACGCCGATATAGAAAATATCCAGCAGACCGCCCTCCCGCAAAATTGCGCCGTAGCTGTGATAAGCGGGGTTGTCGGGATTCATAAAGGCGTCCCACAGCTCCTGGTGGTACAGTCCTGCACCGGGCAGGTTGGTGAGCAAACAGCCAAAAGCAATGCCCACCAGCAAAAGCGGCTCAAACTGCTTCACAATGGCCAGGTACAGCAGTACGCAGCCGATGACCAGCATCACCAGATTCTGCCAGCCGCCCAGGGAAAAGCTGCTGAAAATGGCGGCAAAGCCGGAGCTGTTCCACAAATCCAGCAGGATTTGTCCGATATTTACCATAAGAGTGCTCCTTTTATGCCAGAACGATCATGGGAGCGCCGGTATCTACGGTAGCGCCCTTGGTTACCAGAACCTGAGCGACAGTACCGGCACGGGGTGCCATAATTTCGTTTTCCATCTTCATAGCTTCCAGAACGATGAGCACATCGCCTTCCTTCACAGCCTGGCCCACGGAAACGTTCACAGCCAGGATGTTGCCGGGCATGGGAGCGTTCACAGCCTCACCGGCCACGGGAGCGGCAGGAGCAGGTGCGGCAGCAGGGGCAGCAGCAGGAGCGGGGGCGGCTACGGGAGCAGCCACGGGTGCGGGGGCAGCAGCCACCACAGTACCGCCGATGGCAACCAGCAGAGCGCCGGTATCCACGGTAGAGCCCTTGGAAACGGGCACAGCGGTAACCACGCCGGAGCAGGGAGCCATAATTTCGTTCTCCATCTTCATGGCTTCCAGAACCATCAGCACATCGCCTTCCTTGACGGTCTGGCCCACGGAAACGTTGACCTTCAGAATGTTGCCGGGCATGGGAGCATTGACGCTCTCACCGCCGGTAACGGTAACGCCGGCAGCAGCGGGGGCAGCCACGGGAGCGGCAGCAGGAGCAGCAGCCACGGGAGCAGCCGCAGGAGCGGCAGCGGGGGCAAGAGCCTCGTATTCTGCCAGCAGCATAGCCTTGCCGGCCTCGACCTCCACCTCGTAGGTGCGGCCGTTCAGAGTCACTTTATATTTCATCGTTACTTAACCTCCTTAATGGAAATGAACCGCAGCTCATTGAGGGGCTTGCCCAGCTTGTCGGCTACGATTGCCATAATCATGGCGGCAGTTTTGGGATTGGTGTCGTACAGCTTCAGGCTGCCGGCGGTGCCGGGAGCCACGGGAGCGGCAGGGGCAGGAGCGGGCTCTTCCGCCACGGGAGCGGGAGCAGGCGCAGCAGCCGCTTTTTTCTTACCGGCGGCAACAAAGGCCTTGCCCAGCAGGATGACCACAAGCATCAGGGCAATCAGACCCACGAAGACAATGGCGTAGCCCACAACGGACAAAATAGCAGCATCCTGAATGCCGATAAATGCCAAAGGATGGGTAGAAGAAGTAGGCATGGTTTCTTCCTCCTTACACTTCGACAATGGAGTAGGTGACGCAGTTTTCTTCCTTTTCCTTCCGCTCGGTCAGATACTTTTCTGCCAGGTTGGGGAAGGCAATGTAGCTGAGAACATCCTCATCGGACTTTGCCAGGTCGCCCAGCTTTTCCCGGGTGGATTCCACAACGGGAGCCAGAGTGTCGGCATAGCGGCCCTCGATGGGCTTCTCGTCGCCCAGAATCTGTGCCTTGATTTCGGGGTCAATGGGGGCGGGGGTGGTGCCGTATTCACCGCGGCAGTAAGCCTTGATTTCCTTGGAAACGGTCTTGTACCGCTGGCCGTCCAGCACATTACGCACTGCCTGTACGCCAACCATCTGGCTGGTGGGGGTAACCAGGGGAGGATAGCCCATATCGGCCCGGACCTTGGGGGTTTCCAGCAGCGCCTCGTCGAACTTATCCAGCGCGTTCATCTGCTTCAGCTGGCTGAGCAGATTGGAAAGCATACCGCCGGGAACCTGGTAGGTCAGGCACTGGGTATCGGTGGCCAGAGCCTTGGGCATGAGGGTGCCGTCGGCAATGAACTCGTCCCGAACGCCCTTGAAGTAGTCGGCGATTTCCTTGGTGGCTTCGTCGTTGATATCCACCTGGTAGCCCAGCTGACGCAGGGCGTAAGCCAGGGTTTCGGTGGCGGGCTGGGAAGTACCGCCGGAGAAGGGGGAGATGGCGGTGTCGATGATGTCACAGCCGGCTTCCACAGCCTTCAGGTAGGTCATGAATGCAAGACCCGTGGTGGAGTGGGTATGCAGGTCGATGGGCATATCCACAGCGTCCTTAATGGCGGAAACCAGGTCGTAGGCTTCCTGGGGGCCCATAATGCCGGCCATATCCTTAATGCAGATGGTGCCTGCGCCCATGTTCTTCAGTTCCTTCACCATTTCCACATACTTTTTGTGGTTGTGGACAGGAGAAGTGGTGTAGGAAATGGTGCCGGAAGCGATGGCGCCGGCGTTGGCGGTGGCCTCCATAGCCACCTTCATGTTGTTCACGTCGTTCAGGGCGTCGAAGATACGGATAACATCCATGCCGTTTTCCACAGCCTTCTTCACGAACAGACGGACAAAGTCATCGGGATAGTGGGAGTAGCCCAGAACGTTCTGGCCACGCAGCAGCATCTGCAGCTTGGTGTTGGGAACCTTGGCCCGGATTTTCCGCAGCCGCTCCCAGGGATCTTCGTTCAGGTAGCGCAGGCAGACATCGAAAGTAGCGCCGCCCCAGCACTCTACCGCGTAGTAGCCGGCCTTGTCGATGGTCTCCAGCATGGGCTCGAACTTGCTGAAGGGCAGACGGGTGGCAATCAGGGACTGGTTCGCATCACGCAGAACAGTCTCTACAAACTGAACTTTTTGTGCCATTTTATATAACCTCCATACATCGGAAAATAGTATTTCAGGGGCAGTTTTTTGAAAAAGCCCCAATCTTCACCAAATACATACTACCACAAAAAAATAGAAAAGTAAACACAGAAAATTGGTTTTGTAGCACTTTTCAGTGAAAAAAGCAAAGCCGACAAAAAATAGTTCCCCGAAGGAAAAATATTCACACTTTTTTTATTGCATTTTATTTTGGAATCGTGTATGATAACATTGCAAAATATGGGATACCGCAACCCGGTATCACCCTTTAATGAAAGAGGTATACGAATATGGCAAATCTGGATTTAACCAAGTATGGCATCACCGGTGTCACCGAGATTGTCCACAACCCCTCTTACGAGGAGCTGTTTGAAGCCGAAATGGACCCCACCCTGGAAGGCTTCGAAAAGGGCCAGCTGACGGAGCTGGGCGCTGTTAATGTGATGACCGGTATCTACACCGGCCGCTCCCCCAAAGACAAGTTCATCGTTATGGACGACACCTCCAAGGACACCGTTTGGTGGACCTCCAAGGAGTTCGCCAACGACAACAAGCCCGCTTCCGTGGAGGCATGGAACGCATGCAAGAAGCTGGCTATGGAAGAGCTGAGCAACAAGAAGCTGTACGTAATGGACCTGTTCTGCGGCACCAATGCCGACACCCGTATGGGCATCCGCTTCGTTATGGAAGTGGCATGGCAGGCTCACTTTGTTAAGAACATGTTCATCAACCCTACCGAGGAGGAGCTGAAGAACTTCGAGCCCGATTTCGTGGTTTACAACGCCTCCAAGGCAAAGGTGGAAAACTACAAGGAGCTGGGCCTGAACTCCGAGACTGCGGTTCTGTTCAACCTGACCTCCCGTGAGCAGGTTATTCTGAACACCTGGTACGGCGGCGAGATGAAGAAGGGTATGTTCTCCATGATGAACTACTACCTGCCCTTAAACGGCATGGCTTCCATGCACTGCTCCGCCAACACCGATATGAACGGCGAGAACACCGCTCTGTTCTTCGGCCTGTCCGGCACCGGCAAGACCACTCTGTCC
>JAZNMX010000033.1:0-64264 GCA_045579965.1 Faecousia sp.
AATCTTTGATATCTATCCTGCGGAGAAGGAACGTTGGTATGTGAAAGCGCCTGTGTTCTCCTTCAATAAGATCCGTGGTCTGGATGCCTATCTGTCTCCGGAAATGAAGTCCACCGGCGAGGCCATTGGCTACGACCGGACCATGACCAGAGCTCTTTACAAGGCCCTTCAGGCATCAGGCATGCACCTGCAGAATTACGGTACAGTCCTTGCCACCATTGCTGACCGGGATAAGGAGGAGGCGCTGCCTCTCATCCGCCGGTTCTATCAGCTGGGCTTTAACATTGAGGCCACTACCGGTACAGCGAAATACTTGAAAGCCCATGGTATCCGCACCCATGCACTGGGTAAGATCAGTGATGGCAGCGACGAAATCCCCAACGCCCTCCGTCAGGGTCATATCGCCTATGTGATCAACACCCGGGATCCCGGTGCCAACCAGAGCGACGGTTTGTATATCCGCCAGATTGCCACCGAGTACAATGTAACCATGTTTACTGCCCTGGATACCGTCAAGGTGCTTCTGGACGTTCTGGAGGAAACCACGCTGACCATTTCCACCATCGATGCCTAAGGCAGGAGAATAGCCATGAAGCAGAGTATCTTTACCGTTGTCAGCAACGAGCCGCTGACAGACAGTATATACAAGATGGTGCTTACGGGCGATACCTCCGCCATAACCGCACCGGGTCAGTTTGTGAACATTAAGCTGGATGGGCTGTTCCTGCGCCGCCCCATCTCCGTCTGCGACTACGATGATGCCACCCTCACCCTGGTCTATAAGGTTGTGGGCAAGGGCACACAGGCCATGTCCCGGATGCACAGCGGAAAGCTGGACATTCTTACCGGTCTGGGTAACGGCTACGATCTGTCTCTTTCTGGAAAAAATCCGGTACTGCTGGGCGGCGGAGTGGGTGTCCCCCCTATGTACAACCTTGCAAAGAAGCTGTTGGAGCAAGGCAAAACAGTTTCCGTAATTCTTGGTTTTAATACAAAATCCGAGATTTTCTACGAAGAAGAATTCAAAAAATTGGGCTGCGATGTCACCGTTACCACCGTGGACGGCAGCTACGGCACAAAGGGTTTTGTCACCGATGCTCTGGCGAATACGGATTACAGCTATTTCTATACCTGCGGTCCGGAACCCATGCTGAAAGCGGTATACAAAACCTCCGTCACCTCCGGTCAAATGAGTTTTGAGGAGCGGATGGGCTGTGGCTTCGGTGCTTGCATGGGCTGCTCCTGCAAAACATTGACCGGCTATAAGCGGATCTGCAAGGATGGCCCTGTTATGAAAAAGGAGGAGATTTTATGGGATTAAATGTCAATCTCTGCGGAATTGAACTGAGTAACCCCGTGATCCCCGCCTCCGGCACCTTCGGCTACGGCTACGAATACGCAGAACTCTTTGATATTAATGAGCTTGGCACCTTTTCCTTTAAGGGCACAACAAAGGATGCCCGGTTCGGTAACCCCACACCCCGGATTGCGGAATGCACCGCCGGCATGATCAATGCGGTCGGTCTGCAAAATCCCGGTGTGGAGCAGGTTATCAACGAGGAACTGCCCCGGCTGAAGAAATGCTTCCACAAGCCGGTAATGGCCAATGTTTCCGGTTTTTCCATAGAAGACTATGCCTATACCTGCCAAATGCTGGACAAGCAGGAGCAGGTGGGCTGGCTGGAGGTCAATGTCAGCTGCCCCAATGTCCACGGCGGCGGCATGAGCTTTGGTACACAGCCGGAGGCTGCCGCAGAAGTCACCCGGGCAGTTAAGGCGGTCACCACAAAGCCGGTGATCATCAAGCTTTCTCCCAATGTCACCGACATTGTTTCCATCGCCAAGGCCTGCGAGGATGCCGGTGCTGACGGCATCAGCCTGATCAACACCCTTTTGGGCATGCGTATCGACCTGCGCACCCGCAAACCGGTAATCGCCAACAAAATGGGCGGCTTCTCCGGTCCTGCCATCTTCCCCGTTGCGGTTCGGATGGTCTATCAGGTTGCCCACGCCGTAAAGATTCCCGTCATCGGCATGGGCGGCGTTTCCACCGCAGAAGATGTAATTGAAATGATGCTGGCCGGCGCTACCGCAGTGGAAGTTGGCGCAGCCAACCTGGTCAATCCGTATACCTGCCGTGACATCATTCGGGATTTGCCCGAAGTCATGGCGAAATATAGAATCGAAAATCTATCCGATATCATAGGAGGCGTTGTATAATGGGTAAGGATGTCATTGTTGCCTGCGATTTTTCCAGCGCAGAGCAGGTATTTGCCTTTCTGGACAAGTTCACCGGCAGAAAGCCCTTTGTAAAAATCGGTATGGAGCTTTACTATGCCGAAGGTCCTGCCATTGTCAGAGAGATCAAGGCTCGCGGACATAAGATTTTTCTCGACCTGAAGCTCCACGATATTCCCAACACCGTCAAGAAGGCCATGGCGGTTTTGAAGAATCTGGATGTGGATATCACCAACCTCCATGCAGCCGGCACCACCGCTATGATGCAGGCCGCTCTGGAGGGACTGACCCGGGAGGACGGCACCCGTCCCCTGCTGATCGCTGTCACCCAGCTGACCTCCACTGACCAGGAGGCTATGGAACGGGATCTTCTGATCCATGAGCCCATTGATCAGGTGGTTATGCATTACGCCGAGACCGCCAAGAACGCCGGTTTGGACGGCATTGTCTGCTCCCCTCTGGAGGCCGGCAAGGTACACCAGCGCTGCGGCGGAAATTTCCTGACCGTCACCCCCGGTGTCCGGTTCGCTGACGGCGATGTGGGCGACCAAAAGCGGGTCATGACCCCTGCCGCTGCCAAGGAAATCGGCTCCGACTATATCGTGGTTGGCAGACCCATTACCGCAGCCAGCGATCCCGTGACAGCCTACCAGCGGTGCGTTGCCGAATTCTGTGATTAAGGAGAAAAACCATGGAAAGCTACAAAAGAGAATTTATTCAGTTCCTGCAGGGGGCAGGTGTACTGAAATTCGGTGATTTCACCGCCAAATCCGGTCGGAAAATCCCTTATTTCATCAACGCCGGCATGATTAAGACCGGCGAGGAAATCGCGAAGCTGGGCGAATTCTATGCCAAAGCCTACTTTGATAAGCTGGGCAGCAAGAAAACCGTCCTTTACGGACCTGCCTATAAGGGCATTTCCATTGCAGTTTCCGCTGCCGTTGCGCTGTCAAAAAACGGTCTGGATGTTCCTTTCTTCTTTAACCGCAAGGAGGCAAAGGACCACGGCGAGGGCGGCGTATTTGTAGGCTATGTGCCCCAGGCCGGTGAGGAAATCGTGATTGTGGAGGATGTCATCACCGCAGGCACTGCCATTCGGGAAAGCATGGCAATTCTTGGCAATCTGGAAGGTGTCAAGGTGGCCGCTACCTTTGTGATGGTGGACCGGAAAGAAAAGGGCCAGGGCGAAAAAGGCGCTATGCAGGAAATCGAGGAGCAGTTCGGCTTCCCCGTGTACTCCGTTGTGGATGTTTACGACATCATTGAGTACCTGCAGGAAGACCCGGCAAACGAGGAAAATGTAACCCGGATTCAGAATTATCTGGCTGTGAACGGAGCGAAGGCATGAGAAGCTTAATCAGTATTTTGGATTTTTCTGTGGCGGAGATTGAGGGTCTCATCGCCACCGCCAATGATATCATTGCCCATCCCGAATGCTATCGGGAACGGTGTAAGTATCAAAAGCTCGCCACCTTGTTCTTTGAACCCTCCACCCGTACCCGGCTCAGCTTCGAGGCTGCGATGCTAGAATTGGGCGGCAGTGTTCTGGGCTTCAGCGAGGCAAGCTCCTCCTCTGCCAGCAAGGGAGAAAGTGTAGCGGATACCGCCAAAATTGTCAGCGGCTACGCCGATATTATTGCCATGCGCCACCCCCGGGAGGGTGCACCCTTCGTGGCATCCCAGGCAGCTTCCATTCCTGTCATCAATGCCGGTGACGGCGGTCACAACCACCCCACCCAGACGCTGACGGACCTTTTGACCATCTCCCGGGAAATGGGCCGCCTTAGCGACCTGACCATCGGTCTTTGCGGCGACCTCAAATACGGACGGACTGTCCACTCCCTGATTGAGGCAATGTCCCGCTACACCGGTATCCGGTTTGTGCTGATTTCCCCCAAGGAGCTGGAGCTGCCCGGCTACATTCGGGAAAATGTTCTGGATGCGGAGCAAATCCCCTATGTTACCTATGACACCCTGGAGGAGGCGCTGCCTCATCTGGATGTTCTGTACATGACCCGGATTCAGCAAGAGCGGTTTGAGGATTTGGAAACCTATGAACGGCTGAAAAACAGCTACCTGCTGGATACCGAAAAGATGAAGCTGGCAAAGGAAACCATGTGCGTACTGCACCCCCTGCCCAGAGTCAATGAAATCAGCGTTCTGGTGGACGAGGACCCCAGAGCCGCCTATTTCCGCCAGGCTGTCAACGGCAAGTTCATCCGTATGGCACTGATTCTCAAGCTGTTGGAGGAGGCAAAGAACCCAGAAAAGACTGCCCGCAATACCGTCGGTCTTGTTCGGGATCGAGTTTGTCGCAATCCCAAGTGTATCAGCGTAACCGAGCAGGAGCTTCCCCAGCTTGCCAAGCTGACGGATGCCGAAAAGGGCATCCACCGCTGCATTTACTGCGAACAGGAAGTATAACAAGACCCGGCTGTGAAGCTTCACAGCCTGGTTTTTATCAGTTGTTCCTTTTCCTCCCTGCTAAGGGCTTTGATCGTCAATTCCCGTTTCAGCGCCTGGGATTTTCCTTCGCAGGATTCTTCGTATACCAGCTCCAGCGGCAACCGACCACGGGTATACTTCGCGCCTTTTCCGCTGCGATGGGTTTTCAGCCGTGCCTGCACATCCGTGGTAATCCCGGTATAAAGAGAGCCGTCACCGCAGCGCAGCACATACACATACCATGTTTTTTCCGTCATCTGCGAAACCTCTTACTGAGCACCTTGTCCAGCAGGAAAAAGGTCGCATTACCCAAAACAAGAGTAGCCACGGTCATAATCTGCCCCATTTCAGCAAATTCCTCCATCAGCGCATTCATGCCAAACAGATAAATCAGCAACCCATACATGGAAAGAATCGCCCCATTGAACAGCAGTCCCTTCCAGAGCCAGCTTAAAGGCAGCTTGTCCATTTTCGGCTTTACCACGGGATAATACCCCAAAAACACAAACACCGCTGCAGCCTCCTTGTCGGGGCTGAGGAGGCAGGAAAGAATCGCTACCGCGCCATACCATGCCCAGGCAATCCGGCTGCCGCACTGTTTCACAATCAGCCGCAGCAAAAGCATACACAGCATGGGGCAAACGAAGGTTGCCAAGGGAATCATTCCACCCAGCGCCATAATCACAATCGCAACCGCCGCCATGACGCCCCCAAGGGCAATGAATGATGCCTTGTTCCGATTCGCCATACGCTCCCCTCCTTTGCCTTTATTATAGTGAAAGCACGGCATAATCGCAACCTTTTTGTTGACAGCAGGCGCAATTTCCACTATAGTGGAATCAGAAAGGATGTGACTTTATGACGATTGAAATCGGTATGACCGGAACTGCAGAAAACCTTGTGGAGCGGGAGGATACCGCTTTGGAGGTTGGTTCTGGTTCTCTTCTGGTTTATGCAACGCCCTGCATGGCCGCTCTGATGGAGGCCGCGGCCTGCGAAGCCATTGCCGCCGGTCTTGCGGAAACGGAAACCACTGTGGGCATTGAGCTGAATCTGCGCCACATTGCGGCAACGCCCGTTGGTATGGAGGTTCACACCACGGCAGAAGTGACCGCGGTAGATGGGAAAATCATCACTTTCTCCATTGAAGCCTTTGACGAGGCCGGCACCATCGGCACCGCTACCCACAAGCGGGCATTGGTCAACGCCCAGAAATTTCTGGACAAAACCTACGACAAATTATAATTGCTATGAAAATAAAGAAACATAAAATTCTCAAACGCGTTTTCTGCATTCTTCTTTGCCTTGTAATTGCGGGTATTACTGCGGTCGTCAGCATGGATGCCACCATCCGCTTTGTAGGCGGCAGCCGGATTATTTCCCCAGAGGAAGCGGCAAAGCTTACGGATGTGGATTGTATTCTTGTGTTGGGCTGTCTGGTAAAAAATAACGGCGTACCCAGTGATATGCTCCACGACCGGCTTAAAAGAGGCGTTTCCCTCTATGAAGCCGGCGCCGCTCCCAAGCTACTGATGAGCGGTGACCATGGTACGGTGAACTATGACGAAGTAGCAGCCATGAAGAAATATGCCGTAGATGCCGGCGTCCCTTCTCAGGATGTTTTTATGGATCACGCCGGTTTTTCCACCTACGAAAGTGTATTCCGTGCCCGGGATATTTTCCAGGCAAAGAAAATCATCATTGTAACCCAGGAGTACCACCTGCCCAGGGCGCTGTATATCGCCCGCCAACTGGGGCTGGACGCCTATGGCGTTTCCTCAGACTACCACAATTATATCGGACAGACAGCCCGGGATATCCGGGAGGTTTTGGCCCGGGTCAAGGATTTTGCTGTATGCATTTTTCAGCCGGATCCCACCTATCTGGGAGACCCCATTCCGGTTTTCGGCAACGGCGACCTGACCAACGATTAACAAACGAGCCTGCACTACCAAAGTGCAGGCTCGTTTTATATCTCTTGTCTGCCTTCCAAGGCCCGGGAAAGGGTCACTTCGTCGGCATATTCCAGCTGGCTGCCCACGGGCACACCGTAAGCAAGACGGGTCACCTTTACCTCCATGGGGCGAAGCAGTCTGGAAATGTACATGGCGGTGGCTTCACCCTCCGTATCCGGATTGGTAGCCATGATGACCTCCCGGACCTTACCGCTGCCTACCCGATAGAGAAGCTCCTTGATTCGGATATCCTCCTGGGTAACGTGGTTTAAGGGGGAAATTACGCCATGAAGCACATGGTATACGCCGTGAAACTCCCGGCTGCGTTCCATGGCAATCACATCCTTAGGCTCTGCCACCACGCAAATCACCCCGGAATCCCGAAGGTCATCGTCGCAGATGGGGCAGATTTCCCGATCTGTCAGATTTTGACACACCGGGCAGGTGTGAACCGTCCGCTTGGCATTTAAGATTGCCTCGGCAAAGCGCTCTGCTTCCTCAGCAGGAAGACTCAGCACATGAAAGGCAAGCCGCTGAGCGGTTTTTCCGCCAACGCCGGGAAGCCGGGCAAAATGGTCGGCAAGCTCCTGAAGGGCTGCAGGAAAATACTGCATATTGCCTCCTTAGAACAGTCCGCCCAGATTCAGACCGCCGGTCAGCCGGGACATATTCTGAGCCGCGTCGGCATCGGCTGCGCGCATGGCCTCGTTCACTGCTGCAATCACCATATCCTGGAGCATTTCCACATCCTCAGGATCAACGGCGTCCTCCTTGATTTCCAGAGCAACCAGCTCATGCTTGCCGTTTACCGTTGCGGTAACCATGCCGCCGCCGGCTGCAGCGGAGTAGGTCTTGCGCTCCTGCTCCTCCTGCATACGGATCAAATCCTGCTGCATTTTCTGAGCCTGGCGCATCATATTAGCCTGGTTCATACCACCGGGCATGCCACGAAACGAATTTTTAGCCATTGTCGTTCTCCAATCTTAGTTATCCTTTATGGTCACAATGTCGCTGTGCTGGCGACCGAAGTTTAAAAGCTGATCCATGCGGGCGGTATTGCCGGGATTTGCGGTAGCATCCACTGCCGTTACCGAAACATTCCGTCCAAGAATTGCCGAAGCCTTGCGGCTGACGACGGACAGAATCTCCGGCTTGTTAACCAGATCCATCGCAAAGGTACTGCCGCACTTTAAGACCAGCTTGCCCTGCAGGAGCTGCCCGGTTACCGGCGCATTCTCCGATGTTCCGAAGAAACTGCCAATGGGCGGACCCAATTCTTCACGAACCGCGCTTGCCAGGTCGCTCCAAAAGCCCATAGGAGCCTCCTCCGGGGGAGAAACCGGCTCTTCCGAAACTGCATCTGTCTCACAGGTTTCTTCTGTCGCACAAGGCTCTGCCGCCTTCTGAGCAATTTCTGCCGCGGGGGCAGCAATGATGCCGGATTTTATTCTTTCCTCCAGCCGGTTCAAACGTGCGTTGAGACTCTTGGCATCCAGCTGCAGTTCCGGCTGACACAGAGAAATGATGCAAAGCTCGCCGTCCAACCGACGGCTGGCGCTGCGGGTAAAGCCGGCAGCGGTATTTTCCAGCTGCTCCATCATGCGAATCAGCTCGGCATTGGAAAACTGCTGGGAAAGCTTCATAGCTTCGCTGTCCGCTGCCACACCGGACAGCATGGCAATCCCCGCCTGGGGAGCGGTTTTTAATATCAGCAAATCCCGGGTAAGGCAGGCAAGCTCATCCAAGAGCGCGCCCAGATCCTTTCCCTCTGCATACAGTCGGTTAAACAAAACCAGCGCCTTTTTCGTATCCTGCTGGGCGATATAGCCCATGAGCTCTGCACAGCTCTGCTCGCCGGCAATGCCAAGGCAGGCATACACCCGCTCCGCTGTCAGTTCTCCAACGGTGGAAGAAGCGCACTGATCCAGAAGGCTTAAGCCGTCACGCATACCGCCGTCTGCCATCCGTGCCAGAACGCGGGCAGCGGAATCATCCAAATCAATGTTTTCCTGGTAGGCAACATACTGCAGCCGTGCGGCAATATCCTCCTGAGAAATCCGGCGGAAGGAAAACCGCTGGCATCGGGACAAAATGGTAGCCGGTACTTTATGCAGCTCTGTGGTTGCCAGGATAAACAGCAAATGCTCCGGGGGCTCTTCAATGATCTTCAGCAGCGCATTGAATGCGGAAATGGAAAGCATGTGCACCTCGTCGATGATATACACACGCATTTTCACCTGAGAGGGGGAATAGATCGCATCATCCCGCAAATCCCGGACATGATCCACGCCGTTGTTAGAGGCGGCATCGATTTCCAGAACATCCATGCAGGCGCCGGAATCAATGGCCTTGCAGGCATCGCAGCAGTTGCAGGGGTTTCCGTCCTTGGGGTTCAGGCAGTTCACCGCTTTGGCAAGAATCTTGGCGCAGCTGGTCTTGCCGGTGCCACGGGAGCCGGTAAACAAATAGGCATGGCTCATCTTACCGCTGAGGAGCTGAGTCTTCAGGGTTTGTGTTACCGCCATCTGACCGGACACATCGTCAAAGGTTTGAGGGCGATATTTTCGGTATAAGGCTTGATATGCAGACATATTGCCCTCTCCTTTCTTTGATAAAAAACAATACAGACCGGCTCATAACAAGATCGCACACCCACATTTGAACCTGCTGAATGCCCGGTACAGCGCAGCCAGCTCGGGAACGGCCACCCCGCGGCACACGAAACGCCCCGCTTAATGCTGCTTGGTTCCCCACCTGACATGGTTCACGGGATTTCGTTGCGCAAGACCGTTCCTTCAACACCGCTTACGCTGTCCAGACAGCACGCAGGCAAGCCCGGGTGTGGGAATTCATCCCTGCTGTAGCGGATTGCAGGTAACAGGGCACCGCTATCTCCCCGACTAGTGCGACCTTGTTACAAGCCGGTCTGCTGTAGCAAGGCTATTAAAATGATCAGTTGATCTTGGAATCGATGAAATCGGCCAGTTCCCGGAAGGTGGTAATCTTCTGGTCCTCCAAATCCAATTCCACACCCAGCTCGCTCTCCAGATCCATGATCATTTCCACGATATCCAGAGAATCGATTCCCAGGCTTTCAAAGGTGCTGTCGGGAGTGATTTCCTCCACATCCAGTTCCAGCTGTCTGGCAGCAAAATTCACCAGTTTTTCGTACATTGTTCTATCCCTCCAATGTTATCGGCTGTTACATTATTTTATTACAGCATATAGCTTTTGTCAATCCTTCTTTTTGTCACAGCTTGGTCAGCAGCTGCCGGATATCCTCAGGAGTAAAGGCGTAGGTTTCGTCGCAGAACTGACATTCTACCGGGAAACTTTTCCCCTCTTCGGCTATCTCTGTAAGCTCCTCTTTGCCAAGGCTGATCAGTGCCTTTGTCACCCGCTGACGGGAGCAGTAGCACTTGTAGCTGACCTCGGCGGTCTCCATAAACACCACACCCAAATCGCCAACCACACGTCCCAGAATATCCTCAGGGGACAGCCCCTCCTCCAGCATTGCCGTCACGGCGCCGGCGTTGCGAATGCCCTTCTCCAGGGTGTCAATCACCTCGTCGGGCGCACCGGGCAGAAGCTGCAGCAGATATCCTCCTGCCACCTTCACGCTGCAATCCGTATCCACCAGCACACCCAAGGCGCAGGCCGTAGGCGTCTGCTCACTCTGGGCAAAGTAAGCGGTCACATCGTCTCCGATCTCACCGCTGACCAGGGGAACCGAACCGATATAGGGCTCTTTCATCTGCAAATCCCGAATCACAGTCAGCGTGCCGTCGGTGCCAACGGTAGCGCCCACATCCAGCTTCCCGGGGTATTTTTCCACCAGAGGAACCTTCCCCTCTGTCACACAGCCCCGGACATTTCCCTCGGGGTCAGAGACGCAGGTAATGGTGCCGATTGGGCCGCCGCCCCGAATCTGCAGGGTCATGGAGCCGTTTTCCACTTTTTGCATATTGCCCATCATGGAAGCTGCTGTCAGCGCTCTGCCGAAAGCTGCGGTGGCATTGGGGGTGGTTTTTTGAATTTCTGCGCCCCGGCGCACCATCTCGGTGGAGCGAATGGCGACCACCTTCACAAAACCGTCCATGCTCATGCCACGGACAAGATAATCTTTCATTTGATTCTTCCCTTTCTTGCCTTGATAAAAATCCGCTGCTCCCCAGCTTTCGGGCTGTCCATTTTACGATCGCCGTAGACGGCAATGCCCGTAAAGCCGGCATCGCGCAAATATCCTACCAGCTGCTGCTGAGAATAAGCATATTCCCGATGCTCTTCAAAGCTGCGAATCCACCGATTCCCCGTTCTCTGGAACAAATCCATGCCGTAGGAGCAGATATTGGTTGTCTCATCAAATTCTCCCCGCCAGACGCAGAAGACATCATCATCCTCATCCAGAAACACCTGACCGTCCATTGCACGGAGCTTTTCCGGAGTATTCACATCAAAAATGAACACGCCACCGGGATTTAAGGCTTTGTAGATTCTGTGGATTGCCTTCCGACAGTCCTCCGGGTCCAGGATATAATCCAGGCTATCCAAGGCGCAGACAGCCAAATCTACACCTCTGGGCAAATGAAGATTCTGCAGCTTCTGGCAGACAAACCTGGGGGGATTTTCACAATCGGCGCACTTATCCCAGGCAGCGGTAAGCATTTCCTCCGACATATCCACGCCGATCACCTGCAGCCCGTCTTCCGCCAAAAGCTTGGCAACCGAGCCGGTGCCGCAGGCCAAATCCACCGCAGTACGGGGATTGAATCCCTCCGCATTCAAAATCTGCCAATAAAACGCCACTACCTCCCGGTAAGGCACATCGTTGGTCAGCCGGTCATAGCTGGCTGCCAATGCATGATAAGCATTCATGGTTTTGTCCTCATAAAAACATCCCGGGTGAGCCCCGGGATGTTATGTTGGTAAAATTAGCGCTTGAAGATGCTGAAAATCTCGTCAATATCGTCGTCGTTGGACTTGGCAACGGGAGCACCGGCAGCAGCGGGAGCGGCCTCATTCTTGACGGCCTCGCCTCTGCGCTCAAAACCGGTGGCGATAACGGTAACCCGCATCTCATCCTCGAACTCATCGGAGGAGGTAGCGCCGAAGATAATGTTGGCTTCGGGGTTGGCGTTTTCCTGCACAATGCCGGCAGCGGTTTCCACATCATCCAGAGTCAGCTCAGAAGAACCGGTAACGTTCACCAGAACGCCGGTAGCACCGTTGATGGAGGTCTCCAGCAAGGGGCTGTTGATAGCGGCCAGAGCAGCCTGCTCAGCCTTCTCCCGGCCGGAAGCAATGCCAACACCCATGTGGGCACGGCCGGCATCCTTCATAACAGCGGAAACGTCAGCGAAGTCCAGGTTGATGATCACCCGCTCGGAGTAACCAACCAGCTCGGAGATGGAAGTAACAGCCTGCTTCAGTACATCGTCAGCGATGCCGAAGGCGTTGGCAAAGGTGATCTTCTGATCGGTAACGTACTTCAGACGGTCGTTGGGGATGATGATCAGGGAGTCAACCTTGTCGTGCAGCTCGGCGATGCCCTCGTCGGCCTGACGCATACGGTTTGCGCCCTCGAACTTGAAGGGCTTGGTCACAACGCCAACGGTGAGGATGCCCTGCTCGTGAGCCAGGTCAGCTACGATGGGAGCAGCGCCGGTGCCGGTACCGCCGCCCATACCGGCGGTGATGAAGACCATATCGGTGCCTTCCAGAATCTTAGCGATCTGGGCACGGCTTTCTTCAGCAGACTTTCTGCCGATTTCGGGCTTGGAGCCGGCGCCCATACCGCCGGTCAGCTTTTCGCCGATCTGCACCTTGTTCTTGCAGTTGGACTTATTCAGATCCTGCTTGTCAGTATTCACAACGACAAAATCCACGCCGCTGACACCGGCTTCGATCATGCGGTTAATAACATTGTTGCCTGCGCCGCCAACACCAATTACCTTGATTTTAACAACGCGCTCCTGGAAAATATCAGACATATTCTCTCCTCCTATGTATGATGCGCGGCAGGATAGCCCACACCGCCCTAGATTACATTTGTACTTTTATATTGTATCCCCAAAAGTTCATTTGGTCAATAACTTTTTTAGTATTTTTGCGTTTTTTGACAAAATTTTTATCCGATTCTCAAAATCATTCAAAGGAATCATAATAAATATCATTGGGATTTGCGATATTCAGCACACCCCGCTCATATGGCTTATTCTGCTGCAGCGACCGGATGGTTGCCATCATCATGGAAATCTTGGTTCCCAGGTCCTTATTGTCCCCCAGTTTCACCTGGAAAATATCCTCATACCAAATCTGGATATCTCCCATGTTGTTTACATCCACACTGGCTACCTGACCTACAACCCCGTTCTCCTCCAGAAATTCCAGAATATCCAGGGCTGTATTCAGCCGGTCCGCACCGGTGACAACCACGGGAATGGGGTTTCCGTTTTCATCGGTCTGGGTACCGCCGGTTTCCTGGGCAACAGCCTTTTGACCGGGCTGCGGATTCTGCAAATGAATTCCCAATACCTTACCGTAGCTTTGGATGGAGTCCTGGGGCATTTTTTCCACCACGATACCCCCGGAGCTTACCAGCCACCACTGCTCGCTTAGGTCCTTCATGCCGTAGGTGACATCCAGTTCCTCGACTTCAATATGCACCGTGCCGGGCAGTTTTATTCCCACCCGGGCAGTTTTGATGTAAGGCAGCGCGGCTATAATTTTCCCGCCTGCCTCCACCCGGTTCAGGAGCAGCAGGTTGTCCCCTGCCCGAATGCCGCAGGCCTGCTCAATCTCATATGGTGTGTACATCTGGGCACCGGAAATGCTGAAATTATCTACTTTGAAAAAGACGGACATTCCCAGCACCAGCGCCACAACCACAGCAGCAACCGTACAGAGCCGAAGGATCAGCCGGCTGCGGTTGAAGGGCTTGGGCGCAAGGTACACCACATCCGGTGATACCCTGGGTTGTTCCTCCCGTTTCTTGGGAGCGGGCTTATTTACCTGCCTTCTGCCGGTGCTTTGAGTCGACGGGCGGGCGGTTTTCTTTTGTTTTGTTTCCATAGTATTCTCCGGTCTTATCGTTTTTGTGCGGCCAGTTCTTCTACCAGATCGCAGATTCTTTCTGCCGAGTCAAATATCATACCCTGCCGCAGCGCAGCAGACATTTTTCCTCGCAATACACTATCCTGGAGCAAGTCCAGAAGCTTTCCGTAGAGAACCTGAGGTGTACATTCGGATTCCAGCAGCAGCACAGCGCCGCCCCGGTCTGCCAATACACGGGCGTTCTTTTCCTGATGATTGTTGGTTACGTTGGGAGAAGGAATCAAAATACTGGGCACACCGCTGGCGGCAATCTCGTTGCAGGTGCCGGCACCGGCTCTGCCAATGACCACATCCGCAGCCGCCATAAGAGTGGGCATGTTGTAAATGTACTCCCGAATATCCAAAGAGGGACAGTTTTCGTAATCCACTCCGTTGTCCTTGACACGCTTGGGCATCCATTCCTTACCGAAGCTGCCGGTGGCATGAATCAAGCGGAACGGAAATCCGTCCTTTTGCGCCAGTGGGAGCAGATCGGCAACGGTTTCGTTCATCACCTTGGCGCCCTGACTTCCGAAAGCGGAAACTACCAAGAACTCATCTGCAAGTCCCAACTCCTTCCGGGCGCTTTCCCGGGTGGTGGTGACGAATTCCCGGCGGACCGGCATACCCACCACCTGAACACGCTGGGGATTTTTGTAGTAGGCTGCGCTTTCTTCAAAGCAAACCAGCACCTTGTCCGCCCGATTTGCCGCCAGCTTTGTTGTGAGACCCGGCAGGGCGTTGCTTTCGTGGACGCAGGTGGCAATTCCCATGGACTGGGCCGCATACAGCGCAGGAAAACTGGCATAGCCGCCGGTTCCCACCACCACATCCGGCCGAAACTCCCGGAAAATTTTCTTGCAAGCCCCAACCGCAGACAGTGCGCACTTGACAGCATGCAGATTCTTCTTCACTGCCGCCAGATTCTTTCCACGGCTTAAGCCGGAGCCGGCAAGGCATTTCAGCTCATACCCTGCCTGGGGCACCAGTTTCTCTTCCATGTGCCCCTTGGCACCGACAAAGAGAATATTGGCATCGGGATGCCGCTCTTTCAGTATGTTGGCTACGGCGATAGCCGGGTTGATATGTCCCGCTGTACCGCCGCAGGTAAAAATCACGTTCATAAGGTAACCTCCTGTATTTTTGTCTGATGGCGCTGTCGGGAAATGCTGAGCAATACGCCCATCTCCCCCAAATTCACCGCCAATGCCGTGCCGCCATAGGAGAAAAACGGCAGCGCAATTCCCGTGGAGGGAAGCAAATTGGTAACCACGCAGAGATTCAAAACGGTCTGAACGGCAATCAGGGTAATCAGTCCCGCCCCCAAAACCGTAGAAAACCGGTCCCGGGCCCGAAGCGCAATCCAGTAACCCCTCAGAATCAAAAGGGCAAACAGGGCGACAATCAGAAGTGCGCCGATTAAGCCCAATTCTTCACAAATAATGGCGAAAATATAATCGTTGTACTGAAACGGCAGGTACAAATACTTCTGTTTGGATTTTCCGAAGCCCAGGCCGAACAGGCCTCCGCTTCCAATGGCATACAGCGATTGCAGTATCTGATAGCCGGTATCCCCGGGGTCTTCCTCCGGGTGAAGCCACGCCGTCACACGGTCACCGGCATAGCCCATAAAGGTAATGTAAATCAGTACAAACGCCACCGCTGCCAGCGCCCCGGCCAGCAGCCATTTGGGGTGGGTTCCGGCGACAAACATCATCACCACCGCAACCATACCCATCAGCATAATGGCAGACAAATGCTTTTCCAGCGCCAGAGGAATCAGAATTCCCAGAAGCGCGCCTCCAAACCCCAGTACGCCGTACCGGAATTTCCGGGCATCGGGACCAAAGCCCCGGGTCAGCCGGGCAAAGAGCACAATCATGGTAAATTTCGCAATTTCCGAAGGCTGAAACTGGATTCCCGCAATGGTAATCCACCGCCGGGCACCATTCACCGACTCCCCTGCCACCAGCACCAGCAACAACAGTGCAATGCTGATTCCATACAAGGGCCATGCAAACCGGTACCAGAAATCTGCGCTGATCCGGCTGAAGGCCGCCATGGTCAGAAGTCCAATCACGGCGCACACCGCCTGCTTTTGCAGATACCGGGTGGAGATTTCGTAGCCGGTATCATATTCGCTTTGGGCAGAGCTGGCGCTGTAGAGCATGGTAAGCCCAACGGTCAGCAGCAACAAAAGCAATATCAAAAAAACCGGGTCAACACTTGCACCGCCAAAACGGCGGCGGTTCTCTTTGGCATACAGAGTACGCTCTGCAGCCATAGAAAAACTCCTTTCAGTTTAAGACCTGCCGGATGCCCAGCCATGCAATGACGCACATCACGGCAGATACCAGGGCAAACACCAGCACAATCTTTGTTTCCTTCCAGCCGGACATCTCAAAATGGTGATGAATGGGCGCCATTTTGAACAGCCGCTTACCGTGGGTCAGCTTGAAATAGCCCACCTGCAAAATAACGGAAAGGGTCTCGAGGATATACACAAGACCAACCAGAATCAAAATCAGCGGCATATCCACCGCAAAGGCAAGCCCGCAGACGATTCCGCCCAAAAACAGCGAGCCGGTATCCCCCATAAACACCTTGGCAGGATGCCAGTTATAAAACAGATACGCAATCAAGCCACCGGTGAGCGCCGCAGGCAGCAGCGCCAAATCCATTTCCTGCCGGAAATAGGCAACCGCAGCGAAAAATACCATCACGGGGATGGTCACCGTAGCGCACAGCCCGTCCAGTCCGTCGGTCAGATTCACCGCATTGACGCAGCCCACCATTACAAACATGGCAAAGAAAATATACACCAGCGGATGAATCTCAAAGCTCACATTCACAAAAGGAATGTATACATTGCAGCTGAGCGCGCCCTGCCGGTACAGAAGATACAGAAACAGCGCGGAAACCGACATCTGCAGCAGCATTTTCTGAATGGCAGTCAGGCCCAGATCCCGCTTGAATTTAACCTTACAGAAGTCATCCAGAAAACCGACCAGGCCAAAGCACAGCGCCAGAACCAAAACATAGTATACAGCTGTATTTTCCACAGTGGGAATCGCCATCAGCAGCACCGCTGTCAGCGCCAGGATAAACATCAAGCCACCCATCAAGGGCGTGCCGGCCTTATAATTATGCCAGGTGGGTCCGATATCCCGAACCGACTGGCCTGCCTTCAGCGCCCGAAGCACCGGCAGAATCAAAAAGCCGATGAGCCCGGTCAGCGCACAGCAAATGGCAGCTGTAATCAGTAGTTTCGTCATTTCTGTTTCCTCCGCTTATGTAGCATCCGCTAAAAACATCTCCAAGGCGATTTCCATGTGCATTCCGTGGCTGCCCTTAAAGAGAATCACATCTCCCGGCTTTGCCAGCCGCTTAAGCGCCGCAACCAAAAGTGCTCTGTCCTCAAAGGCCATGGCTGCCAGCTGGCTCATGCCACCGGTTTGGGCGCCGCTGAGAATCCGGCTGCTGTTGGGTCCGTAGGCAAGAACAATATCTGCCTTTTCCGCGGCAATTCTGCCGATTTTATAATGCTCCGCCTGGGTGTAAACACCCAGCTCCAGCATATCTCCCAAAACCGCAATTTTCCGACCGGGCTGGTTTCCCAGCACCCGCAGGGCTGCCGCCATGGATTCCGGGCCTGCATTATAGCAATCCTTAATAATCCGATAGCCCTTCTCCTCCAGAATCTCCTGCCGGCCTGCCATATTTCGGAATGCCGCCAGCTGTCTGGCAATGCTTACGGGGCTGATATCCATGGCAAGACCCACGGAAATTGCCGCCAGGGCATCGGGGACAAAATGCTCTCCCTCCAGGGCCAGCTCCACGGGGATATTCTGGTTTCCGCTGCGAACGCGAAAACTCAAATGGTTGGGCTTCTGGGCAATATCCGTACCCCGAACGGTGCAATCTGCATTATTCACGCCAAAATAGGTCACGGACATGTCCGCTTTCTTATCCACATTCCAAAGAAGGGCATCGTCGCCGTTGAGGATGACCTTCCCCCCGGGCTTCATGCCTTCCAGAATCTCCAGCTTTGCCTTTAGAATACCCTCCTGAGAGCCCAAATGCTCAATATGCATCGTGCCGATGTTAATAATCACAGCCACATCGGGAATGGCGATGGAGGCAAGGTAGGCAATCTCCCGGAAATGGTTCATTCCCATTTCCAGAACCGCAATTTCCGTATCCTCCGGCATAGAGAGAATCGCCATGGGCATGCCGATGTCATTGTTGTGATTGGCCGGGGTTTTCGATACCTTGTAGCCACCCTCCAGCACGCAGGCAATCATTTCCTTGGTGGTGCTCTTTCCCACCGAGCCGGTAATTCCCACTACCTTCATGCCAATGCGCTGCCGCTCTGCCCGGGCAATTTCTCCCAGGGCAATTCGGGGATCCTCTACCACAATGGCAGGATAATCTCCCTCACACCGGCTGCAAAGCACGGCTGCAGCTCCTTTTTCCAGAGCAGCGGGAATGAATTCATGGCCGTCCCGAGCGCCCTGCAGGGCAATAAACAGCTGCCCGGGCTGTAAGACTCTGGTATCGTTGCAGGCGCCCAGAAAGGCAACCTGGGCGTATTTGGGATCTATCCGTCCGCCGCACCACTGGGCTGCCTGAGCCAATGTAATCTTACCCATTACAAACAATTCCCCTTTTCTGCCAAATGCGCCGCAACCACTTCCCGTTCGTCCAGATGGTGCTTGACGCCACAGATTTCCTGATAGGTTTCATGACCTTTACCGACCAATACTATAATATCATCTTTTCCGGCAATGTCCAGAGCATAGGCAATGGCTTTTTTCCGATTTTCTATCACCACATATTCCCCGTCAGCGCTGTCCACCCCTTTGAGAATATCCGCGATAATATCCATAGGCGCTTCGCTTCTGGGATTATCCGAGGTGATTACAGCAATATCGGACAGTTTGACACCGATTTTACCCATAACGGGGCGCTTGATGGGGTCCCGGTCACCGCCGCAGCCGAATACACAAATCAGTCTGCCCTTACAGAAATCCCGGACAGAGGACAGGACATTTTCCAAACCGTCGGGGGTGTGGGCATAGTCAATCAAGACAGTATAGTCCCTGCCGGGCGTGGGAACTACCTCTACCCTGCCCTTAACGCCCTTACAGGAAGACAGCGCCTTGGCAGCATCTGTCAGGTCAATCCCCAGCTGAGCGGCAATGCCCAGCACGGTCAGGGCATTATACACCGTAAATCTGCCGGGAATGCCCAACTGCACCGGAATCTCCTGCCCCCGGTAAAGGGCAGTAAATGTCACGCCATTGGCCTGAAGAACCAAATCCTTCGCCTGAAGGTCCGCATTTTGCGCGACAGCTGTGGACAAAATATTTGCCTTAGACCCATGGATAATCCGCTCATACCATTCGCTGTCCCCATTGGCAACCGCCTTGTCGCAGCGGGTGAACAGCAGCGCCTTGGTGTCGCAGTAGTTTTCCATGGTCTTGTGGAAATCCAGATGGTCTTCTGTCAGATTGGTAAAGGCCGCAACATGGAAGTGTACGCCACCCACCCGGTCAAGGGCGATGGCATGGGAGGAAACCTCCATCACTACATGGCTGCAGCCGCTGTCACGCATCTGGGCAAACAGCGCCTGAAGCTCAAAACTTTCCGGCGTGGTCCGCTCGGTGGGAATCACCAGATCTCCAATCTGATTCTCCATAGTACCGATCAGACCTACCTGAGCGCCCATCGTCTTTTCCAGAACCTGCTTGAGCAGCAAGGTCGCAGAGGTCTTTCCGTTGGTGCCGGTCACACCAATCATGGTCATAGCCTCAGCGGGTTTATGAAACCAGTTTCTGCCGAGGATGGCAAGGGCAAGCCGGTCATTTTCAACGAGAATATAGGGAATATCTCCCTCCGGCTTTCTGGCGGTAACCACAGCGGATGCGCCTGCCGCCAGGGCATTGGGAATAAAGCTGTTGCCGTCAAATTGGAAGCCCTTCAGGGCAACAAACAGACACCCCTGCCGGATTTCCTTCCGGGTGTCATACACCACAGAGGTAATATCCTGCTCTACGTCTGCATTGGTTTCCAGAACCGGAACGTCTGCCAGTAAATCCTTTAGTTTCATACTTACTCCTTTGGGACGCTAATCCCCTGCCTTGGTGTCGGCAAATTCCAATCGAATGGTGGTTCCCATGGGGACGGACTCCCCTTTCGGAATGCTTTGGGCGGTGACAACCACCTTGGGTGAAATTGCGTCATTGCCCGCAATCTGTACATTCAGCCCCAGAGAAAGGGCGATATCGTGAACCTGCTGCCGGTTCATTCCCAGAAAATCGGGAACGGTTACCTGCTGCCGGTCAATTTCCTCTCCTAAGTATAGCAGAACCTGGCTGTTTCCTGCAACTGTTTCTCCCGCTGCCGGAATCTGTCCGGTAACGGTATCTCCGTCGCCAACAAGCTCTGCGGTAAGAAACTGGTTTTTCAGCTTCTGTGTGGCCTCCTTGACAGTCAATCCGGTCAAATCCTCCATAACAAAGAGCTGACCTGCCGCGTCCTCCTGGGTGTAATTCTGGGAAACCCCCAGATACGGCAGAATATCCGCCATCACCGCACCAACGGTAGGCGCAGCCATCACGCCGCCGGAAATATACATTCCCGTCTGGCGGGAGGGAGTGTCCAGGGCCACCAATACAATATACTCCGGATTTTCCATGGGCGCAACCCCCACAAATGATACGATTTTATCCAGAGTGGGCTTGCCGTTCTCGTCCAAAACGTCGATTTTTTCACTGGTACCGGTCTTTCCACCTATGGAAAATCCGGCAACTTTGGCATTTTTTGCCGTTCCCTCCTCCACAACGGAGGCAATCAGCTGGCACATAGTCTTGGAGGTTTCGGCGCTGATGACCTGCCGCAGCACGGTAGGCTCCTGCTTTAAAACCGTGTTTCCGTCGCTGTCCACAATCTCCGATACAATATACGGCTCCAGAAGATACCCGCCGTTGACCACCGAGGCGATGGCACGAACCAACTGTAAGGGTGTCAGCTTAAAGGTCTGGCCAAAAGAGCCGGAGGTCAAGGAAGCCGTTCCCCATTTTTCCGTGTCAGTAATCAGCTCCTTGCTGAAAAACACACCCTTGCTCTCACCGGAGAGGTCAATACCCGTTTTTTCCATGACACCAAAGCGCTCCATGTAATCATAGAACCGCTCGCCCCCCAATGAAAGGGCAATGTGGGCAAAGGCAAGGTTGCAGGAATTCTGCAGTGCCTGAGGCGTTTTCTGGGCGCCGTGTCCCGTAGAACGCCAGCAATGCAGCAGCTGGGAGCGGCCGGGAATCTGCTCGGCACCCCGGCAGTAAAAGTTGGTATTTAGATTGATTGCGCCGGTATCCAGCGCCGCGGCCATGGTCAGTACCTTAAAGGTCGACCCCGGCTCGTAGCCATCGGAAATGCACCGGTTGCGCCACTGCTTTAAGAGGGCTTCATTCAGCGCGGTCTGATACCGGGCCTTGCCCGCCGTATATCCGTCGCTGCCCTCCGGTTGGGTAAGATAGCTAAGCTTCAGTTCCTCCACCGCCTGGGCGGTTTCCGGGTCTGCAATCTCCATATAGGCGTTGGGGTCATAGCTGCCCAGGGTCGCCATAGCCAGAATTTCTCCGGTCTTGGCATTCATCACCATGCCAAACGCCCCGTTCTGAACATCATACCGGGCGATGGCCGCCTGCATTTGTTTTTCCAGGCAGCTTTGCACCGTAGCATCCAGGGTCAAAATCACATCGCAGCCCGGCTTGGAGGCAACATACTTTTCGTAGGAATAGGGCATATCCATTTCATTGTTGCCCTTGGTGGTAATCACCTTGCCGACTTTCCCCTCCAGAAAGCTGTTGTAGGCCGCTTCAATCCCCTCTGATCCGGTATTGGAGGCATTGGTAAAGCCAATCACCTGGGCAGCAAGAGTACCCTGGGGATAGGTTCTGCGGCTTCCCGGCTCTAAGTGAATGCCGGAAATATGATTTTCATTAATAAATTTGCGGATTTCATTGGCAGTTTCCTGCTCCACCCGGGCAGCAACCTGCTTATACCGCTTGGTAATATCCTGGCCCTGTTTTACAATCCAGGCTGGGTCTAAATCCAGGATTTCCCCCAAAACACGACCGATTTCCTCCAAATTGGCCTTGGATTGTTTCAGCTCGTGAGGGTCGAGATACACCGTTTCCACGCCTACGGAAGCGGCGAGGATATTCATATTTCTGTCGTAAATGGTTCCGCGGTCTGCGGTAACATTGGTGGTTCGTGTTTGATTGCGCAATGCAAGCATGGAGTAGTAATCATGCTGACTTACCATCAGCTTGTACATTTGAAGCGCAACCGGCAGGAACGCCAAAAGTCCCAGTACCGCCATTACAACCAAGATTCTGCGGTGCTGTCCGGTATCTGCCCGAAACCGCATAAATCGCGATTTTTCCCTCCGATTTGCCATAGGTCACCGGCCTTTCATACTGACAGATATCACACAATGGGCAGCAAGGGAGTCCCTCACTGCCCATTGCAGCTGCTGTCAATATTCTATTGGACGAATCGGCAATTATGCAAATAAACGGAGCAGGAATGCCCACAGTGAGCCGGTTTCCTCCGGCTGCTCAGCCGTTTCCGGAACGGATACATACAGCACCTGGGCCTGCTCAGCAGGAATGAAACCCTTTGCCAGAGCGATCTGGCGGATTTCCTCCGGGTCAAAACCGTTATAATAAGTATCAGACAAGGATTCGTTTTTCTGCTGCAGGGTAGAAACATAGTTCTCAAGCTGAACCCGCTCGTTGTGTGCGCCCGCGAACCGGACCACGCCCACCAGCATCACCAGCAGCATCACAACTGCCACAAAAATTCCAATGTGAGCAACGGGGTCTACATAGACCACCTTCCGCTTTGCCCGACGGGGCTGGGGTAGGTTGACCTGCTTCTTGACAGGCTGCCAGTCCACCTTACGGGCTTCGCTGCCTGCGGTATAGAAACTGACATATTGAACCTGATGCTGTCTTGCCATGTTTCTTCCTCCTTATCCGTCCAGCTTCTCACATACCCGAAGCTTTGCGCTGCGGGAACGTGGATTAACCTCCAGTTCTTCCTGCCCTGCCACAATGGGCTTTTTGGTAATGAGCTTCACTTTCGGCTTTTTGCCGCATACACACATGGGAAAATTCGGTGGGCAGGTACAGCCCTTTGCCGCATCCGCCATGGCGTTCTTCACGATCCGATCCTCCAGAGAATGGAAGGTGATCACCGCCAGACGCCCACCGGTTTTTAGCTTGGGAATGGCATCATCCATAACCTTGCGAACCGCGCCCAACTCATCGTTGACTGCAATGCGAATTGCCTGGAAGCTCCGCTTTGCCGGGTGCTGTTTTTCCCGAAGTGCCTGAGCCGGCATGGCCGAGCGAATCACATCCACCAATTCCAGTGTGGTTTGAATGGGCTTTTCTTCCCGTCGGCGGCAAATGGCAGCTGCAATCTGGGGCGCATACCGTTCTTCGCCGTAATCAAAGAGAATCCGGCGCAGCTCCTCATAGGACCAGCCGTTCACAATCTGCTCAGCGGTTACGCTGTCACCGCTGTCCATTCGCATATCCAAGGGGGCGTCTGCCATGTAGGAAAAGCCCCGGCTGCTGTCATCCAGCTGGGGCGAGGAAACGCCCAGATCCAGCAGGATTCCGTCAACAGCAGGAATCTTTAAATCTTCCAGTACTTTTGCGATTTCGCAGAAGTTGGAATGGACCAGCTTCACCCGGTCTGCGTAGGGGGCTAACCGCTCCCCTGCCGCTTTGAGCGCCACCGGATCCCGGTCAATGCCAATCAGGGTTCCGGTTTCTAGTCGGGCGGCAATCTGACTGGAATGTCCTGCGCCACCCAGAGTGCCGTCCACATAAATGCCGTCGGGTTTGATATGCAAGCCATCCAGACATTCCTGCAGCAGCACGGAAATGTGATGAAATTCACTCATAGTCCGATCGCCTCCAAAGATGCCAGAAGCATTTCGGGGGTAAGATTCTCGGTTTCAAAGGCGTTGAATTCTTCTGCATCCCAGATTTCCGCCTGCCCTGCCCGGCCTACGATCACAACATCTTTGGAGATGCCCGCGTAGTCCAGTAAATTCTGGGTCAGAGAGAACCGGAACTGCTTATCCGGTTCGCACTGGGTGGCATTCATGAAAATCAAGCTGGTCGCAGCGCCCTTTTGAGAGATGGGCAGCTGATTGTAATTGTCGCTCAGGGTTTGCCAATCGGCGGTGGTATAAACAGTAAGGCAGCGGTGTCCGCAGTTGACACCCAAGGTCACAAAGAAATCTGTTCCCAGTTCGCCACGCAGCTTTGCGGGAACAAACAACCGGTTTTTGTCGTCCAGTTTTGCCGGGAATTTTCCAATCATTGGGTGTCACCTCCTCCATTTTGCTCCACTTTACTACCATTTCACTCCACTTACCCACAGTATATACCCATCTCTCAGAAAAATCAATCTTTTTTCGCAAAAAAATCAAAAATTTCTTCAAAAAACTTGGTTTTTCTAATTTTTAGAACAATTGTTTGGGTTAAAGCGCAGAAAATTGGACGTTATCCCCCTCCAGATGACAGTGCAGCTTGCCGATTTTTCGGGAAGAAGACAGCAGAAATTCCGACATAGGCCCTTCCACCTGCTCCTGTAACAATCTTCGCAGCTGCCGTGCCCCGTCCTTTGCTTTGCACTGGGCTGCATAGTGACCGGCAAGCCTTTCGTCAAAGGTCAGCTGTGTGCCGCCCTGCGCCAGCCGTTGCTGGAGATGGGTCAAGTACTTCGTGCCGATTCCCGCCATAGCCTGCGCCGTCAGGGGAGCAAAGCAGACAATCTTATCCAAACGCCCCAAAAACTCCGGTGTGAACGCCTGCCGGAGTGCGGTCTGGATTTCTCCTTCCTTCCCCACGGGGCAAAAGCCCAGCCCGTCGCTGCGCAGTTCTCCCCCCAGATTGGAGGTCATGACAACAATGGCATTGCGGAAACTCACCGTCCTGCCGGTGGAGTCCGTCAGTTCCCCTTCCTCCATAATCTGCAGCAGAATGCCCGCCACATCCCGGTGGGCTTTTTCCAACTCGTCCAGCAGCACCAGACAGTAGGGTCTGCGGCGCACCGCTTCCGTCAGCTTTCCCCCTTCTTCATAACCCACATAGCCGGGAGGCGCGCCAATCAAACGGGATACGGATTGCTTTTCCATATACTCCGTCATATCCAGGCGAATCAGCGCCTGCTTGCTTCCAAACAGCTCCTCAGCCAGCGCCCGGCACAGTTCCGTCTTCCCCACACCGGTAGGCCCGGTAAAAAGCATACTGGCCACAGGCCGGTTTTCATCCCGGATTCCGGAAAAGCCCCGCCGCACCGCCTGGGCCGCTGCCTTCACCGCTTCTGTCTGCCCGATTACCCGACGGGAGAGGATTTCCTCAAGCCCCAGCAGCCGTTCCTTTTGATTGGCTGTAAGCTTCCCTACGGGAATGCCGGTGCGCGCCGACACCGCCCAGGCAATATCCCCCGGTGTCACGCTCCGGGTTCGCCGGCTTTCCCCGGAACGGCTCATCATGTGCTGCATTTTATCCCGCAATTCTGCTGCCAGCTCGTACTTGCTTTCCCGAACAGCTTCATTGAGCTCCTGCTCCAAATCCTGCTGATTGGAAGAATATTTTCCCTGCTGCAATTCTTCCAGCCGGACATGGGATGCCCCCTCGTCCACCAAGTCAATGGCCTTATCCGGCAAGTAAAGCTCCGGCAGGTAGCGCACCGACATCCGAACCGCCTCTTTTAAGGCTTCTTCCTGAATCTTCAAGCGATGGTGCCGTTCCAGCCCGGGTTTTAAGCCCCTTAGAATTGCCAGCGCCGCCCCCTCCGTAGGTTCTTCCACCGTTACCGGACGGAACCGACGGTCCAGCGCCGGGTCTTTTTCAATATATTTGCGGTATTCTGTCATAGTGGTGGCGCCCAGAATCTGCAATTCTCCCCTCCCCAGGGCAGGCTTAAAAATATTGGCCGCATCAATGGCACCCTCCGCCGCACCGGCGCCCACAATGGTATGCATTTCATCCACAAACAAAATCACATCACCGCTGCGGCGAATCTCCGCCAGCACATCCCGGAGCCGTTCTTCAAATTCTCCCCGGTATTTCGTACCCGCCACCAGATTGGCCATATTCAGGCTCACCAATCGCTTATCCTTCAGCTGAGGCGGTACATTTCCCATAGCCATCCGCTGGGCAAGTCCCTCAGCGATGGCTGTTTTACCCACCCCAGGCTCACCTACCAGCGCCGGGTTGTTTTTATTCTTTCGGCTGAGGATCCCAATGACCATTTCAATCTCCCGCTCCCGGCCAATCACCGGCTCCATGGTCGATGCCTTCAAAATCAAATCCTCACTGAACTGCTCCAACAGTTTCGTATTGACCGCCTCCTTTTTTCGATATGCCGTTGGGCATGCTTCCCACTGCAAATAATGAACGGTTTGGGTAAAGACCTCGTTTGGGTCAATTCCCGCAACCGTGAGAATATCCATTGCCCCGGATTTATGACTTCGTAAAATTGCCAGCAGAACATGCAGCGAACCCACATTCCGCTTTCTAAGGCCCTTCGCCTCCCGGGCTGCGTTTTTCAGTATGCGGACAGCCACCGGCGTCCACCCCTGAGGCAGGGGCAGCCGCGCTGCACCGCAGCCATATAAAAGGGCCGCCAGCCGACGGCCCAACTCTGCTCGCATTCCTACGCCGTGCAAGATTTGTCCTGCCCAGCCATGGCCGCCAGCCATTGCCAGAAGCAAGTGCTCACTGCCAACATAGCTGTGCCCCAAACTCCTTGCCTGCTCCGCTGCAGACACAAGCAGCTGGGTACATTCCGGTGTGTATTGCATACCGCTCCCCTCCCATATTCCAAAATTTTCACCATAAGGGGAAAAAATATACCTTTCTTTTCAAAAAAGGAATTGCATTTTTAAAAATCCATGCTAGAATGGTAGTGCATGGTGGTGTATAGCCATGCAGGATAACATATATTGGAGGGAAAGTCATGGCTTACAATATTACCGATGCTTGTGTCAAGTGTGGCGCCTGCGCCGACAACTGCCCCGTTGAAGCAATCTCCGAGGGCGAAGACAAGTACGTCATCGATGCCGATGTTTGCGTCAGCTGCGGCGCCTGCGCCGACAACTGCCCCACTGAAGCGATCGAAGAAGGCTGATTCTTCCGAATCTGCAGTCAGTCTGCGTAGCCGGCACTCCGGTCGCGCAGGCTGATTTTTTATGGAGGCCACTATGGAACAACAAGTTGGCGGCTTGATTCTGAATACGCCCCAAAACACGTTCCCCTTGAGTACGGATTCCATGCTGCTGAGTCATTTTGTCCGGCTGGGAAAGCAAGCCAGGGTGCTGGACCTCGGCTCGGGCTGCGCCACTCTGGGAATTGCTCTGTGCGCAAAATCCGATACCGCACAGGTCACCGGCGTGGAAATTCACCGCCCATCCCACGAGGCCGCCCTCCACAACATTCAAAGAAACAAATTGGAGGGCCGTCTTCTTAGTATATGCACGGATTTGCGCACCGTAGCGCAGCATTTCCCCTCCGGCTGCTTTGATATTTGCGTGTCGAATCCCCCCTATTTTTCCGGCGGACCTGTCAGCCGGGACAACGCTCAAGCCCGGCACGCTCAGCAATGCACCCCAAAAGAGCTGTTTGACGCTGCGGCATGGGCGCTGCGCTGGGGCGGGGATTTCTATCTGGTTCACAAACCGGAAGCGCTGGGGCAGCTGTGCGGCTGCGGCGCAAGCAGCGGTCTGGAGCCGAAACATCTGTGTCTGATCCGGCACAATCCCCAAAAGCCCATCAGCCTGATTCTGCTGCAATGCCGCAAGGGAGCAAAGCCCGGCTTGCAGCTGACGGAGCAGTGCTTATTTGACGAATCCGGTGAGCCCACTGCCTTTTATCGGGAGGCTTACCGTCTGTAGGAGGCATACTATGGCAGGAATGTTATATCTGGTCCCCACCCCTATCGGCAACCTGGGCGATATTTCCCAGCGATGCCGGGAAACCTTGGAGCAGGCAGATTTTATCGCAGCCGAGGATACCCGGGTCAGCCTGAAGCTTCTGAATCATCTGGGCATTAAAAAAAGCCTTGTCAGCTACTACGAGCATAACAAGGCGTTTAAAGGTGATATGATTGTTCAGCGGATTCTCGCCGGCGAGACCTGCGCCTTGGTGTCCGATGCGGGCAGCCCCGCCATCTCCGATCCGGGAGAAGAGCTGGTGCAGCAATGCGCCGCTGCAGGCATTACGGTTTGCGCCATACCCGGCCCTTGCGCTGTCATTACCGCACTGAGCATTTCCGGGCAAAGCACCGGCAGATTTTGCTTTGAGGGTTTCCTTTCCACCGCGAAAAAAAGCCGGCGGGAGCATTTGGATGCCTTAAAGACCGAGCAGCGCACCATGATCTTCTACGAAGCCCCTCACAAACTTCTCGCCACCCTTTCCGACATGGCCGAGGTGTTCGGAGCTGACAGAGGTATCAGCCTTTGTCGGGAGCTGACCAAGCTCCACGAGGAAGTAGTAAGAACCACCCTGGGTCAGGCTGTGGAACGCTACACCCAGTCTCCTCCCAAGGGAGAATTCGTTCTGGTGGTAGCCGGCTGCAGCGCTCCAATCCAGGAAAACGCAACACCTGAGGACGCCGCCCGGCGGGTTCGGCAGCTGATGGAAACGGGCTTAAGCAGAAAAGATGCCGTCAAGCAGACGGCACAGGAATTAAAGCTACCAAAAAACATTGTTTACGACGCAGCGCTTCAAAGTGAATAAAAAATGCCGCGGTTTTAGGCAACACTCCGCAAGGAAGTAATGCCCAAAACCACGGCATTTTATTTAGATATGATGCATGTTGCGGATGCAGGACTGACAGACGTTTTTGCCCTTAAACCGAACCAAGTCCAGAGAGGAAGCGCAGAATGTACAGCACGGCTCATACTTCTGTAAGATAATGCGGTCATTCTCCATATAAATCTCTAACTCATCACGCTCAGCGATGTCCAACACACGCCGAAGCTCGATCGGCAACACAATTCTGCCCAGCTCATCAACTTTACGAACAATTCCGGTTGATTTCATATACAACCTTCTCCTTTCTGAACCATAAAACAATCTTTTTCGGATTATTTTAATTATCACTATTATAGTATTGTTTTTTTTGTATGTCAAATACTTTTTCATAATTTTTGCGGAAATTTGTCGGTTTTTTTGTGTATTTTCCACATCGCGCCCCCATATTTGTATAAAAAGGGGGCATGTACATGGTTATGAGCTGGGTATTTACCGTTCTGGTTGCCATCTCCTTGCTTTGCAGCGCTTTGCAGGGCAACGGCAACCGGTTGAGCACCGCCGTCATGGAAGGCGCGCAAGCAGGAATCACGCTGGCAATCTCATTGGCAGGATCCATTCTTCTTTGGTCGGGGGTTGGCGTTGTCATGGACAAAGCAGGACTGACATCCTTACTGTCCCGTCTAATCTATCCATTGACCAAACGTGTCTTCCCCTCGGTCAGGAAGGATAAACAACTAGGGCAGCATCTGAGTGCAAACATCTGCGCGAATTTTCTGGGTCTGGGAAACGCGGCAACACCCATGGGAATCCGGGCAGCCAGGCGGCTGGTAAATCCCGCTGCGCCCAAAGTGGCCACCGACGAGCTGTGCCGGCTGATTGTTCTAAATACTGCCTCCATTCAACTGATTCCCGCCAATGTGGCCGCGGTACGTGCCGGTTTGGGTTCTGCCTCCCCTTTTGACATTTTGCCTGCCGTTTGGATTACCAGCCTTTGCTCTGCCGGTCTGGGGCTCATGATGGCCTGGCTGTTGGGGAGGATTTGCCGACATGCATGATTATCTTGTTCCGTCACTGCTTCTCATCTCCTCATTGCTGGCTCTTCGGAAAAAGGAAAACAGTTACCAGCTGATGCTGGACGGTGCTGCTGACGGGCTGAAAATGCTCTCATCCATCGTGCCGACGCTGGTGGTGCTTCTTGTGGCGGTCACTATGCTGCGGGCATCCGGGGCTGTGGAGATGATCAGCAGTCTTCTCTCCCCAGCATTCCGTTTCTTTGGAATCCCGCCGGAAACGGCCCTGCTGGTTCTGGTGCGCCCTTTAAGCGGAAGCGCAGCATTGGCAGTGGGCGCAGATCTCATGGCGCAGCACGGCCCGGATTCCCTGATTGGCAGAACCGTTGCTGTTATGCTGGGGTCAACAGAGACCACCTTTTACACCATCAGTGTCTATTTCGGCTCCGCGGGAATCCAAAAAACCCGTTACACCGTTCCTGCCGCCCTCTTTGCGGATTTCGTGGGATTCCTCATGGCATCCGTCACCGCCAGACTGTTTTGGGGATAAAAAAATTGCCGCAGCCAAGGCTGCGGGAATTTTGTCTTTCATTATTCCTCGTCTTCGAGGCTAAACTCCAGGTTCTCACCACAGTTGGGGCAGACAATGGAGCCGGCTTCCAGAGTCTCCTCGTCGAAATCAATGATTTCGCCACAGGCGCACTTTACCTCGTAGACGATGGTATCCTCGTCGCCATAGTCAAAGCCCTCTTCGTCATACTCCTCGTCTTCGTCTTCATCGTCGAAATCGTAGTCGTAATCGTCGTCGTAGTCTTCATCCTCTTCGTCCAGGATGTAGTCCTCAATGGCGTCCAGATCTTCCTCGATTTCGTCCAGCTCGTCGGAGATGGCAATGGTGGTATCCTCCACATCGGTCAGCTTCTTGGTAACATCACCCAGAAGATCCACGATAGCGGCAATCATCTTACCCTCGGCAGCTTCGGTATCCAGCTTCAGGCCATCCATCAGGCCCTTCAAGTATGCGGACTTTTCAGAAATGGTCATAGTCAGTTCTCCTTCCGTTATGCCTTGGAACGGCCCAGGTATTCACCGGTACGGGTGTCGATCTGGATCTTGTCGCCCTCGTTGATAAACAGAGGCACCTTCACCTCAGCGCCGGTTTACACGGTAGCGGGCTTGGTAACGTTGGTAGCGGTATTGCCGGCAAAGCCAGGCTCGGTATCGGTAACCACCAGGTCAACAAAGTTGGGTACTTCAACACCGAAGACCTTGCCCTTGTAGCTCATGATGGTGCAGATGTCGTTTTCCTTGACGAACTTAAAGGAATCGTCCAGGTTGGCTGCGTCGATGGGCTCCAGCTCGTAGGTCTCCTGGTCCATAAAGTAGTACAGAGAACCGTCGTTGTAGGAATACTCCATCTTGCGCCGCTCAATGAAAGCGGTGGGGAACTTGGCAGAAGGGTTCAAGCTGGTTTCGGTCACGCCGCCGGTGATGACGTTCTTCATCTTGACGCGGACAAAAGCAGCACCCTTGCCGGGCTTAACGTGCTGGAATTCGATAACCTGCATAACCTTTCCATCCAGTTCAAAGGTAATGCCGTTTCTGATATCGCCTGCAGAAATCATTGATTTATCCTCCTAAATTTTCCCTTTCGGGAAGAAATGTGTACATATCTTTAGCGCATATAGTATAACGCATAATCCAATATTTTTCAAGGGGAAACTGCAACTTTTTTTGGATATTTCTTACTTTTTTCCCGAATATTCCGTTACGGCTTCATTCTGCGGTTTCCGGCCAGCCAAATAAAGGGCATCTCCGCCACATGGCGCAGCTTCAGCCAGATATTGTGATTGTCGATAGCGGTTACCAGAATGGACTGGACGCCTGCGCAGTTGGCACCCAATGTATCCGTAAAAATCTGGTCGCCGGCCAGGGCGCAGACCTCCGGCGGCAGGTTATACTGTTTCAGGCACGCCCGGATTCCCTTGGAAAAGGGCTTTTTCGCGTGAGTAATACAGTTAAGTCCATAGCGCTCGCAAAACACCTTCACCCGCTCCCGCTTGCTGTTGGATACCACGCAAAGGGCAATATTGGAACTTGCCATTTCCTTAAGCCACTGCTCCATTTGGGCTGTGGGCACATTGGTGGTATACGGCACAATGGTGTTATCAAAATCCAGCATCAGCAGACGGATTCCCCGCTCGCTGAGCAGCTGGGGCGTCAGGTCTGTCAGCGCCGGTACAATCAAACGGGGCAAGAAGGAAACAGGCATAAAGGAAACCACACTTTCATACATTATAGGGAAATTATACCACGGGAGGGGGCCTTTGTCCATGGAAATCCGCAGATTTCTTGCCATGACCGGAGCGGAAATGGCGCAAAGCACGCAGCTTCCTCCCCATATCGGCTGGATGGCCTGCCACTTTTCCGGCGATGGCGGCATTACCAATTTGCCCCATGCGCTGCCCCCTCATTCCCTGCTGATTCTGGACGACTCCGTTCCGCCGCAAAATGTAAATCCCAATCGGATTCGGGAAATCGTCGGCGCGGTCCTGCATAACCGCAACTGCTATGGCTTGCTGCTGGATTTTCAGCGGCAAGATCTGGCGGAGAATTTGGCAATTACCAAGGCATTGGTATCCCTTCCCTATCCGGTTGCGGTATCTGAAGCTTACGGGAAAGACTTAAGCTGTCCGGTTTTCTTACCGCCAGCGCCATTGGACACGCCTTTGGCAGAATATTTAGCGCCCTACCGGGGCCGGGAAATCTGGCTGGAGCTGGCGCTGGATACCCTGCAGCTGCAGCTTACCCCCGAGGGCTGTACCCGCAAACCAGCAGGTAGTTGTCAAGAACCGCTCCCCTTTTCGGACACTTCCCTGCACTGCCGCTACCGGATTGAATGCCAGAAAAATTGCGCTGTCTTCACTTTGCAAAGAACCAAAGCGGATTTGCTTACCTTGCTAAAAGAAGCGAAAAGTCTTGGCGTTACCGCTGGGGTGGGGCTATATCAGGAACTGAAGGAAATGTAAAAACCGCTCCGGATATCCGGAGCGGTTTTGCGCATAAATCAAGAGGGATATTAATAGAACTTTCTCTTGTTCTTACGGGCAGCTTCAGACTTCTGCTTGCGCTTCAGGCTGGGGCTGACATAATGCTCGCGCTTCTTAACTTCGGCAATAACACCCTCCTTGGCGCAGCTCCGCTTAAAACGACGCAGTGCGCTCTCCAGAGATTCGTTCTCCTTAACGCGAATTTCAGACATGGTTTTCCCTCCCTCCGATGGCATCCGGTTATTTCCAGGATGCTTTCAGGGCCATTACTGGCTTGAATCATTATACCCATTGTTTTGCCAATTGTCAAGAAAGATTTCAAGATTTTGATGGGTTTCTCCAAAAAATCACTTAACAATCAGGTTGACAAGTTTGTTTTTGACCACGATGGTCTTAACAATGTTGCCGCCGTTCTTTTCCAGGAATGCGGCAATCTTCTGGTCCGCCAGCACATTGGCAACAACGCTGTCGTTGTCCAGGTCCGCAGCCATCACCACAGTGCCCCGCATCTTGCCGTTGACCTGCACCGCAATGGTCACTTCGCTGTCCTTGCACTTGTCCTCGCTGTAGGTAGGCCAAGGCTCAAAGGCGATGGTATTGTCATGGCCCAGCAGCTGCCAGATTTCCTCGCCCACATGGGGAATAATGCAGGAAATCATCTTAATGAAGCCCTCGGCATATTCTCTGGGGCAGGTGCCGTTCTTATAAACCTCGTTGACGAAGACCATCATCTGGGCAATGGCGGTGTTGAATGCCAGCGCCTCAAAATCGGAGGTGACCTTTTTCACCGTCTGGTGATAAATCTTGGTCAGCTTTCCGTCATCGGTATCGGTGATGTTGGCGCTTTCCGTAAAGAAATTCCACACCCGGTTGATAAACTTTCTGGCGCCGGCCACAGCGGTGGTGCTCCAGGGCTTGGAGACCTCCAGGGGTCCCATAAACATCTCATACAGCCGCAGTGTATCTGCGCCGTACTCCCGAACAATATCGCTGGGATTGACCACGAATTCCGGGAAACGCTTGCCCATCTTGATGCCGTTTTCGCCCAGAATCATACCCTGGTGAACCAGCTTCTGGAACGGCTCCTTGGTAGGTGCCAGACCGATATCATACAGGAAGCGGTTCCAGATACGGGAGTAAATCAAGTGTCCCACCGCATGCTCCGGTCCGCAGATGTACAGGTCAACCGGCATCCAGTGCTTCAAAAGCTCCGGATCACAGAATGTCTGGTCGTTGTTGGGGTCGATATAGCGCATGAAGTACCAGGAAGAGCCTGCGCTGCCGGGCATGGTAGAGGTTTCCCGAACGCCCCGAATGCCGTTGGCATCATACTGCTTCCAGTCGGTGGCATTTTCCAGAGGTGCCTGACCGTTTCGGCCCTTGTAATCGTCCAGTTCAGGCAGAATCAGCGGCAGCTCGCTGTCCGGCAGGAATACGGTTTCCCCGTCCTCGGTATATACGCAGGGAACGGGCTCGCCCCAGTATCTCTGGCGGGCGAAAATCCACTCACGGAAGTGGTAGTTGTTCTTTCTTCTGGCAACGCCCAGCTTTTCCAGCTTGCAGGTGATGGCTTCCTTTGCCTCCTCCACCGTCAAGCCGGTAAACCCCTCAGAGTTTACGAGCTTGCAGCCCTTGCCCAGGTAGTCCTGCTTTTCAAAGGCATGCTCGGTAACATCTCCGCCGTCAATTACCTGAATCATGGGAATGCCATGTACCTGGGCGTACTCAAAGTCCCGCTGGTCATGACTGGGAACTGCCATAACCGCGCCGGTGCCGTAGCTTGCCAGCACGAAGTCGCCGATGAATACCGGCACCTGCTTTCCGTTGACGGGATTGATGGCATAGATGCCCTTCAGAGGGCAGCCGGACTTGGTCTTGTTCAGTTCGGTGCGGTCCATGTCGCTCTTTTTCACAGAAGCTTCGATGTAAGCCTTCACTTCCTCGGGGTTTTCCACCCGGTCCATCAGGCCTTCCACAATCTTGCCGTCGGGGGCAAGGACCATAAAGGTGATGCCGTAAATGGTTTCAATGCAGGTTGTGTAGATGGAGAATTCACCGCCGCCCACCAGCTGGAAGTCCACCTCAACACCGGTAGATTTGCCAATCCAGTTGCGCTGGATCTCCTTGGTGGATTCGGGCCAGTCAATCTCATTCAGTCCTTCCAGCAGCTTTTCCGCAAAGGCCGGCTGGTCAATAACCCACTGCATCATATTCTTCTTCACAACGGGGTAGCCGCCGCGCTCGGACTTGCCGTCGATGACCTCATCGTTGGAAAGCACGGTGCCCAGCTCTTCACACCAGTTAACGGGCATCTCAATCCGCTTGGCATAGCCGGCTTCATACAGCTTCTTGAAAATCCACTGGGTCCACTTGTAAAATTCCGGATCCGAAGTGGCAATCACCTTGGACCAGTCATAGTCAAAGCCCAGCTCCTTCAGCTGCGCGGAGAAGGTTTTGATATTCTCCTGGGTAAAGCCGTTGGGGTGGTTGCCGGTGCTCACCGCATACTGCTCTGCGGGCAGACCGAAGGAGTCGTATCCCATGGGGTGCAGCACATTGTAGCCCTGCATCCGCTTCATACGGGACATAATATCCGTTGCCGTGTAGCCCTCGGGGTGGCCTGCGTGCAGACCCACACCGGAAGGATACGGGAACATATCCAAAACATAATACTTGGGCTTGGAAAAATCCCATACATCCGTGCGGAAAGTATGGTTGTCCTCCCAATACTGCTGCCATTTGGCCTCTACCTTGCCGTGTTCATAATTCATGACAAAAACACCTCTTTTACATCGACTCGTCGATGATAATTCCCTTCAAATCCACATTCTCCGCGTCTGCCCAAAGCCGCTCCAAGTCATAGAAATGACGGGCTTCCTCGGTAAAGACATGGATAACAATCGTGCCGTAGTCCAACAGCTCCCATGCGTTGCCCCTGTGGCCTTCTCTGCCCAGCATGGGCTCGCCCAGCTGCTCCAAAGTGTACTCTGCATAGTCGCACAGAGTCTTAACATGGGTATTGGAGGTACCGGTGCAGATCAGAAAATAATCTGCCAGGCTGGAAATATCGTTAATTCGCAGCAGCCGGATGTCCATACCCTTCTTTTCATCCAATGCTTTGGTTACTTGAATTGCAATTTCTTTTGCGCTCAACATAAACAGTTTCCTTTCTAAGACGGCTGACGGTTCAGCCATTGTAATGCCTCCAGAGATTGAGGCGAAACGGTTCTTCCCTGCTTCTGCAGCAGCTCCAGCGTCATGGTAAGGCCCAGCTTCAGTGCGCCGTCCAAATCCGTATACGCCAGTTCCCGCAGGCGCTCCACACCGGGGAAATCCCGGTTGGGCTCCATATAGTCTGCCACATAAATGATTTTTTCCAGCAAATTCATATCCGCTTTTCCGGTGGTGTGGTGTCGCACAGCGCTGACCACAGCGCCACATTCTCCAAACAGATGCTCCGCCACCAGCGCACCGGTAAGGGCATGTAAAGTCTTGGGATTCTGGCTTAAAAAGCTGTCCAATGTGATACCGTACTCCTGACACAGAGCAAGCTGCTGCTCAGGGTCCAGCGCTTTGGTCGCGTCATGCAAGAGCGCCGCCCGGGCAGCATGGACTTCGTCTGCACCATAGTGCTTTGCCAGCGCCACAGCCGTATCCCGGCAGCCCAAAACATGCTGCACCCGGTTGGGCTTTACAAGGGAGATTGCGGTCTTCTCCAATTCTTCCATGGAAAGGTTTTGGAAATCCTGCTCCGGACTGCCCAAACCGCTGCTGTTAAGATACCCAGCAAGGGTCGGCAGACAGAAGCTTACCCCGGATTGTGGACACATGGTATCACTTCCTAAAATTATTTTTCATTACGCAGCTGGTTTTCACGGCTGCGCTCAATGGCACGCTCAATGGCCTTCTCCCGGAAATACTGATTGCGCTGCTCCCGCACCTGCTTGGCTGCGGCACGGCGGGCGCGAATGCCCTTGCCCACGGGGTCAGACTTGGACTTGGGGGTTTCCTTGCGCTTGGCGCGGCCGGTCTGATTCCGCTCTTCCTGGCATTTCTCGCTGAACCGGTAAATCACAAACTTGGTGCCAATTACCGCCACGCCATCTGCGCCGGTGGCTTCGCACAACGCGTCGCTAACCTCCCGGGGGCTCATGAGCGCGCCTTCCAGCACCTTGCCCTTCACCAGTTCTCTGGCCGTCAGCAGATTTTCCGCCTCCGCCACCACAGCCTCGGTAACGCCCAGCTTGCCAACCATCAAGGTAGTCTCCAGGGTGTTTGCCTGGCTGCGCAGGGCCGCTCTTTCTTTACTTGTCAGCATAACCTGCCTCCTTGAGTTTTTCATTGAAAATATGCAGGGCGTTTGCCCGGTGGGACACCTGATTCTTCTGCTCTTCGCTCATCTCCGCGGTGGTCATACCCAGAGGGGGGTAGAAGAAAATGGGGTCATAACCGAAACCGTTCTCGCCACGGGGCTGCCTTGTCAGTTCTCCGTGGATTTCTCCCCGGGCCTGGATGACCTGCCCCTCCGGGGTGACCATGGTAATCACACAGACAAACTGTGCCTGCCGCTGACCGTCTGGGACATGGGCGGTATTTTTCAGCAGCAGCTGCAATCTGCCCCAATCGTCCAAACTGTCGTCGAAGCCGTAACGGGCGGAATAGATGCCGGGCTCTCCGCCCAGCGCGTCCACCGCAATGCCGGAATCGTCCGCCAAGGCAGGCAGGCCCGTAGCCTTCATCACCGCATCCGCCTTGATAAAGGAGTTTTCCTCAAAGGTGGTGCCGTTTTCCTCTACATCAATATCCACACCCAGCTCCGATTGCAGCACCAGTTCAAAACCGAATTTCTCGGTTATTTTGCTGATTTCAACCAGCTTGTGGGGGTTTTTACTTGCCAAAACTACTTTCATATCATTTCCTCAAATCAATGCTTCCACAAAGTCCCGGGCTTCAAAGGGCATCAGATCGTCTGCCTGCTCGCCCACGCCGATGAATTTCACCGGCAGGCCCAGACTGTCGCTGACCGCAATCACGATACCGCCCTTTGCCGTGCCGTCCAGCTTGGTCAGCGCCACTGCTGTGACACCGGCTGTCTCTTTAAACTGCTTGGCTTGCACCAGAGCATTCTGCCCCGTTGTGCCGTCCAGTACCAGCAGAACCTCTCTGGCGCTGCCGGGAAGCTCCCGCTCAATAATTCGGCTGATTTTGTTCAGCTCGTTCATCAGGTTGGTCTTATTGTGAAGCCGTCCGGCGGTATCCACCAGAATCACATCCACATTCCGGGATTTGGCGGCCTGAATGCCGTCGTAAACTACGGATGCAGGGTCTGCTCCCTCATGCTGGCGAACCAGATCCGCACCGGCCCGGCCTGCCCAGATTTCCAACTGGTCCGCAGCCGCGGCACGGAAGGTATCACCGGCAACCAGCAGCACCTTCTTCCCTTCCCCAATCAGCCGGGTTGCCAGCTTACCGATGGTGGTGGTCTTGCCAACGCCGTTGACACCGATGACCAGAACCACCGAAGGCTTGGTGGAAAGATTCAGCTCGGAACTTCCAACACACAGCATCTCCACCAGAATGTCTTTCAGCGCCGCCTTTGCCTCCTCCGGTGTTTTCAGCCGCTGTTCCTTGATGGCAGCACGCAGCTTTTGCGTCGCCTTCACCGAGGTCTCCACACCCAAATCCGCCAGAATCAGGCTCTCCTCCAGCTCGTCATAGAAATCGTCGTCAATCTGAGAAAAGCCGGAGAACACGCTGCCCAGAGAGTCGCTCAGCGCCTCCCGGGTTTTGGTGAGTCCTGCTTTAATTTTGTCAAAAAAGCCCATGCTTTACTCCTTTTATTCCATAATTCCCAGTTGCTGCTCCATTTGATTCAAATCCAGCCGCAGCAGCTTGGAAATACCCTGTTCCTGCATGGTGACACCGTAGAGCACATCGGATGCTTCCATGGTGCCGCGACGGTGGGTAATGACAATAAACTGGGTCTTTTGGCTGAGATTGCGCAGATAAGAGGCAAACCGCTCCACGTTCCGGTCATCCAGCGCCGCGTCAATTTCGTCCAGCATACAGAAAGGTGTGGGACGAACCTTCAAAATAGCAAAGTACAGCGCGATTGCCACAAAGGCCTTCTCGCCGCCGGACAGAAGCGTAATGGTCTTCAGCTGCTTTCCGGGAGGCTGCACCCGAATCTCGATGCCGCAGGTCAGGGGCTCCTCAGGGTTCTCCAGCACCAGATTACCCTTACCGCCGCCAAACATTTCTGCAAAGGTCTGGGAGAAGTAATGGTCAATCTTCTGGAATTCGCTGACGAAAATCACGGTCATTTCCCGGGTAATATCCCGGATAATGCTCTCCAGCTCACGCTTGGATATAAGCACATCCTCTTGCTGCTGGGATAGATAGGTATAGCGCTCGTTCACCCGGGCATATTCCTCGATAGCGCCAAGATTTGGAGTCCCCAGCAGAGAAATCTTCCGCTTCAGCTCCGAAATCCGGCGGTTTCCGGCGGTAATCGACTCAATCTCACCCCGCTTGGGTGCGGCGGTACCGGGGGTTAGCTCATAGGAATCCCACAGCTTGTCAATAATCTGCTTTTCCTCCATGGAGGATGTTAGCTTCTTCTGCTCCAAAAGGGCGCAGGCCCGTTCCATGCTGAGAATATCCTTATTCTTTTCCTGGCTGCTGCGTTCTGCCCGGGTCTTGGCAGCCTCGGCCTCCATGCGCTGGTTCATCACCTGGGTAAGCCGATCCTTTTCTTTCTGGGTATCGGCATCGTTTTCCTGCTGCCGCTGCTGCAGGAGGGCAATCTGCTCCTCCAGGCGCTTGGATTCCTCTTCAATGGCGGAAATGAGAACCAGCTTTTTCTCCCGGTCGCCTTCCATTGCGCTGCGCAGATTCTGCAGATCCGCAATGTGGCTGCGGGCAGTGTTGCCCTCTGCCTCCAGGGCAGCGGCATCGGTTTTCAGCGCGGTCATGCGCTCGGTAATCTGGGCGGTAGCCTCCGCTGCTTCACTCTGGCTGCCCTCCAGGGCCTCCAGGGCAATTCTGGTTTCCGCCAGTTGGCCGGTATAAATCTGGATTTTGGCGTTGCTTGCTGCCAAACGCTCCCGATCCAGGCTATCCCGCTCCTTCAGCGCCTCCAGTTCCCGCCGGGCGGCATTTTCTGCCTCTACAATGGCATTGAGCAGAATCTCGTGCTGCTTTTCCTCACCCTGCAGCCGCAGGCAGGCATCCTCCGCCTGACGCAGCTCTTCCTTTGCAGCGGTCAGCTGGAATTCCACCTGGTCAAACTGCCGCTGGGCTTCCTGCAGCGCCTCCTCAGCCTCGCCTAATTTCTTGGTCAGCTCCTGCTCCTTGGCCGCCAGCTTTTCCAGTTCATTGGCGCGGGAGAGAATGCCGGCCTCCTTGTTGACACTGCCGCCGGTCATAGAGCCGCCGGGGTTCATCACCTGGCCGTCCAGCGTCACGATCTTAAACCGGTTGCGGTACTTGCCTGCCATAGAAATGGCGGCATCGATATCCTGGACAATTACCGTTCTGCCCAGCAAATTGGAAAGAATCTTCTTATACTGCTCTTGGCAGCTGATCAGGTCCGCCGCCACGCCCACAAAGCCGCGGCAATTCTGGAGTCCCGATTCTGTCAGCGGTCTTGCCTCAATGGCAGAAATGGGCAGGAAGGTGGCACGGCCGCCACCGGTGCGCTTCAGAAACTGAATGCCTGCCTTGCCGTCAGCCTCCGTATCCACTACAATCTGCTGCATGGCGGCGCCGAGAGCGATTTCAATGGCAACGGCCAGCTTGTCCTCGGTGCGGATGAGACGGGAAACCGGTCCGTGGACATTGCGCAGACTGCCTCGCTGGGCTTCCTGCATGACCATTTTAACCGCTTTGCTGTAGCTTTCAAAATCCCGTTCCATGGCCCGGAACACCCGCAGCTTTGCCTGAACGCCGTCCAGTTCGCTGCTGATTTGACGAACGGTTTGCTGCAGCTCGTCCCGCCGCTTGGTGCGGGTCTGCTGACGAAGGGCATAACCGGAAATGGTGTTATTGGCAGCGGTGACCTCTTCCTGGGCCTTTTTCAGCTCGGCACGGCTGTTATCAAGCTCCAGCTGGGCATTTTCATGCCGCTCTTTTCCGGAGCGCAAATCTTCACTCAGCTGTGCGGATCGTTGCTGGGTCTGGGCCATGCTGTCCTGCAATCCCCGGATATCCGCTTCTCTGCCGGCAATATCGGAAGAGAGGGTGGTTTCCGTCGTCTTCAGTTCCAGATACTGACGGGTTAGGCCCTGGGCATTGGCGGTCATAGCCGCAAGCTCCTGCTGTAGCTTGCCCAGCTGGGCGTTCTTTTCTTCCAGCGCACTTTGAATTTCGGAGATTCTCTGCTCGGTCTGCTGAATCTGGGCGACAATACCGCCGCTGCGGTCCTGCGCCCCTTGCATTTCTTCTTCAATACGGGCGATATTGCCCCGGTTGTTCTCAACATTGCCCCGGAGCACTGCCATCTGTCCGTCCAACTGCTGATGGTTCGCCTCCAGCATATTTACCTTCTGGCGCACCGTTTCCAGCTCGCCATCCTTGCTGCGCAGTTCCTCGGAAAGCGCCTCGGCCTGGGCATACAGGCTATCCAAATCATCATGAGCCTGCTGCAGCACAAAGGACGCAGAGGCATAGTCCTCCTCCGCCTTTTTTGCGGCAGCGGAAAGCTTCTCCAGAGTGTCCAGCCAAACGGCGACCTCTACACCCTGCAGTTCTTCCTTCAGTTCCAGATACTTAACAGCCTTCTCCGACTGAACCTTCAGCGGTTCCAGCTGCAGCTCCAGCTCGGAAACCTTGTCACCGATGCGCAGCAGATTGTCCTCGGTATGGGCAAGCTTGCGCTCGGTTTCTTCCTTGCGGTGACGGTATTTGGAGATACCTGCAGCCTCTTCAAAGATTTCCCGTCGGTCCGCACTTTTCAGGGACAGAATCTCGTCAATTCTGCCCTGACCGATATTGGAATAACCCTCCCGACCCAGACCGGTGTCCATAAACATCTCATGGATATCCCGAAGTCTGGCGGACTGGCGGTTGATATAGTACTCGCTGTCGCCGGAGCGATAGTAACGCCGGGTCACCATCACCTCATCAGCATCGTAAAGTAATGCCCGGTCGGTGTTGTCCAGCGTCAAGGTCGCCTCAGCAAAGCCCACGGCGCTGCGCTTCTGGGTTCCGCCGAAGATGACATCCTCCATCTTTGCGCCACGGAGGGTCTTGGAGCTTTGCTCGCCCATGACCCACAAAATGGCGTCGGAAATATTGGATTTACCGGAGCCGTTGGGTCCTACAATGGCAGTGATATCGTCGCCAAACCGAATCAGCGTTTTGTCCGGAAAAGACTTGAATCCCTGCACTTCCAAACTTTTTAAGTACACAGCAAAACCTCTTTATAAAAGTGTAAAATGAATCAATTTATTATACCGCTAAAGCGCACAAATTGCAAGGATTACTTTCCTTTCTCCTATGGAGGCTGAATTATGCTATCAAGTGCAAGACAGAAAGAATAGAAGAAGTTCATATAGATCTCCGGTACAATAGAGTTACCACACACCACTGCACCGAAAGGAGACCTGTATGAACTACCGCCATCTTACCATAGAAGAACGCAGTTGTATACGAAAATATTATGTAGAAGGCTTAAGTTATCGAAAAATTGCACAGTTAATAGGACGTAGTCCCAGCACGGTCAGCAGAGAGATCAATCGCAACCGTACCCATATGTATGATATTCCCTCCTATTATCCTCGCACAGCACAGAAAAAGTACCTTCTGCGCCGTTCCTACTGCCACAGAGGTATGTTCCGTTCGCAAGAGGTTTCCTACATTGAAGAAAAGTTGCTTGCTACATGGTCTCCTGAGCAGATCGCCTGCACGCCGGTCCTGTGCCTATGCCAAGCTGGCGCACAATCTACCGTTAGCTTTATGCCAGATATTTACTTAATAGATACACAAAAGTGTTGCGGCGCAAGGGGAAATCCCATGGTGTCAAGGAGACGCGGGGCAAATTCAGTAAGGGAAAGTCCATCCGCAAGCGAGATAAGAGCGTGTACCGTCGTGAGGAAGCCGGCCATTGGGAGGTAGATACTGTTGTTAACGGCCAAGGAAAGAACAAGGCACGCTTTGCGACCTTTGCCAAAAGAAAGACCCGCTACTACATAGCAGTAAAAATGCCCGACCGAAAAGCAGCAACGAGAACAGTAATGATCTGCCCACAGAGTTCTACCCAAAGGGAAGAAATCTATCCAGAGTCAGTCCAGTTACACTAAAACAAAACCTGGCGTTAATCAACGCCAGGCCTCATAAGGTTCTTAAATTCGTTTCAGCACAACACCTTTGGGTTCTTGAACTTTAAAAAGTGTTGCACTTAGTTTGACAAATCACTTGGTCATTCCTACAAATGCCGCAAAAATATCAAAGGCTCTTTTTGCAATCTTATGGTTTGTCCTATTGGCTTTCATTACTTTCTTTTTCGTTTCATTGGAACCGTGCTTGTTTTCTGTTACGGTCTTTTGCGCATAGTCAACACTCGTGCGCATTCAACTCTGTTCTAATGTATGTCACATTACGGTGACCAAACTTCATCGATATCCAAACATGCTCTTTTTCACAGACGCGATATAAAATGCGGGCGGACACTTATTATTCCAAATGGCGCAAGCAAATTCCTCAGCTCGAGCGACAACATCTTCGTTCATATCAGCAACAAGCCGACTGAGGCAAGGGCTTCCATTGAGAAGACCGTGCGCATCAGATGCAATCACATGCGCTAAACCATTTCTCAGACATGCCATTGAAAAGCCGCTATCCCTCCGGTCACGCAACGCTCTTGCGCTCACCTGAGCCAATGCGCCCAGATGAATCAGCTCCAGCAGTCTTTCCGGCGATTTGCGAAAATAGTAACACCTCTCCACATGAGCGAGAATTGGGGTAATGCCCATATCTAAAATGTCTTGCACAACATGCTCCACATGGGCAGGCACAAAATCCGTCGGCAGTTCCAGCAGCATATAGTCGCTTTCGCCAATCGTCAGCTGACGCAGATCCATTTGCACCAATGCCGGCGTATACCGCACCTCCGCGCCCAATTTCAGTTGGGGCATAGTGTCATGATCCCATCGAGAAGTCAGCGCTTCAAAGGCCGCCTGGCGTCTTTCTATATAACACGAAAACTCTTCCCGCTGGGGATAAAAGTGTGAGGTCAGTGCCAGCCGATCCACACCGCCTGCCTTGGCTTCCCGGAGCATTTGCAGCGCAGTTTCCATATCCTCAGCACCGTCATCAAATGCAGGCAAAATATGGGCATGCAAATCCGTCACGGTCAAGCTCATAGACTCACTCCAATTCCCTGCTGTTGCCGTAACCATAACCGTAGCCATAACCATATTCATAACCATAGCTATAGCCATACCGAGCATTACGATAATATCCGTAGCGCTTTCTAGGACGCTTGGGAATAAAATACTGACTAAGAACGATTCCCAAAACCTTTGCGCCAACTGTCCGCAAGCCGTTCATTGCTGCTGCCACCTGATTTCTGCTGGCATAGCCTTGGCGGATTACAAACAGCACACCGTCACACAGTCGGCTCAGGGCGGCAGCATCCGTAATGACACCTACGGGGGGCGCATCACAGATAACATAGTCATAGTGCTCTGCGGCATTTTGTAAAAGTGCATCCATAGCCTCTGATGCAATCAGCTCTGTAGGATTGGGAGGTGTTGCTCCGCCGGTGATTACGTCAAAGCCATGTTCCGTTCTGTGCAGGCAATCTCCTACCTTTGCATTGCCGGTCAATAGCGCAGATAAGCCGGTCTGCTTCTCCCGCTTCAATCGCAGATATCGGTGAATGGAGGGTTTACGCATATCCGTATCCACCAGTAAAACTCTGCTACCCGCCTGCGCCAGAGAAATGGCAAGATTGATGGCAGTACTGCTCTTTCCTTCGTTTCCCAGCGTGCTAGTTACAACAATTCTCCGGTTTTTGCCGTTCATAGCAACGAAATTAAAGTTGGTACGAAATGTCTTAAAGGCTTCTACATACTCAAAAGGCGCATCATCCACAATCAACTGAGGCCCAAGATTGGTCAGATCCGTTTGCTTCTTCTTACCCATCGTCCTTACCCTCTCTCCTTCTTCTTCTCGCTCTTGCTCGCGTACTTTTGATGACCACCGCAGCTTTCAATGGCAGGAATTACACCAAGCACGGGCGCATCCAAATCATTTTGAATATCCAGAACCGTCTTATAGGTATTATCCGATAGGACAATCGCAATAATCACGGCAGAAATTAGAACAAAGCCCACCAATGCTGCAATAACTGTGTTCATTGTCGTATTGGGAGATATCGGATTCTGACTTGCATAGGGCTGTTCCACAGGCTTTACGGAACCTGCCTCAACCGTTTCTACTATAATCTTCGGTGAGATTTCCAGAATCTTTTCTGCAATTGCCACGGCAGTATCCCGGTTCTTGTGCTGCACGGCGATCTGCATTACATGGGTATTATTCACCGCAGCAACGCTAACGCGGCCAACCAACTGTTCATAATTTTCCGGTAAGCCCAAATCAGCAATAACCTGATTTAAAACATCCCGGCTGCGGATGATAATGGCATAGGTATTAACCAGGTTCTTTGCAGAGTTCAGCTGATCGTTGGTGATATTCTGTGTGTCATCCTTGCGGGTGTTAACAATCATCTTCGCATTGGCCTCATAAATGGGGGTAATCAGCGTGGAGCTCACAACAAACGCAACCAAACCGGCAATAAAAGTCACCAACAAAATGTACTTAATATTGGCCCACAGCGCCAGCAGCAACTGGAGCAAGTCAATCTCAATCTCTCGTTCTTCCCTTTTCATAACTAACCTCACATTCGTTGTATTTGCATTTTATGGCTCTGGGACTTCGCCATTGTATACCTTATTAATCAATTCTTTCGCATGCTCAACCGTCTTGTAGTCCGGCTGCATCACGTACACTTTCTGGCTCATAGAATATGGTATTTGGAAATCGTTCTTGCCACTGACACTGTAGGTGGTCACATTCCATTCTCCTCCATTTCGGAGCTGCTGGGAAACAATACGTCCCACGATCTCCATAGGCACACTTGTTTCAAAGCAGCCTTCCACAGAACTGAGCACATCTAGGTAATTCGTCAGAAGCGCCGGCGACACCAGCTTGCGAACAACCCCTTGAATCACCGCCATTTGATTTCTTCCTCGTTGATGGTCTCCATCCTTGAATGCATACCGTTCCCGAGAAAAAGCGAGGGCCGTCCTACCATCCATCTCATTGTACCCTTTTTCAAAGTGATATCCTTTTATTTGTAGGGTATCGAAGGTGCGCGTCGAATAAACTGAGATACCCCCAAGGGCATCAATCACACGAATAAATCCTGTGAAATTCAAACGGAAATAATAATCAATGCTCGTGTCATACAGCATTTCCAGCGTTTGCATGCTGACGTTGACACCATAGATTCCTGCATGGGTCAACTTATCCGGAATGCCATTGGAAATACTGAGTGGCACATAGTAATCCCGGGGCGTGCTGATAAGTAGAAGCTGTCTGGTAGCAAGATTCACCACTGCCAAAATGTTCGTGTCTGATCGGGTTCTTGCAATGGTTGCGCCTTCATCATCAACGCCGCTTATATAAACACAAAAGGCAGGAATCGACGTCTGAGGCTCATCCGGCAGTGTTTCCGCTGGCTGGGTGTCTGGAGGTAAGGTCGGCTTTTGAATCTCAACCTCAACCTTTTTCAGCTCAGTTTCCCGAATCTTAGTCAGAATATCTTCATATCCTGCCATCTCTTGCAACAAATCCAGATATGCGGCATTGATTACTATGGCATCAATCTGCCCGGCCAACAAGGCATCTATCAGTTCCGGCAGCCGTTGATATTCCTGGTATTTTGGTGCAACACCCAACTTCTGTGCTATCTGTTGCAATGCCCGATCTGTACTCTCCCGGTCGAGCTCCTTCAAGATTCCATGGCAATAACCGGAGGCCTCTGCACTATAATCATTAGTATCATCGCTACGAACATAAATTCCCACATGGACGATCTCTGTATCTCCAGCAGAGATCTTATCTAAAGTAGCTATCGTTTTGTGAATAAACAGATTTCCAACGGACAAAGCAACAAGCATCACAACCGCCATTGTAGAACCAATGCTCATTCTGACAACTCCCGAGCCATTCCAGGTCAGCCACAAAAATAAGCCAATCAAAAAGGCCAGTACGAATCCAATCACAAAAATAAGATCCGTGGGTAGCATTTGCAGTTGCTTCAGTTGAATAACAAAAATAACGCTCAGTGAAGCTATAATCGCCGCGAAAATTTTCCCAAGAACGATGAGAAATTTTATCATACTTTATACCCTAATGATACCCATTTCCAAATGAAATCTTTTCGACATTTACCGCTTTATTATAGCCTATTGGATAGGACTTGTCAATCGTCCTATGCTTTTTCTTGTATAATAAAACCACCGGCAGTGCCGGTGGTTCCAAAAAGCTTTAGCTATGCCTAGAAAAAACATCCTCCTTTGGTAGAATAAGAGTAGGTCTGCCAACCACACTTAGAAACCAAAGGAAGAATCAAGTCCAGATGAAACTTGACACTAACAGTTTAGCATACACGAAGTGGGAATGCAAATATCATATCGTACTCACACCAAAATATCGGCGTCAGATTATCTACGGCAAAATAAAAGCAGATATAGGGCAAATGCTTAGGAAACTATGCGAGTACAAAGGTACCGAAAGTTAGTGTAGCACAAATTATGGGATATCTAAAAGGAAAGAGCAGCCTAATGATTTTTGAGAGGTATGCCAACCGCTCTATCCGGAGCTTCCTCATGGACCAGAATAGCAAGATCACTGTTTGTACGCATCCACAACCGGATATAAAAAGCCTTTTTCGTCCGGCTGCATGACGGATCGCATTGTGGGGAATATAAACCGGACACGCACCACAGCCGCAGCAACGCTCCCAGCTTTCTGCCAAATGTGGCAATTTTCATGATGTTTTAACTGCAGACTGATCCAAAAGAATATACTTAGCGTTTCATCATCTTTTTGCTGATCGTTACAACCGTATCCATAATCGTTTTAATAAAATTTCTGTTGATCAGGACCACATACACGATCGCAAGGAAAAGCACGATCATGTTTACAACTATATGATTTATATAATATGACGCGAACACAACTACACCTGCCGGAATAATCGAAACAAGCGTTTTTGCGCTTAATTTAGCATTCACATATTTTTGCACGTCGAAATAACGGTAAATTGCCATAGTTGCATAGGCTACAAGCGTTGCAAGCGATGCTGCATAGAGACCTAAAAAGCGGATCAAAATAATATCCAATCCCAGATTAATCGCAGCAACGATCATGGAGGTCTTGGCAATCTGGCCGGATTTTTTCATAGCTACATAGACAACACCGTAGAGCCCCACCAGCACCTGGAACAGTACTGCAAGCAGCAAAATCGGAATCTGCTCATAGGCCTCTCCATACTGCGGATCGACCATTAAGGGAAATACAAATGGCATAGCCGCAATTAGCACAATACATACAGATGCAAAGAGAGAAAATACCATATTGATGGTCTGCGTTAAAAAGCTGTCCCGATCCTCGTCGTTTAAGTGTAAAGACGCCGACTCTGTCCACGCCATATTAAACACATTATAAACTGTGATGAATACACCCGAGAACTTGCTTGCAACAGAAAATACACCGTTGGCAGCAACACTCAACACGGAAGAAATAATCGTGCGGTTAGATGCGCTCACTACCCACCAGGACAATGCATTTGGCACCAGGGGCATTGAGTATTTAAAAATCTGCTCAAATGATCCCTTACTAAAGGCAGTGACGGAAAAATACCGCCATACTCTGTCTGCAAGCACCAGATACACAATTGTGAGACACTTAGAAATTGCCATTGCCAGGAACATGCCCAGCGCGCCCATCTGAAATCCAACAATAAACACAATATTGAGCACCACTGTGCTGCTGACAGAAAAAAAGCTAGCAATTGCATAGGAGCTGTTTCTGCCGATGCCGCGGGAAAACTGCATGAAGGAGTTCAAAAAAATATTGGCAGCTACATCAATGGCCAGAAACACTTTGTACTCTGAATGGATATAGTTTCCAGCAATCAAATAAAACGTTAAGTAGAGTGCTGTCTGGGCTGCGTTTGCCACCATCACGGTAGAGAAGATCGTTTTCTGCTGCTGTGGCGCTTCCCGGCAGTCGAGCAAGAATCGAAAGAGTCCTTGATCAAACTGCCAGTTAAACAGGGGTACAAGCAAAATGACATAGGTGTTAAACAAATCAACAACACCAAACTCTTCAGGTTCCAGCAGTGCGGTATACAGAGGCAGCAGCAAGAACTGCACAAATTGTGTACAAATTTTGCCAAAAGTAAGAATTGCTGTATTTTTTGCCAGTTCTGTTTGTCTGCTCATAGTTGTTGAATCTCCATTGCGGAATATAAATACTGCTTACTTGCACGGCGTTCCATCTCTAACTGACACTGTACCTGTTCCCAGTCTTTTACGGAAGACGCAGTGATCCTGCTGTCATCATACAGACACCGTTCTGTCAGCCCGAAGCGCTCAAGCACTTCGCTGGCGCGGGCATTGGTTCTACCCTTCCGGGAAGGCAGATGACAGTAGAAATCCTTCTGCAGGTTAATGGAAAGCGCAGTCCCATGAAAGGAATTCGTGACCATGTATCGGGCATGGTCCAATAAATACAGAAAATTCTCCGGTGAAACTGCCCCCAAATTGTGAACACCGAGTGCGCGTCGGTAAGAGTAGTTTACGTATAGAATCGGAAGGCCTGTCTGCTTTGCCAAATCCCGAGCATAAGCAAAATCCGGTTCCTGGGGAGAAATCAGATACAGCAAAATATATGCTTTCGGGATCTTCATGGGTTTAGCCAGGCTGCGCCAGGACTCTGCGGTCAGCAAAAATGTCGGGTCGAGCACATGCGCAACTTCTGAGCATACCGCCTCTTCCAATGTTTTTGTGTCAAGACACTCACGGCAAGAAATGGCATCAAACGACTCCAGATACGGCTTTACCCGGCCAAGCTGTGCAGATAGATTGCAGCTACCTACACTGGCTGCGTACGCAATCTTGCGCACATGTTCTGAAAATGCACCAAAATAATTCCAGTCTTGCCCAGTCAGATCCAGATTCCACACCTGATCACTTCCAAATACTACTGTATCGTAATCTTTTTCACAGTCAGGCAGGGAATCCGCGTTATACCCTGTTTTCGATACACAGTTCTGTTCCCGCAAAAATGCTTGAAATAACTCCTGTTTACGGTGCAAATACGGATAAGCGATTACCTTTTTAACAAGACCCTTCAAAGAATTATCTGCAGCCATTTTCCGAAGCTGTGCCGCTGTACTGATACGGGGACTTTCATAGTCAATGATCTCTGCACTCACTCCGGGCATTTCGCTCAGTGTCTTCCACAACGCATATGCCTGAAAGGCGGCACCGTAATTTGCAGGATTATGAAAGGTTAAAATTCCTGTTTTCATTTTCATTTCCTCCGTGCATACACAAAGGCACACAGTCTTGGGGAGATCGCAAACAACAGCAGCATCATCCGTCGGCCGGCAGAGCCGTGACTCAAAAGCTTTCTCATGGCAATGTTTTTTCGGGCATTTTTAAACTCTGCCACCAGCTTATTTCGCCACTGCAGCAGAACTGGATCCCCAGTCAGAACACACTCACAGTACAGTTGCGCGGCCAAAGAGCATATCTTCTGCCTGGAGTAAAAACAAAGGTCAGGCGCATTTTTGTGATAGAATTCATTAATAAATTGATACGCCCGGATGTTGTCCATTCTTTTTACGGAAAACGGCCTTCTGCACAGGCTGTCCGGTGTCATAACATAATTATAAAACACATCGGGAATCGTCCGGCAATTGTGTGCACGGACAAAAAGCTGCGCCATGAGCGCAGCATCCTCTCCAGCAAACAAATGCGGATAGGTAAGACCCTCAAATAACGATCTCCTAAAGATCTTATTACACAAATAATTAGTGGTGTTTTTCTGCCGGGCATAATGCAGGCCGCAGGCAGCGCCACTGTAGCTTTCCGCAGTCATAGGATGATAGGATATTACAGAGCCGTCTGCATGCACAAGCTGGTATCCGAATTCCAGAATATCCACTGTGCCACCAATCTGCTGCATCAGAGAATCATACGCTCCCGGCTCCAAATAATCATCTGCATCTGCAAATGTAACATATTGTCCCTGTGCATGAGACAGTGCGTATTCCCTGGCTGCACCGGGACCTTCATTTATCTTCGTCCATACACGAACCCGGGAGTCCTGGTCAGCGATCCTCCTGCAAGCAGCTTCTGTTCCATCGGTTGATCCGTCGTTGACTACCAACACCTCTAAATCAATGTTATTTGCAAGAACCGAACGAATACAAGTTTCAACACACGCTTCCGCCTGATAAGCAGGAATAATTATTGACAAAGTTTTCATTATCTATTCCTTTCCGAAAAGACAGCTTGCCAGACAACACATTTTGGGCTACGGCTATATTGATGATTTCCATCAAGAAGAACACATAATCAAACACGGGGTTTCCTGAGAAACAGTAAATGAAAAACACCGTTTGCATAAACAGCGAAGTCAGCAAACATTCTGCTTCTTTCGTATATCGGTTAGCTTTTAAGAATTTTTTGGTTCGGAACAGTGCGCGCAGATATGGAAGACCAAAGGCAAGCAGAAAAAGAATTAGACCAATAATACCATATTCGCCCAGAAGCTGCAAATAGCAGTTATGCCCGCCGTATCCATATAGGTACGTACAGGTGCCGCCGCCTACACCTATTAACGGTGCGCTAGAATACATAGCAATCATATCTTCCCACATCGTTTCCCGACCGCTGAGCATCCGGTCACTATGAAATGTTTTATCCCACATAAATTGAAACTGGGGTATCGTGTGGTATGCTACAACACCTAAAGCAACGAAGGCTAATGAGATTAGCAGTAAACGAAATGTAGCGGTTACCTTATTTCTGTTAAAAGCCAGATAGAGAAAATAGGATGCAACCGCCGCGGCCAACAATATTGCCCGTTTTTTGGTCAGAAGAATGGAGAGAATGCCCAAGCAAATCACAAAAAACTGGCGATAACCCATCCTTTTGTGGGTCAGTATTTGACCCATGGAATAAGACAACAGGATTGCACAGAACCAAACAGCGATTCCATTTTGCATTGACAGCCCGGTTAAATAGCCAAGATCACTATATCCACGAACGCTTGCGTATACATAATCATTGAAGACGATTTTTTGAAGGCTGTTTATCAGCGATGGCAAAACTGCCTGCATGACAATAGAAACGGCAATGATCAGCGAAGAAACATATGCACTTTTTATATACAGCCGGCAAGCATGCATATCGCTCTGTATTACAAGTTTAAATGCAAATGCCGCAACTAAAAGTGACCAATACTCAAATGCCTCCGATGGGTGTTTTGTCAGGAATAACCCATCCGCAATCACATATATAATATATCCCAGCAACAAAAAATCTGCGAAATAAATTTTGACTTTGCACCTTACAGAAAAAAACCACATAAAAAAGCATATAACTGTCAGTATTAAGCATAGCACGTTCAGTGTAATAATCGTTGTGGGCCGGCTTCCTCTAAAAAAGGTGAAAAGAATTGTGAAAAAGACAAAAAGGCTTCCGGACATCTTCATGGCCGACATTTTCATTTTATTCACTCCCTCTTTTCTTGTTTTCGCGATAGATTGTTCTAAGGCAATTAATCTTTGGCGAACAGACGATTTAACAGATGCACTTCCTGCATTACAGTGGCGGCCTCGTTAAATCGGGTATCTTTCACGCACTGGGGCTTCTTTTCGGCAATCCCCGCCAAAGATAAGGTTTCATCATCGTTGCTGATAAAATGGACATTTTCAAATCCATCAAATACTTCGTGGCAAATAGGGATATCAGAAGTAATCACCGGGATGCCCATGGCTGCCATTTCACACATCATTAAACCCTGAGCGTCTGTTCTGGTGGGCATTAAAGCATACTTGGACTTTTGGAGAATTTCGATAATCTCGCCGTGTGACATGGTTTGGTTATGCCACTCCAGGTTGGGTGCTTTGGTATAATGATCGAAGAATGTGCCTTTTCCGACCAGCAGAAACTTCTGATCCGGAGAATTAAAGGCCAGACGGTTGATGATGTCTACAGAATATTTGGAACCATCAATATTGCCACGCACAGTAACAAAGTCGTACTCTTTAGGGGCAGATGCATCATATTTGCTTAACTCAAAACTCTTTCCGACACAATTATAAATTACCGAATACTTATTCTCAATAATTTGCGGATTGATTTTGGTCCATTTTAAGAATTCAGTCAGCATCCACTTACTGACAAATACCAGATGACATCTATCAATATATCTTGTATAGTACTTTCTCCATATATACAGCTTTAAACTATCATATATATTCTGTATTATGGTCTTAATAGGATTCTTCTGCACATACGGATACGGAGCAGAATATACTTTATTGATTTTTAGTACCTCATGACCATGAAAAAAGAATATAAGTTTTGAAAAAAGACTTCCATATTTCAGGACAAAAGGAAGGTGTCTCCGAAGGTTCGGCTGATGAGAAATCAAAAAGTCATAATCCTTATTTTCCCGTTTAAATGTATCCAATGTAATTACAGGAATATCCTCATAAACATAATCCTGTTTTGCGCTGAAATTAAGAACCCGTACCTCAATTCCTTCGCTATGATACCCTTTATTACGAACATGTACAAACCGATGCGCAATGGAACCGTTTTCACTCGGATAAGCCGTCGCTAATACAAGCACTTTCATTTTTTATTACACCAACTTTTGCATAATTTTTGACCTTTGCAGACATGCCGCAAATACTATAGATTCTTCCAAAATCGTACGCATACGGATGTTCATGAAGCTTCCATGGGAAATCCGTAACAATTCTTAGTTCTCCACCTACAACAATATCATTCTTTACGTTCCGGCATTCTGGTAATACGTGCAGCCATAAATCCATATCGCAAGAACCACTATCACGGATTTCCATTCCCTTAGCGCCAAAGCTGAATTCCCGTTGGATTACACAATTGTTCTTGTCATATAGCCTAAGCAAAAGTTTTTGTTTACTACAGTCAAGGACTTCGCATCTGCTTCTTTTTCCCATACGAAATGCAGACCAGCAATCTGACTGCTCATTGCCATTACACATAACCGTATTATGTGCCGCCGTACTTCTGAAAAAACCCCGCTCTTGGCACTGATAGGCATAGGTTCCGCAGTTGACCAGAATAGGCTTGCCCTTATGAAAAAGCTCAAAGCTCATAGCATCACAGTGGGCGTGTCCCGGTAAATAGGAAGGGCATGGTTGACCTGCATCTACAATCAACTTCCAGTCTCCGTTTTTGAAAATATAATAGCCGCTGTCCGGTAATTGCGATTTATACACCGGTTCAATTCCAAATTCTTCTTTTGCTATAAGCAGAAGCGTATCCAGGCTCTTCGCTACATTGTTGCCGCAGTCATTAAACAGCGGAATCCGCTCCAATCCTTCTTCCAGAGAGTAAGCCACATCTACCATAGGCTGCAGACAGGCTTCCAGTGCCTCATCCGGCCGCCCCGTCTGCCGCAGTGCCACACAGACACGGAACAGATCCTCCAGAATAATCTTATGGTACATGGGGCTCAACTCAAAGTGCATACCATCCGGCAGGATCTGCTCTTTACACTGTTTTCTCAATTCTGTTTGTGCTGCTTCTGTCATAGCATCATCCCTGAAAAAGAGACTGCAGATGACCAGTGTCTTGAGATTCTCAAAATAATGGTTGCCCAACAGATGCTTTTCCAGGTGCGTTGCCAGATGAGCGTACTGCTCCGCCATAGACGCCAGCATTTCCTGCTGAAAATCTTTATCCAAATCCTGCTCCAGATATCCGTAGCAGTTTAGCCAGACAATTAGACGAAGAGAAATGGGGTAGGCATCCCAGCCACTTCCGCCCTTGTCTTTCGGGTTTTGTATGATCCAGTTCCAAATAATTTCTTTGATTTTATCTAAATATTGTATTTGCTTTGTCTCCAGCCATGTATTGACCAAGGGAAGCAGATATTCGCAGTAATGAAGATTATAGTGCCAAAGATCACTGCGGCGTTCAAATCGCCACGGGGAATTCCAAGAGAATTCTTCTGTTTCATGCAGCAGCGTTACGCGATTCTGCATCAGTTCCTCCACAGGAAAGCGCTTCAGAAAAACCGGATCAAAATCCAGCTGAGGCAACAGTGAAGCTTTGCCTCTTTCTTCCCCAATATGCCCACGGACACCAAGAGAACAATTTATATTCATTTTTTTTGTGATCCGGAAGACGATCTGTTCCGGTCTGAGATATTTCACTGTATGCCAACAAAGGGACAGCTTTCCCATCTGGATTCACCCTTTTTTTAGTCTTTACACAAAATGTCCGCGATCCGCTCGCAGGCATGTCCGTCACCGTAGGGATTGGAGGCGTGAGCCATGGCATTATAGGCAGTTTGATCCTCCAGCAGCAGCTTGAAGTTTTCGTAGATCACAGACTCGTCTGTGCCCACCAGCTTCAGCGTTCCTGCCGCAATGCCCTCAGGTCGCTCGGTAGTATCCCGCATAACCAGCACAGGCTTGCCTAAGCTGGGTGCTTCTTCCTGAATTCCGCCGGAATCCGTCAGAATCATATAGCTGCGGGCCAGGAAATTGTGGAAGTCCAAAACGTCCAGCGGCTCAATGATGCGGATGCGGTCACAGCCGCTCAGTTCCTCCTCTGCTGCCTTGCGGACAACAGGGTTCATGTGGATCGGGTAGATTGCCTTCACATCGGGGTGCTCCTCCAGAACACGGCGGATCGCCCGGAACATATTGTGCATAGGCTCGCCCAAATTCTCCCGACGGTGAGCCGTAATCATAATCAGCCGGCTGTCAGATGCCCAGTCCAGTTCCGGATGGGTGTAATTCTCCCGGACGGTGGTTTTTAGGGCATCAATAGCGGTATTACCAGTGACATAGATGCGGTCCTCTGCTTTTCCCTCCCGCAGCAGGTTATCCCGGGACATCGCGGTGGGCGCGAAATTGTACTGTGCCAAAATGCCCACTGCCTGCCGGTTGAATTCCTCCGGGTAGGGGCTGTAGATATTGTAGGTACGCAGACCGGCTTCCACATGGCCCACAGGGATCTGCAGATAGAAGCACGCCAGTGCCGTAACAAAGGTGGTGGAAGTATCGCCGTGCACCAGCACAACATCCGGCTTGGCTTCCTCCAGCACCTCTTTGATCCGCTGCAGAATATTTACTGTCACATCAAACAGGGTCTGCTTGTCCTTCATGATGGACAGGTCATAATCCGGCTCTACGTCAAAAGCCTTTAGTACCTGGTCCAGCATCTGCCGATGCTGCCCGGTGACACAAACCAGCGTTTGTATGCTTTTTCTTCCCTTCAGCTCATTGACCAGAGGGCACATTTTAATTGCCTCCGGTCTTGTGCCGAAGACTAACATTACCTTCTTCATTCTGATCCCCTTTTCTGCTCGATATTACAGGTGATATACACCGGGAAGGTCACAGATATTGTGGCAGTCAAGAACCACCTTACCGGCCAGCTTGGACATATTCTCTTTGATCTCGCTGTGCTTGACCATGATCACCACCATGTCCACATCTGATAAGAATGTATCCAAATCGTGGTACTGATTTGCCACAATATCCGTCTTGATAAACGGATCGTAGCTCTTGAGCCCCGGTGCTAGATGGCGCTCCTGGCTTTCAAGCAGCTGCAATGTGGGAGATTCCCGGAAATCGTCCACGTTCTCTTTGTAAGCAAGGCCATATAGGCCCACCCGGGTGATATCCTTCAGGCCCTTCTCCTTCATAATATCGTGGATACGCTGCAGCACAAAGTCCGGCATGCCGTCGTTGGTCTGCATAGACTCGTCGATCACCTTCGCCAAGCTGGGATAATCACCCACCAGGAACCAGGGGTCTACGCTGATGCAGTGACCGCCCACGCCCGGGCCGGGCTGCAGGATATTTACTCTGGGATGCATATTACAGATACGGATGATCTCGTACACATCCATATTATCATGGCGGCAGATCTTCGCCAGCTCGTTGGCAAAAGCGATATTTACCGCACGGAAGGTATTCTCCACCACCTTGGTCATTTCCGCAGTGCGGATATCGGTAACGACGATCTCCCCCAGGCAGAAAGACGCATACAAGGTCTTGATCTTCTCGCCGATCTGCCGGCTATCCGCACCGATGGTGCGGTTGTTGTGCAGCAGCTCATAGACCATATTGCCGGGGATAATACGCTCCGGCGCATGGACCAGGTTAATATCCTTGCCGATTTCAAAACCGTTAGTCTCAATAGCTGGGCGCACAAACTTATCGATTGTACCGGGAGACACTGTGGATTCAATCACCACAGTTGCCCCCTTGGGGCATACTGCCATTACGGATTTTACCGCCGCAACCACATAGCAGGCGTCCACCTTCTTGCTAAACTTGTCATAAGGTGTTGGCACGGAAACGATATATGTATCCGTTACCTGATACTCAGTGGTAAACTTGATTCCGCCCTTCACTGCGTCAGCAAACAGCTCGTCCAGACCGTCTTCTTTAAACGTGGTCTTTCCGGCATTCAGGGTCGCCACCAATTCCTTGTTGTAATCTGTACCAACAACCTCTACACCATGGGCCGCCAGCATCAGTGCTGTAGGAAGGCCAATATAGCCCAAACCGATTACGTTAACCATTACAAACTCTCCATTTTTCCTTTCTTATACAAGCTGTTTGTCAGCATCCACTTTTGTGCAAACATCCGAAAGCAAAGACAGATATTCTTCTGCCAGAACGGTGCGGGAATAATGCTTCATAACAGCATTTCTTCCGTTTCGACCCATTTCCGTTAGACATTCACGCCAATTCTCCTGCGCGAAAAATGCTCGAAGCGTCTGAATATTTTCGTCCAACAGGCCGGTCAGGGCAATTCCGCAATTAAAGTTCTGAATTAACTCCGCCGCCTCTCCCTTGGGACCAATAAATAGCACTGCGATTCCTCGTCCCATAGCCTGGAATACTTTTGAGGGTAAGGTATACTTGAAGTCCTCAGAATTCTTCAAAGTCACCACAGAAAGCTGCGTCTTCCGGTAGTGCTCTTCCAACTCCTCCGGTCGCATACCGTGCAGCAAATCTATAAACGGATATTTACCGGAGGCGATCTCTTCCTCGATCTGGCTGCGCTGTGCCCCTTCACCGATAATTAAATAACGCGTCTCGTCACAAATTTTCCGGATCTCCTGTGCGTAGATGAAGGTATCACAAATATTTTGAGAAATGCCCAACGTACCGAAGTAGCTCAACGTCAGCACACCGCTCTTCTCCTCTTCTCCTGTGTCATCCTGTACATCCACGCCATTGGTGATAACTGCGATTTTATCGCCCAGGATCCCATCGTTTATCAACACTTCCTTAAAGCCGTTGGTAACAACTACGACCCTTTTCGCCCGCTTACACAAGAACAACTCCAAGCTGCGCATCAGCCGCACACTGGCACTGGTCTCCGACTTGCCAGTTGCCACCAACTGCCTGTATGTAATATCCCGAATCTCAAAAACAAAGGGGATCCGATGCAGGAAAGCAAACAGCCAACCCAAGAAAGCCATAAATACTACGCCCGAAGTACCCAGCACCACATCCTGCTTTTTTCCGATCTTTTTCCCTTGGAACAACACATTGATCAATCCAAAAAACAGCAGTCCAAACGCATTTTGTATACGGTTTTTAATGCTGGTCTTGGGCTTTACAACGACCTTGCTCCTTAGGATCCTGACATTCCCGTCCAATTCCTGGGAAAGAAGTTTCACATCATAACCGTCATAAATCTTATCATAAGGATAGTTTGGATATCCGGTAAATACAGTCACCTCATGGTTCTGGGACCATCTTTTCACATTCTCACTGGCGCGAAATGAGGCTGCCATCGTCTCCGGTTTATAAAACTGGGAAAAAAGTAATATTTTCACAGATCACTGCGCCCCCTTTTTTCGCAATACCGCAATCACAGTCTGAAAAACAATCTTGATATCCAGCCACACAGAGGCATTATTAACATAGTACAGCTCCATCTGCTGGCGCTGTCCGCTTTCATATGTTGCGTCATTCCGTGCGTATGCCTGCCAATAGCCGGTAAGTCCGGGCTTTACAGATAAAAAGTGTTTCTGCTGTTCCGGTGTGTAATTCTCTTTCAATTCGTCCTGCAGAATCGGCCGCGGCCCCACAACCGACATGTTACCCTTCAGGCAGATGTTATACACGATCTGGGGCAGCTCGTCGATGCTGGTGCGGCGGATGAACGCGCCAAAGCACTTATCTCCATCCCCGGCCTTTTTATAGCCAAGCAGTCTGGGATCGTCTTTGAGTTTATACTCTTGCTTATATTCTGCAAGCTGTTCCGGTGTCAGCATTTCTTCCAGACGATCCGCGCCAACCTTCATGCTGCGGAATTTCAGGATCTTCAGCTCTTTGCCGTTCTTTCCTATGCGTCTTTGCATATAAAAAGGATTTCCCGGATCCTTTGCAACGATCACAAGCGCAATAATTGCCATCGGAATCAGCAGCATCAAGCTGACACACAGTGACGCAATCAAATCAAAGCAACGCTTTCCAATCAAATAGACCCGGCTTACCTTCCGTGTAGTTTCAATAGTGCCCTCTTGAACAGGGTGTGTTTTCTCCTCTGTTTGTTTTGTCAGTGTTGCTTCCATTTTTTCTCCTTTCCGCTACCTTTTATATGTTACTTCTTCTTCACATACAGTTCATAGAAATATTTTTACATACCTGCCGCAGGGTATGTAACCAAGTGCTCAAAGAATACCCTTCCGGTGTTACATACCGCTTAGGCACATCTAAAGCGCTGTATTATGTGGTAAAGCATGAACAATTATAAAAGATATATAACAGTCTCAAATGAAATTATACAATATAACAGCTCAAAAAACAAGCGAAATGTGCAAGAAATTCTCGAAATAGGCAAATTGTCACAATAACACACACGAAAAAAGTAAAAACCAGCACAAATTACACCCTCGCTGAAAGTTTTTGCAAAACTTTTTGGAGGGTGTGCCTTAGTCTGTGCAAATTCAATGCTGCAGAGGTAATTATACTTCTGCGGCATTCTATTTTACCACATAATGGGGATTATGTGGGTTATCTTTTTGACCCATATAACAAGTCCCAACCGTTCAATCTTCCAGACGGCATCATCAGCATAGGAATCCGAACCTGTTCAGGAGGATCAGAAAACACCCTCCGAGCTAACAGGAACACCGAAGCTACCATTGAGTATTTTGGCCGGTATCGTTCTTCTGGCCGTTGGTGTCTGCGTCGGAGTATTCGCAAGCAAGAAAAACGCAACCAGGCATGAATCCGACCAATCCTAGAAAGCAAGCACAGGGACAGAATTGCCCCTGTACTTCTTGTATAAACTGGGAAAATTTGTGTTGTTTTTCGTAAAATGGCAGGGATACGGTCTTTTTTTCTGGCAAAGCTATGATTGCGGAAGGTTCCATACTTTCCACGGATCAAGAAGAAAAGGAGAAAACGATTATGAAGAACAACAACCAGATCAATGTCCCCCAGGCTCGTGAGGCCATGGACAAGTTCAAGATGCAGGCTGCTTCCGAGGTTGGTGTGAACCTGACCAACGGTTACAACGGTCACCTGACCAGCCGCGAAGCCGGCTCCGTCGGCGGCCAGATGGCCAAAAAGAATTGTCCCGTACGAACGATGAACTTCACCCGCCATAACCGTATTGCAATTGGACATATCCAGACAGTGCAGTACATAGTGGGGATCACCGTTTAAGCAAGGTCGGGTAATTGATGTACGGAATATGTAAACTCCTGCTTTCCCGTATCGAGGAAGCAGGAGTTGTGCGTATGTGTCTGGTTTTACTTAGCATAATTATTAGTTAAGCTGCATGCTTGCACCGTTGTTTCGGCATATGACTTCATCGAATATAGTCTGTACGCTACCTGCTTAATAAAGATAACAAAGGCTTAAATGTTGGTTACTGAAGGGTATTTCGTTCCGGGTTCGACTCCTGTCGTTTTGCATTTCTTGCTATCACTTCGAATCACCTCAATAGCATCAAAGGTGTATATTTCGTAAGAAAGGTCATCTGATTTAATAATTCGCTGCGATGAAGTATCAATAACAGCACTGTCTCCTTTGATGTTTATAGGCTCCATGATAACTTGGGTACCATTGTCATAAATAATGGCATAAATTGAACTGCCGTCTGTCCATACTTTGAATTCGCGTAATTGTTCTGCATGGTTGCTTCCGGAATTGACAAGAACCATTATACATGCAACAACCGTAATGAGATACTGCACAACCATCTTTCCTATCATTTTATTCGTTAAAAAGTATTTGATACCCTTTTTGGCCCATGCTTCTACGGGGAAAAGCATAGTTTGGCCTTCATTTACTTCTTGCTGGTATTGGTCTAGCACTATTTTTATATCTTGATCATCATTGATTTTGGGGCGCTTTTGAAAAGCAATCATTAGTAGGCTTAGCAATGCAGGTACGACCACCAACACCCAGAACATCCCGGCTTTTGCACCATCTTCGTAGTTCACAGAAAGAAACCAGGCACCTGCCATACACAACAAAAAGGAAATGACCGCTGAAATAACTGCCATAATATTTAGCCAAATTCTGTGTGCATACTTAATCTTCAAATCTGTTCGCAGTGTACTTAATTCCGTAATTCTTGCATCAACCTTAGATATTCTGTCTATGAGTCTTGTTCTTCGTTTGTCGAGTGTTTCTTTTTTTAACAGCTTACTTAGCCGTCTTCTAATTTTTAAATTTGCTTTACTTTTCTTTTTTAGCTTTTTTTGTAATTCCTTTATGGCAAGGTAGAATCTATTGTGGTGAATATATACTGTGACAGTATTTCCCAATAAATACTGAGAAAGCATCACCAAACAATAGTAAAAGAAGACAGCTAACGCGATATAAAAAACCCCTGCGTCTTCTTGTCTTGCATATGCAGTATCAATGTCCCAAAAGCGGAGATATGCATAAGTATACAGCGTACTGGCATATCTAAAAACAAATGAACTAACCGCTACTACGCCGGAAATCACGGCTATCGCAAAGCCTGTATTAATACGAAAGTAATTATAAATACTGTATTCGGGGCCGTCAATCGGCTCTTTATGCTGTTTTGATGTGTTGGTAACCCTTTCTCTTGTTTCAACTGCCATTTCCATATATACCTCTCTCTATATTTTTCTCTCCGCATCAACCGGGTCAAAATGTACGCCAACATTTACTGCGCATGAATTCCCTGATTTCACCGTTGTCTCTATCTTCGTAATAAGCCACCAGCAGGTGCTTAAATTCCGGGACATGCTCCTGGGGGATCACCAGCAGACCTTGGCCCTTGGTGATCATATAGTGGTTTGCAAAGATTACTGCCGCACGCTTGTTTCCATCATTAAAAATCTGGGTCTTCATGCAGTACAGGCACAGCTTAATAGCGGTGTCTACAGCATCGTTACCCTCTTGGGTAATAGCATTGATAGTTTCCTTGACAATGCTCTCAATGGGCAGCGGAGGGATGTAGCTTGTGCCGCCGATAGTAACCGGCACACCACGAATCCGCCCGCCGTCTGAGTAAAACCCTTCGTTTACCAACTTGGCGATGTGGCAGAGAATGTGGTAGTCTGTTCCGTAGCTCAGGACATCCCTATCGAGAATAAACTCCCAGGCGTGTTTCAGATTTAAAATCTTTTGCACATCTGTGGGCTTCATGCCGGTCACACTGCCATTTTCAATAATATCTTCTGTCTGGGGGAATGTGGTAGCGACACCCTCCAAAACTGCTTGGTCATAGATGTTAGCCTTCATATTTGCCCGGGCAAAATCGAGATTCAGCATTACCCGAGGAGACAACTCGGTTTCTTCGTAGCCCAGTGCTGCCAATTCCCGTTCTACTTTGCGGATCTGCTTGCGCAGCTCCCGCGCTTCTCTGGAATTTCGCAGCAACAACTGATACAGTTCATCGGAATAGGCATCCACATAGGTTGAAGTCAGCCGACTTGCTACTCGTTTGCGCATATATAAATATTTCTGCCCATCTCGATCTTTGATTTCAGGCGTGCCTTCATAAGGGATCAGATTTAGCCGAGCCTGATAATCCGCTTTTTGATGCAGTAATTCTTGAATTTTAGAGTAAGTGTTCTCCATAACAAAACCTCCTTGGGGAACTTTCTTTTATATACTATAACAAAATGTTCCCCAATGTGCAAGTGATTTATGCGCAATTGGGGAATTTATTAACAAGAATTACACTGGAATGTTCCCCAAAAGCAGGGATTACTTGTATAAATGAATACTGCCGTTCCGTTACATACATGGCATTGTCTTGGTAGAACTATCAGCCAATGTACACAATATGTAGAAGTTAGGCAGTAATTCTTGTCCATCTGTTATTGTAACAAAAGTGAAAGAGTACATTACGCCCAATAATACAAAAAAAGAGATAAATTCCTGAGGTGTGTCTCATGGTGCTTTTCCCCACAGTGGTTAGAATTCTGTCGAATTCTAACGAAAAGGAGCACCACTATGCGGAAACACTACTCAGAAATTCTAAAAGCATTCTTCCACGACCAGTTATTTAATACCCGAGAAACCCTAGGATTCACACAAGAGGAAATGGCGCATCGGCTTGTGATGGCAAGCCGTACTTATGTGGATTTAGATCACGGAAAAACGTCATGCAGTGCGCTTACACTTGCGCTGTTTTTGATCTATGTATGCACTGATCCGATTGCCTTTCTTGGGGAATTGCGCGATGCTTTTGAAGCTACCAATAACAAAGTTGCGTAGTACATCCCACCTGGGGATATATATGTACAGAGTATCCCTTCCAGTGAAAGAAATACGGTTTTTTGCTAATGGGGAGGGTTATCCTGTCTGTCCTAGGTGTGAATGCACCATTGAACGAGAATATATGAGTTTTTGTGACCGTTGCGGGCAAAAGCTTGGATGGCAGTTCTTTGAAGAATAAAAAGAAATGGATTTTCTCCAACATTGATGAATTTGATGTCTAATAATGGAAGCGCTGTGCGTTATCTCAAATGAGGGAGGCATTTCATGCAACTCAACAAAAAACAAAGGCGGAAAATCAAATGAAGAAGCGACATACGATAAAAGCCGTGGCGATCTTGCTTGTTTTAAGCCTGTGCTTATCCATTCTTCCGTCTTCAGTTCTGGCTGTTCCTGTGGGTAACCACCCGGACGGCGACAGCCTGACGCTGGAAGACTTTTATGCAGGCAACGCAACAGCTGAGGATCTCTATGGCAAGCTTGACGAAGCCATAGTTCCGGAAATTATCGGCTATGAAACAGCAGTTGCCAAGAACCACATCGGACGGCTCTATGAGGATGAAGG
>JAZNMX010000034.1:0-35183 GCA_045579965.1 Faecousia sp.
CAGGTGTATTTTGATGCTGGGGAACGTTATGGTTTTTATTATCAAACTGTTTCCATAGACGTTGACAGTCTGTTTTTAAGTAGTTCGGTTACTTCTTTTGATGTTATTTTTTCTCTTGCTGATACTGGGATTGAAGATATTATCAATGGTTATGTCGAAATTCATTATCTTGATTCTTCCGGTTCTCGTATCTCTTATGAGCACATACCCGCTCAGTGGTCTGGAGCTGATTTTGGCGGTTCTGGTTTGATGGTTGCTTCTTTTAGTCCTTCTGTCCCTTCCGGTTGTTCTTCTGTTTATTTTGTGTGTTCTGAGGAATTTACTCTTTTTGACCCTACATATGTCACCTTTTCTCTTTCTTCATTCGATTATTCTTTCACCGTCCCGGCTTCTAGTGCTGAGAATATGGAAATACAGGATAAATTAAATGGCATTGATGATAAGCTTGATTCTTTGCCAGGTGATATTGGGGATGAATTCCAAGAAATAATTGACAATGAAAAACAAGAAGTAAACGGTACTGGTAATGGTTCTATTGATCAGATGATCCAGATCATACCGAATTATTCTACCGGTTTAATTGAAGGCGTCGAGCTTCTTGCTGCTTCTCTTGGATATGAAGGTACGGAATGCAAACTTACTATGCCGGCACTTCAGATCCCTGCTTTACCTGGCGTAACTCCGGGTCCTATTACATTCATGGAAGAACAGGTGGTTGATTTTGAAGTATGGTTTAATAGAATGCCTTCAGAGATAATGGCGGTCACTAAAGCATTTTTCGATATTGCCGTAGTAATTTTCTGCTTTATTGAGTTTTATGATCTTATTTCTCAGTTATCAAATGGTGCTAAAAGATTGGAGAAGGAATAATGGGTGAAATAGCAAAATGGGCATTATTAGTTGCCGGTGCTGTAATCATAGTTGGCTTAATTATGGTCCTGCCGATCGTCGATTATATTGATGCATCTGTTTTTGGTGCGGCCATTTCCGTTATCGTAAATATCTGCAGTGACGGTTTTCGGTTTGCCCGGGGCGCAATTAATAACCTTCTATCTCCCTGGGCTCGAACTGCAGTAACAGGATTGGCTGTCTATATAATTGGCAAACGATTTGTTACCCTTGGTATTAAGATTTTTATTTGGATATACCACTTCATTTTTAAGTGAACGCGTAGAAAAATTTTATTTTGTTGCGTTCGTTCTTTGCAAGGATGTGGCCTGCCCTTTTGGGCAAGCCTATATCTCAAGTGTTAGACACACAACAAATTTGTCAAATCAATTGACCTCTTCTTTTGATTCTTGTTGTGAGTTGGAAATTTTTGAGCGACGGGCAGCACTCTGCCTTTTGATTATCAGCATACGCTTGCAGAAGAGCATTTGCAGATTTCTTTGCCGGGTATTTGTAAGTAACTCTTACAATATCATTCGCCTGCTATAAGGGTAACCTAAATCACCCTCTCCCCTCTTTTGCAAAACAGCGCAGCAAATGCTGCGCTGTTTTGGTATTCTCTTATTCGCCGATGATCATAACCTGAACCGTACGGGTACGGCCACGGGTCTGATCCCAGTCAATGAAATGAATCCGTCCGAATTCGCCCAGATCCAGCTCACCGTCAACAGAAACGATGGTCACATTCCGACCAATGATAGAGCTGCGCAGATGGGCATCGGTATTGTGGCAGCCGAAATTGTCTTCGCCATGCTCCTCGGCAAATACCAGAGCCTTCTGGCCGGGATGCAGGTACTGACCCTCATAACGGCAGGTGGGGATCCACTCCTCAAAGCAGTTCACAAGATCCTGCTGTAAGGTTTCCAAACCGGTCATGGACATATCAAAGGCGCATTCCTGGGTAATTACGGAGCAAGTGGTATGGTGAGAATACACCACAACGATACCATTCTTAATGCCGGATTCCGCAGCAATTGCCTTTACCTGGTCGGTTACATCGTGGAAGCTGACGGCACGGTGCCGGGATTCCAGCTTAAAAGACTTGTTATATACCATAATTAACCCTCCATTTTCTTCAGATCGTCCGCTGCACGACGGGTAGCGGCAATCATTTCGTCAATCATAGCCAGAGGATCAGCGGCATTCATAATGCCGGAAGCAGCACCGGCAGCCTCAGAACCGGCCATGATAAAATCGTAAACCTGCTGGCCGTTGGTAATGCCGGCAGCCTGCTCTACCATGATATCGGGGTAGATTTCCTTAATGACCTTAATGGAATCCTTAACATAAGCCATGGGGCTGACGCCGTTGCCGCCGCCGATAATTTCGGAGGGCTCGGGATTGATAATGTCAGGGTGCAGCTGGGCAATGGCCTTCGCCTCTGCCAGGGTATCTGCGCAAGCAAATACCAGCATATCCAGTTCTCTTGCCCGTTCAATGGTAGCCTTCATCTGGGGCAGGCTCATGGGCTTTTCACAGTGATTAATCACAACACCCTGAGCGCCGGCAGCCTTTAAGCCCTCGGGCAGAACGTCTGCCATGCCCCGTCCGGGACGAAGGGTATCCATATAAGGTGCCAGAACAATCAGATTCTTGGTGTTCTCTGCCACGCGGCGAATTTCCACCGCAGGACAAATGAACAGAACGTCGATATCATACTTTTCTGCGGCCTTGTCGGCAGCAATGGCATACTCCAGCAGGGTGTCACCGTAAACATAGTTCTTGGTGCCAACCTCAAAATAAGGTACACGAATTTTCGGTTTCATACATTTTCCCCCTTTTATACACCGTAAATGGACTTGCGGGCGGCAGCCAGCAGCTCTACGGCATTGTTGTACATCACATCTTCGATATCCTTGCGGCTCAGACCCAGAGCCTGGGCGGAACGCTTGAAGGCCAGCAGCTCTTCGTACATAAAGAAGGTAATCTTCTCCGCCTCTTCCGCAGAAACCTCACGCAGATGAGGATCCTGGCTGGGGTCGCCATACATACCGGGAGGCACCAGATTGATATATGTACCGTTCTCGGTAATCCGATGGGTACGCATACGCAGAATGGGCATATCGGAGCCAAACAGAACCTTCTTGGGGCCGGCATGGCGCAGAACCTCGGTAATTGCGTAATCGCAGCAGTTTGCGCTGAAATCGTACAGCAAACCGGGAACCTGATCCAGAATTTCAAAGGCATTGCCCACATCTTCAACGGAATAGGCTCTGCCGACATGGGCAACGATCAGCCGCACATTGGGGAATTCTGCCTTCAGCTCCGCAATCTGATACAGGTTTACAGGATCCTTCAGACGTCCGTCACGGGGCAGATGCAGCATCACAATGCCGCCAATGCGATCCAGCATAGCCAGCTGATGCTTGGGGAAGAAATCGAAGATACGGATTTCAGCGGTAGGCAGATAGTGGGCAGACCGGCTCAGGTAGCACTTGGTGCCCAGGAAGCCGCCTTCCCGAATGTGCTTTTCCAGCTCCTCAGCGGATTCCTGGGGGTCGCTGTAGTAAAGGCCTGCCCAGCCGACGCGAGCGGTGCTGCTGGCTACATAGGCGTTATTCTTATCGTAGGGCTTTCTGGTGGTAAAGCAAAGAGCGGACACTTCCTTGCCGGGGAACATCAGACGGTAGGTCTCCTGCAGGTCTTCAATGGGATTGGTGTTAGCCACCAAGGAAGGCCAGGTAACCGTACGCTTAACCGCAGGCTTACCGGCAGTCGTTCCCTCTTCAAATTCTTTACACCAAAGATGGGTGTGAATGTCGATCATCTTATCGGGCAGAAAGTCCTTAAGTTCCTCTTCATAGATTTTTCTGTCGTAATCTGTAACTTCAAACAATGCCATATCGAAACATCCTTTCTTTCCTTACAATTGATATACACCGCCGAGAGTTTCCGCAATTGCACGGTATTCCTCGGACAGCTTTTGATATTTCTTTGCTTCATCAGGGTTGGGATAAATTACCCGCTCCCCTACCGCCAGCGCCCGGTAGCCTTCCGCGGCGTTGGAATAAATTCCTGCGCCCACACCGGCAAGAATGGCTGCGCCAACGCAGGCAAGGTCTGCAACTGCAGGAATCCGCACGGGCAGGTTGGCAATGTTGGCAACCATCTGCGCCCAAACCTCGCTCTTGGACGCACCGCCTGCCAGAATCAAACCTTCCTGAGAGGGCTTGGTTTTGAAGGCTTCCAGCATCCAGACAATCTGGAAGGCAACGCCCTCCATGGTGGCGCGAATCATGTGAAAGCGGTCATGGGATAGATCCAGTCCCACAAAGCTTCCCTTCTTAAAGCGTTTATCCAACCGGGAACAGCCACTGAAGGGATAGAAGAACAATCCCTCCTCTGCCGCCTTCCGTTTTGCCACCTCAGCATTGATGGTATCGTAGGAAAGTTGATCATCCTCATCTTTTAAAGCAACACTGCGACGCATCCATTCAAGACAAACGCCGCCGGAGGACAAGGACCACAGACTTCCCCATTTTCCCGGCACCGCTGCAACAGACTGGCTCAAACCGGAATCAAAATCTGCTTCATTACCAATGCACGTGATGACCCAGCAGGTACCGGAGCCAATCAGAATATCACCGGCATTACAAGCACCGGCTCCCAGGGCAACTGCATACTGGTCATGGGCGCCGGCAGACAGAACCACCTCTGTTGTCAGACCCAACTCCCCTGCCGCTGCCTCGGTCAGCTTACCGATTACTTCACCGGATCGGCAGATTTTCGGCAGTTTTTCCTCGGTAATGCCGCAGAAGCGGAGAATTTCCTCGTCGTATGTACCGCTTGCGATGTTACCCAGCTGATTAATACCCACATCGGAAAGGTCTACCGCTGCAATCCCGGTCATCTTATAGGAAATGTAGTCCGGAACGGAAAGGAACATAGCTGTCTTTTTAAAATTCTCCGGCTCATGGTCCTTCATCCAGCGAATCTGCAAAGCATTCAGTCCGGAGCCCAGCTTCCAGCCGGTTTTCCGGTACATGGACATACTGTCGCCAACTTCACGAAGATACGCTTCCATCTCCTGGGCACAGCGCTTATCGTTCCAGACCATCGCAGGACGGACAGGCGCAAAGTTTTCGTCTACCGCAAGGGTTGTACCACCCTGCAAGGAAAGGGAGATGCCCTTGACCTCCTTAGCCACGGCAGGATCAGAGCAAACCTCCCGGACGGTGTCCACCACAGCATTCCACCAATCCAAGGGATTCTGTTCGCTCCATCCCACAGCAGGCGTATGCATGGGATAAGGACGGTATGCCTGGCCCATCAGTTTTCCGTCAGTACGAAACAGCAGGGTCTTTGTACCAGTCGTACCAACATCAACACCCAACAGATACATTGCCACGAATAAGCCTCCTTTACCTATATTTGACATTATTTTAGCATGGTTACACACCACTGTCAACTTCTCCATGCCATTATTTTCTCCAAAAAGCCTGCCCACATCGGATAGATGTGGGCAGCAATATTATTTTGCCATAACCGCTTCGATTTCTTCCACAGTTCTGGGAATCGCGGCAGACAAATCCACCATGCCGCTTTCGGTAATCAGCACATCATTTTCAATCCGGACACCGATTCCCTCTTCCGCAATATACATACCGGGCTCCACGGTAATCACCATACCGGGCTTCAAAGTGCGCTCCCGCTCGGTGCAGATATCGTGGGTATCCAGACCCAGGCTGTGGCTGACATTGTGATAGTAGTAATCCCGAACGCCCTTGCCGTCCTTACGCAGACCCAAATCATCCAGCCGGGATTCGTAATAATCGATCACCAACTGGTTAAGCTCTCGGGTGGTAACACCGGGCTTGGCATTTTCCATGACAATCCGCTGGGCTTCCAGAACGGTATTGTAGATTTCCTTCTGCCGGGGGGTGAACTTTCCGTTAATGGGGAAGGTTCTGGAAATGTCAGCGCAGTAATTGCCCTCTGCGCTGCCCAGGTCAATCAGAACCATTTCGCCATCGTTTACATTCTGGTTGTTATCCACATAATGCAGTGTTGTTGCCCGGGGACCGCCGGCCACGATGGTGGCAAAGGCATGATCCCGAACGCCCTGCTTTTTTAATGAGAAGTCAAACGCGCCTTCCAGTTCCCTTTCGTTCATACCGGGCTGGGCATGCTGAAGCATGGCAATGATTGCATTGCAGGTCGTCTCCTGGGCCTTGCGCATCAGCGCAATCTCCTCAGCGGACTTCACCGCCCGCATGGCTGCCATATCGCCGTGAATCTCCTCAATGGCAACCGAAGGATAGCGACTCTGCAGCTTGGCAGCCAGGGTATGGGCCTGGGTGTCGGCCTGATTCTCTCTGTATCGCCACAGGTCCAGATAAACGTGGAGTTTGCCCAGACCGCGGTTGGACTCAATGATGCCGTTCAAATGCCCGGAGAATTCCTCAACATTACACACATCTTCGATTCCAGAAATCTCCGTAGCCTCCGGCTTTCTCATACGGCCGCCAACCCATTTGGCCAGCACTTCGTCATAGGGCTCAATGTACAGCGTTTCGGAGTAATCACCCTTGTAATTCTTCCGCAGCACCAGAATCATATTCTCCCGCTCAATACCGGTCAAATAGTAGAAATTTCTGTCCACATAGAAAGGATACTCCGAATCCAGGGACTTCATAGGTGCATTTCCAGAGAAAATGCACACCATGGACTGATTTGCCTTATTCTCCATCAGCTGCTTTCTGCGTTCCATATATACCGATTTCATGGCAATACCTCCAGTAATTTCCAATTTTAATTCCTCGTTTTCACCGCCGTCAGGCAACGGGGCAAAAGCATCACAGATGCAAGAGAGGACAATACAGCTACTTCTCGAATCCACTCCCCTGTCTGGAAAACAGACACCGGGAAAAAGAGGAATCGAACACCGATGGTAACCCCAAAAATCGCCACGATTGCATTGCTAGGAGCCACATATCCACCCATGCAGGCAAGAATCGCTGCCCCGCAAACCGGGTACCACAAAATGCTTAGAATAATCCGAATGACGCTGCCGGAAAGGAATGCGCTGAACAGCAGGCATGCACATATCGCAGCACCCAAAATACCGTATAAGCCGGGGGCATTCCGTTTCCGGAAATGAAGCAGAAACACATATACAGCGGAAATGAACGCGGGAAGCAGCATCATAAACACTGCCCGGCCAAAGCCGACCGCAGCAAGATTGGAAATTCCAAAACTGTAAACCATAGAAGCAAAAAAAGACAAGGCCATAAACACCGTGGACCAAAGCATCCACTTGCCGGAAAAATTCATTCGATAGCGAATACCGCGCTTCAAGGCTGACACCTCCTCAAATTTTCCCCATTATAATCCAAATCCCATAGAATTGCAACATGGAAATCAAACCGTGACTGTTTCCTTGTCCCCAATGTGAATACTCACGCCGTTGACCTCCACATCCGCATCGGCACAAATCATGATATACTTTACGCCGCCAATGACCCGTGTTTCAATCAAATCCGTGCGATCGGGCGCAACTTTAATGGATACGTCCGGGGTTTTGATTTCAAACCGCTTGTTGTCAATGATATTCTTCGGATGAACCTCTGCCTCAAAGCCGAAGGCTTCGTCATAGTCGATGCTGAACTTTGCGATGCTTGCCTCGGAGACACCGCAGGATGACAAGGCATCTTTGATTTCCTCCTTGGAGACCAGCAACGCCTCCGGCACTCTTGCCTCCTTATGCATCTCAATGCGCTGACACAGCTGCTCATGCACCGTCTGCATCACATCCAGATTGCACTCTTCCTTCAGACTGCTGCCCAGAAGGGCTTCAAAGGACTTTTTCTGCTCGTAAGCACATTTGGGCAGGGATACACGGAACAGCGCCTCAGCCAGCGCCTCGTGGCTGTCCTTGGGGCTGTGGGTGTAGTATAGGGCATTATAGATGTTGGTAGACCGGTTATCGAAAGCAGGGAACAAAAATCCCAGCTCCGGAGCAGCGCACACATTGGCGATTCCTCCGTCATGGAATTCCTTACTTTCCGGTTGATACTTGAGGGTGTCCTTTGTCTGCTTTACCGGACAAATGGCGCAAAGCAAAAAGGTATAGGTTTCGTCGGAGGAATCCCGGTCGGATTCCCCTGCCTTGTTCTTAAAGGGCACATCATAGCTGTCGCAGCCGATGAGGATCAAATAGCTTTCCCCCAGGGATACCGAATCCATCACCTTACGGTAAAAGCTGTCCAGCGCCTCTTCGTCCCCAAGTCGGCTTTCCCGGAGTTTCATCAGGAGTCTATGCTCCTGGGAATCAGCCACCTGAGAGGTCTTAAAGGTGATGTCCAGAAGGTTCTTGCCAACAGAACCGGACAGCGCCCGCTTCAGAAGGCCAAAATATTTGATTCCTTCATTTTCAGACATCAAACCGGTGCTCTGCCGGAATTTGGAGATGATTTCCTTCTTCTCATTCACATAGCAGCCGTAAATGGCCGTCATATTGCTGCGGTCCCGCCGGATATGCCGACGAATTTCACCGATTTCTTTCATATTCATAAGTATTCACCACAATTCGTAATTTTCACCCTCCGAAAAACGGAGGGTGAAGCATTTTAGTTTTTCCAAAGACATTTCCAGTTCTGGATAAAGTACTCTGTGCCGGACCAGAGGGTGGTAACCACAATCACCGCTGTCACAATCCAGCCCAGAACCTCCAATTGAGGGAATGCCATCCAGACGCAAAGTCCGATCATGGTACTGGCGGTTTTGATCTTTCCGCTCCGGCCGGCAGCAATCACCGTTCCGTTGCCCACAGCCACCAGTCGAAGACCGGTTACGGCAAATTCGCGGGTAAGCACAATCATCAGTGCCCAGCCGGGAAACATTCCCCATTCACAAAAGATGACCATTGCAGCAATCACCAGTAGTTTGTCTGCCAGAGGATCCAAAAATTTACCGAAATCCGTAACTTGATTCCGCTTTCTGGCAATCTGCCCGTCTACATAGTCTGTCAGGCTGGCGATGATAAATACCGCCAGAGACAGCCACAGGAAAAGTCCCGGCTCACCGCCGCTTATGTACATCAGGGCCATAAATACCGGGATAAACGCCACCCGAATCAATGTAATCTTACTTGCCAGTGTCATGTATCTTCCTCCACAATATAGCCTGCCAGGTCACCCTCCACCAGACCGTCAATCGTAACCGGGTAGAAGCTTCCCTCGGAAATCGCCTCCTCGGTTGCAATCCACACCCGGCTGTCAATGTCCGGAGAATCGGCAAAGGTCCGGCCGAAGAATTGCTCCCGCTCTTCATCATAGCCGTCTACCAGAACTTCCAAGGTTACACCAAGCAGGCTCTGACTGTAGTCGTCCATAATCCGGGATTGAATGGTTTCCACCATTTCCGCCCGCTTTAAGGCCACCTCAAAATCGGGATATTCCATCTCAAAGGCCGGCGTACCCTCCTCTGGTGAGAACGGGAACGCGCCAACCCGCTCAAGCCGCTGCTCCTTCAAAAATTCGCAGAGCTCTGCAAATTCTTCTTCACCCTCACCGGGCAGACCGGTAATCACGCTGGTTCGCAGCACCAGACCGGGAATTTTGCTGCGCAGTTTGGCAAACAGCTCCCGCAGGAACTGACCGTCGCCACGACGGTTCATCAGGTGCAAAATCTTGCTGTTGCAATGCTGAATGGGTAAATCCAGATACTTCACAATTTTCGGCTCGCTGGCCATAACCTGGATAAATTCATCGTCAATTTCGTCGGGATACACATAGTGGACCCGAACCCAATGAATTCCCTTGATTTGGCACAGCTGACGAAGCAGCTCCGGCAGCAGCCGTTTTCCGCCGGTTAAATCCGTGCCGTACCGGCTGGTATCCTGAGCAACCACAATCAGTTCCTTAACCCCGGAGGCAGCCAACAGCCGGGCTTCATACAAAATATCGTCCATTTGCCGGCTGCGGTATTTACCCCGCAAATACGGAATGATGCAGTAGCTGCACCGATTGTCGCAGCCCTCCGCAATTTTCAGATAGGCATAGTGTTCGGGAGTCGTCAAAATTCTGCCGGTCTCCTGCTCCGGAGTATCAATGCTGCCGAATTGGGAAACCCCCTCCCCTGCCAGCAAGGATTCCACAGCACTGACCACTTCGGTATAGCTGCCGGTACCCAAAACGCCGTCAACCTCCGGCATTTCCTCCAGAATTTCCTTCTGATACCGCTGAGAAAGGCAGCCGGTAACCAAAATTTTGCCTACCATTCCCTCTGCCTTTAATGCAGCGGTCTGCAGGATAAAATCGATTGCCTCGGTCTTGGCAGAATCAATAAAACCGCAGGTGTTGATAATCACCACATCGCAGCCTACAATCTGCTCGCACACGGTATGTCCGGCTTCCTGGATGCGGTACATCATCCGCTCACAATCCACCTGGTTTTTCGCGCAGCCAAGGGAAATAAAACCAATGTTTGCCATGTTATTCCTCCGGGAACTCTTCTGAATCTAGGGAGATTTCACCCAACGCCCTGCGAATGGTTCCGTAGCTATGCCCCCGGCGCAGGAGGGCATCGATTACCCGCTTGACCTGCTTGGGTTCATCGCTTTCCAAATGGGTCTGCAGGTAATCGCAAATCGTATCCAGCTGGTCCGGATAATCCTGCAGCGCCTCCTCCCAATAGGCTTTGGGAATCCGCTTTTCATACAATGCCTGCTTGGCTCTTGCCAGACCGTAGCCCTTGGAAATACACCGGGCAACCACCTGCTGGGCGGTCTTCCGGTCATCCAACAGGTCCAGCTCACTCATCCAGTCAACGGCAGCCTTGGCCTGCTGGGGGTCTTCTCCCTTGCGAATGAGCCGCTGCTGCAAATCGCCTTTGGACACGCTGGATGCGGAAACAATCCGAACCGCCCGCATTTTCGCAGACATCTCCCCTGCCGCTCTATTCAGCGCGGCGAACTGACTTTCGTCCAGCTCCATACCGGTGTACAGACAGAAATCCTCAATGGTCTGGCGATACAGACGCAAAACCTTGCCATCGTCAAACTTTACAGAATATCTGCCTGCCCGGTCGGGTGTCTGGGAAAGCTTCTCAATCTTCATCGTCAAAATCGTCGGCATCCACCGCTACGGGGCGGGATGCTGCGCGGGCAGGCTCAGCAGCCGCACCGGGGCCGTTCTTCAGCAGGTTCTGGCGAACCTTGGCTTCTACATCCTCGGCAATCTCGGGATTTGCCTGTAAGAAAGCCTTCACGCTGTCCTTGCCCTGGCCGATCCGCTCGTCACCCATGGAGAACCAGCTGCCGGACTTCTGAACAATGTCCATCTCCACAGCCAGATCCACCAGCTCGCCCCACTTGCTGATACCCTGTCCGTACATAATATCAAAATATGCCTCACGGAAAGGAGGAGCAACCTTGTTCTTAACCACCTTAACCCGGGTCTTGTTGCCAATGACATTGCCGCCATCCTTGATGGACTCCGTGCGGCGGACATCCAAGCGGACGGAGGAATAAAACTTCAGCGCATTACCGCCGGTGGTGGTTTCGGGATTGCCGTACATGACGCCAATCTTCATACGAAGCTGATTGATAAAAATCACCACGCAGTTGGTCTTGGCAATGGTACCTGCCAGCTTACGAAGCGCCTGGCTCATGAGTCTTGCCTGCAGGCCAACAAAGGTATCACCCATTTCGCCCTCAATTTCCTGCTTGGGAACGAGAGCCGCAACAGAGTCCACAACCACCGCATCCACAGCACCGGAGCGAACCAGCGCATCGGTAATTTCCAGAGCCTGCTCACCGGTATCCGGCTGGGAAACCAGCATATTATCGGTATCCACGCCCAAAGCAGCGGCATAAACAGGGTCCAGGGCATGCTCCGCGTCCACAAAGGCAACCTCGCCGCCCATCTTCTGAGCCTCTGCCAGAATGTGCAGCGCCAGCGTGGTCTTACCGGAAGATTCCGGTCCGTAAATTTCAATAATCCGTCCCTTGGGAACGCCGCCGATACCCAGAGCAGCATCCAATGCCAAAGAACCGGTGGGAATGGCGTCCACATTCATCTCCGGACGGTCGCCCAGGCGCATAACCGTGCCCTTGCCGAAATTTTTCTCAATTTGTGCCAGAGCAGTCTGCAGCGCTTTTTTCTTGTCCGATGCGGGGGTGGGGGCTTCATAAGCTGTCTTTTTCGTAGCCATGTCAATCTTCCTTCCTGCCATATTGGGCAATCACTGCCCGTTCTCTGTCGTTATAATCTCTGGAACGCTCCAGAATGGTATACTTGTTTTCCTCCAGAATGGCGCAAACCGCGTCACCCTGCCCCATGCCGAATTCCAGGCACAGATAGCCGCCGGGCTTCAGCGCCTGGGCGTAGTTTTGCGCGATAGAGCGGTAGAAAATCAGTCCGTCCTCACCGCCGTGAAGTGCCAAATGGGGTTCATATTCGCTGACGCTGACGGGAAGCGCCTGCATTTCCTCCGTTGTGATATAAGGGGGATTGGACACAATCATGTCAAACTTCCCCAGAAAGGCTGCCGGCGGCTTCAGGGCATCGGCCTGGATGGAAGAAACCCTTCCCGTCATGTGATTGAATCCGATATTCTTCTTCGCAACCGCCAAAGCCTCCCGGGAAATATCCGCCAGGGTCACTCTTGCGTCCTTGACCCGGCTGGCAATTGCCAGACCGATACAGCCCGAGCCGGTGCACAAATCCAGAATCCGTGGGTCTTTCCCTAAAAACAGCGCACGATTGATTGCCAGAGATACCACAGCGCAGGTATCGTCCCGGGGAATCAGCACATTCTTGTCCACATACAGCGGCAAGCCGTAGAACTCCCACTCACCCAGTAGATACGCAAGGGGCTCACCTTTGAGATACCGCTGCGCGGCTGCCTCCAGCCGCTCCCCGATTTCCTCGGAGGCATATAAATCCCGGTCTGCCACCAGCTGTTCCGGTGTTTTGCCAGAAATGTGACACAAAAGCTGGCGGGTGATAAACCCGGCGGATTGGGCGTCCTCCGAAGCCATCAGCTGTCTGCGGACATCCAAATAAAGCTGGGAATAGGTCTTTACCAACGGTCTGCCCCCTCTTCCTCGGGAAGAACCGCCTGCAGGGAGGCAATGGCGACCTCAATCATGGAGTTGTCGGGCTCGTTGGTGGTAAAGTTCTGCAGCCACATACCCGGCGCAGTGAGCACGCGGGTGACGGCGTTGTCATTTCTGCCGGCCCAGCGGTTGATTTCGTAAGTAATGGAAACCACCAGCGGCAGCAGAATCAGCTTATAAAGAATCATAATCAGTCGGAACAGAACACCGCCCCGCATAGCCGCAAGAGCCGGAAATACTGTCAGGAGCGCAGAGGAAGCTATGGAGAATACCAGAATGGAAATCACCATGACAACCAACAAAAAGCTGGTGCCGCACCGGGGATGCAGCCGGGTCTGCAAACGGACATTTTCCACTGTCAGCGGCAGACCTGCCTCATAGCAGCGGATGGTTTTATGCTCTGCGCCGTGATAGGCAAATACCCGCTTCATTTCCTTCATTTTGGAAACCAGGAGCATATACAGCATAAAGATTCCCAGACGAATCAAACCCTCAATGAGATTCAGCAGCAGCGTGCTGTGAATCCACTGGTCAAAGAAGCCGCTGATGATCATAGGCAGCAGGAAAAACAGCAGAACGGACAAGCCAAGACCCATAAAAACGCCCAAGCCAACCACAACCTTTTGGAATCCGTCGCTTCCCAGCTTATCCATCAGCCACTGATCGACCTTGGAGGGTTCCTCCTCCACCGTCTCCTCGGGAGACAAATCAGCGCTCTTCATCAGCGCCTTGACACCCACAACCTGGGAATCAAAGAAATTTACCACACCACGAATCAGCGGCCATTTGGCAGGAGAATGTTTGACGCGAACCTTCCGGGGCGTAACCTCAATCTTCAGCTCATCACCGGAACGGACAACAACGGCGTCCTTATCAGGACCCCGCATCATAATGCCCTCAATCAGCGCCTGACCGCCTATGGAGCTCTTAAACTTTTCGCAGCAGGCTACAGTATCTTTTTTACTCATATGTGTACCTTCCTTTATTGCGTGGCAGGCAGCCGGATGGTAACCAATGTGCCGCCGCCGGGCGCATTTTCCAGAGTCAGAGTACCATTGTGCATGGCAACAATCTCGTCGCAAATGGCAAGACCGATGCCGGTTCCTCTGGCCTTGGAGCTGCCCTTATAGAATTTTTTCTTCACCAACGGAAGCTCGTCCTCAGGGATGCCCGGGCCGAAGTCCCGAATCTTAACAACCACATAGCCGTCCTCCATATCCATAGAGGCGGTAATGCGCTTACCGTCGCCGCCATGCTTGGCAGCATTGTTGAGAATATTTAAGAAAACCTGCCGCATCCGCTCCGGATCGCAGGGAATCTCCGGAATGTCTTCTTCACTTTCCTCATAGTCCAGCTGGATGTTGTCCTGGGCAAGACGGCTGCTGTACATAAAGACCGTATCCTCAAATTCGCTGCGGATATCCGCATTTTCAATGTTCAAGGTCATCCGGTCGTCCTGGATCCGGTTAAAGTCCAGCAGATCCACAACCATCTCCGTCAGTCTTCTGCCCTCCCGGAGGATAATACGCATTCCCCGGCGGGTATCCGGATCCAGGGTATCCGAGGAAAGCAGGGTTTCGCTCCAGCCGGTAATGGAGGTTAGGGGTGTCCTCAGCTCATGGGAAAGAGAGGAAATAAAGTCCCTCTGCATTTTTTCATTCTGGTTGATTTGGACGGACATTTCGTTTATGGTGTCCGCCAGTTCGCCGATTTCGTCATCGTAAATCTTTTGAATCTGGATGCCGTAGCTGCCGCCGGCAATCCGCTTGGCTTTTTCCGTAATCTCGTCCACGGGAATCAGAATGGAGCGCATATAGTAGTTGCTGCTCAAAAGCACAAGCAACGCAATCAGCCCCAGCGCAAGGAGCGCATAGAAACCGATTTGCATAATCTGTCGGTCCACCAGACGGGTGGAGGTAACAAACCGGAGCACACCGATGACCTCGCCGTTGCTGTAAATCATCGGGCTGGAAACCGCAATGATTTTTTCACCGGTGATGCTGTCCTTTCCGGTATATGGCACAATCTTCCGGCCTTGAATGGCATCTTGAATTTCCGGCGTGTTGGGTGGGTCACCGGTCCAGTTTCCGTAGGATGTGGCAACCACAGCGCCCTGGGGACTGATAAACTGCAGCTCCAGCTTGTCCTTCGCCTCGAAGGAGTTGGCGTAGTTGATGCAGGACTGATAGAATTCCTTGTAATTCTGATTCAGATACGCGGTAAAGAAATTGGTGGAGTTCTTGGCGCGGTACATAAGATCCGACTCCATAGAGGAGTAATAGTAGGCAGCAAACACCGCGGTAATAATCAGCACGCACACAAGGCCCAGAGAGCAGACTACGCCCACGGTATTTACAATCCAGCGCCTGCGCAGTCCTCCCGTTTTCTTCATGCCGATTTTACTCCTTTAATGTCCCCACTTATAGCCGTAGCCCCAAACCGTGGAAATGAACACCGGGTTCTGGGCATCCTCTTCAATCTTCAAACGAAGGCGGCGGATGTTCACATCCACAATCTTCAGTTCGCCCTCGTATTCTCTGCCCCAGACATGGGCAAGAATGTCCTCCCGGGAAATGGCCTTTCCGGGATTTTGCATAAACAGCTTCATAATGGCGTATTCCACCTGGGTCAGACGGATGCGCTGACCAGCCTTTTCCAGGGTGTGGGTGCGGGTATTCATCACAAAATCGCCCTGCTGCATCAGCTCGGAAACGATCTTCTTCTCCCCACCCAGACGGCGGAACAGGGCATCAATCCGGGCAGTCAGCTCAGCAGGAGAGAAAGGCTTGGTAACATAGTCGTCCGCACCGGTCATCAGACCCGTAACCTTGTCCATCTCCTGGGAGCGGGCGGTGAGCATAATGACACCGATGGGCATACTGCCGGCACGAATCCGGCGGCAGACTTCAAAGCCGTCGATATCCGGAAGCATAATGTCCAAAATGGCCACGCCGATATCCGGATTCTCCTGGAGCTTTTCCAGGGCCTCCATACCGGTGCCGGCCTCTACGACCTCATAGCCTGCGCGCTTCAGGTTAATAACTACAAAGCTGCGGATATTTACTTCGTCTTCCAAAATCAGCACTTTTTTCATACGCTCACCTCTTATGTTTCTCCCATATCCCAATCCTGGGTAATCAGGTTAAAATCCCGGATTAAATTATCTCGATCGATGCCGTAGGCTGCCGATGCAACCTCCAGCTTTGCTGCGTAGATGGTCGCTTCACCCCGGTAGACAATAAAACGGTTGTCCGTAAGGGCCTGTTCTTCCCGTTTTTGTCCGGTCAGGACAATCACAGACATAATCTTAACAGATTCTTTGCCCTCGGAATCCCACAGATAAAAATCGTAGGTATTTCCCAGCTGCTGAACGGACATTCCCTCGGCGATTTCACTGCTGAGTTCCAGATACCAGCCACCGGCAAAATTATGGTAGGTATATTTCTTGTTGACGGTTCTGCCGTTGGACTGCAGAGCATACCAGCGAATCACATGGTGATTTGTTCCTGCCGAATCTGCTGCTCCGGGGTTGTTGTTTACCAGACTGGGCAGCTCCAAAACGCCGTCGTTGTCAATGTCGTCTGCATATAGGTAGTAATTTCGCAAAGTTTGCACGCTGGTGCCGGATTCCGTGGACACGGAAACATTCACAAACTGTCCGTCCACCACCGCATACACATCGGTGATCAGGGCGTTGCCGTCCACATCGCTGGCAACATATACTGCAGAAATGCCATCGTCCAGTTTGCCGGTCATAATCCGCTTGATTTTATCCACGGGGCGGGACAATACGGCTTCCGTATACCGCTCTGCCGTGCCGTTTTGGAGGGTGTAAAGCTCCGCAATGCCGTGCTGCCCATCCTCTTCACCGGGGCGAAGAATGAAGAGCTCGCTTGTTCCGTTCTGATTGAAATCTGTGCACAGGAATTTGCTGTAACCGGAGGACATCAGCAGCTCCATGCGGCCGCCCGTCATGGTATATACGGATACACTGCGCAGCACTTGATCACTTACCTGGTGACCGATAACCAGTTCGCAGCCTTTTCGGTTGTCAATAGGCACATACTCTACTTGGTCAAAGACCGAGCCGCTGCTTTGAATGGTATCCAGCAACCGGTATTCCTCCCCATCTCTGACAAAAATGAAGATATACAGCGGATTTTCAGAAGTACCCTTGGCAAAGAGAATATATTCGTCCTCCCCGTCGCCATTGAGGTCCGCCATCTGCACCGTTTGCCGGTTTTGTCCGGACACCGGCGCGCTGTAGGAAAGACCGGACATTGCACCGTTCATCAAGGTCTGCAGATTGGTATGCTCCTCGGACCGTTCCGGCAGACAGTACATCTGGTCTACCGTAGTCATATTGCAGCCGCTAAGCATTAGGATTGCTGCAACAAACAGCATTCCAAACAAAATCTTACGAATCACAGCAATCCCTCCTTCAATCGTTTATTATAACACAGCTTTCCCCAAAAGCAAAGCTATTTCAGCACCACATTGCTATCTCCCAGAATATTTTTCAGTTCCTGAAGCATTTCCGGCGCAAAATCCGCCTGAGTGCCCCGCCGTGTTCTGGTATCGGCAAAGAAAACCACAACCTTTTTGTCCCCGGGGAACATGTTTACAATCGCACGAACCTTTTGATAACGGGGATCGTCTTCTCCCGCAAGCTGAAGATACAGCGTTGTCCCCTGAAGCTGAGCAGGGGCAGGTACTGCCTCCTCAACAATCCGGTCAGCATAGTCGGAGATGGGACGGGCCCGGTTGATCACAATCTGGGGGTCTTTTTCATCCCGGATGGAAAGTCGGCCGGTAATCACCACCGGACTGTTCTCCTTCAAATATCCCCCGGCTTGGCTCAGAACACTGGAAAACGCCAGCATTTCAATGGATGCCGTATCATCTTCCACGGTAACATAAGCCATCATGGAATTGTTGCGGGTGGTTTTCATTTTCATGGACTGAATGATGCCTGCCACGCTGACGATGGAATCATCCTTGTAGGGGCAATCCTCTCCCATCAGCTGAGCAATGGGAACCACATGAGTGCCCTTCAGGTACTGGCGGTAATCGTCCATGGGGTGACCGGAAAGATAGATGCCCGTTGTCTCCTTTTCAAAGGACATAATCTCCGCCCGGCTCATTTCCGGAAGATTGGGAACAGGAATAGAGGCAGCCTTATCCTCCTCGGCAAGCAAAGAGAACAGCCCAATCTGTCCGTCCAGATTCTGCTTGCGGCTGGCAGAAACACTGTCCATCATGCTTTCATACACCGCCAGCAGGGCGTTTCGCGTATGACCGAAGCAATCCATAGAACCGCACTTGATAAAGTTTTCCACGGCCCGTTTATTCAGTTCGCCCTCCCCCATTCTCTGAAGAAAATCTTCCAAAGAACGGAACGGACCGTCCGCCTGCCGCTTGACAACCAGACTGCGAATCAGTCCATGGCCCACATTTTTCACAGCGCCCAGACCGAACCGGATGGCATCCCCCTCCACCGTAAACGGATCGTTGGAATGATTGATGTCCGGGGGCAGAACCGGAATGCCCAGTTCCTTGCACTCTGCGATGTAGCCGGAAATCTTGGCAGCGGAATCCAGCACGGAGGTCATCAGCGCCGCCATGTACTGCTTGGGATAGTGGCACTTTAAGTATGCGGTCTGGTAGGCAACCACGGCGTAGCAGACTGCGTGGGCCTTGTTAAAGGCATAGTTGGCAAAGTCTACGATTTCATCGTAAATGGACTGGGCGACGGATTCCGGCACGCCGTGACCGATACAGCCGGTAATCCCCTGCTCCCTGTCACCGTAGACGAACACCTTCCGCTCCGCCTCAATCACCTTCATCTTCTTTTTGGAGATTGCCCGGCGAATGTTGTCTGCCTGTCCCATGGTATAGCCGCCGAGGGAGCGGAAGATTTCAATAACCTGCTCCTGATAGACGATACAGCCGTAGGTAACCTTCAAAATCGGCTCTAACAGCGGCGTTTTATAGGTAACGTTTTTGGGATTTAGCTTGTTGGAAATGAATCTGGGAATGGAATCCATGGGGCCGGGTCGGTACAGTGCCACCACAGCGGTAAAATCTTCAATGGACGAGGATTTCATACCCACGCACACACCGGTCATGCCGGCGGATTCCAGCTGAAAAACGCCCTGGGTCTTACCCTCGGCAACCATACGGAAGGTATCCGCATCGTCGTCGGGAATACTGTCCATGGAGAAATCCGGGTCAAACTGACGGATTTGATTTTCCGCATCCTTAATGACCGTCAGGTTCCGAAGGCCAAGAAAGTCCATCTTCAGAAGACCCAGCTCCTCGATGGTGGTCATGGTATATTGGGTGACAATGGTATCGTCGTTGCGGGAAAGGGGCACATAGCTGCATACCGGCTCAGCGGTAATCACCACACCAGCAGCATGGGTAGAGGTATTTCTGGGCATACCCTCAAGGCTCATGGCGGTATCAATGAGCAGCTTTACCCGCTCATCACCGTCGTACATTTCCTTCAGCCTAGGGCTGATTTCCAGAGCTTCCTTCAAAGTAATATGCAGCGGCATTGTGGGTACTAATTTTGCAACCACATCCGTTTCTGCATAGGTAAAGTTCAGCGCGCGGCCCACATCTCGAATCGCACCCCGGGCAGCCATCGTACCGAAGGTGGCGATCTGGGCAACATGGTCCTTGCCGTACTTTTCCATGACATAATCAATGACCTCACCCCGCCGTTCCTGGCAGAAATCGGTATCAAAGTCCGGCATGCTGACCCGTTCGGGATTCAAAAACCGCTCGAAAATCAGCGCATACTTCATGGGGTCCACTTCTGTAATGTGCATACAGTAAGCAACGATGGATGCAGCACCCGAGCCGCGTCCGGGACCCACAGGAATGCCCGATTCTTTGGCGTAGCGAATAAAATCCCAGACGATGAGATAGTAGTTCACATAGCCCATGCGGCTGATGACGCCGATTTCATATTCCAGGCGCCCCTTGTAGCTATCCGGTGGATTCTCATACCGCTGGGCAAAGCCATCGTAGCAAAGCTTGCGGAAGTATTCCTCATTGGTATAGCCCTCCGGTACGGGGAACGCGGGCAGATGATACTGATTGAACACGAATTCCACATTGCACATATCGGCAATTTTGACCGTGTTCTCAAATGCCTCATCGCAGTTGGGGAACAGCTGGCGGAGTTCTTCCTCGCTCTTCAGGTAGAATTCCTCGGTCTGGAATTTCATCCGGTTCTGGTCGTCCACCGTCTTTCCGGTCTGGATACACAGCAGAACATCCTGCATTTTGGCATCCTCTCTGCGCAGATAGTGGGCATCGTTGGTAACCACAAGGGGCAGGCCCGTCTCCCGGGCGATTCGCATAGTGCCCTGGTTAACTGCGGTTTGCTCCTCAATACCGTGATCCTGCAGTTCCAGATAGAACCGGTCCGGTCCAAAAATCTGAGATAACTTCAGCGCATATGCCTTGGCGGCCTCATAGTCATTCTCCATCAAATGCTGGGGAATGGCACCAGCCAGGCAGGCAGACAGCGCAATCAGACCCTCATGATGCTTTTGAAGCATATCAAGGTCCACCCGGGGTTTGCCGTAAAAGCCGTGAATAAAGGCATCGGAAACCAGAAGGCACAGGTTTTCGTAGCCCTTCCGATTTTCACACAGAAGAACCAGATGATAGGGGTCATTGTCAATGCCGTGCACCCGGTCCTGAATGCTGCGGCGGGTCACATAGACCTCACAGCCGATAATAGGTTTCACACCGGCAGCCTTTGCTGCCTTGTAAAAATCGATACAGCCGTACATAACGCCGTGGTCGGTGATGGCGATGGCGCTCTGGCCCAGCTCCTTCACCCGGTCCATCATGCCACCAATGCGGCAAGCGCCGTCCAGAAGGCTGTATTCCGTATGAACATGAAGATGTACAAAGCTCATATACTTGCCTCCTTGGACAGTTCTACCAGCTTTTTCAGCCGGTGATTCATGGCGGGCTTGGAAATAGGCGGTTCCATAAGCCCGGCCAGCTCTGTTAACGAGCTTTCCGGATTTTTCTCCCGGGCCTCGGCAGCCTGGGCAAGCTTTTTCGGCAGGTGCTCCAGCACACCCCGTTCCCGTAAAATTCGGATTGCAGCCAGCTGCTCCTGGGCTGCCTCTACCACCTTGGAGGTGTTGGCATCGTCGCAGTTGCAGCGGCGGTTTACCTTGTTGTTCAGCTCTTTTTCCAATCTGGCTTCCATGATTCCCATGGCAGACACGGGCGCACCCAGGAAGGTCAGCAAATCGGAAATCTGCTCACTTTGCTTCAGGTAAAGGACATGGCTGCCCCCACGGACCGCCAGCTTCGGATAAAAAGGCAATACCTCCTCCATCAGCGCATCGGTTTCCCGGGATACGCTGGCGTGGGTGGTAGCAAGCTCAATGTGATAGCCCTTTGCCGGATCTGTAACCGACCCCCCTGCCAGAAAAGCCCCTCGCAGAAAAGCGGCACGGCAGCATTCCTGCTCCACGACCGGCAGATTCACATGCAGCGCAAAGGTATCCCTGCGGCTGAAGCCGTAGGCATTCATAATCCGGTCCAATTTGTCTGTATCCGTAATCTGAAACACAAGTTTTCCGGCAGTATCAGACTCCGGTTCTACATCAAAGGTAACAGAAAAGGCTTTCTTAAACAGCTTGGGAAGGCTCTGGGCAAATTCCCGACTCTCGGTGATAATCCGGATTCCATCTGCGGTAAAGCTGTTGCAGAACAACAAAATGCCGAAAGCCTGCGCCAGGGCGCAGCAGCCTTTTTGGGGAAACGCGCGACAAATTTCTGCCTTCGCACCGGCAGAAAAGGAAACTGCCATATTACGCCCTCCTTTCTGATTACCAGATTCGAACCTCCGGTTCCAGCCGAATGCCGGAAAGTTCATAAACTTGATCGGATACGGATGTGAGCAAAGCTTTTACATCCTCTGCCGTAGCGCCGCCTAAATTCACAGCAAAACCGGCATGCTTGGTGGAAATGGCGGCATTGCCGATTTGGTAGCCTTTCAGCCCCGCCTGGTCAATCAGCGCGGCAGCATAATTGCCCGCCGGCCGCTTGAACGCCGAGCCGGCAGATGGCAAATCCAGGGGCTGAGATGCCGACCGCTTTGCCATCAGTTCTTTCATTCTGTCTCGGATAGTCTGGGGATTTGCCGCTGTCAACCGGAAAACTGCAGAAATCACAATCTCTCCGGATTCCTCCAGAACACTATGGCGGTAGGAAAATTCCATTTCCTCAGCGGATAAGGTGCGGACCTCGCCCCGGTTATTCATAACATCCACACTCTCACAAATGTGAGCGATTTCTCCGCCGTAGGCACCGGCATTCATGTATACGCCGCCGCCCACCGTTCCGGGGATTCCATGGGCAAATTCCATGCCGGAAAGTCCCAGATTCGCGGCAAAGACCGCCGCCTTGGTCATGGTCTCACCGGCAAAAATCCGGATTCTACCGTCTTCCAGCTGTGTTTTGCCTACCAAGGCATCCTTCAAGCAGATTACCACACCGGAAATCCCTTCATCCGGTGCTAAAACATTCGTACCAGCACCCAATATATGTATTTTGCAGTCCCATAAAACGGACTGTTTTACCATTTGGGAAAGTACCCGGGCATTTCTGGGAAACGCCATCAGCTCTGCTCCGCCGCCAATGCGGAAGGAAGTGTGGTTTGCCATGGGTTCGTTGAATTTCAGAATTTCCAGAGGATAATTTTCCCGAAACTTCTGTTGTAAAGCCGTTAATTCAGTCATAAACGCCTCCGGGTGTATGATTGGTTACAGTATATCATACCCAATCCAATTATGCAATTATGACGGCGAATTTTTCTCCCGAAAATGAAAAAATCCCGGGCAAAATGCCCGGGATTTACCATATACTTACTTTTCAACGATTTCCAGAATCTCCATGGGGCATGCCTTTACGCAGATACCGCAGGCGATGCACTTGGAAACGGGGTTTTCGCTCTTATGTACCATAACCTTCATGGGGCAAACCTCAACGCACTTGCCGCAGCCCACACAATTCTTCTTGTTAATCATGTAAACGCCGGTCTTGGGATTCTGGGTAATGGCATCGTGCTCACATGCCTTCATGCACTTGCCGCACTGAATACAGACATTGGGTTTTGCGCCGGCACCCTTTGCAACAATCTGAATTGCGGAATAATCCGGGTGAAATTCCTTATAAAAAGCCTCGGAGCAGGCACGCACGCATTCCAAACATGCCATACATTCCACATTTTTCTTAACAGCGAGCTTCTTCATTTTAAAAAACTCTCCTTTATGTATTGTTCATCTTCGTAATTATATACGGATTCTCAAAAAATAGCAACCCCAATTCCACAAAATTTCGTGGTAAATATCGTATCTTCGGAAATACTAGTGCTGTAACCCCAAATAACAGGAGGAATTACTATGAAAAAAATTGCTACTTTGATGCTGGTGCTTGTCCTTACGGTGTGTGTGCTGGCAGGCTGCAGATCCATGAGCCAGGATGAAACCAGCAATCCCAGCTCTCAGGCAACCACTGCACCCACTACCGCACCTACCACAGCGCCCACAACAGCACCTACGACTGCACCCACCACCGCGCCTGCCACCACGATGCCCAGCGATACTTCCGGTGCGGCAACCGACGGTGACGGCATCATCGGCGACGGCAAAAACGCAGGCCGGAACATGATGATCGGCTAACCACTCAGGCATCTGCCTGAGTTACATAGAAACCTTACAAAATCGTAATATAGCGGCTGATATTTTTCTTGATGTTCTCCGCAGCCTTTACAGCACGTTCTACGAAATCCACACCATCGGATTCCGTTTCCTGCCATGCCGCCGTTACAGAAGGTCCGGCGCATAACACTGCTCCGTAGCCAAACTGATCAAATGCAAGGCTGGAATTCTTGAAGTTGCCGCTGGGATAGTCCAATCCGTCCACCAACAAGAACATACGGTTGCAGCCGCTGCGCAAATTCTTCAGAGTTGCAGGTGCGCCGGCGCTGACTACGGCGCCAATCCGGGAATAGCCGCATTTTTCATACAGCCCCTCCCCCATCCGGTTCACAATTTCCGCTGTGGACATATGAACCAACCGGGAGCCGGTATACAGGTCCTGAAGCTCCAGCGCGCTCTTATTGGGAGAGCGCACAATTAAGAACACATCCTTCTTCTCTTCCCTTACATAAGGCAAGAAAGGCTTGATGGCATCGCTGCCGATATAAGGGCTGATAATCAGGGCGTCACAAGGATAGCAACTTCCGCCGAAAATGGCCTCAGCCGCCCGGTCCGCGCCCCAGGGAGAAAGAATCTGCGGGCCCTCCAGAGCCACATAGTAGCCAAGATCCGCTGCATATTTCAGCAGCCCCGACAATCGCGCAAGTCCGTCGTCACCCAAAAGAGCAAACAGATCAAAAGAAAACCGCACTGCAGGAACGGCTTCCTTAAGTCCATCCAACAATTCCCGGCAAAAACGGGTATAAGACGCCAAAGTATCCTTTTCCTCATCCATAATATGTTGCGGAATGGATGTCATTTGAATGCCAAAATCCACCATAGCAGGATTTTTCAGAGCACGGATTCTTTCATGGAGTTTTTCAATGGCCATAGTATCCCCTCCTTTTTATTCAGTATAACATATTACCATGACAAAAAACAACCGAAAAATCGAAAAACCTTTCCATCTTTGTTTTCCCTCCTGTCGGGCATACTAAAGCTGAAGGGAGGGAATGAAATGAAACTAACAGGACTAGCCATTACCATGGGATTGGGTGCCGCTGCCGGCGCAGTTGCCGTGATGATGCTTCCCAAGCAAAGCGCGGTGCGCAAGCTTGCCAATAAGGCAGCCATCAAGGTTGAGGATGCGGCCTGGAAATTGGGCGACAAGGTAACACAGACCATGGATTTGTAAAAAATTCCGGGAGGACACCCTCCCGGAATTTTATTGAGCGGTTACGACGATCTGCTCATTTTCAACAGCAGCGAAAACTTTGGAAATGGGACTTTGGAAGGATTCAATGATCCGTTCGGAGATGGGATCTTCCAGCTCCCGCTGAATGGTTCTGCGAAGATTTCTGGCGCCGTAAGTCTGGCTAAATGCCTTCTTTACCAGCAAATTCCGAACTTCTTCCTCCCAAATGACGGAAAGCCCTCTCTCTGCCAGCGCAGTCTTCAGCTCAGAGAGCATAATGTCCGCAATGCCAAGGAAGTCCTCCTCGGTTAAATGGCGGAAGGTAATGATATCATCCACCCGATTTAAAAACTCCGGACGAAGGAACTCCCGCAGGGCCTTCATGGTTTTTTCCTTTACAATATCCGTATCGGTTCTGCCAAAGCCCATAGCGCCTACTCTACCTTCAGAGCCGGCGTTGGATGTCATCACGATCACAGTATTTTCAAAGTTAACCACTCTGCCCTGGGCATCGGTAATCCGTCCGTCATCCAATACCTGCAAAAGGATATTCAACACATCCGGATGGGCCTTTTCAATTTCGTCAAACAGCACCACGCTATAAGGCTTGCGGCGGATTTTCTCCGTAAGCTGACCGGCCTCGTCATAGCCGATATATCCGGGAGGTGAGCCAATCAGCTTGGATACCGTATGCTTTTCCATATACTCGGACATATCCAGACGAATCAGGCTGTCCACACTGTCGAACAAATCATTTGCCAGACACTTCACAAGCTCCGTCTTACCCACACCGGTAGGACCAACAAAAATGAAAGAAACCGGCCGCTTTTTGGGGCTGATGCCCACACGGTGGCGGCGAATGGCACTGGAAACCGCCTCCACCGCCTCGTCCTGACCCACAATATGCTCCTTCAGCCGGTCGGCAAGGCCGGTCAGCTGCTCATACTCCTGGGCCTTGATTTTCGATGCGGGAATCTTGGTCCAAAGCTCAATAATCCGGGCAAGATTCTCAATGGTAACCGCAGGTGGCGGCACCTGCTCCAGCGCCTCAATTTCCCCGGCAATCTGACACAGCTTGCTGCGGATATGGGCAAGGCGCTCGTAATGCTCGTTTTCCGTATCCTCCGTCAGCAGGCGAAGCTCCAGCTCGTAGTCATCCCGCTCCTTTTTCAGCTCTGCCAGGCGGGAAATCTCCTTACACTGAAGATTCACATCGGAGCAGGCTTCATCCAGCAGGTCGATGGCCTTATCCGGCAGGAATCGGTCGGTAATATACCGTTCGGAGAGGACAACGCACTGACGGGCAATTTCCGCAGATATGGAAACCCCGTGGAAATCGGCATAACTCTTGGCAATTCCCTGCATAATCTTGGCAGCTTCCTCAATGGTAGGTTCTGCCACGGAAACAGGCTGAAAACGGCGCTCCAGCGCGGCATCTTTCTCGATATACTTGCGGTATTCGTTAAAGGTCGTGGCGCCAATCACCTGAATTTCGCCCCGGGAAAGGGCGGGCTTGAGAATATTGGCGGCATTCATAGAACCTTCGGCATCACCGGCGCTGACCAGATTATGCACCTCGTCGATCACCAAAATGATGTTGCCGCACTCCCGCACTTCTCCGATCAGGCTCTTCATACGGCTTTCAAACTGACCCCGGAACTGAGTTCCTGCCACCAACGCCGTCAGGTCCAGCAGAAATACCTCTTTATCCCGAAGCTTGTAGGGCACATCCCCTGCGGCGATCCGCTGGGCAAGTCCCTCGGCAATGGCGGTTTTACCAACACCGGGCTCACCGATGAGGCAGGGATTGTTTTTCTGGCGGCGGTTCAGAATCTGAATCACCCGCTCCGTTTCCGTATCCCGACCGATGACCTGATCCAGCTTCCCTTCTCTGGCTCTGCCGGTGAGATTCATGCAGTAGCTGTCTAAGAATTTATGCTTTTTGGTCTTCTTTTTGCCGGTCTTTTCCGTAGATTCTTCCTCCGAAGCTTTTTCAGATCCGGACTTCTGCGGCAGATTGGCACCGCTGAAAAGCTGGTTAATCATGGGAAATGTGGCCGTCTGGCTGTCCATATCATCTTCATCCGCATCTCCGTTATGAATCTGACCGAACATACTGCTCATTTCGTCTGTGAGGCTTTCCAGATCGTCCTCAGAAAAGCCCATCTGCTTTACCGCCTGCTCAATTTGGGGAATCCCCAAAGAACGGGCGCACTTTAAGCAGTAGCCTTCATTCATGGTAACGCCGTTTTCAATTTTGGTGATGAAAACAACGGCAATATTCTTCTTACACTTTGTGCATAGTTTCGGTTGCATAGAAAATCTCTCCAATCATGGAACAATACTAAAAAACAGGTCGCTCCGGCACACATTCAAACTGTTCTACCCCATCGTCATACCAAAGATGGGTCATATAAAGTCCGCCGGGGGGTACGGTAGGACCAGCTGCGGTGCGGTTGCCGCTGCGAAGAATCTGTCCGATTTCCTCGGGACGGATTTTTCCCTCTGCGGCATACACAACAGTACCGGCCATCGCCCGGGCCATGTTGTACAAAAAGCCGTTGGCGCTGACCCGAAGGGCAATCAAATCGCCGCTTCGTTCTACCTTATAATCATATACTGTGCGGACTGTGGATTTGACATCCGTGCCCACACTTCTGACCGCGGCAAAATCGTGAGTACCAACAAATTGATCCGCTGCCGCCTGCATAACGGTTTCATCCAAATGCTTGGGATAGAACCACGCACGGTTGACAAAGAACGGGTCTTTTACCCGGGAATTGTAGATGAGATAGGTGTATTCTTTCTTGGCGCAGGAGCCGATGGCATTGAAATCATCATGAACCTCAAACGCCTTTGTAACCACAATATCCTGGGGCAGATGGGTATTCAGCGCATAAGGCAACCGTTCCACCGGAATGGTGGATTCCGTGCGGAAATTGGCAACGTAGCACTTGGCGTGAACACCGGCATCGGTTCTGCCGCAGCCGGTAACGTGGGACATATTTCCGGTTACCATGGCAATGGCATCCTCCAGAGTTTGCTGAACCGTAGGCAAATCCTTTTGAATCTGCCAGCCGTGGTATGCACTTCCAAGGTAGGATAAAAACAGACATATATTACGCATATCCCACCTCACAGTCCGAATCTGCGCAGAACGCAAACCGCCGCAATCATAGCCGCGCCTGTTAAGAAGGCATAGAAATCTCGTCTGGCAAAGCGCAGCAGTTTCATCTTGGAGCGGCCGTCTCCACCCTGGTAGCACCGGCATTCCATGGCCGTTGCCAGCTCGTCAGCCCGCCGGAAAGCGCTGATAAACAGCGGCACCAAAATGGGCACCAAGGCCTTCACTCTGCGCATCAGTGAGCCGGTCTCAAAATCCGCGCCCCTTGCCTTTTGGGCGGACATGATTTTGTCCGTTTCTTCAATGAGCGTGGGAATAAACCGCAGCGCAATGCACATCATCATGGATAGCTCATGAACCGGCACTTTGATAACCTTCAAAGGAGACAGAAGTCCCTCCAGTCCGTCGGTGAGCGCAATGGGAGATGTGGTATAGGTCAGCAGGAAGGTCGCCATTACCAGCATCAAAATTCTTAAGAGCATAAAGACAGCCCGAAGGATGCCCTCTGCGTAAATCTGAATCACCCATACATCTACCAGCAGCTTCTCACCCTGGGTGAAAAACAGATTCAGTCCGGCGGTAAAAATGAGAATAAACAGCAGCGGTTTCATGCCCTTGACAAAAGCACGAACCGGCACCCCGGACACCCAGATGCTGCCTGCAAGGAGCAGCAGCATCAATCCGTAGGATACCCAGTTCACCGCCAAAAAAATAGCGACAATAAACAGCACCAGAAAAATCAGCTTGCACCGGGGGTCCAGCCGATGAATGAGAGATTTTCCCGGGAAATACTGACCCAGGGTAATATCTTTAAGCATGGTCATTACCTCCCTTCACTGCCTGAAGAGCGGCAACCGCCTGCTCAAGTGTATAAACCGGCGAGACGGGCAAACCAAGCTCCTGGAGCTTTAAAAATACCCGGGTAATATCCGGAATGTCCAGTCCCATTTCCTTCAGCTGTTCGGCGTGGGCAAAAATTTCACCGGGCGCGCCATCCATAGCGACCTTTCCGTCCTGCATTACCAAAATCCGGTCTGAAAGTCTTGCCACATCGCTCATAGAATGGCTGACCATCATCACAGCCGCATTCTTTTCTTTTCGATACGCCTCAATTTTGGCAAGAATCTCCTCCCGGCCGGCGGGGTCCAAGCCGGCTGTGGGCTCGTCCAGAATCAACAGCTCCGGCTCCATGGCAATGATGCCGGCAATGGCAACCCGACGCTTCTGTCCGCCGGAGAGGTCAAAGGGCGATACTGTCAATAAATCCTCGGGAATGCCCACAATACGGGCAGATTCCCGGACACGACGGTCAATCTCCCCCTTGGGAAGCCCCATATTCCGGGGTCCGTAGGCAATATCCTGATAGACCGTTTCTTCAAACAGCTGATACTCCGGGTACTGGAAAACCAGACCCACCCGAAAACGGGTCTGACGGGTGGTTGCCTTATCTGCCCAAATGCTCTTTCCATCCAGCAAAATTTCTCCGGAATCCGGTTTCAGCAGGGCATTTAAATGCTGCATCAATGTGGATTTACCGGAGCCGGTATGACCGATCACACCCAAAAATTCACCCCTGTGAAGGGTAAAAGACACCTCCTGCAGCGCTATATGCTCAAAAGGCGTTCCTTCGCTGTAGGTATGTGTGATGTTGTTTACCGCTAACAAAGGCTGCAAAATGAAATCCTCCTAAATTAACCCTTAAGGGTATCGAAAAGTAACTGAGCGCATGCTTCCGGCTCAAGCTGATTCAGGGGCAGCGCAAAGCCAGCGCTGTTGAGTGCATGACACAGCTCTACCGTATCCGGGGCTGCAAGACCCACGCTGTGCAAAAGTTCAACCTGAGAAAACACCGATTCCGGTGCGCCGTCCAGCACAATACTGCCCTCGTGCATAACCACCACCCGGTCTGCCTTGGCAGCCTCTTCCATGTGGTGGGTAATGAGAATCACGGTAATCCCCTTTTCCCGGTTCAGCCGAAGAATCGTCTGCATCACCTCAGACCGTCCCTGGGGGTCCAGCATGGCCGTAGGCTCGTCCAAAACGATGCACCTGGGCTCCATGGCGATAATACCGGCAATGGCAATGCGCTGCTTCTGACCGCCGGACAAAAGATGGGGAGCATGCTCCCGGTATTCGTACATACCAACCTGTTTCAGGGCGTTATCCACCCTTCTGCGGATTTCCGGGCTGGAAATGCCTAGATTTTCCGGACCAAAGGCCACATCCTCCTCCACCACATTAGCAACAATCTGGTTGTCCGGATTCTGGAAAACCATGCCGGTACTGCGGCGAATGGGAATGATGTTTTCTTCCAGAGAGGTATCCAAACCCCGGACATATACCTTTCCGCCGCAAGGCAGTAAAATGGCGTTAAAATGTTTGGCCAGAGTGGATTTTCCGCAGCCGTTTCCCCCAAGAATTGCTACAAAACTGCCTTCCTCCACAGATAGATTCAGGTCCTCAAATACGGCAACGCCGGGCGTGTCATCCACGCCCGGATATGTGTATGCCAAATGCTCTGCAGAAATTGCTGTTTTCACAGACCGATCCTCCATGTTCAGGGCGTCCACCGACCGGTGGAGCCGCAAGGCAGCATTTTACCTGTGGATTCTACGGGAAGTCCCAGTTCTCCCACCTCAGTATGTCCGCCGAATTTTGCTCCAAATACCATATCGGCAGCATAGCCCACGGTAGAGGGGCTGAGGCCGGTGGTATAGGAATTGATAATCACAAACAAGGGATTGTCGGAAAGAATCTTAACGGTTTCCTCCAAAAACGGATAGAAACTGGTCTCCATCTTCCAGACCTCGCCGCTGGGCCCTCTGCCGTAGCTGGGAGGGTCCATAATAATGCCGTCATACCGGCGGCCGCGGCGGATTTCCCGCTGAATAAACTTGGCGCAGTCGTCCACAATCCAGTGAATGGGCCGGTCAGCCAGGCCGCTGGCCACCGCATTCTCCTTTGCCCATGCCACCATGCCCTTGGAGGCATCCACATGGTACCCCTCTGCCCCGCCGGCAGCCGCCGCCAAAGTGGCGCCGCCGGAATAGGCAAACAGATTGAGCACCCGAATGGGCCTTTGTTTGGCCGCTTGGGACACCGTGTCCCGGATAAAGTCCCAGTTTGCCGCCTGCTCGGGGAATACGCCGGTGTGCTTAAAATTCATGGGCTTGACATTGAAGGTCAAATAGTCCTTATAACGAATCTGCCAGCGCTCCGGCAGCTTATGGTCCGACCAATGTCCGCCGCCGGTATTGGAGCGGAAATAGCGGGCATCATGCCGCATCCAGCCGGAATGCTCCCTGGGGGTATTCCAAATGACCTGGGGGTCGGGACGGACCAGCAGATACTTTCCCCAGCGTTCCAGCCGCTCGCCGTTGGAGGCGTCCAGAAGCGTATAGTCTTTCCATTCATCGGACAGCCAAATCATGGTTTTCTCCTTTAATCTTCGGAATCAGTTGTGGTTACAGAGGAATACCCGCTGTGGACCGTACAGGCCTTGAAGGGCTCAGACATACCGGCATTGATATCTCCCTGCAGACCATAGAAGGCCTGGGGTCTGCCGTCTCCGTCTACCAGATAAATATAGTTATCCTGCAGATACTGGGACAGAAGTCCATGCTTTCTTGCCGCCTCAATGGCTTCCACTTCCACCTTTGTCATCTTCACAAGAGATGCCTGCTTCAGTGTCACAACGCCCAATTCAGCAAGATGCTTGCAGCTCTGGGTTGCCGCGCCGTTTCCGGAAGCGCACAAATCCACAACAATGTGCTTGTCACAGGTTTCGGTGGGCACATCGTCAGTATGGCAGGTGCCGTACTGTACCCGGCTTCCCCGGATATCGTGAACGCAGGCATCCGTTGCCAGCTTGCCGGAATCCAGGCAGAGACCAACCTCAACAAACTCGCTGTCATCATACACCTTCACAGCCGGCAGACCCTTATGCAGCGGGGTCATAACCTTCTTGAACAGCTGACAGGCAGCGTTTGCGGTATTGGAGCCAATCTGAACAATCGGTTCAGGCGTTCTGTCATAACCGCACCAAACAGCGGCAGTATAGTAATCGGTAAAACCGCAGAACCAACGGTCCTTCTCGCTGGAGGTGGTACCGGTCTTACCGGCAACCTCCTGCCCGGAAATATCGGCATGGCGGCCGGTACCCACTTCTACCGCGTAGTCCAGACAGAAATTCATATAGTTGACCGTCTTTTCGCTGAGAATGGTACGGCTGTCCTGGGGATTATACAGCACCAGCTTGCCGTCGCTGTTGTAAACATGAGTAAAGGTCCGGCCTTCCCGGTATACACCGTTGTTGGCAAAGGTGGCGTAGGCATTGCTCATCTGGCGGACAGACACACCCACAGTGGGTGCGCCCATGCCCAGAGGAGACATGGCAAGGTCGCTGTAAACCGTTCCGGTTTTTTCATCCACCAGGCGCTCCACAAGATAAGAAAGTCCAAACTTATTCTTGGCAAAATTCAGGCTGTAATCATAGCCCATCTTGTTCAGCAGGTTAACCGAGCAAGCGTTGATGGAGGAACGAACCGCCCGCTGGACATTGTAGCTATAGCCGTACTCACGGGTATCGTTCTTGGGATACGGCGACAAGGGCATCGTGCCGTCGGGCAGGGGTGTACTGTTGGGAATGGGGTAATACTCTACCGGCATATCCGTCAAAACACTTGCCGGGGTAATCATACCGATTTCAAACGCCGGGGCATAAACTGTCAGCGGCTTGAGAGAGGAGCCGGGCTGCAGTTTGGAATCGGTTGCGATATTCCAGCCGTCGTGGGTGGTTTTCTCGCCAACACCGCCGGACAGCGCCACAATGTCGCCGGTGCGGTTATCAATAATCACAATGGCGGACTGCAGCTGCTGGACAGATGCAGTGGGCGGAATCTCATTCAGATCGGTGTAAATCTTGTCCACCTGGGCCTGAACCTTCCGGTTGATGGTGGAATAGATATGATAGCCGCCGTTTTTAATCAGCTGCAGGTAGTGGGCTTTTACCTCGTCGGTAAATTCCAGACCGGCCTCTTCGGCCAGCTGCTGAGCAACATCCTCAATGACCGTATCTACGAAATAGGAGTAAACCTCCTGGGTTGCGTCATAGCCGATGCCGGTAATCACGCCGCACTGGGGGCAGTAGTATCTTTCGTCATCCTTCAGGATAAAGGTGCTTACCTTGCCGTGGTAGCCGCACCCTTCTTCCACGCAGTCGTAAACCTTGTCTTCAAAGTCAATGCCGCTTTTCAGCACAATTTCCTGGGCAAGGGCTTCCTGATACTCTTCCTCGGTCAGATACCCGTACTCTTTCATCATATACAGGGTATTGGTACGGCGAATCTCATTCTGCTGCATACCGGTCAGACCCTTACTGTCCAGGCGCTCACGGTAGGGATCGTACAGCGAGGGATTGTTGGTAATGCTGATGAGGCAGGCAGCCTCCGCAGGTGTTAAAAACTCCAGCTCCTTGCCGAAATACTTGGCAGCAGCGGCTTTGACGCCTTCACAGCGGTTGCCCAGGTAAATCTTATTGAGATACCACTCCATAACAACCGTCTTGTCATACCGGCGCTCGAACTGGGTGGCGCGAAAGATCTCCAACACCTTACGCTGTACGGTAACATCGTCAGCGCCCTTATCCTCCAGCAGCAAGAGATTTTTAATCAGCTGCTGGGTAATGGACGATCCGCCAAACTGGCTGCCGCTGCCCACGAACATATTCACGCAGGCCTTGATGGTAGTAAACCAGTCCACGCCCTGGTGCTCCCAGAAACGGTGGTCCTCAATGGAAACCGTGGCGTCAATCAGACACTTGGGAATATCCTCATATGCAACCCAGTCGCTGTTTTTGTCCGCGTGGAGTCGCTGCAGAATCTGAATTTCCCCGTCTTCCTCCACGGAGTAGACATAGGAAGGCTCATTTAAATCAAAACCCTCCAGCTGAATACCGGCCTGGGGCAGAATCTCCCCCTCCAGATAACCGGCAAGCAGACCAACAAAGACCACGGCGCAAACCGCGGCAATCACCAAAACCGTAGCAACAGCACCGATGGCAACCTTCAATACCGAATAGATGCCCTTCCACAGGCTGTGAAGGAAGGAATAGGGTCCGGAAGGCACCCAGGATTGGCGTGTTACCTTCCGCTTTCTATCCTGATTTTGTTCGTTATCCATGGAATAACCTCCAAAAAGCAGCTACCAAAAGGCAAGCAGAATCCGAAATTTCAAAAATAAATACATACAGGCATAGTGTCTGTCATATTAGTATAGCATATTGTGCCCCAAAACGAAAGCCCAAATTGTAAATAATCTTCAAATTTTGTGTAACCAAGAATAATTCCGGCGCATACGATACAACATACAGATACAGCTTACACAATAATTTCTCTTGATTTCGCAGCTTTCTTCCGTTAAAATACAGATAGAACAGCTTAGGAGGAAGACTGCTATGGAGAATCTGTACGGCTCGGACTTTATGACCATCGTGGATGAAGACGGAACGGAATACGAACTGGAGGTATTAACCACAGTTGAGTATAATGGCTCCAGCTACCTGGCTGTGATTCCCGCAGACGGCGAAGAAGCTGACAAAAGCGCGTATACCGTCAGTATTCTCAAATCCGTGGAGGAAGACGGCGAAAGCATTCTCTGCGCCATTGAGGACGAAGCAGAACTGGAAGCTGTGAATAATCTGATTATGGAATCGCTGTACGAGGAATAAGGGCACCAACCCCCTGCTTGGTGCGTGATGTATTCTTTTGGACCCACATTTTTTTATAGGGATGCCGGAGCTTCCTGTCCGTTTTGCAGACCTCCCGCCTGCGCTTTGACGTACGGTGGACGTTGGGAGCAGTTAAGGACCGGAGAGGCAACCCACCTGCCATTTGGTGCAGGTCATAACTGAATACACACGGCCAAAGCGGGGTTTTAAAAGGCAGAGCGCAATGCTCTGCCTTTTTTGTATAAAAGGTGAATTATACTATCAAGTGCAACACTTGTAGAAAATAGAAGAAGTTCATACAGATCTCTGGTAGAATAGAGTTACCACACACCAAACACCGAAAGGAGATCTGTATGAACTACCACCATCTTACCATAGAAGAGCGC
>JAZNMX010000035.1:0-73683 GCA_045579965.1 Faecousia sp.
CACAATACCATTTTAAACACATTGTCTGTTAGGGCAGTGTTTTCTTTAATTTCAAAAATTCCCTGTTTCATAGATGCTCCTTAAGCGTCAATGGTGGAAATGGTCAACGTAGTCTCTTCCAGTACATCCAGCAAGACCTTCACGGTATCCAGCGCAGTAAACAAAGACACGTTATGCTCCGTTGCGATCTGGCGGATCTGCTGGCCGTCGCTGGGATCAGCGCCGGGATCCTTCGTATTGATCACATAGGCGATATGACCCTGGCGCAGGGCGTTGGGGATTTCCTCGCTGCCGTCGCTGATCTTCTTCAGCATGTGGGTGCGGATGCCGTTGGATTTCAGGAACTGGGCAGTGCCCCGGGTGGCTTCGATATTAAAGCCCAGATTGTAGAACCGGCGAATCAGCGGAAGGGCTTCTTCTTTGTCCTTGTCCGCGATGGTGGCAAGGATGGTGCCGTAGTTCTGCAGATGCATACCGGATGCCTGCAGCGCCTTATACAGGGCGCGGGTCATGGTCCGGTCGTAGCCGATGGCTTCGCCGGTGGACTTCATTTCCGGAGACAGATAGGCATCCAGACCCCGAATCTTATTGAAGGAGAATACCGGCGCTTTTACATACCAGCGCTGCTTCTCGTCGGGATAGATGTCAAACAGACCCAGCTCCTTCAGGGATTTGCCCAGAATCACTTCCGTAGCGATATCGGCCAGGGAGTAGCCGGTGGCCTTGCTCAGGAAGGGAACGGTACGGGAGGAACGGGGATTGACCTCGATAATGAACACATTGTCGTCCTTGTCCACAATGAACTGGATGTTGTAAAGACCTACAATGCCGATGCCGATTCCCAGCTTTTTGGCGTACTGCAGGATGGTACCCTTGACCTTGTCGGAGATAGAGAAGGGAGGATATACGGAGATGGAGTCGCCGGAGTGGACACCGGTCCGTTCCACCAGCTCCATAATGCCGGGGACGAATACATTGATTCCGTCACAGATGGCGTCGATTTCCACCTCACGGCCCTCGATATACTTATCCACGAGAACCGGCTTATCCTCGTCGATTTGTACGGCGGTGTGGAGGTAGTGACGCAGCTGCTCCTCGTTGGCAACAATCTGCATGGCTCTGCCGCCCAGAACAAAGCTGGGACGCACCAGAACCGGGTAGCCGATTTGGGCGGCGGCTTCGATGCCGTCTTCAATCTTGGTCACAGCGCGGCCCTTGGCACGGGGGATATCCAGCTCGTTGAGCAGATTTTCAAAGGCGTTGCGGTCCTCGGCCTTGTCGATGGCGGCGCAGTCGGTGCCGATAATCTTCACACCCCGGTCAGCCAGAGGCTGGGCAAGGTTGATGGCGGTCTGGCCGCCCAGAGAAGCAATTACGCCCTCCGGCTTTTCAAACTCGATGATATTCATGACATCCTCTGCAGTCAGCGGCTCAAAATACAGCTTGTCTGCAGTGGTGTAGTCGGTGGAAACGGTTTCGGGGTTGTTGTTGATGATGATTGCCTCGTAGCCCGCCTGCTTAATGGTCATAACGGCATGAACGGTGGAGTAGTCGAACTCTACGCCCTGGCCGATTCGGATCGGACCGGCGCCCAGAACAATAATCTTCTTCTTGTTCGTCAGGCGGGAGGCATTCTCGCCGTGATAAGAGGAGTAGAAATAGGGGATATAGGCATTTGTGTGGCAGGTATCCACCATCTTGAACACGGGGAAAATATTCTGCTCCTTGCGCAGGCGGTAGATTTCGATTTCTTTCTTGTTCCACAGCTTGGCAATGAACTTATCCGCAAAGCCCATTTTCTTGGCTTCCCGGAAAATATCCAGATTGTCAACATTCTCTGCCAGAGTTTTTTCCATAGCCACAATCTTGGCGACGGAATCCAGGAACAGGCGGGTAATCTTGGTGATTTCGTGGAGCTCCTCCACGGAAGTGCCCAACCGCAGCAGCTGGGCAACGGCGAAGATATTGTCATCCCGGAACTGGGAAATGTAGTCCTTCAGCTCCAGGACGGAGTAAGAATCGAATTTGGGGAGGTGGAAGTGGCATGCGCCGATTTCCAGAGAGCGCACGCCCTTGAGCAGGCATTCCTCCAGATTGGAGCCAATGCCCATGACTTCGCCGGTTGCCTTCATCTGGGTACCCAGAACATTGGTAGCGGAGGCGAATTTATCAAAGGGGAATCGGGGCAGCTTGGCAATCACGTAGTCAAGCTGAGGCTCGAATGCGGCATTGGTGTTGGCGATTTTGATATCCTCAAGGCTCATGCCAACGGCAATCTTTGCGGTAACCCGGGCGATGGGATAGCCGGATGCCTTGGATGCCAGGGCGGAGGAGCGGGAAACTCTGGGATTGACTTCAATGAGATAGTAGTTGCTGGAGTTGGGGTCGAGGGCGAACTGAACATTGCAGCCGCCTTCTATTTTCAGCTCCTTAATCAGCTTGATGGCGCTGTTGCGGAGCATGGTTTCGTCCTCGGGGCTGAGGGTCATGATGGGAGCGACAACCAGGCTGTCGCCGGTGTGAACGCCAACCGGGTCGATGTTCTCCATGCCGCAGATGGTGATGGCATGGTCCTGGCTGTCCCGCATGACCTCAAACTCAATTTCTTTGTAACCCTTGACGGATTTCTCCACCAGAACCTGGTGAACGGGGGAGAGCTTAAAGGCATTCAGACCGATTTCAATCAGCTCTTCTTCGCTGTAGGCAAAGCCGCCGCCGGTACCGCCCAGGGTGAAGGCGGGACGCAGAACGACGGGATAGCCAATCCGCTGGGCAGCAGCCTTGGCTTCGTCGATGGAGTAGGTAATTTCGGAGGGGATGACCGGCTCGCCGATGGACTGACACAGCTCCTTGAACAGCTCTCTGTCCTCAGCCCGCTCAATGGAAGCGGAGGAAGTGCCCAGCAGCTCTACCCGGCATTCTTTCAGAATGCCCTTCTTTTCCAGCTGCATAACCAGATTCAGACCGGTTTGGCCGCCAATACCGGGCACAATGGCGTCGGGACGCTCGTAGCGAATGATTTTCGCCACATATTCCAGAGTCAGCGGCTCCATATATACCTTGTCTGCAATGGTGGTATCGGTCATGATGGTAGCGGGGTTGGAGTTTACCAGCACCACCTCATAGCCCTCTTCCTTCAAAGCCAGACAGGCCTGGGTTCCTGCATAGTCAAATTCTGCTGCCTGTCCGATAATAATCGGGCCGGAGCCGATGATCATAATCTTCTTCAAATCCGTACGCTTTGCCATAGTACACCCTCCGTTTTCTGTCTAAATCCATTATTTGCGAATCTTTTCCATCCATACCAGCTTGCCGTCATAAATTGTGGCAAGGGGTTTTCCGTAAACCTTCCAACCGGAGAAGGGGGTGGAATGTCCTTGGGAAAGGAATTGCTGTTCCGGCTCGATATAGTAGCTCTGCCGCAAATCCCAGATAGAGAAATCGCAGCTGTAAGGAATGCCGAATCGCTTTCTGGGGTTGTGGACCAGGAGCTTCATCAGCTGCTCCATGGTGATGATGTCTTCTTTTACCAAATAGGTATATAGCAGGGGGAAGGCGGTTTCCAGGCCCACGATTCCGAAGGCGCTGCCGTCTAAGCCCTTGCCTTTTTCCTCGGCGCTGTGGGGGGCATGGTCGGTGGCGATCATGTCAATGGTGCCGTCCTGAATGCCGGCAATTAAGGCTTCCCGATCTTCCCGGCTGCGCAGGGGCGGATTCATTTTGAACCGTCCGTCCTCCTGTAAGAATCCGTCGTCCATAATCAGATAATGGGGCGCGGTTTCGCAGGTGACATTGATGCCTTCTGCCTTTGCCTTACGAATCAGTTCCACACTTTCCTTGGTGGAAATGTGGCATACATGGTAGGCACAGCCGGTTTCTTTCACCAGCGCCAAATCCCGCTCCAGCTGTTTCCACTCGCTTTCGGAGCAGATGCCCCGGTGGTGGTTGTCCCGGGCGTAGTCGCCGTCGTGGATATAGCCGCCATTTAAGAGGGAATTGTCCTCACAATGGGCAACAATCATTTTCTTCAGCTGCTTTGCCTTCAGCATGGCCTGGCGCATCAGGTCGGCGCTTTGCACACCTTTTCCGTCATCGGTAAAGGCAACAACATTCTGGGCAATGCCTTTCATATCCGAAAGCTGTTCGCCCTTCTGACCCACGGTGATTGCGCCGTAGGGGATAATGCGAATCAGACCGTCCTGGCGAATCAAATCCAACTGCTGTTTCAGGTTCTCCCGGGAATCGGGCACCGGGTTTAAGTTAGGCATGGTGCAAACCGCAGTATAGCCGCCATGTGCCGCGGCCAGAGAACCGGACAGAATGGTCTCTTTGTATGAAAAGCCCGGCTCTCTGAAATGCACATGCACATCACAAAAGCCGGGAACAACTGCGTATTCGGAAGAATGGAAAGCACAAAGGTCAGCGGATGAAAGACGCTCCATGATAGAGCCACGAACACTGGGAGCAAAAGCAGACAGGTCCAGATTGGTGGTTTCGTTCTGCATTGCCATAGCTTTCTCCTTTCATCGTATTTCCATACGAATTTCATTTTATCGCGAAATATTATACCATGGGCAGGTTTCCTTGTCAACCGAAAGGAGGCATTCCAAACAGAAAAAAGTCACCGGAAAACCGGTGACTTTTTGGTTACATATCATAGACGCCCATGATAATAATGCCCAGTACCGTGGTGGCAATGCAGGCATAGTGCTTCCAGCTGAGCTTTTCTTTCAGGAACAGCCGGCTCCACAGAACGGATGCGGCGCAGTAAGCGCTGATAATGGGGGCGGACATCGCCACATGCTCCTCGTCTGCCAGGGCATATATGTAGGCAAACTGGCCGGCGGTTTCAAACACCGCACCCACATACTTGGGGGCTTCCATCTTGGGCAGCAGCTTCTGCTTTTTAATCAGGCAGGTGTAAATAAAGCAGACAACGCCTGCGGCAAGGAAGGTCAGCTCATAGGCAACATTTGCGCTGTCTTCGTCCAGTGTTTCCAGAACCAGACTGTCGGCAAAAGTGCCGGCGGCATCCAGCAGGCAGTAGGCAATGGGCAGCGCCAGCGCCAGCCAGCTTTTTGCGTACTTATAGTTGGAGGCAGACTGACGGGCGGCCCGGAGTTCGTCGTCCTCATTGGCTTCCACAAAGCCAAGGCCAATCACACCCACGGCAGCCAGAGCAACTGCGCCGTACTGCATGGGAACCATATCCAGAGCCTCTCCGGAAATCAGAGCCATTACGATGGTGGCGATGGCAACCAGCGCACCGGAGGAGTTGCAGATGGGGGAGGAAATGGAAAGTTCAATGTAACGAAGACCTACATAGCCCAAGGTCATGGAGCCGATGTACAGAAGAGAAACGGGAAGATAAGTCCAAATGACCTGCCAGGTAATCACCGTTCCGCCAATGAAAATCTCATAAGCGGCGTGCAGACCCATGACAACGCCAACTGCCATGACCATTTTAAACTGGCTGTATTTGTCGGAGCTGTCCCGACAGCCGATTTTGGAGAAGAAGTCCGAACCGGACCAGCACAAAAGCGCGATGATTGCAAAAACAAACCAATTCATATAATTACCTCTTTCTTTACGGAAGTTTTACAAGCCCGGCATCCACCATTTTCTGCAGGCTCATTAAAATACCCAGTTTGGCGTGGCACCATGTCAGACCGCCCTGGAAGTAGACTGCGTAAGGCTTACGAATCGGGCCGTCAGCGGAAAGCTCGATGGAGGAGCCCTGGATAAAGGCGCCTGCCGCCATAATGACCTTGTCGTTGTAGCCCGGCATGTCCCAAGGCAGTGGCGTGGCAAAGCTGTCCACCGGAGCCGCGGCCTGAATGCCTCTGCAGAAGGCAATCATACCTTCTTCGCTGCCCAGCTCCACGGCTTGAATAATGTCGTGACGGCTTTCTGTTGCGTTGGGAATGCAGCGATAGCCCAGGGGTTCATACAGATTCGCTGCAAATATTGCGCCCTTCAGCGCACCGGCAACCACCGTAGGTGCCAGGAAAAAGCCCTGAAACAGGCTGGTCATCAGACCCAGGTTTGCACCAACCTCCTGACCTAAGCCGGGAGCAGACAAGCGGAAAGCGCAGCGGTCAACGCAAGCCTTTGTGCCAACGATATAGCCACCGATGGGGGCAAGGCCGCCACCCGGGTTTTTAATCAGAGAGCCAACCGTCATATCCGCGCCCACATCGGAGGGTTCGATGGTTTCTACGAACTCGCCGTAGCAGTTGTCCACCATAATCACAACATCCGGCTTGATTGCCTTGCAGAAGGCAATCAATTCTCCAATCTGCGTCACCGAGAAGGTGGGGCGGGTGGCATAGCCCTTGGAGCGCTGAATGGTAATAACCTTGGTCTTTTCGTTAATTGCGGCACGGATGTTCTCGTAGTCAAAGCCGCCGTCGGGGAGTAAGTCTACCTGTCGGTAGCTGACACCGTACTCCGCCAGAGAGCAGGGGCTGGGACGGATACCGATGACCTCCTGCAAGGTATCGTAGGGCAGACCCACCGGGGATAACAGCTCATCGCCGGGGAGCAAATTGGCGCTGAGGGCAACGGTGAGCGCGTGGGTACCGCAGGTAATCTGGGGTCGGACCAGGGCCGCCTCCGTGTGGAATACATCGGCATACACTCTTTCCAGGCTGTCCCGACCCAAATCATCGTAGCCATAGCCGGTGGTGGCAGCAAAGCAGGCAGCGGAAATCCGGTTTTTCTGCATGGCTGCAATCACCTTGGCCTGGTTGTGCTCAGCAATTTGATCGATTACAGCGAAGCGGTCAGCCAGGTTTGCCAAGGCTTTCTCTCCGTAGTGATATACGGCAGGGGAAATGCCCATTTCTCCATATAAATGCAACAGTTCATCCATATTTTCAGTCCTCGTTTTTACCATTGTTCAGAATCTGGTTCGCAAGTGTACTTAAGACCTCGGGGCGGGATACAATCAGCCCCATGTCCTCATCGCCAAGAATCAAAAGGGTATCTCCGGGGGAAATGCCGAACATCTCCCGGGCCTCTTTGGGAATCACAATCTGACCCCGGTCGCCAACCTTGGCTGTACCGAAAACCCGTTTGGCGTTTTGTTTGCCCAATATATGCTTACCGCCTGCCACGAAGAATCCTCCTTTCACACTTTTCATACTTTTCACACGTTGGTATTATAAGAAGAATGCAGAAAAATGTCAATCCTTTTTTAGTCGTTGCGCCGTCTTCTGCCAAAGATCATGAGAAGCCGCAAAAGCTGAGAAAGGGCAACGGCAGTCGCTGCCACATAGGTCATGGCTGCAGCGGTAAGGGTTTTCCGGGCGCCGTGCTGTTCTTCCTCAGTTAAGATGTTGCTTTCCCGGATTGCGGTCATAGCCCGTCGGCTGGCGTTGAATTCCACCGGCAGGGTCACCAACTGAAACACCACGGAAAGACCGAAGCATGCAATGCCCAGATACACAAGGGTATAGGAAAACTGCTCCAGATAGGTTAGAACCAGACCCAAAAGGATCAGCGGCATGGCAAGCTTCGAGCCGATGTTGGTAATGGGAACAATGGCTGCCCGCAGATGAATGGGGGCGTAGCGGTGGGCGTACTGAACCGCATGCCCTGCCTCGTGACAGGCAACGCCGATGGCAGCGGTGGAGGTGCTGTCGTATACGGCATCGGAAAGCCGGATTACATTGGCTTTGGGGTCATAGTGGTCGGTGAGATTGCCGCCGACCCGCTGAATCTCCACACCGGTAACACCGTTGGCGGAGAGCACCCGCCGTGCGGCGTCCGCGCCGGAAATGCGCCGGCTGGAAAGCTGGTTGGAATATCGCTGAAAAGTGCGATTCACATTGCTGCTGGCAATCAGAGAAAGGATAATGCAGGGCAGCACCAGCACAAGATAAGTGGTATCAAATCCGTAAAAGAAAGGCATAAAAACTCCTCCTTGTATTTTTACTTATTATATCCCATATTGCAAATCTATGTCAATCCGGGCGGTTGACCGATGGGATAATAATGTGCTATAATAAGAAAAATCGCCAAGGAGAGAATCATATGAGCACTATTCGCGTAAAAAAGCTGTCAGCCAATGCAATCCTCCCCACCTATGGCTCAGAAGAAGCCGCCGGCGCGGATTTGTACGCCTGCCTGGATGAGGAAATTACCATCGGTGCCGGGGAAACCGCATGGATTGGAACCGGCATTTCTTTGGAGGTGCCCAAGGGTTGCGCCGGGCTGATTTATGCCCGCAGCAGCATGGGTACGAAGCGGGGCTTAGCGCCTGCCAATAAGGTAGGGGTCGTGGACAGCGACTATCGGGGAGAAATTCGGGTTGTTCTGTATAATCACAGCGGAAAACCCCAGACCGTTGCCCCCGGAGAGCGGATTGCCCAGCTGCTCATTACCCCGGTGCTGACACCCCGGTACGAAGAGGCGGAGGAGTTGACGGATACCGGCCGCGGCTCTGGCGGATTCGGCTCTACAGGAAAATAAAAAATGGCGTTGCCCGCGGGCAACACCATTTTTACATCAGTAATACAGAATATCCGAGTAGGTGGGGTAGGGCCAGTAGGACTTGGCGGTCAGTTTTTCCAGAAGATCCGCGTCCTTGCGAAGATTCTGCATGGCAGGAACAATCACATCGCTGTAGTAATCTGCAGCGGCCTGACTTTCACCGGGTACCTGCTTGGTGGCTTCGTGAAGGGCCTCGCATTCTTTGTACAGCCGGTTGCAGCACTGGGATAGACGCTTTACCAGAGATTCCTCAGCGGCAACGCAGAAGTCTGCGCCAAACGCCTGCCGCTTGCGGCAAATTCCCTCGGACAGGTCGGAAGAATACTTCAGTGCCGCAGGCAGAATCTGGTGAAGCACCATATCCACCATGGTCTTGGCTTCAATACGGATATGCTTGCAATAGTTTTCCAGGTGGATTTCGTGCCGCGCGCGGAATTCACTTTCTGTGAAGATGCCCCGTCTGGTCACCAGTTCGATATTTTTGGAAGAGATATATGTGGGCAGTGCTTTTGCGGTAGAGCGAAGATTGCTCAGCCCCCGGCGCTTTGCCTCTTCCTGCCACGCATCGGAGTAACCGTTTCCGTTGAAAATCACTCGCTGGTGGTTGGTAAAGGTGTCGCACACCAGCTTCTGCAGAGCGGCATCAAAGTCCTCGGCCTTTTCCAGAAGGTCTGCGAACTGGCCCAACTCTTCTGCCATGATGGTATTGAGAGAGATATTGGGCCCTGCGATGGACTGGGAGGAGCCCAGCATACGGAACTCAAACTTATTGCCGGTAAAGGCGACGGGGGAGGTGCGGTTGCGGTCGGTGGTGTCCTTGGGAATGGAAGGGAGTACATCCACGCCGATGCGCATAATGCTCTTTTCCGGATTGGTGTAGTTGGTGCCGTTGATAATGGACTCCACAACAGCAGTCAATTCATCACCCAGGAATACGGAAATGATAGCGGGAGGTGCCTCGTTAGCACCCAGCCGGTGGTCGTTGCCGGCATAGGCAACGGTGCATCGCAGCCAATCCTGATATTCATCAATACCCTTAATAAAGGCAGCCAGGAACACTAGGAACTGGGCATTCTGGCGGGGCGTCTGACCGGGCTTGAAGAGGTTCTTGCCGGAGTCGGTGCACAGTGACCAGTTGTTGTGCTTGCCGGAGCCGTTGACGCCTTCAAAGGGCTTCTCGTGAAGCAGGCAAACCAGGTCATGCTTTGCAGCGCATTTTTTCATCACCTGCATAGTCAGCTGGTTGGCATCGCAGGCGTTGCTGGCATCGGTAAAGATGGGGGCTAGCTCGTGCTGGCAGGGCGCGCCTTCGTTGTGCTTGGTTTTGGAGAGAATGCACAGCCGCCAAAGCTGCTCATCCAAATCCTTCATAAAATTGCTGACACGGGTGCGGATGGTGCCGAAATAATGGTCATCCAGCTCCTGACCCTTGGGGGGCTGAGCGCCGAACAGAGTCCGTCCGGTGAGCCGCAGGTCTTCCCGCTGATTGTAAATGGAACGGGGAATGAGGAAATACTCCTGCTCAGCGCCTACGCTGACATTCACCCGCTGGGTGGTATCGTCACCGAACAGCCGCAGAATCCGAACAGCCTCCCGGGACACTTCTTCCAGGGAACGCAGCAGGGGAGTCTTTTTATCCAGCGCCTCTCCGGTGTAAGAGAAAAAGCAGGTGGGAATATAGAGGCTGTTGTCCCGGACAAAGGCAAAGGCAGTGGGGTCCCAGGCAGTATAGCCTCTGGCTTCAAATACAGCCCGCAGACCGCCGGAAGGGAAGCTGGAGGCATCGGGTTCGCCCCGAACCAGTTCTCTGCCGGAAAACTCCATAATCACTTTGCCGTCACCGGCAGGGGATATGAAAGAATCGTGCTTTTCTGCGGTGATACCGGTCATGGGCTGGAACCAATGGGTATAATGGGTTGCGCCCTTTTCCAGCGCCCATTGCTTCATTGCTTCTGCAATGGCGTTGGCCACATCCAAAGGAAGAGAGGAACCGTGACAAATGCACTGCTTCCAGGCGGCATAGATTTCAGGCGACAGCCGTTGCTGCATGGTAGCCTCGTTAAACACATCTGTGCCGAATATTTCGGGAACATTCAAAACCTTACTCACGAAACAGCATCCTTTCTTCATGGATTGAAATCTTGCGCCGGGCAAACACCAACGCATTATAATACCTTTACAATTCTATTCTATAATCGGCAAAAAAGCAAGCATGAAAAAATAAAATGCAAGATTTGCATTTTCATGTTGCATTTTCCAGCAGGAGTGGATATAATGTAAAAAATGGAAATGTTGGGGAGGAAAAGAGAAATGAATTTTCGTTCCATGACAGCGGATCAGCTGCGAAAAGAATACGACTCGCTGCAAGCAGAATATGAATGCTGGAAGGCAAAGGGGCTGAAACTGAATATGTCCCGGGGTAAGCCCTCTGCCATGCAGCTGGATCTGATCAGCGATATGCTGACCATCCTGGCCAAGGGTGAGCAGTGCATCGTGGATGGCACCGATGCCAGAAACTACGGAGACCTTCAGGGACTTCGCTGCGCCCGGGAATTCTGGGCGGATGTTCTGGGCTGCCAGTGGCAGCAAACCTTTGTGGGCGGGCCCTCCAGTCTGACTCTGATGTACGATGTAATCTCCAAGGCCTATACCCATGGTCTTTTGAACAGCGAAAAGCCCTGGTGCCGGGAAGAACGCATTAAATTCCTGTGCCCCAGCCCGGGTTACGACCGCCATTTCCGGGTCACCGAGTCCTTCGGCGCGGAGCTGATTACCGTTCCTATGACCCCCACCGGACCGGATATGGACCTGGTGGAGGAACTGGTGAAAGACAAGGCGGTTAAGGGAATCTGGTGCGTGCCCAAGTTCTCCAACCCCGACGGCATTATCTATTCCAAAGAAACCGTTCAGCGGATGGCGAATCTGAAGCCTGCTGCCAAGGATTTTGTGATTATGTGGGATAATGCCTACTGTGTCCATGAATTTGAAGGACCCTTCCAGCCCTTCCCGGATATTATTTCTCTGTGTGCCAGGGCGGGAAGTCCCAATATGGTGTTTGAGTTCGCCTCTACCTCCAAGATTACATTCCCCGGAGCAGGTATTTCGGTAATGGCATCCTCCGAGGAAAATATCGCCTATATGACCAAACTGATGAGCGTGCAGATGATCTCCTTCGACAAGCTGAATCAGCTGCGTCATGTCCGGTATTTGAAGGATAAGGAGCACACTCTTGCATACATGAAGCGCCATGCGGCTGTAATGGCACCCAAGTTCCACCTGGTTCTGGATAAGCTGCAGGAAAGAATCGAGCCTTGGGGCTTTGCCCAGTGGAACAAACCCACCGGCGGTTATTTTGTCAGTGTCAATACCATGCCCGGTACGGCTAAACGGGCACTGAAGCTTTGCGCTGAGGCTGGCGTTGTCTTTACAGATGCCGGCGCCACCTATCCCTACGGCATCGACCCCAACGACAGCAATATTCGCATTGCCCCCAGTATGCCGCCTCTGGAGGAGCTGGATAAGGCAATGGAAGTCTTCTGCATCTGTCTGAAACTGGCAGCGATTGAAAAAGTTATGGCATAAGGGAAAGCGGAGGGGAAACCCTCTGCTTTTTTGTATTTACTTTTCCGCTGATTTCAGGTAAAATAGAGAAAAAGGAGGGGTATCACATGGATATTTCCAAGCAGAGATACTATAAAAAGCGAGCTGCTATTCTGGTAAACAACCTGAAAAAGCGGCATTTTGATGCGTGCTACTGCGCAACTAAGGAGGAAGCCCTTGCGCAGGCTCTGCAGTGGATTCCCGAAGGTTCTTCCGTGGGCTGGGGCGGAGCCATGTCTGCCGATCAAATTGGATTGACGGATGCCCTTCGTGCCGGAAATTATCGGGAAATTGACCGGGATCGCCGTCCCCCGGAGGAACGGGAGAAGGTTTATATGGAGTGCTTTGGCGCGGATTACTTTATCACCGGCGCCAACGCCTTAAGCATGACCGGCGAAATGGTGAATATCGACGGAAGCGGCAATCGGGTAGCAGCCATTGTTTACGGACCCAAAAATGTTCTGGTGATTGCAGGCATGAACAAGGTTACGGATTCTCTGGAATCTGCGGTAATCCGCGCCCGTACAGTTGCTGCCCCTGCCAATCAGCAGCGGTTCCTGCTGGAAAATAACCCTTGTACGGCTACCGGCTCCTGCGCTGACTGCAAATCGGAGACTTGTATCTGCAACCAGATTCTCATTACCCGGCATTGCCGCCCGGTGGGCAGAATCCGGTTCATTCTCGTGGGAGAGGATTTGGGCTTGTGATGAAGAAAATTTTACAGCTGCTTCGCAAACACGAGGATGTGATTTCCTACCTCTTTTTCGGCGGACTGACTACGGTTGTGAACTATCTGGTGTACCTGCCTTGCCACAATCTGCTGGGCATCTCCGCCGGTGTCAGCAACGCCATCGCCTGGATTTTTGCGGTTGCCTTTGCATTTGTAACCAACAAGCCCTTTGTGTTTAAAAGCCATGATTGGTCGAAGGCGGTGGTTTTGCCGGAGCTTGGGAAGTTTGTAGGCTGCCGGGTTGGCTCCGGTGTACTGGAAACGGTGATTCTGTTCATTGCTGTGGACTGGCTCGGTTTCGACGGCAACATTTTAAAACTGATTACCAGCATTTTGGTAATTATTCTCAACTATTTCGGCAGCAAGCTGCTGGTATTTACGAAAAAATCCTCCCGTTAGGGAGGATTTTTTTACCCGTACTTTTCTTTCAGATAGAGGATTGCCTGCCGGTAGCCGTCAATGCCTTGACCTGCGATTGTTTTCTCGCAGTACATTCCTGCATAGGAAATCTGGCGGAACGCTTCACGGGAGGATACATTTGAGATGTGAACCTCCACAGCAGGGATAGATACCGCCTTCAGCGCATCCAAAATGGCAACGGAGGTATGGGTATAGGCAGCGGGGTTGATGACGATGCCGTCGATACACCCGTAGCATTCCTGAATTTTGTCGACGATGGCACCTTCGTGGTTGGATTGGAAGTGAGAAAGGGTGATGTTCTCCTTTTGTGCGGTAGTTTCCAGTAGGGCAAGGAGGTTTTCGTAGGAATCCGTTCCGTAAATACCCGGCTCCCGAATGCCAAGCATATTGATATTAGGCCCGTTGATCACCAGTATTTTCATATCACACCTCCAGAATCTTCAAAATTTCAGCTGCGGCAGCCTCCGGAAAGCCGTTGTTGTCGATTGCATAATCGGCAAAACGGCGGTACAAGGGCTGCCGTTTTTCATACATTTGGGTAAGGTTTTGCTGTTGGGACAAAGGGCGTCCATCGGTTGGAAGGGCATCAATGGCACGGTTCAGCCAAAAGATTGTGCCATTCTGGTGAAGCAGAGGGTAGTTTTCCTCCCGGGTGACGCAGCCGCCACCGGTGGCGATGATGGCGCCGGAGGTCATTCCCAGTTTATGAAGGGTCTGGGTCTCCAGAACCCGGAAGGCATCCTCTCCGTCCTGGGCGAAGATCTCCGGAATGGATTTTCCTGCGGATTCCACAAGGCGGATGTCCGCATCAAGAAAGGGTTTTCCGGTTTGTTCCGCCAATAGCTTGCCAACGGTGGATTTTCCGCTGCCTGGCATGCCGATGAGGATGATGTTCTCCATTTGGGTCTTTAGAAGCTTGTAAATCCGGTCAATTTCCCGGTTGTCAATGGTAGATTGCGTAAAATACTCTGCGCTTTCTTTTGCCTGGGCCACCAGCATTTTCAGACCGTTTACAGCCACAAGACCACGGTTTTCGGCATCTAAAAGGAGCTTTGTCCGGGCGGGATTGTAAATCAAATCCAGAACGCCTTCCAGCTTGGGAAAGGCAGCCAAATCCACGGGAGAAACGCCCACATTGGGGTACATCCCCACGGGAGTGGCATTCACCAACAGGGCGGCATCGGCATGACGGGAAAGGTTTTGGTAGTTGTTTTCTCCGCTGCGGGAAACAACTACCACCCGCGCACCGGCAGCGTTCAGGACATGTACAGCGGTATTGGACGCGCCGCCGCTGCCAAGCACCAGCACTTTCTTCCCCGATACATCCACCCCGGAATCTGAAAGCATGGTGCGAAAGCCAAATACATCGGTGTTGTGGCCCAAATAAGAACCGTCTTTTTGCCGGACAACGGTGTTGACAGCCCCAACGGCCTGGGCTTCCGGTGTCAGATGTTCACAGAAGGAAAGTACAGCCTTTTTGTAGGGAATGGTCACATTTAAGCCGGAAAACTCTCCCGATTGGAACAGCCCAGAAAGATCTTCCGGCTCTTTTTCCACCAGGGAATATTGGTAGCTCCCCAGATAGCTGTGAATCTGGGGGGAATAGCTGTGCCCCAGTTTTCTTCCAAGTAAGCCGCAGTTCATCAGATAACCTCGTTGTAGCTGCCTAAGTATTTGAATTCCTCGCACAGATCCTCCAGTTCGCACATCAGCTGCACAAATTCTTCGGAATAAATGGAGGTATCCAAATCAAAGTAGAACATGAACTCAAAGTCCCGGTCCGGAAGGGGGCGGGATTCCAGCTTGGTAACATTGATGCCCAGCACATAAAGACGCGCCAGTACGCGGTACAGCGAGCCGGGGCGGTGGTTCAGAACCATCATAATGCTGGTCTTGTCCGCACCGGGGTAGACCTCTAAGTTTTTGCTGATGCAGATAAAGCGGGTATAGTTGTTGTCCTTATCCTGCACCGAGGCGGCAAGATTCTTCAGTCCATACAACTCTGCGCAGCTGCGGCTGCTCAGCGCCGCCACATCGGTACGACCGGATTTTGCCACCATTTCCGCTGCAACGGCGGTGTTTTCCACCGGAATCAGCTTCACATCCTTAAGACCGGCCAGGAAGCTGCCGCACTGATTCAGCGCCTGCTCATGGGAGTAGATTTCCCGGATGGAATCCAGGGATGCGCCGGGATTGGCCAGCAGATTGTGGTCAATTTTTAAGCGGAAAGTGCGCACAATGGAGAAATTGTGCTGAATCATCAAATCGTACACCTTTTTCACAGAGCCTGCGGTGGAATTTTCAATAGGCAGGATGCCGTACTGGCACAGTCCCTGGTCAATGGCGTTGAATACGCTGTCAAAGTTTTTAAAGTACAGAATCATAGGATTCTTGAAAATCTTTTCACAGGCAATCTGGGAGTAAGCACCCTCCACACCCTGGCAGGCCACCATGGCGGTCTGGGGGAACAGCTGGGGCGTATCCGCAATGGCGTGGGTGATTTTCTGATACAGAGGAGAAAGGGTATCGGTGCGCTTGCTCTGATAGCTTCTGCTCAGCTCAAACAGCATGGAATACAGCACCCGGGTGTAGTTTGCCATGTTTTCGCCTGCAAGATTGGCAACAGATGCCAGCTTTTCCCGCTCCCGGCCGGGAACGAAAATGGGCATATTGTTTTCTTTCTTATAGTCCGCAATCCGGGCAGCCACGTCCATCCGCTGGGTGAACAGGTCTACCAGCTGGGCGTCAATTTCGTCAATCTGTCCGCGCAGTTCATGAATATCCATAGAAACACTCCTTATCCAAGATAGGCATCAAAAATCGCAATTGCGGCCGCAGCCTCTACCACCGGAACTGCCCGGGGTACGATGCAGGGATCGTGGCGACCGGTAATTTGCAGGGTTGTGTCCTCCATACGGGAAAGAGAAACACTTTCCTGGGGGAGGGCAATCGAGGGGGTGGGCTTGATGGCACAGCGAAAAATCAGAGGCATACCGTTGGTGATGCCGCCTAAAATACCGCCGCAATGGTTGGTTTTGGTGACGATTTTACCGTCACGATGGGTAAATGCATCGTTGTTTTCGCTGCCCGGCATTGTGGCAACACAGCTGCCTGCGCCAAATTCCACCATTTTCACCGCGGGAATGCCGTAAACGATGGAGGCAATCCGGCTCTCCATGCCGTCAAACATGGGGTCTCCCAAACCGGCAGGCAGTCCGGTAACAGCACATTCGATGATACCGCCTACACTGTCGCCCCTGGCCTTTGCGGCAAGAATGGCGTCCGCCATTTTCTCACCCTGGGACCGGTTCAACACGGGGAAATCTGTATTAACCGCATCCAGTTGGGGGTTACATTCGTCAAAAGAATCGTCAGAAATCCCGGCAATGCTTTGAATGTGTGCCGAAATTCGGATGCTCTTTGCTTCCAGCCATTGCTTGCAAAGTCCGCCGGCTATGCACATAGGTGCGGTAAGACGACCGGAAAAGTGTCCGCCGCCGCTGACATCCTGGTAGCCGCCGTATTTGATGTGGGCGGTGTAATCCGCATGACCCGGTCGGGGACAATCCTTGAGATTGTTATAGTCCGCAGAGCGGGTGTTGGTATTTTCGATTACCGCCGCAATGGGCGCGCCGCAGGTAAAGCCATCCACAATACCGGACAGAAATCTGGGCGCATCCGCTTCTTTGCGGGAAGTGGAAAGGGCGCTGTTTCCCGGCGCTCTGCGGTTCAGAAAGGCCTGAAGCAGTTCCATATCTACTGGCATACCTGCCGGAATGTTATCCAGCACCATGCCGATTCCCTCGCTGTGGGACTGACCGAATATGGATAAATGTAAATGTTTTCCGTAGGTGCTGCTCATAGTATTCCTCCTAATCGGCGGTAATCTGCCCAGAAATCGGGGTAGGATTTTTGTGTAGCCTGGGCGCCCAGTACGGTAACCGGTTCCCGGCAAACCGTTGCGGCGATGGCAGCGGACATGGCAATCCGGTGGTCACCGAAGGCGTCCACGGTACCGCCAAGGTAGCCGGTGGGGTAGACAGTGAGGGTATTCTCGTCTGCCTCACATTTGCCGCCCAGGGCCGCAAGCATACTGCATATTGCCGCTACCCGGTCAGATTCTTTCAGCCGCAGTCGGGCAATGTCAGTAAAGACGGCGCCATGCAGCGCTCCCGCAGCAACGGCTAAAATGGGAATCAAGTCGGGAATATCGGCGGCGGAAACCAAGATGTTTCCCTTGGCAAGGTCAGATAAAATGTCCTCTGCTGCCCGGTCGCCCTGGGGAGAGTCGGGATTCAGCCCGGTAACCGCAAGGTCGCTTCCCAGGGCTTTTGCTGCCAGAAAGAATGCACCGTTGCTCCAGTCACCCTCCACAGTCACTTCGCCGGGAGAGGAAAATTTTTGCCTTCCCAGGTGTTCCGGGTCAACGCCAAACAGCCGAAGGGCCTGCTTGGTGATCTCAATATAGGGCTTGGATTCTACCTTGCCGGTAACTGTCAGCCGGCTTTCCTCCGGCATAAGAGAAAGTGCCAGCAAAAGTCCTGTGATAAACTGGCTGGAAATGCTTCCGTCGATTTGGTATTCCCCGGGCGTAAGCTTTCCCTGGCAGCGAAGGGTGCTTTCTGTGGGTCTTGTCAGATGACAGCCCATCCGCTCCATTTCTTCCCACAAAGGGGAGAGGGGGCGCTGGGGGAGTCTTCCCTCCATGAAAAAGGTGGCATCTACGCCCAATGCGCCCACAATGGGCAGCATAAAGCGCAGGGTTGAACCGCTTTCACAGCAATTTAACCGGGCAGCTTCCGGCAACTGACGAATGGGGTTTACGATGTAACCCCAGTCCGTGCGGCGAATCTCAGAGCCAAGGGCAGTTAAGCACTGGGCGGTCGCCTCGATATCCCGATTGGTCTGCTCGCAATGCAGACGGGTTTGCCTGTCCGCAAAGGCGGCGCAGATTAATAGCCGATGGGCTTGGGATTTGGAGGGAATGGCGGCAACGGTGCCTCGCAATTTCCCAGGTTGAATGGTAATGTTCATATCAAAGTCCTGCTTCAATAAAGGCTTGCAGCTCGCTAACGGGAGTGGGCTGAATTCGGCAGAAGCCGATTTTCTCGGGGATAATGAGATTTACGGTATCAGACAGCCGTTTTTTGTCGGAGAGGGCAGACCGGTAGAGGTCCTGGGCAGTTAAGTCGGTATTGGTGGGAAGCCCAAAGGTTTTGAGAGCTGAGATTATGGAATCCCGGGTCTGCGGTGTGCAGATGCCGAAGGCAGCGGCGCAGCGGCTGATCAGCGCCATGCCGATGGCAACGGCCTTGCCGTGGGAAACGGTAAAATTGCTGCTTGCTTCCACGCCGTGACCCAGAGTATGTCCCAGATTCAGACGCATCCGGTCACCCCGGTCATATTCATCGGCAATCACCACATCCCGCTTGAGTGCCACACATCTGGCAATGACGCGTTCCCGGTCAAAGCCCATGCCGCTGCGTTGCAATTGGGAAAACAGTGCCTCGTCGTACAGAACGCCGTATTTGATAACTTCGGCGCAGCCATCCCGGAAGATATCCTCCGGCAGGGTAGTGAGGGTATCCAAATCGCACAAAACCAGGGCAGGCTGGAAGAATGCACCGGCTAAGTTTTTTCCCGCTTCCAGATCAATGGCGGTTTTTCCGCCGACTGAGGAATCCACGGCAGCGAGCAGGGTAGTGGGGACTTGAATATAGGAGATGCCCCGCAGGAAGGTTGCAGCGGCAAAGCCGGTGATATCCCCAACCACACCGCCGCCAAGTGCAATCACGCAGTCCTGACGGGTCAGCTGATTTTGGGCTAAAAAGTTAAGAATTTGAAGATATGATTCTCCGTTTTTGCTGGATTCGCCTGCGGAAAATACAAAATGTACCGCACGGAAACCGGCATCTTCCAGAGAAGAGATAACCGCTTCGCCATAGAGGGGGAACACATTGCTGTCGCTGATAACTGCGCAAGCCGTGCCTTTGCAAACGCCCCGGACCTCCGATCCCAGGCTGCGCAAAAGTCCGGAGCCGATTTTGACGGTATAGTTTTTGGAAACAGATATTTGAATCTCGGTCATCCGTCTACTTCCTCCTTGCGCTTTTTTCCTTCGTCCAGAAGCTGGGTCAGGGTATTCATATCGTGATTTTGCAGCGCAGAGCGGTACTGCTGCAGGCTTTGGATATAGGTATCCAATTCAAAAAGCATATTCTCCCGATTTTCCATGCAAAGCTCCGCCCACATACGGGGATTGAGCCAGGCAACCCGGGTCAAATCCTTGTAGCTTCCGGCGGAAAAACCCCGGTGGCCCAGCGCAGTGGGGGATTTGATATAGGCGTTGCTGAGGATATGGGGCATTTGGGAGGTAAAGGCAATGAGTGCATCATGCTCCCGGGCGGTACAGACAGAAAACTGTCCAAAGCTGCAACAATCCAGAGCATTTTTCACCCGGTCAAGAAGCTGCATATCGTCAAATCTGGGGGGCACAAGCACCATGGGCGCGCCCTGGAACAGATTGGAACGGCTGTATTTAAAGCCGGAAAAATGAGAACCGGCCATGGGGTGACCGCCTACAAAGGTAAAGCCGAATTCTTCTGCCAGGGGCAGGCAACAGCGGCAAACTGTTTCCTTTGTGCCGCACAGGTCCATAACAAGGGCGTCCTTGCTTATGAAATGGGCGTTTTCTTCCAGCCACTTACAGCAGCCCTCGGGATAGATGGCAAGGAAAATGAGGTCACACTGAGGGATCGTTTCCTCCGCCAAAACGCCATGGGTCGCCCCCGCAAGCTGAGAAAAGGACAAAATGGATTCGTCGGTATCCATGGCGTAGACGGTATGGCCTGCCTTGCTGTAGCACCGGGCCATAGAGCCGCCGATCAATCCCAGTCCAAGAATGCCGACCTTCATCGGACAACCTCCCGAATCCGAATCAGCGTCTGGTTCAGCTGAGCAAACTGCTCCGGCGTGATGGACTGTGCGCCGTCGCAAAGGGCGCAGGAGGGGTTGTTGTGAACCTCTACCATAATGCCGTCGGCACCGGATGCCACCGCAGCGGCGGCCATAGGAGCGACCAGCTTGGCCTTACCGGTGGCATGGCTGGGGTCAACCACCACGGGCAGGTGACTCAATTCATGGAGCACCGGAACGGCGCTTAAATCCAAAGTGTTACGGGTGTAGGTTTCAAAGGAGCGAATGCCCCGCTCGCAGAGAATGACATTTTCATTGCCCTCGCTCATGATATACTCCGCACTCATCAAAAGCTCCTGCAACGTATTGGCAAGACCCCGCTTCAGCAAAATGGGCTTTTTCGTTTTGCCCAGCTCCTGCAGCAGGTCAAAATTCTGCATATTCCGTGCGCCCACCTGGATGATGTCCACATCCTCAAATAAATCCAGCGCCTTTGTGTTCATAATTTCCGTAATGATGGGAAGACCCGAGGCTTGCTTTGCCTTTAAGAGCAGCTCGATTCCCTTGTCCTTCATGCCCTGGAAGGCATAGGGGGAGGTGCGGGGCTTAAAAGCGCCGCCCCGGAGAATGTCAGCACCCGCTGCTTTGACCGCCATGGCAACCTGGATAATCTGCTCCTCGGATTCTACGCTGCAGGGGCCGGCGATAACAGCAAAATTGCCGCCGCCGATTTTTACATTGCCCACATTCACCACAGTATCGTTGGGGTGGAATTTCCGGTTTGCCTGCTTAAAAGGTTCGGAAACCCGCTTTACGGACTCCACAATTTCCAAAGAACTCAGCAATTCCATATCCACCCGGCTGGTATCACCGATGAGGCCGAGAATGGTGACCTCCTGACCCTGGGAAAGGTGGACGTCCAGGTTCATATTTTTCAGCCATGCTACCAGATGGTCAGTTTGGGCCTGGGTGGTTCCTTGTTTTAAAATTGCAATCATACAATCAACTCCCTAAAAAGATACGCCGCACAGGTGCAATCTGTGCGGCGGTAAAAAACCATTTTATGTGTTCCCTTTGCAGCACAAATCGCTATTACTTTCTCACGGCAAAAAAGTAATAGTAGGATACAAAAAACTGTGCAGCAACGGTGGATACAGACATCGCTTGTGCCTCCGTAATCCAAAGATTACAAGTATTTTATCACGATGTGTATGAGAATGCAAGGGGAAAATCACCAAATACGCAGAAGAAATGACGATTATTGCAGGAGCATGGCAACAACCATGCTGGAAACGAGAATACTGTACCGGCAATCCGCGTTCATGCTGACGGGAAACCGGCGGTATTCTGCATGATAATTGCGAATGGTATCCATTACATTTTCCCGGTTTTGGGGACGGGGAAACCGGTAGCTGTCAAGAGATTTTAAAAACTGTACCTCCAGGTCGGTTTCGTAATACCGGTGGGTCAGAATATCCAGGTCGAACCACTCGTTATGGGTGAAGGTGAAGGCATCTGCAACATAGTGAATCAGCTTGCCCATGGTGTAAAAATCCAAAAGCCGGAGTTTTTTTCGGCGCTCCAGCCTGCGGCAGATTTTCTGCATGTATTTCTGGGAATTGGTCCAGTTGTGCCCGTGAAGCAGCCGGTGGTGCATTGAACCTTTGAGATAGGTTGCCGGGTTTCGGTCCGGCTGAATGCAGCCGGTCACAAATGCAAAAGCATACCGGCGGGGTGTCTGGGTAAAGTAGATGGATGCCAGATGCTTTCCCAGCATGCGGTGGGAATGGGTTTTGATAGGGGTCACTCACTTTCTATGGTAGTTTGCGCTTATTTTACCATAGTTTTTGCAAATAATCTGCCGGAAATGCATGGAAAACCGGGGACATTTTGGAATGTCCCCGGTTGCGGTTATTGAACAGTAAAGCTTTGGGTGTGAACGAGAGCGCCGTCCCAGTAGATTTCGGCAGTGTAGCTGCCGGCAGTCTCGGGCATAAAGGGCATCTCGATTTTGCAGTAGCGATTGGACCACATATCGTTCCAGACTCTGTCGTGAGCGTTGACGGATACGGGAACGCCGTTGCCGTCGCGAATGACGAACATGGTAGTAACGGTGTCCTTGGAGGTGCCGGGTGTACGGCTGGACTTTACCACAAAGGAGGCGAGCTGACCGGCGCTGTAGGTGGTCTTGAAATCCTTCTTTGCCACCTTGGAAGGATCCCAGCGGGTGTCCTTGGGGGTGGGCGTCATGGAGATGGTCAGATTGTCATTTGTCAGCTTATAGCTGCTGAAATTGGCTGCGGCGGGGGCGTTGAATTCTACTGTGCCGCCGTAGAGATTCGTGCCGTCTGCCAATTCCAGACGAATGGCGTAATGACCGCCGGGGACCAGAGGCGCGATGGTACAGCCGGCTTCTTCGGTGATCAGCACCTGATCGCTGCTGCCGTCGATGCTGTAAAGCACGCGCCATGCATTGGGCGTAGTTCCCAGGAAGCTCCAGTTCATGGTCAGCTGGCCGGCAACCGAATCATCCAGGGTGATTTCCGTAACGGTAACGGAATTGGGGGAAACGGTAACCTGCTCGCTTTCCGACATACCGGCTGCTTTGACATCTACGGTATAGCCCTTGGTGATGTCCAGACCGGACAGCAGAGCGCCGGGCTCGGTGACGGTGATGGTATTGTCGTAGCCGTCGGTATTGTAGCAGCGAACGGTCCAGCTTTCCACAACTGTGTCAGCCGGGGCATCCCAGGTTACCTTCAGGGCATCACCCTCAAAGCCGAGAATCTGCAGATTCTGGGGATATACAACCTTGGAAACGGTATGCTCCAGAGTGTCGGTACCAACGATGTACAAATCCGCAACGCTGACCAGCCGGAAGGTATAGGTTACGCCAACCTCCAGACCGGTAATCACAGCCATGTGGGAGGTGCAGGGCATCAGCTTTTCTTCAATGCCGGGAGCGGAGTAGGCAATCCGCCATGCGGTGTTTTCCGGACCCTGAACCGAGAAGTTGAGAATCACGGTGCCGTCCTGGTCACCGGTCACGGCGCTGAAACTGACAATGTTGGTTTGCGCGGGGGTGGTATAGCTGCTGGCCGTTGTGCCCACCAGCTGATGGAAACCTTCAATCTGAAGGGTTACGGTATATTTGGTGCCGGGGCGGAGATTTTCAAATACTGCCTGGTTGTTCACGACCTGCTGGGGGATGCTGTTGCCGTAGGTATCCTTGCAGATAACGGTGAGCAGCTCGTTGTCCGTCTGGGTATCCAGAGTGACGGTGAGCCGGTTTTCCTCGCCGGAAAGGGTCATATTGTCAATGGTTTGCAGGTAATAGTTTTCATAGAAGAACAGTCCGCCAATGGCAAGGAGCAACAGAACCAGAATGGCGCTGAGGGCGACAATCAGTCCGGTGTATCTTCTGCGGACAGTATTGGCAGGAGGAAGCTCCTCGTCCATAAGGGCAACAGAGCCTTCCTCGGGCTCGAATACCTCGGCAATTTCAATTTGCTCCGATTCTTCCTCTTCGGCTTGGGGTTCTTCCGATTCTTCCGGCTCAGTTTCCGGTTCTTCCTCGGTCTCCTCTTCCTCCAGAATCTGGGGAGGCAGCAGAACGGGAACGGGCTCCGGCGCAACGGCGGGAGCGGGCAGCTCATGGGCAATCAGCTCATCGGCGGTTGCCAGCATTTCGGAAACTTCCTCGGATACCGGTGAATCCTCCAGTTCGTCGACCGTTTCCTCAGTGGGAGCGGTTTCGTCAGCAGGGAAGCCGTCCAGCATAAACTGCTCAGTATCCGTTTCCTGCTCGGCCTCTTCCACTTCCTCGGTTTCTGCCGCAGGTTCTTCTGCCGGTTCGATTTCCGACTCGGCTTCGGGAAGCTCCTCCGGCTCGGTTTCCTCTTCGTTCAGACTGTCCGGAACGGAGGGAGGAATGATGAGGGTGTCGTTGACTGTATTTCTTTGCATATAGCTGACCAGAGCCTGACCCAGCTGAACGGGGTCCTGCCAGCGGTCTGCCGGGTCCGGAGCACAGGCCTTCAGAATGATTTCCGCCATCTCATAGTCGGCGTAGGCAGGGGGCTCCAACGCTACATTGGGGGCAAAGCCCTCAAAGGGCAGGGTGTTGTTATTATAGGCCTGGTAGAGAATCAAACCAAGGGCATAAATGTCCATGGTATCGTTCAGCGCGGAAAATGCATCGGTAACCTCCGGCGCGGTGTAGCTGCTGTGGTATTTTTCCGGCAGGGATGCGTACTTCAACGAGCTCAGCTCAATAAAGCCCAGGTCTCCGATGCGGTACTCATTGTTATCGGTAACAAAAATGTTAGCCGGTTTTAAATCCACATAGAGATTTCCGCTGCGGCGGGCAACGGTCAGGGCGGAGCACAGGTCAAGACCTAAGTTCACAGCGCCCAGATGGGTCATGGGCCCTTGGCGGAAGTGGCGCTCCAGGGTAGAGCGGTAGGGGCTCAACAGATAGATGTCGAAGCCGGTTTCATCTTCCATGGGGACAATCTGCCATTTGTTATAGCCCACAAACCCTTCCAGCCCGGAAAGCCGCTGCAAAAGGGCAGCCTCCTGGCAGATGTTCTCTGTCAGCTGGGAGAAGTAGGCCAGAGCATCTTCAGAGCTGGAGTAGGCGCCGGTAAGTAAAAGGGCATCCAGCTGAACCTGGGATGCAGGCACAGAAATAATTTTGACTATGTATTTATCCTCGGTGGCAAGCTCCATGGCAGGGCAGCAGCAGACACCGTGGTGCTTGCTGATGGGGTCACCCATTACGAAGCCGTCAAGCAAAGGGCTGATCAATGCAGGTGCGGACAATTCCATCGCCTCCTTTTCTCAATACGTATATGATAAAATATAATCGGAAAAATTGCAACAGTATTTCCTGTAATTTCAGGGAGATTTCCAAACAAAATCCGTCAAAGAACCCGGTTGGTGCCGGGAAAAGCAAACCCGGGTCTATTTTGTGCACTTGCAATCCGAAAAACGATGTGGTATAATATCACAAATTGTTGGCGTGTGTAAGGATACGCCGGACAGGAGGTAAAAGATGAATAAAGTGATTTGTGATGTCTGCGGTACCGCCTATCCCGAAACCGCGAATCAATGTCCCATTTGCGGCAGCGCAAAGGTAGCCTCTCAGGCTGCGGCCACTGAAGCGGAAAATCCGGAATCCACCGCCTATACCTATGTCAGAGGCGGCCGTTTCTCCAAGAAAAATGTTAGAGCAAGAAACGGCAGCGGCAGATACCAGGAAAACCGTTCCCGGCAGAGCTCCGGCGATGAAGAAAAGGCCAACAAGGGTCTTGTGGCAGTTGTGATTTTGCTGCTTGTCGCCATCATCGGTGTTGTGATTTACATAGGCATTCAGTTCTTTGATTTTGACCTGGGTAATACCGACAACCCCGGTTCCAGCACCGTCAGTACCCAGCCCAGCACCAATCCCTCTGAAAGCACCGGTGGCGGCCAGGTAGGTGTGCCCTGCACCAAGCTTGAGCTGGTGAATGTGATTCTGGAGTTCCTGGATGTTACCGACAAGTGGACCCTGGAGGTTAAGACTCTGGAGCCTCTGGACTGCACCGAGGAAATTACCTTTGTTAGCTCCAATCCCGAGGTTGTCACCGTAACCAAGACTGCCGACACGGCCGCTCTGGTTCAGCCTGTGGGCAACGGCGAGGCAACCATTACCGTTACCTGCGGTACGGTCACGGCGGAATGTAAGGTCACCTGCAAGCTGGCAGGCTTTGTGGATCCCACCCAGCCCACCCAGCCTCCCGTGGCGGACTTTGAATTTAAATTCAATACCAAGTACATGGACGGCGATAAGTTCGATACCACCTTCACCCAGAAGGGTTATGTCTGGACTGCCTACACCAGCGAGCTGACCATCGATCCTTCTGAGATTACCTGGATTACCGATAATCCCGATGTCTGTACTGTAGAAAACGGCAAGGTCACCATGGTTGGCCCCGGCACTACAGAGATTCATGCCCAGTACGGCGGCAAGACCGTTACCTGCATCGTCCGCTGCAGCTTCAAGGCTGAGGACAGCTCCGATTCCACCGATACTACAGAGCCGGATGCACCCAAGAAGTATACCATCAGCTCCGACGATATGACCATTAAGGTAGATGGCTACTGGTGGCTGAAGCTGCAGGACAGCGACAAGAACACCATTGAAGGCATTACCTGGACAGCAGACCATGACGGCTATGTCAAGATTGAGGGCAACAAACTCACCGGTGTGAAGAGCACCTCCGATTTGCCCATGAAGTATGTTCTCGTTTCCTGCACCTACGAGGGCGAAACCTATTCCTGCATTGTCCGGATCAGCGGCTAATCAAAACCAAAGCGGCAGCACAAACAGTGCTGCCGCTTTTCTTATTCGCCGTCAAAGGCCTTGGCTCTGCGAAACAGCAGGGTCACCAGCCACAGTCCTGCCAGACCCACGACTGTGTAGATAATGCGGCTGAATACTGCGTCCTGACCGCCGAACAGCCACGCAACCAGGTCAAATTGGAAAATGCCCACAAGACCCCAGTTTACGCAGCCAATGATAGAAAGAATCAATGCCAGTGTATCCATGATGTTACCTCCATTCATTTTCTTGGATAAGCATAGAATCCCCAAGGTGATTGGGAATTATTCGTTGCAAAATCGGTTTCTTTCCGCTATAATAGTAAAAAACAACGGAGGTAGGGCAATGACCACACTTTATGAAGGTGCTTTTGCAAAAATCAATTTGACGCTGGATGTCCTTGGCAAGCGGGAGGACGGGTACCATGACCTGAAAAGTGTCATGCAGACCATTTCCCTCCGGGACGATATTGAAATCGACATTGGGACTGGAAAGCCCTGGGCAATCCACTGCGATCAGGAGGATATTCCCGCCGACGAAACCAATCTGGCGTGGAAGGCTGCCAAGGTGTACCTGGATACCATGGGTTATGACCCCGACGGACTGGAGATTCGCATTACCAAGCGGATTCCCAGCCAGGCAGGCCTGGGCGGAGGCAGCGCGGATGCCGCTGCGGTTTTGCGTGCGCTGAACCGCCACTACGGAGATCCTTTGTCCATTCTTGCCCTGGCAGAGCTGGGCGCCCAGGTGGGCAGCGATGTGCCCTTTTGCACAGTTTGCGGCACGGCAATGGTAGAAGGCAGGGGAGAGCGGCTGCGTAAACTGCCGGATATGCCGGACTGTGTGTTTGTCATCTGTAAGCCGGAATTCTCCGTTTCCACCCCGGAGCTCTATCAGAAAATTGATCAATGCGCCATTGCCCAAAGACCGGATAACCATGCAATGGAAAGCGCGCTGCTTGCCGGGGATTTGGGTAAGGTTGCCCAGAATGTTTGGAATGTATTCGACCCGGTGGTCACCGCAGACCATCTGGAGCTGAATTATATCAAGTCCCTTTGCAATTCCTACGGCGCGCTGAATCAGCAGATGACCGGCTCCGGCTCGGCTGTCTTTGCCATTATGCCCAGCTTTGAATATGCGGCGGTGCTGTGCGATATGTTAAGACCCAATTATCCCCGGATTTTCATTGCTAAGCCCGTATAATGATACCAAATTCCGCCCATACGGGGGCTTTCTCCCTATGGGCGGTGATTTTTTTCGATTTTAGCCCAAATGATGGCTGTTATTTGGACCGATTCTGTGATATGATGTAGAAAAAGAAAGGCGGTGGGAATATGCTGACAATCCTGCTCAGCCGGGACTGGCTTGCCACCCGGGATGAAATTCTCAATCAAATAGCTTCCGATGTTTCCAATAAGCAGGGCGGCAGAATTCTCATGGTACCCGAGCTTTGCAGCCATGACATGGAGCGCCGTCTGGCTTCTGCCGCCGGTGATACCGCCAGCCGGTATGCCGAGGTGCTTTCCTTTACCCGCCTTGCCCGTCGGGTGTCGGAATACAGCCGGCAGCCCATTCCGGAATGTCTGGATAACGGCGGCCGGGTTGTGGCAATGGCTGCCGCTGCCCGTCAGCTGACCGGAAAGCTGAAAGCCTATGCTGCCCTGGAAACCAAACCGGAGTTCTTGACTGGGCTTTTGGATGCGGTAGATGAATTCAAGCGCTGCTGCATAGGCCCTAAGGATTTGATGGCGGCTGCCGGACGGACCGAGGGCAGCCTTGCCCAAAAGCTGGAGGAGCTTTCCTTGCTTTTAGAGGCCTATGACGGACTTTGCAGCCGGGGAAAGCTGGACCCCAGAGACCAGATGAACTGGCTTTTGGACTGTTTGGAATCCGTCGAATTCAGCCAGAATCATGTGTTCTATATCGACGGCTTCCCGGATTACACCCGTCAGCATCTGGCGATTTTGGAGCAGATGATTCGCTGCTCTCCTCAGGTCACCGTTGGTATCAACTGTGACGAGGTGAATTCTTCCGCCCTTGCCTTTGAAAAGCCGGGGGATACCGCAGCGCAATTGATTGCCTGCGCCAAACGGGCAGGCGTTCCTTATTCGGTTCGGGTTCTGGAGGGTAGACACGATACCCTTGCGCCCATGCGCCACAAGCTGTTCCAGGGCAGTACGCCCGAAATGGGAGAGAATCTCAGAGTTTTGCGTGGGGACAGTGTGCATACAGAGGTACAGTGTACCGCAGAACGGATTCTGGAGCTGGTACGCTCCGGCGGCCGATATCGGGATATTGGCATTGTCTGCCCGGATTTAAATAGCTACCGCAATGTGTTGGAGCTGCAGTTCCACCGCATGGGAATCCCTGTTTATTTGACCGGAACGGAGGATATCCTCCAGACAACGGTCATCAGTACCGTTTTGGCAGCCCTGGATGCTGCTCTGGGCGGCTTTGAGCGCAATGACGTGCTGCGCTACCTAAAATCCGTTCTGTCGCCTCTGGACATTGACTCCTGCGACGCGGTGGAAAATTATGTCGTACTGTGGGGTATTCGGGGCAGGCGCTGGCACAATGTGTGGGATATGCACCCCAACGGCCTGGGAGAAAGCTGGTCGGAGGGTGCGCAAAATGCGCTGCAGCGGTTAAATCACGCCAGAGAACTGGCTTTGACCCCGCTGCTTCAGCTTCATGATGGATTCGTGGCCGGCAGAAAGCTGTCGGAGCAGGTAGAGGCGCTTTACGCCTTTTTGGAGGAAATCCGTCTGCCCCAGCGACTCAGTCGTTTGGCACGGGATATGGAAGAATGCGGCGATTACCGCACAGCCCAGATTCTCAATCAGTTGTGGGAAATTCTCCTCTCCGCTTTGGAGCAGCTCCACGGTGTACTGGGGGATACAGTGTGGGAGCCGGAGGTATTCACCCGGCTGCTGACCCTGCTTTTGGGTCAGTATGATGTGGGCACCATTCCCCCGGTTCTGGATGCGGTGAATGTGGGCAGTATCAGCGCCATGCGGTGCAGCGAATTTGCCCACTTGTTTGTGCTGGGCGCGGCGGAAGGCGCGCTGCCCGGCTATGCCGGCTCTACGGGCATTTTGTCGGATCAGGAACGAAACGCCCTGCGCAGTGTGGGATTGCCCTTAACCGGCGGTTCTCTGGAGGGCTTGCAGGCGGAGTTTTCGGAAATTTACGGCGTATTCTGCGGCGCAACGGAGAGTATTACGGTCTCCTGCGCCGGCTCTGAGCCCTCCTATATCTGGAAACGGCTGAAAGCCATGGCCGGGGGCGAAATGGAAATGCAGCCCTCTCTGGGCGCTGCCCTGACAGACCCCCGGGAGGCAGGGGCTTACCTTGCCCGGTTTGGGGCAAAAAAGGCAGCGGAGCAGCTTGGACTGGAAAGTTGGTATGACGATGCCAAAACCAAGTCCGATTTTACCCTTGGCAGAATCGACCCGAACCGTGTCCGGCAGCTCTATGGAGAAAGCTTGAACCTTTCTGCTTCCCAGGTGGACCGGCAGGCAGAGTGCCGTATGTCCTATTTCCTCAAATACGGCATGCGGGCAAAGGAACGCAAGGAAGCCACGGTAGACCCTGCCGAATTTGGCACCTATGTTCACTATGTGCTGGAAAACACTGCCCGACAGGTTATGGAGGAAGGTGGTTTCCATGAGGTTTCCCTGGAAAGAACCATGGAAATTGCCCACGGATACTCAGAAGACTATGCCAATGAGCATTTCAGCCAGATCGATTCCGGCAGAGCCGCATATTTGTTCCATCGGAATCTCCGGGAGCTGGAGATGGTGGTTGCTGAGCTGTGGCAGGAGCTAAAGGAATCGAACTTTGCCCCCAAGGATTTTGAGGTGGGCTTTGGTTCGGGTGAGAAAATGGAGCCTATTGCCATACCTTCCCACAGCCTTACGGCGGTACTCAGGGGCTTTGTGGACCGGGTAGACATCTGGCAGGAAGACGGAAAGAACTACTTCCGGATTGTTGACTACAAGACCGGCAAAAAGGACTTTGACTATTGCGATGTCTATAACGGTGTGGGCTTGCAGATGCTTTTGTATCTGTTTGCCCTGGAGCAGACCGGAGAGACTGTGGTGGGAGAGAATCCCATTGCCGCCGGTGTCCAGTATTTCCCCGCCCGGGTCCCGCTGATGAATACAGACGGCGCACTTTCACAGGAGGAATTGGATGCCCTTCGGCTCAAAGAGTGGAAGCGCAAGGGACTGCTGTTAAACGATGACCGGGTTCTCGAGGCCATGGAGCCGGGCGGAGAAATGAACCGGCTGTGCTGCACCCGGAAGAAGGACGGCTCAGTATCCGGTGATTTGGCTGACCGGACGCAGCTGAAAGCTTTGCGGCAGTATGTTTTGGAGCTGTTGGGGAAGATGGTAGACGATATCGCCTCCGGAAATGTGCAGCCCAATCCCTACACACGGGGCACAGCTCACAGCGCCTGCGCCTTCTGTCCATACGGGGCAGTTTGCCACGAGACAACTGTGGAGGGCAGACGAAACTATAAGACCATGACCGCGCAGCGGTTCTGGGAGGAAATCGAAAGGGGGACAAGCTATGGCGGATAAGCTGACACCCATGCAGGCGCTGGCGGTAAACAATACCGGCGGCAAGCTTCTGGTGTCTGCCGCTGCCGGCTCCGGCAAGACAAAGGTGCTGGTGGACCGGCTGATGCGCAGCATTTTAGACCCTGTAAACCCTGCGGATATGGACGAGTTCCTCATCATTACCTACACAAAGGCAGCGGCCGCCGAGCTGCGGGGTAAGATTGCCGCCAAGCTCACGGAGCATCTTTCTCATCAGCCGGAGAACCGGCACTTGCAGCGGCAGATGCAGCGGCTGTACCTTGCCAAGATTTCCACAGTTCACGCTTTCTGCGCGGATATTTTGCGAGAATACGCCTATCAGCTGGACATTCCCGGAGATTTCCGGGTGGCAGATGAAAACGAATGTGCCCAGCTTCGGGAAACGGTAATGACCCGGATGCTGGAAAGCGCCTATGAAACGGCTGAATCTGACCCGGATTTCCGGGCTTTTGTGGATGCTCAGGGCCTGGGCAGAGATGATAGACTGGTGCCCCAGATTCTTCTGCGGGTGTACGACTCTGCCCGTTGCCACCTTGACCCGGAGGGGTGGCTGACAGATTGCGTTGTCCATACCGATACCAATGGCGTTTCCGACATGTCCCAGACCCTGTGGGGTCGGTATCTTATGGACAATCTGAAGCAATACTTGAGTTTGCAGATTACGGCTTTTACCCGGTGCATCCAGGCATCACATGGGGCAAGTGACATGGAAAAGCCGGTGGCGCTCCTGCGCGACACCCTTACTCAGCTGGAAAGACTGCAATCCTGCCAGTCCTGGGATGGGGTGCTGGGCAGTAAGAACATTGACTACGGCAGGCTGACCTTTTCCAAAAAAGCAGATTCGGAGCTTGCAGGGCAAATCAAGGCAGTCCGAAAGGCCTGCAAGGAGGGTCTTGATAAGCGGCTGAAGGCATTTGCCGATCCCAGTGACCGGATGCTTGCCGATATGGAAAATACCGTCTCATCGGTGCGTGGAATTGTTGCGTTGGTTCGCCGGTTTGACCGGGAATTCAGCCGGGCAAAGCGGACCCACCGAATTCTGGACTTCGGTGATTTGGAGCACCGGATGCTGGACTTGCTGTACGGCAAAAGCCGCAGCGGAATTACGGGTGTTGCAAAGGAACTTTCCCACCGATTCCGGGAGATTATGGTGGACGAATACCAGGATTCCAATGCGGTTCAGGATGCCATTTTTTCTGCGCTTACCCAGCAGCGGCAGAACTGCTTTATGGTGGGCGATGTGAAGCAGTCCATTTATCAGTTCCGGTTGGCTGATCCCAATATCTTCCTGGAAAAGTATGCATCCTTTGCCCCTGCTGAGGACGCTAAGGCCGGAGAGGGGAGAAAGGTGCTCCTTTCCGCCAATTTCCGCTCCGGCGGTGATGTACTCAAGGGTGTCAACGATGTGTTCCGGCTCTGTATGTCGGAAACAGTTGGCGGTCTTCACTATTGCGAGGAGGAAGCTCTGCAGGAGGGCATTCCCCATGAACCCCTGGGCGAGCCGGAAGTAGAGCTTTTGACCGTTGCGGTAGAGGAAAACACCTACCCGGAGGAAGCGGAAGTGGTTGCCCAGCGGATTCGGCAGCTTCTGGACGGCGACCATTATGTCCGGGGCAAGGACGGCCTTCGTCGAATTCAGCCGGAGGATATTGCTATTTTGCTTCGCTCTCCCGGAAGTGTAGGCGGTTACTATCGCAGCGCCCTGGCAGCCCAGGGTATCCGCTGTGTCAGCGGTGGAGGGGATGACCTGCTGGTAGCGCCGGAGGTGGCTACCCTTCGTGCCATTTTGCAGACGGTCAGCAACCCGCGGCAGGATATTCCTTTGATTGCTGCTCTGGCAAGTCCGGCGTTCGGATTTACTGCCGACGATTTGGCGGCATTCCGCAGTCAAAAGCGCTACGGAACGGTTTATGATGCGCTGACCCATTGGGAAAATGATAAGGCGCTGAATTTCTTCAGAATTCTCCAGAAGCTACGCACCCAGGCAAGAATGGGAAGCATTACCCAGCTGATTGAAACCATCTTCCTGCTGACCCGCATGGACAGCATTTATGCCGCCATGCCCGACGGCAAAACAAAAACCGACAATCTGCAAAGCTTTTATTCCTACTGCGCAGACTATGAATCTGCGGGCAGACGGGATTTGGAGCAGTTTTTGGAGCATTTGGATGTTATTTCTGAAAAGGGACTGATTCAGCAGGGAGAACAAACCTCTGCCGGAGCGGTGACCTTGATGAGTATTCACAAGTCGAAAGGTTTGGAGTTTCCCGTTGTGTTTGTTTCCGGACTTTCCAGAACCTTCAACCGGGAAAGCAGCCGCGCTCACATTCTGTGTGACCAGAAGCTGGGGCTTGGTCTTTCTGTGGTGGACACGAAAAACCGTCTGCGGTATCCCACGGCAGCGAAGCGTGCCATTGCCGCCAAGATTCTTTCCGACAGCCTTTCCGAGGAAATGCGGGTACTGTATGTAGCGCTGACCCGGGCCCGGGACAGACTCATTATGACCTATGCCTCCCAAACCCTGGAAAAGGATTTGCAGGAGCTTGTAACGCGAATGGAGCTGTCGCCTCCGGAGCTTTTGACTCAGGATGCGGTGTGCCCCGGTGAATGGGTGCTGATGACCGCTCTGCGCAGAACAGAGGCCGGAAAACTCTTTGCATTGGGCGGAAAGCCGGCAATCACAGAACCGGGAGAGCCGGCCTGGCGGATTGATGTGGTTTCCTCCGGTGGAGAATCCGCAGATGAGCCCCTTTCCGATGAACCGATACAAACGCTGGAGGAGAATGCGGTTTCTCTCCTTTCTAACGGTCTTTCCTTCCGGTACGACTATATGGCGGCAACCCAGGCACCATCCAAACAGACCGCCACCCAGCGCAAGGGCAGACTCAAGGATGCGGAAGTGTCCGAGAAGGCCGGAACCCATCATGAGTCTTATCATCCATTCCGGAAACCGGCATTTTCAGACCGGGCGCCCTCTGCCACAGACCTGGGTAATGCGACCCATGCTGTTATGCAGCATCTGGATTTCCGTAAATGCGGCTCGGAAACCGACCTGCGGGAGGAAATCCGCAGATTGGATGAAGAAGGGCTCATTTCTTCTCAGCAGGCCCAGATTGTGGACAGCCGCAAAATTGCCGCCTTCTTCCAAACCGATGTAGGTAAGCTGCTGATGCATGGGAAGCAGGTCCTTCGGGAGTTTAAGTTCTCCATTCTGGATGACGGTACGTTCTATGACAGCGCATTGCAGGAGGATAAGATTCTGCTGCAGGGCGTTGTGGACTGCGCGCTGATTGAGGAAGACGGAATTACGGTTGTAGACTTTAAGACGGACCGGGTAACGGAGCAGACTCTGCCGGAACGGGCGGCTCATTACCGTCCTCAGGTAGAGGCCTATGCCCAGGCCCTTAGCCGGATTTTCGAAAAACCGGTGAAACGGGCGCTGCTGTATTTCTTTGAACCGGAAGCCTTTGTTTGCGTACAATAAAGATGTCGGGTATGTGTTTTACATACCCGACATGTTTGTTAGCGGCTCTGCTGATTCTGGTTGTTGTTCTGGTTGCGGTTCTGATTCTGGTTCTGGCTCTGGTTGCTGTTCTGGTTCTGGTTGTTGTTCTGATTCTGGTTGTTGTTCTGATTCTGGTTGTTCTGCTGATTCTGGTTCTTATTCTCGTTCATTTTCAAATTCCTCCGCATATTTTCTCGCGGTCACGCCGCGTCAATAGCATATCCCGTTTTTCAGCTTTTATCCTTTGCTTTAAACAGAATACTTGCCAAAAGTCCTGCGAAAATTGCTGCGGCAATGCCGCCGGCGCAGGCTTTCAGCCCACCGGTAAAGATGCCGAGAAAACCCTGGGCATCCACAGCCTCCTTGACGCCTTTTGCAAGGTTACTGCCAAAGCCGGTCAAAGGAACGGTTGCGCCAGCTCCGGCGAACTCGATAAGGGGCTTATACACCCCAATCGCGCCCAAAATCACGCCGATCACCACATAGCTGACCAAAATACGGGCAGGGGTCAGTTTCGTTTTGTCAATTAAGATTTGACCGATGGCACAAAAGGCGCCGCCAACCAGAAATGCTTTCAAATAGTCCATATCAATCGTTTCCTCCCAAAATACAAACGGCATGACATACGCCGGGTATGGGCAGACCCTGCTGGGTAGAGGTAGGGGAGAGCAGTGCGCCGGTTCCGCAGAACAGAATCTTTCTCAGCTTGCCCCGGTTCAACTGATCCAGCAAGTAACCGCACAGCGTGATGGCGCTGCAGCCGCAGCCCGAACCGCCGGCGTGGACATCCTGAGTGGTGTTGTCAAACACCAGTGTGCCGCAGTCTGTGAGCTTACCGCCTAAGGGTACGCCCTCCCGGCGTCCCATTTCCATCAAAAGCTCTTTGCCGTGCTGCCCCAAATCTCCGGTGACGATTAAATCATAGTCATCCGGGGAGGTGCCCATGTCCTCAAAATGAGCGCGAATGGTAGCAAAAGCGGCGGGAGCCATAGCTGCGCCCATGTTGTTGGCATCCTTTACACCCAAATCCGTAACTGTTCCCACGGTGCAGCCTTCGATTCTCGGACCCTTTCCGCCGGCGCATACCATAGCCGCACCGGAACCGGTGACCGTCCATTGGGCTGTGGGCGTCCGCTGTCCGCCATAGCCAAGAGGAAAGCGGTACTGCCGCTCGGAGGAAGCAAAATGAGAGGAGGTCATGGCAACGATTTTGTCGGAAAAACCGCCGCCCACGCACATGGCAGCCATCATAAGGCTTTCTGCCATGGTAGAGCATGCGCCGTAAAGACCGATATGGGGAATGCCGGTATTGCGCAGGGGAAAAGAAGAACCGATACACTGGTTCAGCAAATCTCCGGAGAATACCAGACCAATCTGCTGACGGGTCATGTTCATCTTCTTCAGCAGGGTATCCAAGGCCAGCTTTTGCAGCTGTTTTTCCGCCTGCTCCCAGGTTTTTTCACCGAAATAGGTATCCTCAAAGGCAATGTCAAAATAATGGGCCAGCGGTCCTTCTGATTCTTTCTTGCCGGCAACGCTTGCCCAGCCGGTGATTACCGGCATCTGGGGGAATACAAAGCTTTGTTTGCCCCGTTTGTTATCAGCCAAGTTAAGACCTCCTTTTGTTTTGCTTAGTGTGTGCCGGGATTGAAAAATCATACAAAAAACCCTCCCGTTTGGGAGGGTTTTGCGATTATTGTTACAGAATCCGTCTTGCGCCAATATAGGTGCTTACCCAATAGCTGCTTGACAAAGAGGAGATGGTGATACCCTTGCTGGAGGATGCGTGGATAAACTGATCGTTACCCATATAAATACCCAGATGGGATACGCCGCTTCCGCTGGTGTTGAAGAATACCAAATCGCCCTTTTTCAGATTGGAACGGGACACAGAAACACCCATGGTGTACTGCTGCTTGGAAGTGCGCAGCAGGGAAATGCCGTGCTGTTTGAAAACATACTGTGTAAATCCGGAGCAGTCAAAACCGCTGGGAGTGGTTCCGCCCCAGAGATAGGGAACGCCGATGTAATTCTTTGCTGTTGCAATAATCTGATCCGCCTTGCTTGCGGTGGAAGTGCCGTTCAGCGCTTCCGGACTGGGAGTGACACCGGTGGATTTGCCGCCCTTGAAAAACAGAGGCTTTTTGGTAGACGCTTTGTTCTCGTAGGGAATTTCCGTCAAATCCAGATAGTCACTGCGGACATAGCCGATCGTCGTGCCGTAAATGACCTTAAACCAGGTGTTATTCAGACCGATGATGTAGGCTCTGCTGTACTTTGTTCCCTGGGTGAGAATGGAATGATTGGTGCCGGGGCCGCTGCGGACCTTGACGCCCTCTCCGTTGAAACTGGCATAGCCCAGCTCCGCATCCTCCCGGTTGACTACCCTTAAATAGTCGCTGTGCATATAGCCGGTTTGCAGATTGTAAATGACCTTATACCAGCTGCCGGTTTTGCCCAGAACCACCACAACCTCCTTGTTGGAACCGTAATCCAGGGTTTTGTGGCTGGTGGATGGGCCGCTGCGCAGCCGCAGGGAAGATGCTTCAATAAATCCAATACCCGTTTTCAGCTGCCGGGTTGTGGCATCTGCGGTTATGGAAAAGAATCCTGTAAAAAGAAAAACTGTCAGCACCAGGCTGACAATTCGATGGTAAAATTTCATACGTTGCCCTCCGTCTTACTGGGAAAAGTTATTTGCCTGCCAGAGCACGCTCTAGCCAAACACAGCCAAAATCCAAAGCTGTGTAAAGTCCGTCTTTTTCGCTCTTCTTAACCACCCGGTCGCGGCTCTTTGCCGCGGGGTCGGTAAGCTGGAGCTGAACAGAAACCTTGCTTGCCACATCCAGATCGCCAACCTTTTTGGTTTCCAGAATCTGAAGCATGACAATGTGAGAATCTGCCATAGATCCGTAATAGATCATGTTGTCCTTACGCATCAGGGGATGACCCTTGTACATAAGGAGCTTTTCATCTGCCATTCGATTACCTCCTTTGCAATTTGTAACCAAATTGTAACACTTTGTAACTTTTTTGTCAACAAAGTTGGGTCACTTACCAGAACTTGGCAAGCTGCCCGTAGGATTTTGTAAGACGGAGGGAGTATGAAATTGTCTATAGGAATGCTGAAAAACAAGAGGCTTTTGCCGTGGCAAAAGCCTCTTGGCGTGGAAGATGTTACGCCAGATAGCAACGAACCAATTCTTGCAGAAGCTCATCCCGATCCAACTTGCAAATCATGCTGCGGGCATTGTTGTAGTTGGTGATATAGGTGGGGTCTTCTGTCAGCAGGTAGCCGACAATCTGGTTTACAGGGTTATAGCCCTTTTCCTGCAGAGCATCGAAAACCGTACGGAGAATTCGCTTCATGTTTTCTTTGTCATCGCTGGGAACGGTAAATTTCATGGTATCCGTCATGGTATCGACCTCCTTAGGTGATTTGTTGCTATTATATCCCAAAAATATGGCTTTGTAAAGTCCTAAATCAACTTTTTTGTGAACAGATGTTTCTCAACGAAGCACAGCGTCCAGCTTTTCTTTCAGCGCGGACAGGACCTTGGTTACCACGCCCTCAGAGTCGCTGTCGGTAAGGGTGCGGTCCTCGGCCCGCAGCTCCAGAGAGAATGCCATGCTCTTCTTTCCCTCGGGAACACCGGTGCCGCGATAGATATCGAACAGACGGATATTCTTCAGCAGCTTGCCGGCAGCGGCGGTGATAACCTCCTCAGCCTGTGCCACAGTAACCGCCTCGTCGCATACCAGGGAAAGGTCACGGGAAACAGAAGGGTACTTGGGCAGGGGCTGATAAGTGGGCTCCGGCAGGCGCAGGGCAAGGAGCTGGGTGAAGTTGATTTCCACGCAGTACACCTCGGCGTCAATACCGTAGTTTTTGGCAACCATGGGATGAACCTGGCCCATGAAGCCCAGCTCCACGCCGCCAATGCTCACCGCGGCGCAGCGACCGGGGTGGTAGGAGGGATTGTCGGAAACGGCACGGTAGGATGCCTTGGGCAGCCGAAGACCGGCAAGAATTGCCTCCAGCTCGCCCTTTAAGGTGAAGAAGGTCTCATTTGCGCCATAAGTGCCCAGAACCAGCATTTTCGGCTCCTGGGGCAGTACTTCGCCGGCAACGGGAAGATAGATTTTTGCCAGCTCATACAGCTTGACGGACTTGTTGTGGTAGGCATAGTTCCGGGAGAGGATGTCCAGCATGGAGGGCAGGGCAATGGTCCGCATCACGGAGGTGTCCTCGCCCAGAGGATTCTGGATTCTCATGCAGTTGCGCAGGGGAGAACTTTCACTCAGCCGAATTTGGTCGAAAATAGAGGGAGAAACGAAGGAGTAGGTGATAATCTCGCTGTAGCCCAGGCTGCGGCAGAGAATACCGGCAGCGCTCTCCAGCTCCATCATGGGGGTGTAGCCACCCTGAGTGGAGGTCTTGAAAGCGGTGGTGGGAATCACGTTATAGCCGTAGGAACGGCCCACTTCCTCAGCAATGTCCGCCATCAGATTCAGGTCGGGACGGAAGGAGGGCACTTCAATGGTGTCGCCCTCAACAGGGATTTCCAAAAGGTTCAGATAACGAACCATATCCTCCTTGGAAATTTCAGTACCCAGCAGGCGGTTGATCTTGTCTACCTCCAGAGGTAGAGTCTTTGCCTGGGGAACATAGTTGATAATGTCAATCATGCCGTCCATCACATCGCCGGCACCCAGCAGCTCTACCAGCTCGCAGGCCCGTTGTACAGCGGGAACGGTCATCATGGGGTCCAGATTCTTCTCAAATTTGCCGGAGGATTCGGTACGCATGCCCAGCGCCAGAGCGGTCTGGCGGATGGAGGTGCCGTTAAAGTTGGCAGATTCAAAGACGACGGTGGTGGTGTCATCCAGAATTTCGGAGTTTTCACCGCCCATGATACCGGCAAGGCCGATGGGCTTTTCCTCGTCGGCAATCACCAGCATTCCGGGCTGCAGCTGACGGACAGTGCCGTCCAGAGTGGTCAGGGTTTCACCGGAAACGGCTTCACGAACCACAATTTTGCCAGAGCCTACATAGCGGTAGTCAAAGGCGTGCATGGGCTGACCGTACTCCAGCATGACATAGTTGGTGATGTCGACAATGTTGTTGATGGGGCGCACGCCGTTGGCGCGCAGGCGCTGGCGCAGCCACTTGGGAGAGGGGGCAATTTTCACATTTGCCACCATCCGGGAGGTATAGCGGTTGCACAGCTGCTCGGCTTCCACCTCTACATCCAGCTTGTCGTACATAGAACCGGCATCGCTGCCCTTAACCACGGGCTCATGATGCTTCATCTGCATACCGAAGGCGGCAGCGGATTCCCGGGCAAGGCCGATGATGGAATAGCAGTCGGGACGGTTGTTGGTGATTTCAAAATCCACCACAGTATCATCGTTGCCGATGACCAGATTGATGTCGTCGCCTACCTTGCAGTCTTCGTCGTTGAGAATCCAGATGCCGTCGGCATAAGCTTCGGGGACATCGTTCTGGGTCAGGCCCAGCTCGGCAAAGGAGCAGAGCATGCCGTTGGACTTCTCACCACGGAGCTTGCCCTTGGTGATGTGAATGCCGCCAGGGAGATAGGAATTGTGCAGAGCAGCGGGAACCAGATCGCCCTCGTGGACATTCTGTGCGCCGGTGACAATCTGCACAGGCTCTTCTTCGCCCACATCAATTTGGCAGACCCACATATGGTCGGAATTTTCATGGCGGACAATGGACAGCACCTTGCCCACCTTTACATTCTTGATTTCGCTGTCCATCCGCTCCCAGGTTTCTACCTTCTGGCCAAAGACAGTGAGCTTTTCCACATACTCTTTATCAGAGACGTTGGACAAATCGACAAACTCCTCATGGAGCCATTTTCTGTTCAGCTTCATTTGTTTGTCCTCCTTAGAACTGATTCAGGAACCGTACGTCGTTATCGAAAATCAGACGCAGGTCGTTGATCCGCAGCCGGCCCATTGCCATACGCTCCAAGCCCATGCCGAAGGCAAAGCCGGAGTACTTTTCGGGGTCAATGCCGCAGTTTTTCAGCACGTCGGGGTGAACCATACCGGCACCCAGCAGCTCAATCCAGCCCTCACCGTGGCAGGTGGAGCAAACCGCACCGTCCACCTCGCCGGTGCCGTGGCACTTATGGCACTGCATATCCATTTCGCAGCTGGGCTCGGTGAAGGGGAAATGGTGGGGGCGGAACCGCATAACGGAGTCCTCGCCGTAAATCTGCTTCATAATGGCAACCAGCGCGCCCTTCAAATCGCCCATGGTGATGTTTTCATCCACCACCAGACCTTCAATCTGATGGAACATGGGGGAGTGGGTGGCGTCTGCCTCGTCCTTACGGAACACACGGCCGGGGGCCAGCATGCAAAGCGGGGGCTTGTTGTTTTCCATAAAGCGAATCTGCATGGGGCTGGTCTGGGTACGCAGAAGAATGGAGTCTTCCTCGTTGAAGTAGAAGGTATCGCTGCGGTCCCGGGAGGGGTGACCCTCCTCAATGTTCAGGCGGGTAAAGTTGTAGTCGGCCAGCTCAACCTCCGGTCCGTCCACTACCTGATAGCCCAGCCCCACAAAGATTTCCTTAATCTGGTCCAGAACCATGTTCATGGGGTGCTGATGACCAAGGGCGACCGCATCGCCGGGAATGGTGACATCCACAGCCTCGTCCTTCAGCTTCTGCTCCAGTACGGCAGAGTGAATGGCTTCCTTGCGCGCTTCCAGCTTTTCTTCGATGACGGCGCGGACAGAGTTTGCCAGCTGGCCCATAACGGGACGCTCCTCAGCGGAAAGCTTGCCCATCATTTTCAGGACAGCGGTCAGCTCACCCTTTTTGCCCAGCCATTTAACCCGCAGCTCTTCCAGCGCGGCAGGAGAATCCGCTGCCTCTAAAGAAGCCAGCGCTTCCTGACGAATCCGTTCCAGTTGTTGCTTCATAAATCATTCCTCCAAGAAATTCGATAATGACAAAAAAAGAATCCTTCCATCCCACAATCGGGACGAAAGGACTAACCCTCCGCGGTACCACCCGCAATTCGCCTTACGGCGCACTTTTCAGCGCATACACGCCTGAGATTGGTAACGGAATCAACCGGCACACCCTACTGATGGTTCAGGCGGCAGCTCCCGGGAGAAGGCCCAATACCACACCCCTGCGGCTCTCACCATCCCGCATTCGCTGAAGCAGTGTTACAAGGTACTCAGGCAGCCCGTTCTTTGCTTTTTTGTATATCAAAGGAATCTTACCATAATCTTCTTGAAAATGCAAGCAAAAATTCTGAAAAGTCATTGACGGGCAGGGAAAAACCGTGTTAGGATAAGAAAAAGGGGGCGCATATATGACGTTTGAAACCTTAAACCGCCGGTGGGTGCGCAGTCACCTGCCAAAGCGCGCAGAGGATGCCCACAAGGGTGACTTTGGAAGAATTCTTCTGCTTTGCGGCAGTATGGGATATACCGGAGCGGCATACCTGTCCGCTATGGGGGCGCTGCGCTCCGGCGCGGGTCTGGTATACCTTGGTGTGCCGGAAAGCATTTATGCTATTGAAGCAATCAAGCTCAATGAAGCCATTGTATTTCCTCTGCCGGAATCGGAAGGGAAGCTGTCAGAGGCGGCTTTGCCGGAAATCCTCAGCCGGATGGCAAAGATGGATGCGGTACTCATTGGCCCGGGTCTGGGCCGGTCGGAGGGGGTAGACGCCGTCATTCGGACTGTGCTGCAGGAATTTACCGGTCCGGTTGTGGTGGATGCAGACGGCATAAACGGAATCGCAGCGCATATGGATATAGTGCGCGAGAGGCGTTACCCCACAGTTTTTACCCCCCATCCCGGTGAATTTTCCACAATGGGCGGGGATTTGACAGCGGATAGATTATATGCCGCAAAACGCATGGCCGGGGATTTGGGAATTGTTTTGGTTCTCAAGGGTCATAAAACCGTAGTTACAGACGGTGAAACGGTGTACGAGAATCCTACGGGAAATCCCGGAATGGCGGTTGGTGGCAGCGGTGATGTACTGGCAGGAATGCTTGTGAGCTTACTTGGTCAAGGGATTGACCCTTTGACAGCAGCCGCCTGCGGTGTGTATCTTCACGGTCTTTCCGGCGATGTATGTGCAAAAAAGCTGGGGCAGTACGGCATGCTGCCCAGTGATCTGCTGTGGGAGCTTCCGCGACTTATGAAATAAGGCGGGATACCATGAAAAGAATTCTGGCGCTTCTGTGTCTTGCGGTGCTGCTTACAGGCTGTGGAAAGACCGATGATTCTCTAAACCGCGCCATGTCGCTGCGGACGAAAATTTTGCAGAAGACCGTATCCTTTGATGCGGAAATCACGGCCGACTACGGCGACCGGCTGCACACCTTTGCCATGACATGCCAGGCGGATAATCAAGGCAATTTAAGCTTTACGGTAACCCAACCCCAGTCCATATCCGGAATTACCGGTACCGTATCCACAGCAGGGGGCAAGCTGACCTTTGATAACCATGCCCTTGCCTTTGGGCTAATGGCTGACGGCTTGATTAGCCCGGTTTCCGGGCCATGGGTGCTGTTAAAAACATTGCGAAGCGGCTATTTGACCTCCTGCACCAAAGAGGGAGAGTACCTGCGTCTGGCAATCGACGACAGCTATGCAGCCGATGCCCTCCATCTGGACATCTGGCTTGGACAGCAGGATTTGCCGGTTCGGGCAGATGTGCTGTGGCAGGGCAGACGCCTGCTGTCGATTGCTGTCAAAAACTTCACTTTGGTGTAACATTCCCACGTGCTTCACATAGGATATTTTGCAGGTGCACCGTATAATTTTCCATTGTGTGTGGGACAATAGAGTCAGCCGCGTTACATAATGGAGCATTTCCGGTAGCGCAGGTTAGATTTCTTCGGAGTGTGAAGCACATGGATAGCCAAGTGAAGCGGGGAGACATCTTTTACGCAGACCTTTCGCCGGTGGTTGGCAGCGAGCAGGGCGGAACAAGACCGGTGCTGATTGTACAAAACGATACCGGAAACCGGCATTCTCCCACGGTGATTGCCGCGGCCATTACCAGCCAGACCGGAAAAGCCCGTCTGCCTACACATATCAACATCGCCGGCGGCAGCGTTGGTCTGAGCAAGGATTCGGTCATTCTGCTGGAGCAAATCCGCACCATTGACAAACGCCGGCTGCGGGAGCACATGGGGCGGCTGGACGATGCCCATATGACCATGGTCAACGAAGCCATTGCCGTCAGCTTTGGCTTAAATGGAACAACATGAATCAATCCCTCTCTTACAGCATAAGGTGCTGCAAGGGAGGGATTCATTTATGGAAGGAAATTATGAAATTTATATGGGCGGACAAGCGGTGGGGATTGCACAGGTTCGCCGGGAAGGTTTGTATTATCGCTTTCAATGCCGCTGCAAGCTCACAGGGGAAATTATGTATCGAATTACGGTGACGGTAGGAGATCGGGAGGAAAGCCTTGGAATCCCTATTCCGGAAAAGGGGGAATTCTGCCTGGATATCCGGATTCCCGTAAAGCGGTTTGAAAAGGGGGAACCAACGTTTCGTGTTTTGCCAAAGCATGAACCGATGAAAGGGCATTTCGTTCCCATTTGCCCGGATGAGCCTTTTGTATATCTTTCTCGACTTAAAAATGCCTATCTGGAGGTTCAAAAGGACCGGATAGGCATTGTGCTTGAAAATTAGATATGAAGTTCCAACCCCACCGGACAGTGGTCAGAACCCAGGATATCGCTGTAAATCGGAGTGGCAACAATTTGCTCCCGGATTCGGTTGGAGACTAGAAAATAGTCAATCCGCCAGCCGGCGTTGTTTTCCCGGGCGTGATACATATAGCTCCACCAGCTGTAAGCGCCGGTAGCAGTGGGATTGAGATACCGGAAGGTGTCGGTAAAGCCCAAGGCCAAGGTTTTTCCGAAACTTTCCCGCTCCTCGTCAGAAAAACCGGCGTTCCCTCTGTTGGAGGCGGGGTTTTTCAGGTCAATTTCCTGATGGGCCACATTCAGGTCGCCGCAGAGAATGGTGGGCTTTTTGGAATCCAGGGATGCAATATAACTGCGGTAGGCTTCGTCCCATTTCATGCGGTGGTCAAGCCGGGCAAGCCCCCGCTGGGCGTTGGGGGTGTAGCAGTTGACCAGATAGAACTCGGGATACTCCAGCGTAATGACCCTGCCCTCATTATCCAGCTCCGGCACACCGATTCCGTAGGAAACGGACAGGGGAGAGTGCCTGGTAAAGATGGCGGTGCCGGAGTAGCCTTTTTTCTCTGCATAGCACCAGTACTGCTCATATCCGGGAAAAACCAGCTGAATTTGCCCCTCCTGCAGCTTGGTCTCCTGCAGGCAGAAGAAGTCCGCATCCAGATTTTGAAAATACTCCGGAAATCCTTTTTGCATGCAGGCGCGAAGGCCGTTTACATTCCAGGAAATCAGTTTCATAAAGTCCTCCGTATTTACTGAGCCGCTTGCTCTCCGTCCAGAAGGAGCAGCGTTTCATTGTCCATGTATATATAGTCCCGGTGGTCCAGGGTCATGGTTTCAGCGAAAACGCGGACACCATAGACATCGTCAAGGGCCATGATCGTTTTCGCCAGACAGCCGCAGGCAATGCTGAGAGAGATTCCTTCCAGCTGAGCAATTTCGTCGGAAAGCACCACTTGGGCGGTGCCGTTTTGCTTTTGATACGATACCAAACGGACACCCTCGGGGAAGACCGGTAAAAGACCTTCAGACGCCGGACCCTGCAGATACAGATTCAGCAGGTAATGGATATCATCCTTGCGGTCCTCGGCTTCTCGAATTTCGCCGAGGATAATGCTGCTGTCCGCTGCCTGGAAGGTATCCGCATTGCGGTAATAGAAGGTTAACGGTGTTTGGATGCTTTCCTCCGTTTTGCAGCCGGGGAGGAACAGACACAGAGCTAGAAGTAAGGAAAGTATTACTCGGGTTTTCATACTAAGTCCTCCTCACCGGTTTCAAAGCTGGGGAATACCACTGTAAAGGTTGTGCCCTGTCCGCTTTGGCTGGTTACCGAAATGCTGCCCTGGTTTCGCTCCACCAGATTTTTTACAATGGAAAGACCCAGACCGCTGCCGCCGGACTTTCTGGACCGGGCTTTGTCTACCCGGTAGAACCGTTCAAACACGTGACCGATGGCATCCTCGGGAATGCCAACGCCGGTGTCGGCAACCTGCAAAACCGCATCCTCTCCGTCTTTGAATAGCCGGACAAAAAGCTTGCCGCCGGGGGTATTGTACTTGATGCCGTTTTCCACAAGGTTGAAGGCGATTTGGTACAAGTCATCTTCCAGAATCAAGACGGGAACATCCTCCCGGGCTTCCAGGATAATTTCAATATCGCTGGCATTTGCCAGACTGTTGAGCATACGGATTACCCGCCGGACGGTGGGACCCATGGGGATGATTTCACTGTCTTCATCCTGCTGTCCATCCACACGGCTCAACGAAAGAAGCTTCTGGGACATACGGTTTAAACGGTCGGCTTCGTTGCCGATATCGCCAACAAATTCCTTTACGGTTTCCATTTCCATATCGTTGTGCAAAATGGAGTCCGACAGGAGTTTGATGGATGCCAGGGGAGTTTTCAGCTCGTGGGAGGCATCGGATACAAACTGCCGCCGTTTGTTTTCCGAGGTCTGCAGTTTTGCGGTCAGGTCGTTGAATTCGTCCCCCAAGAAGGTCAGTTCGTCCTGTCCGCCCATGCTCACCTTGTGAGAATAATCGCCCTCGCGGATGATCTTCATGGAGTTCAGAATTTTCCGCAGCCGGCGGGAGAAGGTCATGGCAAAGGCAATGGAGAACACAATAACAAGCAACTCCAAGGTTACAGTGATGGCAAAAATGTTTTCCCGCAGAGAGGCAATCAGCTCGCCCTGCTCTGGGTCCAGCTCCATCATGTAAACGCAGCCAATCAAAGTGCCGTAGGAAAATACCGGTACTGCCGCCTGGGATTGCATCGTGCCCCGGTGATACCGCCAGGTAAAGACATCGTAGCCGTTGCCTTCCATTGCCTTGACGACTTCCGGGAACAGCACATATGTATTTACGGAGGATTCAGAGCTCATGGAGTCGTAAACAGCCCTGCCGGACTGGTCGGTAATAACCAGCCGCGTTACCCGAAGGGTACCCATTCGGGAAACGGCATCGGCAGCAGTTGCGGAATTGAGTACATCCAGACTGGCAATTTCCCCAGCGGCAAGGTTGCATTTTTCAATCATGGAGGATTCCTTGTTTTGGTAGAATACCTTCTGACTGGTTTCTGAGGAGTAGATATTTAAAAACAGCAAAGCCACCAGCGTGATCAGAATGTATACGAAGGCATACCGCAGCTGATTGCTGCTTAAAAACGGCCGTCTTTGCTTTTTACTTTCGGAAATAATAACCAACGCCCCACTTCGTCATAATATAGGTCGGCTCTGCCGGATTTTCCTCCAGCTTTTCCCGCAGACGGCGGATGTGGACATCCACAGTTCGGATATCGCTTCGGTATTCGTATGCCCAAATGGTGTCCAGCAATGCCTCCCGGGAGTAAACCCGATTGGCATTGCGCATGAGAAACTCAATTACATCGAATTCCTTGGCGGTCAAATCCACAAGGCTGCCGCTTTTGTATGCATTTCTGCCGTCCAGATCCAGAGAAATTGTTCCAATGGTAAGGGTGTTTTCGGCTGCAGCGCTTTCGGCAGCTCCGGCCCGACGCAGCAGCGCGCGGATCCGCGCCTTTACTTCCAGAATGTTAAAGGGTTTGGTGATGTAATCGTCTGCGCCGTGGTCGAAGCCTATGAGCTTGTCCATATCATCCGTTTTGGCGGTAAGCAGGATAATGGGAACCTGAGAGAATTCCCGGATGGCGCTGCAGGCGGTAAGGCCGTCCATTTCCGGCATCATAACATCCAGGATAATCAAATCCGGACGGTTCTCCCTGGCAAGGGTTACCGCTTCAACGCCGTTGCTGCCGGAGATCACTTCATATCCTTCATTCTGCAGGTTAAAGCGAATGCCTTTTACCAGCAGTTCTTCGTCGTCAACAACCAGAATTTTCATGCTTTACCTCCTAAACGGTTACATAGTCCTGAAGCAATACCAGGCGCTCCGGCCCGATGTCTTCCACAAAGGTCAAATCTGCTATTTTTGCATAAGGTCCGTGTTTCTCCCGGTAATCCACAATCCGCTGGGCAAGGACAGTGCCGATGCCGGGAAGGGTTTGCAGCTGCTCCACGGTTGCGGTGTTGATATTGATCTTTTCGGCAGAAACAGAGGAAGAAACGGTGGGAACTTTGGAAATCTGAATGGGTGCGCTGACGGAATTTCGTCCGATAAAGTAGCCCGCCATAAGCGCCAGAAAAACGAGACCTACGCTGATCAAAACATAGGGCGCAGATTTTTCCACGGTTGCCACCTCCCGATTGACTAGATAGGAAAATGCTGATATAATATGAATACATTATACATGAATTTTTTCCGGCGTACAAGCCCGGTGTTGCGATATTGAGGTAGAAATATGAAAATTCTCAAGACAATTTGCCTGATTTTGGTCCTGTTTACGGTTTTGCAGGCCGGATTCTCTCCCGCAAGTGCTATCCAAATCGATGCGGACGAGGTAAGTGGCTGTCATTCGGTAGATGCTGCAAAGCCCCTCATGCCCGGCGACCAGCTTCTGGAAACTTCCAAGGCTGTTTTTGTTTATGAGAGAAACAGCGATACGCTGGTGTATGCCTGGAATGCGGACCAGGCCCTGGACCCTGCAGGTATGCCAAAGGTAATGACGGCGCTGATAGCCATTGAAAAGGGAAATCTTACCGATACCGTCACCGTTTCCAGAAAAGCTCTGGATGCGGTTGCTATCGGTTCTGTCAGCGCAGGACTTGTCCGGGGAGAGGAGATTTCTCTTATGGATCTTCTTTACCTGATGATGACAAAATCCGCCAACGATGCCGCCACCGTAATTGCAGAGCATATTGCCGGAAGCCAGGATGACTTTGTAGTAATGATGAACAAGCGGGCCCGGGAGCTGGGCTGCACCAATACGGTATTTACCAATGCCCATGGCCTGCCGGATGAAGCCAGTGCTCTTTCCGCTCGGGACCTTTGCCGAATTCTGGACACAGCGCTGGAGAATGAAACCTTCCGTACCTTGTTCCAGACAACGGAGTATACCGTTCCTGCTACCAACAAAAGTGAGGCAAGGGAAATCAAAACCTCAAACTTAATGGCGCTGGAGAGCAGCAAAGCCTATTACGACAGCCGGGTTACCGGCGGCAAGACCGGCGCGACCTCGGACGGTCGGTATCTTGCCCTGACGGCAGAGCACAACGGCATGGAGCTGCTTGCCATTGTGATGGGGGCTGTTCCCACCTATGAGGTGGAAAATATCGTCATAAAGACCTACGGCAGCTTTGAAGAAATGGCGGTGCTGCTGTCTCAAGTGGTTGATAATTATGAATACCGCCAGGTGTTTTACACCGGCCAGGCGGTTTCCCAGTATCCCGTTACCAACGGCACCGGAAACATCGTGCTTACGCCCACCCGGGCGATGTCTACCGTCCTGCCGGTGGACCTGGACCCCAGTCAGCTCTCCTGGGTTTACGGAGATTTGACCGGTTCTACCGTCGCGCCCATCAAAAAGGGGCAGCAGATGAGTACGCTGCAGGTGTGGTACGGCAATATTTGCGTTGCGGAAACGGATTTGGTTGCCATGTACGATGTGCCCGTCTATTCGAAACCTGCAGATGCAGAAAACCCAGTGGAAATCCAGAAGGAAAGCGGCTGGATCGGTACAGTCATTTGGATTATACTGGGAATCATTGCCGGTGTTCTGTTGATTCTGGCGGGTGTCCGGGGAATCCGCCGGGCAATCATGAAAAGCCGCCGTAAGCGCAGAAGACGGGAGCAGCGGAGGAGAGGACATGCTTAACTGGGAGCAATTACAAGCGGAGTGTCAAGGCTGTACCCGGTGCGGCTTGTGTGAAAGGCGACGGAATGTTGTCTTTGGCGTGGGCAACCGGCAAGCGGATATTTTGTTTGTGGGAGAAGGCCCGGGGGAGCAGGAGGATATCCAGGGGCAGCCTTTTGTAGGCCCTGCAGGGAAACTTCTGGACGATATGCTGAGCATCATTGATCTGGATCGCCGGGAAAACTGCTATATCGCCAATATTGTTAAATGCCGTCCGCCGGGAAACCGGGATCCGCTGGAAACCGAGCAAGAGGCGTGTATGGATTATCTGAAGAATCAAATTCAGCTGATTCAGCCGAGGATTCTGGTGTGTTTGGGCAGAATTGCGGCAAAAGCCTTGATAACTGAGGATTACCGCATTACCCGGGAGCACGGGCAGTGGGTGCAAAAAGACGGCATCTGGATGACTGCCATTTATCACCCCTCCGCGCTTTTGCGGGATGTAAGCAAACGACCGGAAACCTTCCGGGATTTGCTTTCCATCCGGGAAAAATTGAAGGAAGTATAATTAGACCCCGCTGTGATGGATCCAGCGGGGTCTTGTTACAAAATTGTCATTTTTTGTAACCAAACTGTAACTTGACAGAGAGGTAAAAACTGGTAAAATGAAGGTAGAAAAACACATTGGGGAAGTGACAGCCATGATTCTGCTTTCTAAGCTCCGGTCTGTGCTGCCGCCCCTCCAGCGACACAACACCCAACACAAAGCAAGCATACGGCAGCGCATAGACCGGAGATAAACCATCCAACGGTCTGTGCGCTTTTATCTTTGCAAAAGGAGTGATATTATGAAGAAACTAGTAGTACTTTTGCCTTTGGTGTTGATTTTGACTCTGGCTGCCTGCAAGCCGGCGGCAGTACCCGGCAATGGCACAACTCAGGGAACCCAACCCGTTGCAATAAGCCCTGGACCCCAAATCTCTACACAGCCCGCTACAGAACCCACTACCCCACCCACCACACAACCCACTACAGCCCCTACTACACAACCAACTACTCCCACTGAGTCTGTTGACTTCGAAGCCTGGAAAGCCTACTCCTACACGCCCCTGACATACATATTAATTCCCGGCTATGATCCGACCCAGAGTTATGAATATCACGGAGAGGATTTTGACGAATCCGGTCTTGTGGTTGGGCACTACTATGGGGTAGATAACGGCGATGTTTACCCGATTGCGGACCAGCCCCTCCTAGCAGAAGATGTCACCTCCGAGCATGTCTACTATGTTTTATCCAGCGAGCCCACAAAGCTGTACCGCTGCAGCCTGCACGGGGAAAACCACACGCTGGTATATGAATCTGGCCACGGCGATATCTCCTATGTTCAGTATTCCGGCGTAGATGCCAACGGCGAACTGTTCATCTGTGAAAACAAGGATAGAATTATCTCCTATGACCTTCCCACCGGGGAGACGGATGTGGTGATGACCGCCCATGAAATTCAATGGGTTTACTTTTATAGGCCTGTGGCATATGAAACTGCCACAGAAGATAAGGGACCGTTTATCGAATGGAAAGGCAGCCTGGACGGGGAAAAATACTACATGTACAACACTTATTACCTGCTGCTGGACACCCATGACTCCAGTCAACCATATCATCTGGACAATCAAGAATAATTCGTCTGTAACAAAAGCGCACCACCTCATGGGTGGTGCGCTTTCTATGGAGCTAGTGACCTGACTCGTTTGCATTTTCTTTTTCAAAGAAAATTATTGTGTTCTCACCGTCTAGCCGGTGAGAAGCGACAGTTCACCGGACTGTCGCATTTGTTCTTTCGAGTCAGGCCTAAAAAAGGCCCAAACCCAAGAGGGTTCGGACCTTTTTTGGAGCTAGTGACCTGACTCGAACAGGCGACCTTCTCATTACGAGTGAGATGCACTACCGACTGTGCTACACTAGCAGGCGGGTTCATTATATCGGTTTTACCGCCCGATGTCAACTGAAATTTTATTCGCAATCGCAGGATTGCATTTTGTTTTTTGGGGTGATATAATGGGGAAAATACGATTTGGAGGTCATGTTATGAGCAATATATCCCGGATTCCCAAGCGCAGCGAAATCGCAAAAGAGGATACATGGGCCGTAGAAGATTTATTCCCCTCGGATGAAGCCTGGGAGCAGGAGCTTGCCGCGGTTACCGAAGAGGGCAAAAAGCTGACCGCTTTTGCCGGCCGGTTGGGTGAAAGCGGGGAAACGCTGTACACCTACCTGGACCTGATGGAAAAAATCGATGTCCGGGGTTCTGCTCTGGGCAACTACTGCAGCCGTGTGCTGGATGTGGATACCGCCGTTGCCAAATACCAAGCCATGTCCGGTAAGTTCCGCAGCACCATGGTCGCCTTTGGCGCGGCTACCAGCTTTGATACCCCCGAAATTATGGCAATCCCGGAGGAAGCTCTGGAGGAAATGTACAAGGCTGAACCCCGTCTGGAGCGGTATCGCCGTTTCCTGACCAATGTTCGCCGCCGCAAGGAGCATTTCCTTTCTCCTGCGGAGGAAAAGCTTTTGGCAGCCTCCCGGGAGATGGCGGGCGCACCCGCTACCGTTTTTGGCGCGTTTGAAAATGCCGATCTGAAATTCCCTGATGCTGTGGACAGCCAGGGAAAGAAGTATCCTTTGAGCCAAGGCACATTTGTTTCCCTGGAGGAAAGCCCCGATCGGGCTTTGCGTCAAAGCGCCTATGAGACCCTTTACGATACGCTGGGCAGCTTTCAGAATACGGCTGCCGGCCTTCTCAACGCCCAGGGCAAGCAGCTGAAGTTCTACGCCGATGCCCGCAAGTATCCTTCTACCCTGGATGCCGCTCTGGACGGCACCAATGTGCCTACCTCCGTTTACCACAATCTCATCCAGGCGGTTCACAACAATGTGGACAAGATGCACCGCTATGTCCGTCTGCGCAAAAAGCTGCTGGACGTGGATAAGTGCCATTTCTACGATGTATATGTGCCGCTGGTTGCGGATGTGGACAAGAAAATCCCCTTTGCCGACGCAAAGCAGGCGGTTTACGAGGGTCTGGAGCCGCTGGGTGAAAAGTACCGGGCCATCTTGAAGGAGGGCTTTGAAAACCGGTGGATTGATGTCTACCAGAACGAGGGCAAGCGCAGCGGCGCATACTCTGCCGGCGCCCGGGTTCATCCGTATGTGCTGCTGAATTACACCGGCACTCTGGACAGCCAGTTTACCCTGGCTCACGAAATGGGTCATGCTCTCCATTCCTATCTTTCCAACAAGACGCAGAATCCCATTGACGCAGACTATGTGATTTTTGTTGCAGAGGTGGCATCCACCTGCAATGAAGCTCTGCTGATGCAGCATTTGCTGGCAAAGACCACCGATAAGAAGGAGCGTGCATACCTGATTAACCATTTCCTGGATCAGTTTAAGGGCACTCTTTACCGCCAGACCATGTTCGCCGAATTTGAGCTGAACATCGGTAAGCTCATCGGTGAGGGCAAGACCCTGACCGCAGAGGTGCTGTGTCAGGAATACAAGAAGCTCAACGAGCTGTACTACGGCCCGGATATGGTGGTGGATGACCGGATTGCCATGGAGTGGGCGCGGATTCCCCATTTCTATTACAATTACTATGTCTTCCAGTATGCCACCGGTTTCTCTGCTGCCATTGCTTTGTCCCGCCGGATTCTTAAGGAGGGCCAGAGCGCTGTGGAGGATTATCTCAACTTCCTTTCCGGCGGCTGTACCAAGAGTCCCATTGACCTTCTCAAGGGCGCCGGTGTGGATATGACTACCGCAGAGCCGGTCAACCAGGCGCTGCAGCTGTTCAGCGAGCTCTTGGACGAGATGGAAGCGCTGGTGGAAGACTGATATGGCGGACATGTTTATTCCCACGCTCCACAGCTTTGCCATGGAGAATATTTTCACCGGCTCTGTGGGCCCGTTTCGCTTCCGGTTAGTGCCCAATGTAGTAAAGGCAAGTCCCAAGGAAGTGGATTTTTCTGCCAGCACCATTACCGCCCAATTCTGGCACGGCCCGTTCTGCTATGAAAAAAGTACCATAGAAGGGGAGAACACCTTCCCCCTGACCGAGGAAGGCAGAGCTTTAATGAAGGTTTGGCTGGAAGAAAATATTTAGGAAAAAACGCAGAACCACAAAGAGTGGTTCTGCGTTTTTATGAAACTGTGAGGTTTTGAAAACTAGATCGTCTAAGTGGTGAATGGCCATTCAGAAAAACAGAAAGGAGGGGTGCTATGGACAGCGGAGCGGAATGTTACCGCCGCTTTTTAAGCGGCGACAACAGTGGTCTTGTAGAAATCATCCGAGATTACAAGGATGGTCTGATTTTCTATCTCCGGGGTTTTACGGATAATATTTATCAGGCGGAAGAACTGGCGGAGGATACTTTTGTAAAACTCGTGACTAAGCGACCCAGGTTCGGTCAAAAATCTTGCTTTAAGACATGGCTATATACCATTGGCAGAAATGTTGCGTTGGATTGTGCAAGACGCAGGACTCGACACCCCGAGGTCCCTTATGACTGTTGCCCAGAGCTGGTTAGCGAAGAGACAAATTTGGAGCGCTCCTATATCTGTGAAGAACGCTCAATACTACTTCACAGAGCAATCCAGGAATTGAAGCCGGAATATCGACAAGTTCTGTGGCTGATCTATTTCGAAGGCTTTAGCAACCGGGAAGCGGCTGCCGTTATGAAGAGGTCTATCCATAGTGTTGAGACTCTGGTATACCGAGCAAGAGCGGCTTTGAAAACCAAACTGGCCGAGGAGGAATTTATTTATGAAGAGCTGTGAGCAAATGGCTGCGGATGTGCTGCGCCGGGCAGAAATGTGTGTCCGTCGGCAGAAAAGAAACAAAAGAATTGCTGTAAATGCTGCCGTATTTGGTAGTTTGTGTCTGCTAATTGCGGCCAATGTGGTTGTAATGGTTATTGGGTCTAGGGAGGAAAACCCTTCTTTAGAGCAGCCGCCTTCCCAAACAGGAAGTCAACTCCCAGAGGGGACGGGTGCAGCAGAGGGAAATCCTTCCCAAACGCAGCCGTCGGATACAGTCACAGAAGGGGATACATCACAGAAGCCCGGGCTGATTCTACTGGCATATACACTGGAGGATGAGAGGACACCATTGATGGAAGATTTGGTGGTGCCGCTGAATTATTTCATGCATATCCGGGATTTGCGCGGATTGTCGGAGGAAGAAAGGGCGCAGGCGATTGCGGAGGAGAGAAATCTCCTTGATGAAAAACTAAACCAGAACCTTGGCAGTGCCAACATGAAACTGGGGAACTGTACTCCCCGGGAGGATTATGTGATCACGTTTGTGAGGGTCGGGTGCTTCCGCTTGGGAATCCAGGATTATAGTCTGGTGGAAAAGATTAGCATTCAAAGTGCGTCGAACTACGGTAAGATGTCGGTAAGTCTGTCGGATTTCACATTTCCAAAGGGGCAGACGGTGACACTTACACCTGAAAATATTCCGGAGAAGGATCAAATACATGGCATTGTCATTAATTGGGACTACAGCGATGCAGTTCTCAAAGCGTTGGATACAGATCCTGCAGTACCTTTGTCAGGGTTCTCTGATACAGTAATCTTTTCCGTGAACTACACCGACGGAACCATACAAAAATGTGAGGTTAGAATGATAATTCAGGATGACGGACAGATCGTCGCCTGCTTGCAAAGTCCGTTTTCGACTGTGTGATTTTCTGTAAATAGTATTGACATTCTTATGTTTTATGGTAAAATACTCACGATATGTAAAGACTATGGACAAACCAAGCAGATCGCATTTCATTTCAGCGAGAGGGGATTGGTGCAAGCCCTTATGAACTGTTTCTGCCAGCCATTTGCTCCGTCGCCCGGGAGGACCGGGACGGGTGCGCCCGTTAAAGCGCGTCTGAGATACCGGATTCCGGTAAATTAGGGTGGTACCGCGATTTTCACCTCGCCCCTATGTTGGGGGCGAGGTGTTTATTTTTTGAATTCATTTGGAGGTTATTTTCTATGAGCCACAAACCTTATGGCGTAAATCAGCTGCGCGAAATGTTCCTTTCCTTTTTTGAAAGCAAGGGACATCTGCGCCTGCCCAGCTTTTCTTTGATTCCCCAGAACGACCAGTCCCTGCTGCTGATCAACTCCGGCATGGCGCCTATGAAGCCCTACTTCAAGGGCGAGGTAGAGCCGCCCCGCCGCCGTGTCTGCACCTGCCAGAAGTGTATTCGTACCGGTGATATCGAGAATATCGGCAAGACCGCCCGCCACGGCACCTATTTTGAGATGCTGGGCAACTTCTCCTTTGGCGATTACTTCAAGACCGAGTCCCTGCAGTGGAGCTGGGAATTTCTGACCAGCCCCGAATGGGTTGGCCTGGAGCCGGAGCGGATGTATCCTACCGTCTACGAAAATGACGACGAGGCATGGGAAATCTGGACCAAGGTGATTGGTGTTCCCGAGGAGCGGATGACCCGCCTGGGCAAGAAGGATAACTTCTGGGAGCACGGCGCCGGTCCCTGCGGTCCTTGCTCTGAGATTCATTATGACCGTGGCGTAGAGTTTGGCTGCGGTAAGCCCGACTGCCGTCCCGGCTGCGATTGCGACCGGTTTATGGAAGTGTGGAATAATGTCTTCTCTCAGTTCGATAACGACGGCAACGGCAACTATACCGAGCTTGTTCAGAAGAACATCGATACCGGCATGGGCTTGGAGCGTCTGGCAGTTGTGTGTCAGAATGTAAACAGCCTGTTTGATGTGGATACGGTGATGAACATCACCAACAAGGTGACCCAGATTACCGGCGCATCCTACGGCCAGTCCCAAAAGACGGACGTATCCCTGCGTGTGATTACCGACCACGTCCGGGCATCTACCTTTATGATTGCCGACGGCGTCCGTCCCACCAACGAGGGACGGGGCTATGTCCTTCGCCGGCTGCTGCGCCGTGCTGCCCGTCACGGAAGACTTCTGGGCGTCAAGCGCCCCTTCCTGTATGAAGTGGTGGAAACCGTTATTCAGGAGAATGAGATTCACTATGCCGACCTGCGGGAGCGGGCGGATTATATCACTAAGGTGGTGCTGACGGAGGAAGAATCCTTCAGCAAGACCATTGATGCCGGCATGCGCATTTTTGTGGAAAAGCTGGATGCTCACAAGGCAAATGGAGAGAAGGTTTTCTCCGGCGCCGATGCCTTCCTGCTGTCCGATACCTACGGTTTCCCCATCGACCTGACGGTGGAAATGCTGGAGGACGAGGGCATGACCGTGGATATGGACGCCTATGCCGCCTGCCGTGAGGAGCAGCGCAAGCGGGGCCGTGAGGACCGGCTGAAGATGGGCGATCTGGGCTGGAGCGGCATTGACCTGGGCCTTGAAAATGTGGTCACCGAGTTTGTGGGCTACACGGAAAATGTCTGCAACGCAAAGGTTTTGGCGGTGTGCGTGGGCGAAGAGGTCACCGGCGCCATTACCGGCGGAGAGCGGGGCATTCTGGTGCTGGACAAGACTCCCTTCTATGCGGAAATGGGCGGCCAGGTGGCTGACCAGGGTGTCATTCTCTGCGGCGAATGCCGTTTTGAGGTTACCAATGTCCAAAAGGACAAGGGCGGCAAGTACCTGCACTACGGCAACATGGTAAGCGGTACCATCAAGGTCGATGATCTGGTCTGCGCCAGCATTGATGTGGAGCGGCGCAAGGCCATTATGCGCGCCCACTCTGCAACCCACCTGCTGCAAAAGGCGCTGACCAGCGTTCTGGGCAGCCATGTCCATCAGGCTGGTTCTTTGGTTGAGCCCGACCACCTGCGTTTTGACTTTACCCATTACTCCGCCATGACCAGCGAGGAGCTTGCCAAGGTGGATGCCATGGTGCAATCTGCGGTGCTGGAGGGCTACAGTATTGACACACGGGAAATGCCCATTGAGCAGGCCAAGGAAATTGGCGCAACGGCGCTGTTCAGCGAAAAGTACGGGGATACTGTCCGGGTTGTCAACATGGGCGGCTACTCCATTGAGCTGTGCGGCGGTACTCATTTGGACAATACCGCAAAGGTTGGCCCCTTTGTGATTGACAGCGAAGGCAGCGTGGCCTCCGGCGTACGCCGTATTGAGGCAGTAACCGGCAAGAAGTGCATGGAGAAAATGGCCCAGGACAGAGAGCGTCTTTACAAGGCTGCCGGCGCGCTGAAGGTCAAGCCCACAGAGCTGGGTGACCGGATTGCCGCTCAGCTTGAGGAAATCAAGGAGCTGAAGCGGGCCATCGACACCTTCAAGGCCCGGGAAACTGCCGGTGAGGCTGACCGTTTCCTCTTCGGCGCCAGAAATGTTGGCGGCGTTCATGTGATTACCGCTACGGTTAACACCGCTGATTCCCAGCAGCTGCGCCAGATGGGCGACCTGCTCCGGGACAAGGACCCGGATGTGGTGGCTGTGCTTTGCGCGGTCAGCGACGGCAAGATTACCTTCCTGGCTGTCAGCGGCAAGAATGCGGTTGCTAAGGGCGTCCGTGCCGGCGATTTGGTGAAGCTAGTGTGCACTGCCTGCGGCGGCAGCGGCGGCGGTAAGCCCGACAGCGCCATGGGCGGCGGTAAGGATGAATCCAAGGTTGACGATGCTCTTGCATTGGTAGACGATTTTGTAGCATCCAAATTGAACTAACAGGCAAACGGGTGCTGTCATTTGGGCAGCACCCGTTTTGTTAAAGTGGGGGAATTATGCGAAAGCTGATGTGGTTTACCCTCGGGTTTACGGTTGCCTGCGCAATCGCAGCCTATGGGAATATGCCTTGGCTTATGGAGGCGGCAGTGGTGTTAACCGCACTGTCGCTTTTCCTGTTGGTGCTGACCCATTGGGTTTCCCGAATTCGTATTCCCTGTGCAATTCTTTTGGGTATTGGCCTCGGATTGTGCTGTTTCTGTGTTCATGACCAGCTGTTCCTGCAGAATGCAAAAGAAATGGACGGGAAGACGGAAACAGTTACCATTGAGGTGCTGGATTATTCTCAGAAAACCGATAATGGCTGCGCTTTTGACGGACAACTCCTGCTGGAGGGAAAAATCTTCCGTGTTCGCACATATCTTGACGAATACGAACGGCTGGAGCCCGGTCACCGGGTTCGGGGCGAATTTCGCTTTCGCTATACCACGGACAAGTATTCCTATCTGCAAAGCGACGGAACCTTTCTCATTGCCTATGGGGGAGAAGATACCGTGATGCAACGCTACTACCTTCCAAACTGGTATGTGTATCCCGCCATCTGGCGCAATGAACTGGGCAGCATTCTGGACAACACCTTTCCGAAAGATACCGCAGGCTTTGCCAAGGCACTCCTGCTGGGTGACCGCTCCGGAATCGATTACGAAACCAATACCGCATTCAAAGAATCCGGCATCAGCCATGTGATTGCGGTATCCGGACTTCATGTATCCATTCTCTTTGGCTTGGTATACCTGATAACGGCAAGAAGGCGATTCTTAACCGCGCTGATTGGTATTCCCGCGGTTTTCCTGTTTGCCGCTGTTACAGGATTTTCTCCATCCATCACAAGAGCATCCATTATGCAGATTCTGATGATGCTGGCTATGCTGTGGGATCGGGAATATGACCCGATGACGGCGCTGGCTACATCAGCGCTGACTATGGAGGTTGTGAATCCGTTGGTGGTTACCTCTGTCAGTTTTCAGCTGTCTATGGGCTGCATGCTGGGCATTTTCCTCTTTTCTGAGAGGATACGGCTCTGGCTGATGGATATTCATCGGCTGGGAAGATGGAACGGCAGACTGACCCGGTGGTTTTCCGGTTCGGTATCCATTACGCTTAGTGCAATGGTATTTACCACACCCTTGGTTGCTTATTATTTCGGTACAATCAGCTTAGTGGGAATCCTGACCAATCTGGTTACCCTATGGGTGATTACCTTCGTGTTCTACGGAATTATGGCTGTTTGCCTGTTGAGCTTTCTTTGGGGCTGGGCGGCTGCAGCGGCAGCGTGGGTAGTTTCAGGTCTAATTTATTTCGTGCTGTGGGTTACCCGGTTTCTGAGCAGGCTGCCGATGGCAGCGGTGTACACAAAAAGTGAGTATATTCTTCTGTGGCTGATTGGGATGTATGGGCTGCTGGCGATATTTTTGGTATCGGAGCGGAAACACCCGGCGCTTCTTGTCGGGATCGCCCTTGCCGGTCTTGTGGTGGCTGTAGGGGCTTCCTGGGTGGAACCGCTGCTGTGGGAATGTCATGTGACGGTGCTGGATGTAGGTCAGGGACAGTCTGTGATACTCCAAAGCGAGGGAAAGACCTATCTGGTGGATTGCGGCGGAGATTATGATCAGGGAGCTGCGGATGTGGCAGCAGAAACGCTGCTGTCCAGGGGCATCAGCCGGATTGACGGTCTCATTCTAACCCATCTGGATCGGGATCACGCCGGCGGTGTGGAAATGCTCCTTACGAGAATTCAAACAGATACGCTGTATCTACCCAGAGCGGTTGACGAAAACGGAACAGGGCAGCACCTTGCGTCCTTGGTTCCGGATACTAAAATTATCGGAGAGGATCTTTCTTTATCATTTGGTGATACCAATTTGACAATTTTTGCGCCGGTTTCTCCCAATTCCGGCAACGAAAGCAGTATGTGCATCTTGTTCCGAACGAAAAATTGTGATATACTGATACCCGGTGACAGAGGTGCAGCCGCTGAACAGCAGCTATTGAAGTATTACGAGCTGCCAAAGCTGGAGGTTCTGGTTGTAGGACACCACGGCTCCAAGCACTCTACCACCGAAGCGCTTTTGGCGCAAACGAGTCCGGAGTATGCCCTGATATCCGTGGGCGCAGATAATTCCTACGGACATCCGGCGAAGGAAACGCTGGCCAGACTATTGGAATTCGGATGTATGATTTTTACCACCGCAGATTACGGCAGCATTGTGTTCAGGAGGTGATTTTGTGGCAAAGGAGCAAACCGGTAACGCCCTGCAGCAGCTGAAGGCCGACATCAAGGCGAAAACCCCAAGGGGGTTGTATGTGTTTTACGGGCCGGAGCGGTTTTTGCTGGAGCATTATCTGCAGCAACTGAAAAAGATCCTTTTGGACGAGCTGACGGAAGCCTTTAACTTTCACCGTCTGAACAACGAAAATTTTGATATTCAGACCTTTGCCGACAGCGTGGAAAACCTCCCCATGATGGCGGAGCATACTCTGGTGCAGGTGGATGATATTGACCTGTTCCGTTTGCCGGAGGGTGACCGAAATAAAATCGGCGAGATTCTCAGTGACATTCCCGAATACTGCACCGTTGTGTTTGTCTATGAAACCGTGGAATGGAAGCTGGACGGCCGTTTCAAAAAGCTTGCGGGTGCCATTTCTGAAAACGGTGAAATCGTAGAGTTTGGCATTCAGCAGCAGCGGGATCTTGTGGCTTGGATTAACCGACATTTTGCTGCCCACCAAAAGCGGATTCCCAACGATTTGTGCGTATATCTCATCGAAATTACCGGCGGAACCATGACCGCACTGAACAGCGAAATCGAAAAGATTTGCGCTTATTCCGGTTCTGATCAGATTCATAAGACGGATATTGACGCGGTTACTGAACCGGTTTTGGATGCGGTGGTTTTTCAAATGACCGATTTGATGGGACAGGGGAGATTTCCCCAGGCGCTTCAGAAGCTGCAGCAGCTGTTGAAAATGCAGCAGGAGCCCCTTGCTATTCTGGGTGCTGTGGGAATGCATTTTCGCAGAATCAGTACGGCAAAAACCTTGCTGGACGGCGGATCCAATTCCGGCGAGCTGATGAAGCTGTGCGGAATGTCTGATTACGCCGCAAGAAAATGTATGGAATCCGCCCGGAATTTCCCCCAGGATTTTTGCCGTAAGGCGATGACGCTGATTTTGGAGGCGGACCGGAATATGAAAACCTCTCTGGATGACCCTGAGCGGCTTTTGGAGGTGCTGATTCTGCAGCTGGCTACGGAGGCGCGCCGTGATTAATATTCGGGAAGCAATCGTAGTGGAGGGGCGCTATGATAAAAATACCCTGAGTCAAATAGTGAATGCCCCGATTTTTGAAACAAGCGGTTTCGGCATTTTTAAGGACAAGCAGCAGCTTGCACTTCTGCGCCGTGTGGCGAAAACCCGGGGGCTTATTGTGCTCACGGATTCCGACGGCGCCGGCTTTGTGATTCGTAATCATTTAAAAAGCGTGATTGAGCCCCAGTATTTAAAACATGCCTATATTCCGGATATTCCCGGCAAGGAGCGGCGGAAAACCGCCCCGGGCAAAGAGGGAAAGCTGGGTGTAGAGGGTATGGAGCGGGAAATACTCATCGCTGCGCTGAAAAACGCCGGCGCTACCATTGAGGGTGAGGAAAGCGCAGCATTGCCCGGAATCACCAAACAGAATATGGTGGAATTGGGGCTTTCCGGTGGAAAAAACAGCGCTTATCTAAGAAAGGCGCTGCTGAAGAAGCTGGATTTGCCGGAGCATATGAGCGCCAATGCCTTGCTGCAGGCGCTGAATTTGCTGTATACATTGGATGAAATTGAGGAGATTGTAAAATCTCTGGAGTGACGAATATGGTAGACATTTCCGTTCACAATTTAACAAAGTTTTTTGTCATTGGCGAAAACCTTCTGGAGGGCCTGAGCTTTGAAATCCAGGAAGGGGAGTGTGTGGCGATTCTGGGTCGCAACGGCTGCGGAAAAACCACGCTCTTTCGCATTCTCACCGGAGAAATTGACTATGACGAGGGCGAGGTTTTTGTAAATCCCAATAAACGGGTTGGACTCATTTCTCAGATTCCCCGTTTTCCTGCAGGTTACACCGTGGAGCAGGTTCTTCGCTCCGCCTATGCCCAGCTGATGCAGATTCGGGAGAAAATGCGCAGTATGGAGCAGGAAATGGCGTCGGGTGCTACCCGGGAGCAGCTGGCCCGCTATGACGATTTATCCAACCGCTTTCAATCCGGGGGCGGTTATGAGATGGATGTGGAGGTGGACAAGGTCTGCAACGGCCTTGGCATTACAGCAGACCAGCGCGCCCAGGTTTTTGACAGCCTTTCCGGCGGTGAAAAAACCCGGGTGAACCTTGCCCGTTTGCTGCTGGAAAAAACGGATATTCTGCTTCTGGATGAGCCTACAAACCATCTTGATCTTCGCAGTGTGGAATGGCTGGAGGGTTATATCAATACCTTTAAAGGTACGGTGCTGACCATTTCCCACGACCGCTATTTTTTGGATCGGGTCGCTGACCGGGTGATTGAGATCGCAGACGGCCATGCTGAGTTTTATTCCGGCAATTACTCTTTCTATATCGAGGAAAAGCAGGCCCGTTTTGACCTGCAGATGAAGCAGTACCAGCAGGAGCAGGCAAAGCTGAAGCAGCTGGGCTATACGGTAGAGCGCATGAAGGGCTGGGGCATCAACAACCGGACGCTGTACCGCCGGGCCGTGTCCATTCAGCACCGGATGGAGCGCATTCAGAAAACAGAGAAACCCAAGACGGAAAAGACGATGAAGGCCACCTTTGGCGAAAAGGATTTTTCCGGGGATGTGGTTTTCAAAATGAAGAATGTCAGCAAATCATTCGGTGACAGAACCCTGTTTTCCGATGTGGAGCTGAACGTCGAGGGCGGCGAACGGATTGCCATTTTGGGCGATAACGGAACGGGAAAATCCACATTCCTCAAGTGTTTGCTGGGGGAGGAGGACTGCGCCGGTAAGATTCAGTTCGGTCCAACGGTAAAATGGGGATATCTGCCCCAGATCATTCGGTTTGAGCATCCGGAGCGTTCGTTGTACGACACCATGCTCTACGAGAAAAATTGCACGCCTCAGGTCGCCCGTGACCGGCTGGGAGCATTTCTTTTCCAGAGTGAGGATGTGTTCAAGACGGTGGGCAACCTCTCCGGCGGCGAGCAGAGCCGCTTGCGGCTGTGCATGCTGATGGACGAGAAAATCAACCTGCTGGTCCTCGACGAGCCCACCAACCACTTGGATATTGCGTCCCGGGAATGGATCGAGGCTGCCATTGAGGAATTTGAAGGCGCGCTGCTGTTTGTTTCCCATGACCGGTATTTCATTGAAAAATTCGCGGAGCGGATTTGGCTGCTGGAAGACGGGAAAATCCGGGATTTTCCCTGCGGCTATCAAAAGTATCGCTCGATTCTGGAGCATGAAGCGGCAGCGAAACCTGCGGCTGCTCCTGAGGTGAAAGCGAAAAAGGAAAAACCAAAGGGCGGCACCAAGGAGCAGGATAAGCTGGTACGCCGTCTGGAGCGGGAGATTGAAAAGCAGGAGCAGGAAATTGCCCGTTTGGAGGCCCAGGTAGAGGCTGCAGCGGCGGATTATCAGGAACTGACCCTGGTGCTTGCTGAAAAGGAAGCGGTGGAGAATCAGCTGCTGGAGCTGATGGAGCAATGGGAAGCGGCGCAGCAATAATAAAGTAATTTGAATCCAAAAGGAGTTGTTCATATGAGCGGATGTAGCGGAAACTTATGTGCTGATGCTCCCACCTCTTTGCGGTTGTTAATTGTTTGAAAAAGACGGACTTTTGTGATAAAAGTATGGATTATTCTACTGAAATGTTGCTATAGATTCTTTGAATAATCCGTATGTTCCTTCTTCTACACCAAATTTACACCATTTTTGAGAGCTTTGGGTGACGAATAAATAAAAGAGCCATTTGTCGGTCCTTTTGGTACCGCTCAAATGGCTCTTTTTGCTTTGTACATACAGTATTCCTTGCTGCTACTATATATGGCCGACCATAATGTTCTTTACAGAGAAATATGAGGCCCTGTACCAGTCCTCCATAGGCTGGTACGATAACCGGAACGATTACTTTCCTTTCACGGAAAACTTCCTCTCGACGCTCTATATGTGCTACAAGGAGCTGGACAAGCGTTTCGCGGTCGTAAATTGCCGAAGGGTAACGAAGAAGGCTCGTATCGAAGCTACCGTTCTGAATAGCCTGACACCGCTGTCCAAGGCGGAGATCTACAGCATCCTGCCGGATGTCAGCCCTACCACGGTGGAAGCTGCGCTTGGTGAGATGATACGGACAGGCTCCGTTCGTAAGGTCGGGCAGGGCAGAGTAACAAGATATGTGTCTAATCACTAACCGAATATACATTCAAAGCTCTACGATCATATGATCGCAGAGCTTTTTGATTGATGAGGAGTGCGACAGCTATGTGTCACACTGATTATTTAAGGAAAGCAATAAGTTGTAATAAATTGATTATGAAGGGAAACGGGGGGAAAAGGCGGTTTCCGGAAAGAAAATAGTTTGGAACTTTTGCCTGAAATCCGAAATGAACAAACATTTTCGTGGAAAATCATGTTTGGAAGGCGGTTTCCCGGGAACCCGGCCCCCTTTAAGAAAATAAAACGAAAACATATCCGGAAACCTCCGATTCGATACCGCCGTTACCATGAAAATGGTTGCGGAACCTTGTTTCATTTTTTCGTAAACCCTAAATGGGGGGGCGGAAACTCCCATTTCAGTGGATTTTGGGGAATGTGACGTGGTGCAAGAGAGAAGAAGAAATACAGGAAAACTATAAAATTTTTCTTCCTGTCAAACGCACAAAAAGCACAAAAACAATAGGTGCAGGCTTCTTTTTTTATAAGAAAGAATATGAGAAAACAGGGGCAAAGCAAAACCTCTCATGGCTTTTGACAATACAAGAAAAAACAGATGAAGAAATATGAGATAAGGATGTAGCACTTTTCTCATCTTAACCAATTATTTTGATTATAAGAAAAGACAAACCTGCAATCAGCCAATCCCAAAGCCTATTCTGCATTACTTCTTTTTCGTTACTGTACCGATTGCTGGTACGGATCTTTCGATCCGATAGTTTTATCTCATTTATTTCCTTGCCTAATATGAGATGACTTACGGAGTCTGTTACCCCATCCTATTATTCCATTCTCTAAATCCAGTAAGTGAAGGCCTTAGCAATCGAGCGATATACGAAAAGCTGGACATTCTTTACTGTGCGCTGTAGGACGAATCATAATGTAACAGATAATAGCGAAGCATGATTTCTGCTTTTAAAATATAGGAGGGGAGATCAGGTGATTAGTTGATTGTTCTGTACCGCAAAATTTGGACTGCGAAATCTGATAAGAAAAACAGGCCCCCAAAAACCAACTAGTACCCAATATTAGCGCAGCGATTTCTGATTCCCGATAATTCAGTTATATCCGTGAACGACATTTGCCCGCCACGGACATCGGTGAACCTAACATTTCTGTCTATTGGTTTTTTGTTGAGTTTTTTTAAAATTATCATAATAAAGCCAGAGATAGTTATAACCTAAAGGCTGGACTATTTTACTGCGCATTTTCAAAAAAATCATAATAAGACTAAACACATCTGGCTTTTTTGTTGTGAGAATTCGATTTTTCACATAATGAAATTGGATGGAAGTAGGGAAGGGGGTGATAACCATGATCGACGAGAAAAATACGAAGCAGAGTATGAGTTGCAATCTGCCGCAACGAGCGACGATTAACATTTCTGGAATTCCTGGAGATGATGACGATGAGCTGCTTGAAATGATGTACCAGATTATAAAAACCGAGCGAGAACGTGGGCGCAGTATGCAAACAGCTTATTTTACTGACAATAAGGCGAAAACATCACAATAATAGTGATCGTCCATTACGAAATTAAGGGGCGATTAACAAAATTTATCTTAATCCTATGGAAAGGAGGGAATCGTTATGACAATGATTCAGGTCGGGACAAGGACGTATGTTCGTCTAGCTGACATCGAAAGTGTCAGTAGTCTAACAGAGCTGTCAGACTTGTCAAAGGTTAGAACGGCACGCAAGGAAGGAAGAGCTGTGGTACTGACAGGGAAAACAAATTGTACCGCAGTGTTTCTGACAGATGGTAAGGTTATCCTTACATCTGCATCTGCAAAATTGATTCGCGACCGTATACAAGCTGCTGATATGACAAGTGTTCTGTTTTATTAAGAAACAGCGACAAGAAAATTGCCGCTACATTGCATGGTTGCAATATAGCGGCAGTCCCAGAGAGAACAAATGACCACTGTTCAAGTTTTAAAGGAGGATTATATTGTGATTGACATTAAAATTGGTCCCATTACATTAGTCTATCTGCAAGAGATTGTATGTATTGTGGAAATCAGCGATCTTGTTGACACTAATTTACTAGCTGTAGCACGCAAGGAACATAGAATTATTTCACTGATTGGCAGACCGCACCGTACTTTAGTTATTTTGTCCAATGGAAAGATTGTACTTACACCGACGGCCGCAGACACAATTTTTAGAAGAATTCAGGAAGCTACATTTTAATTAAGGGACCACTGTGGAATTTACATTTTGAAACAGTGCTTTTTGCTTTAAAAAGTCTAATAAGCACAACACCTCATGCTTTCGACATGAGGTGTTGTGCTTATTAGATAGAAGGGTATTACTTGCCAAGAAACAGACGTCTTAGCCATGCAATGAAAGGTCGGAAAGCATCTAGATTACAACATGCAGATTTATCATGCAATATTTCGGACACTAGATGAGATATTGATTTCATCTTTTCGATTAAATCAGTTAATTCCTCGATAGGTAATATTGATGACTGACGTTCAGGACGGCGTGCGCCTTTCCAATCAGACTCTTTAAAAGTTTTTCCTGATGAATTAATGTAATTGATCAATTTAAGCTTATCATCTACTGTAAGTTTAGGATCATCTAGATAAGATATGGATAATAAGCCTGTTCTAGCCAGCTTGATCACGGACATGAGTTTAGAAAATTCAAAATCACGTGGTTTTGCTGAGGTTCCGTGATAGGACAGTTTATTGAAGAAGATATTCCAGTCGTTCACAGTCCGAAGGCAAACTACTTTTTCCTTCACCCGGCGATATTTGAGAAATTCTTCGATCGATTCGAACGGTTCGGTTGTAAAGTTGGCAATTTCATATTGTTCTCCGTTGATTTCCGGATAAACGGTCGATAATGAATGCTGAATAGGCTTTCGCTTCATATCGAAATCCATACGCACTTTTTTTAGTACATTTTTGACTCGAAAAGGAGTGCCGTTAACAAGTTCCTTGAAAGAAGTCCATTCAGTGTCTTTGTATTCCACAGCACCCGTGCGGCTGAGGCTTTGAGCGATGAGCCAAAAACGGTCATCATAACTATCGCTGAGATAACCCGATTTAGTGCCATTGTGAGCACATACACCGGGCAACATATATACAGGATTCTTATAGTAGTCAGCGGCAGTTTCCGGAGTCAGATAGTGAGGCAAATGCTTAGGCATTTCTCCTGTATTGAGTGAAACATTACCGCGTGTTGTCAGATTGAGCAAATCGCTTTGCGTATGTTTGATTTCCCAAATTTCGGGATCAGCACCGTCGGTCAAATACAGTCTTGCCTCAGCAAGCGCGTCACGCAATCCATGCAAATCCAGAGTTTTAAGAATTTCTTCAGGGATATTTGAAATAAATCCGTCCGTTGTTACAGAATATACCGCATACCCCATATCAGTGATCTGATTCTGTGCAGCGAGTAGCACGGCTCTCACAATGCTGGTAATCATAGCAGCGGATACAGGGTTGGTGATAATTGAGCAACCAATGTTCTCCATCTCACCGGTATAGGCAGACCAACGGCTTTTCACCTTGACATTTTGCGCATTTTTACCGAAGGAACCATTGACTATCAATTTCAGGATCAGTTCCTCGATAGACCCTTTACCGCACAGCTCTTTTGCACTTCGCCTGTCAGTAACCAATCCCTTAATCGCATGCCGCAAAGAGTAAGATGTTGAGCCGTCACAGCGATATCTAGGCTGCACTATATAGCCCTCAAGTACAGTAACTTTAGCACCGAGTTTAACAGCCAGATATAATTCAGGTCCGCAAGCGAAGGTACCGTCGAGACCATCTGATGTTCGCGTAAATACAGGAACACCGTCTTCCTCATTGAGAAGACAAGGGTATTTGATGCCATGAGGAAATTCGTAATGTACGAGCGCGAACATCATAAGAAATGGATTGGCAATTCCTTCTGCATTCAGAAAATCCTGTTCTGTAAGTACATGACCACGTTCAAAGTGATACGCGATACAATTATCCCAGTCCTGGTCAGAAACAAGGCACATAGCGGTTGGGTATGCGTTCATCAGATCGTAGTCGTATGTTTCGATATCGTAGAAGCCTACGTCGGAGCAGCTGTTATAGCCGCCGTGAAATGCTTTGGAAGCAATAACCATGAGTGATTCAGCATCGTTATTTTGGGGTTCCAGGTCTTTTGAGGCAATAAACCCGGGGCCATTTGGATTAGCTTTTTTGCCATGAGATTTTCTTTGTAAACCGCGATAGATCTTGTTAAATTCAACAGTGTTTGCTGTTCCTAAATAGTCGGACATACTAGCCCTAATAACTTCTGTACCCGCAGAAAGGATTGTTACAGATTGGCTCTTGTTAATACCATAAATAGAAGATGTATAGAGCATAGCAATCACAGCATCAGTTGATGCATAATCTAAATATAGAGTAGGATTTTCGACCAGAACGGAGTCCATGTGTTCTTTGTTATCAGTAGGAAGATCTACTTTTGGAATTCCAACTACCTCGCCCAAAGCGGACAGGCTACGCTCTTTCGAAGGTGCAGAACAGAGGCTGTCACGGATGTGCAGTTCGATTGGATAGAAATAATTCCACCCATTACGAGTAGCAACGCTCTTTGGCTCCAGATATATAGGTTGTGTTGTGAAAATACCGCCTCCAGCCTCTTTGAGGAATCTCAACAGATCTTTACGATGAGAGCATTGCTGATACAGAGTGGTAATGTCAGCTTTCGCAGCATGTGAGACAAGCGTTATCGAGATGTTCGGTGCAATTTCTTTGTTAACCACGCGTTTGAAGTAAGAACAGTCAGCTTTTGAAAAATTAAACTGAGATATATCAGCTTTAATTTCAGAAATTGGGATTTCAGTGGGTTTACCGTACACGTATGCATATTGACCTTTGGTTAATGCCGTATCGTAGCAATCAGTGGTAGCTTCCAGGGCCGCATTAGTTTTTGGATCGAGGTCATAGATGAATTTGTATAGTATGGCATCCTTGCAGTTGATACGTTTATAAGCGGGGCTGTCAAGATCATCCAGAATGCGGGCAAGAGCAAGCTCAATCCAAAGATTGTCGCAGGCAGGCGCATTGGCAAAATCACGCTTGATAAATACATACTCGAATAAATAGTTGTCGTGAATAAGAGCGAACTGCCAGGACAACATCTTGCGCTCATTGTCACCGAACCACTCGGAGTCAAAACCAATAACGAGGGAATCTTCATTAGAGCGCAGTGCCCGGAGCGATTCGAAATCATCAAACCAGGATAGTTTCAAGTCTACGAAATTGTCATCCTGGATGGGGTCGGGGACAAAAGAAACTTCGGGCTTTCCCATAGCAGGATTTGTCCCCAATAAATCAACTTCCGAAATAGTTTGAAAAACATCTGCGATTTCTGGGCTTGAAGGCCCTCTTCGTCTGGAAATGTTTTGATTTTTTGGCCCGCAATCTCTTGGATTGGCGGACAAATTCAAAATGTCCGCCGTAATTGCTGTTTTTGACTGAGAAAAATGGCCCAATACTTCGCTAATTTTCCTGGTTCGCTTAAATAGCCAGAAACGTTCATTATGGTCAATCCGCCTTGTGCTGCCCATGTCAAGTTGCTTCCATTCATCTGAGGAGTTTATCTGTTGAACAACACTGTTATAATCTACTTGTTTTTCATGTTCACTCATTCTTTGTCTACCTTTCTGTTTAGTGAGGGAGTGCTAAATAGTGTTTGGACTAAATTAACACTATAGTTATTATGAGCGATCCAATTTGTAGATTTGTGTATTTGCATCGATTACATATGAAATCCTAATGGTGTAGGCATGAATTTACGCGTCCTATGCAGTTCATTGACAAAATCTCACAGCAGTGGTATAATATTTATAAAGAGAAAGGAGTGAGCTAAATAATGATGAACTATGTTATTTGTAAGATCCGTAAATCTGAGAGCCTCGCTCCTGGTATGCCCATCCGGTGATAAATGGGGTCTATTTACCATGCTTTGAACGGCTCAGGCGTAGGTCTGCGCCGTTTTTCTATTTGGAGGTAACAATGGATAAGACCGTTGAAATAGAAGTAATTGAAAAAGTGCTTATGCTCTATGGCTTTGATGCAGCAATCACAGAGCAGAAATCATATATCCATGCCATCGAAGATAATGGCTGGCTGAAGCTGATCTTCCGTGTCACTTTGGCAAGCGGAAAGATGCTGGTCATTAAGATTCTGCATGAGGATGATGACCTTGCCGCCGAGATGAAGAAAGTGGAGAATCAAAGCACCTTCTCTGAGCTTATGCGGAGCCACGGAATCAAGACGCCTGCCAGATATCAGGCAAACGGAAAATACTGCAACGAGTTTATCTATCACGAACTTCCCTGTATGGTTATGGTAGAGGACTGGTGTGGAGAGGAAATCACAGAGATCACCACGGATATAGCCTATCAGATCGGTGAGCTAATGGCCCGGATGCACAGCCTTTCTCTTGAAAACAAATGCGAGATTGGACACAGAACGCTGTTCTCTGCAGCCTATTGGAATGATGTAGACTGCTTCCCAGAGTTCTGCGAGATTACAAAGGACGAGAAGCTGGATCAGGCAGTTGTCGCACAAATCAAAGCACTACGCGATGAAAAGCTGGAGAGAATCCGCGCTGTATGGGAAATGCTTCCCAAGGCGGCCGTCCAGGGCGACATTTCCATCAATAACCTTGTTCATAGCGAGGATGGTCTAATAGTTTTTGACTATAACAATGCAGGTGACGAAGTGCTGATCTCCGATCTTGTCATGGAAGGTCTGCTGACTGCGTATGAGATGGAACTGCCCGACGGAACACCTGCATCCTATCGGGAGCAGATATTCCCGGCACTGCTGAAGGGGTACCTTTCAGTTAGACAGTTGTGTGAATCAGAAAGAAAAACGGCATGGGAGGTCTATACCCTGTACCATGGCCTATGGTTTACCCGGATCGTATATAACGATGATTCTCTGGATTCATTAGTGAAAAAGGGCGACTATGAAGAAGCCAATCGCCTGCTGAAGCAGATGCTGATGGATATGCAGGAAGCTGATGACGGAAGATTTAGAGGGTAATGATATGTTGTCAGGTGAAAATAACGCAGGAGGTGCTGCAATGGATTTCTTGGAATTAACAAAAAGCCGATACTCTGTCCTACATTATCAGAACAAGCCTATTCCAGATGAACTACTCTATAAGATTGTCGAAGCAGGTATATCCGCACCCACGGCCTGCAATTTCCAACCGCAGAAAATCAAACTCATCAATTCGGATTCAGACAAAGAAAAGCTGAACCGGGTTGTACCGAGTAAGTATTATGTGCCCGCTGCATTTCTTGTTTGCTATGACAAGTCGAAATGCTGGACAAGAAAGTTTGACGGAAAAACCAGCGGTGAAATTGATGCGTCTATTGTCACAACCCACATGATGATGGAAGCAACAAGCCTGGGCCTTGGATCGATATGGGTTATGTACTGGAACCCGGATACAATGAAAACTGAATTTGAAATTCCAGAACAATATGAGCCGGTGGCTTTGTTGATTGTGGGTTATGCAGATAAGAGCATCGAGCCTCACAAGGAACACTTTTTAAGAAAAAGCATAGAAGAAGTTTTGTTTTAACTTTTTACCACAAAGGAATTGAGCAAGAATGGACAAGGATTGGATATTTAGAACAGACGAGTACATCTGCGACCTACGGACAGTTGGTGTCCTTGTTCGTGATGGCAAGCTGCTGGTACAGCGGGATCGGGATGGCAGCGAATATGCGCTGCCCGGTGGTCATGTAAAGATCGGTGAAACTACCGTTGATGGCCTTGTCAGGGAATACAAGGAAGAAACAGGTGCCGACATTAAGGTTGGCAAGCTGCTCTGGACAGAAGAATGTTTTTGGGAATGGAACGGAAGGCAGGCACATAACATTGCGTTCTACTATCTGATTGAGCTGGCTGACGGCTTCGACATTCACGATGTTGGAGAGTTTGTGTCCCACAAGGATAACTGTAATGTGGTTCTTGGTTGGATGCCGGTTGAACAACTAGCAGACTTAACAATCTACCCGAATTTTATCAAGGATACGATAGACGAATTGGATGCACCGCCCCGGCACTTCATCACCAGGGCTTAATGAACGAGAGGGTAAATATGAGATTGCGCTAAGATAAGTAACATTCCCTAACACACATAAAACGGAGGTTACTTACATGGAAATCAAAGAATACAAAACATACAACGAGCCGGAAATCCTGCGTCTGTACGAAAGTGTAGGCTGGACTGCCTATACTGATCACCCGGAGGTGCTGCGTAAAGGCTTTGATAACTCCATGCTGACCCTTGCAGCTTATGAGGGCAATCAGCTTCTTGGTATCATTCGTGTCGTTGGAGATGGGCATACCATAGTGTTTGTTCAGGACATTTTGGTATTCCCAGAGCATCAGCGCCAAGGTGTCGGCTCTGCGCTCCTACAAGCCATATTGGACAGATATAGCCATGTACGCCAAATCTTGCTGGCAACGGACAATACACCGAAAACCATTGCTTTTTATAAGTCTATGGGTTTCCGGGAAATGTCCGAAATCGGTTGCTGCGGATTTATGAGGATATAAGATATGTTACTGAAAACAGAAAGATTAACAATCCGCCATGTTGTAGCGGATGATTGGAAAAGCATTCGGGATATTTGGGTTGACTTCAATTCTTCCGAGTATGCCAAATATGATACCCCGCACATTACAGAAGATGCCAATGTACAGGCCCGTATTGCGAAATGGGCAGCAGCCAACAGCGGAACGGAGCATATGTTCTTCGCTATCTGCCTGGACGAAGCTGTGATCGGTTATATTGCCTTTAACATCCGGGAGAATGGATATGAGATCGGCTATTGTTTCCACTCTGCATACCACGGCAAAGGCTATGCCAAGGAAAGTATGCTTGCGTTGTTCGACTATCTGCGGACACTGGGCATCA
>JAZNMX010000036.1:0-157328 GCA_045579965.1 Faecousia sp.
AGACTTGTAGTGGGGCCTATGCTTAAAAGCGGCGTAGGTAACACTTTAGCTGTTGGTCAGCAGCCATTTGACCACGGGGCTGGTGCCCTCAATGGAAACGGCGGTGGACTTCATTTTGTCGGTGCAGGATCTCCCCGCTGACTACATAGCAAACCTGATAGTAATTATGATAGTGATCCAGATGAGCGATTTTGGTTTCACGGATTCTGTATATATGGTAATGCCGCATGGATGCCTGAAATTGTTCCAATGTGATCAGATCTGCCATTTCAGCCCGACCTTTCTCTGCTGCAGCGTGTATTCTGTATTATTGCATTATTTCGGAAAAAATGCAATCTAATATAGAAAAAATGCAATAACGAATCTGCAGTTAAAAGCTACAATATGGGTAGAAGGAGGGATATACCTTGATTTTAAAAGAAACTTACCAAGAGGCAATTTTTAATGCCATCAAGAAAGGCTCTACCATTATCTCCCCGGATGTGGCCACAGCCTTTGAACAAGCCATCGGTAAGGAGAGCCGTCCTGCTGCGAAGGAAGGTCTGCAAAAGACCCTTGACAGTATCCGGCTTTCCGCAAAGCTGGGCAATCCTGCCTGCCCTGACACCGGCTGGCCTATTTTCTATTTTAAGGTAGGCAACGAATGTCAGCTGGAGGGCGGTATGATGGCGCTGGAGGAGGCGACCCGGAATGCGGTGCGCCGCGCCACGAAGGAGGGCTTCCTGCGGGCGACCATGAAGCATCCCCTTACCGGCTATGACCCCGGCGACAATATAGGCGAAAATGTGCCCAACTTTACATATCAGTTTGTGCCCGGCGCAGATTTGGAGGTCACCTATGTGGCAAAAGGTGGCGGCAGTGAGTGCTTTGGCGGCACCCGTCACAGAGTGGTCGCCTTTGCCGACGGCATTAAGGGCATTGAGAAGTTTGTGATCGATTCCTTTGTGGAAGCGACCCGGTCCGGCGGCATCTGCCCTCCTAATGTGTTGGGTATCGGTATTGGTGGCACGGCAAATATTGCTGCTAATCTTGCCAAGGAGGCAGCCTGTCTGCGCACCGTGGGTTCTCACAATCCCGACCCCCAATTCCGTAAAATCGAGGAAGATCTTTACGAGGCACTGAACAGCCTGGGCGTAGGCATTATGGGCATCGGCGGAGACACCTCTGTGCTGGGTGTCAACGTAGAATATGCCTATACCCATATCGCCGGTATATGCGTGGCTATCAGCAGCAACTGCATGGTAGCCCGTCGGGGCAGTTTCCGTGTGTGTGCAGATGGCACAGTTGAGGAAATGGACAGCCCCAACTGGTTTGAGGGGAGGTAAGGAAAATGGCTACATATTATCTGAAAACACCCCTTAGCGAGCAGGATGTGACCCAGCTCAAGCTTGGCGATGTGGTCTATATTACCGGCGACGCCTTTACCTGCCGTTCCCGACTCCACCGCTGGGTGCTGGATGAAAACCACCCCCTGCCGGAGGCTGGCAAACAGCGGGATCTGCTGATCCATGTGGGACCCATCGTACTGCGGGAGGATGGCGGCTTCAAGCTGGTTTCCTTTATGCCCACTTCCAGTATCCGCTTTGAAAAATGGGGCGCCCGGGCGGTAGATGAGTGGGGCCTTCGCATGATCATTGGCAAGACCACCATGGGTGAGGAAACAATGGCCATGATGCAGAAGAAAAAGTGCGTCCATGTGTCGCCCCAGTGCGTCAGCCCCAACTTCTGGGTACAGAACATCAACATCACGGATGTGGAGCTTTTTGACGAGCTGGGTACCATCGAAGCCACATGGCATATGACCGTGGACAAGCTGGGTCCTTTTGTGGTGGACATTGACTGTTACGGAAACAATCTTTACAAAAACCACGAGAATGAGGTAGACGAAGCCCGGGAGAAGGCACTGGAAAAATTGGGCATCGGTACTGACTTTGAATACACAAAACTGTATTAACAGGTGATCACTATGAAAGAACTGAAAATTTTATCTCCCAGCGGAATCGTGGGTTACGGATTTCCGGAGGCCTCCTTTATGGCAGGTGTGGCGCAAAAGCCTGACTTGATCGCCTGCGATGGCGGCTCCACCGACCCCGGCCCCTACTATCTGGGTAGCGGTATTCCCTTTACCAATGCCACCGCAGTGAAGCGGGATATGACCCTTATGCTGAAGGCGGCTTGCGAATTAAATATCCCCTTGGTCATCGGTACAGCCGGCGGTTGTGGCGCAGATGTGCACGTTGCCCGTGAGGTAGAGATCATTCGGCAGATCGCAAAGGAAGAAAAGCTTTCCTTTAAAATGGCCGTTATTTCCTCAGAATTCGATAAGGAAATGCTGATTCAGCAGCTCCATAACGGAAAAATCGAAAAACTCGGTCCTGCACCGGAAGTGACCGAAAAGGATATTCTGGACAGCACCCACATTGTAGCCCAAATGGGCATTGAGCCAATCATAGAGGCTTTGGACGCGGGTGCACAGGTTGTTATCTGCGGTCGTTGCTATGATCCTGCGGCATTTGCTGCCCCGGCGATTCGGTTAGGCTATGATAAGGCACTGGCTCTGCATCTGGGCAAGATCCTGGAATGTGCTGCGATCTGCGCCACCCCCGGCAGTGCCTCTGACTGCATTATGGGTTATCTGGGCGAGGATTACTTCTGCGTAGAGCCTTTGAATCCGGAGCGCAAATGCACGCCTACCTCTGTTTCTGCCCATACTCTTTACGAAAAGACCAATCCTTACATTCTGCCCGGCCCCGGCGGTCATCTGGACCTTTCTGAGTGTGTGTTTACTGCTGAAAGTGACCGCAAAGTCCGGGTCACCGGCTCCAAATTTGTGCCCGAGGCAGTTCCCTCTGTCAAACTAGAGGGCGCAAAGGTGGCAGGCTTCCGTACGATTTCCATTTGCGGCAATCGGGATCCCATCTTCATTTCTCAGATTGACGATATTTTGGAAAATTTAAAAAAGCGAACTGCGGACAACCTTTCTGCCGATTTTGACTACAACCTCGACTTCATTGTCTACGGCAAGAACGGTGTTATGGGGCAGTTAGAACCCAATAGTGAGGTTTCTTCCCATGAGATCGGCATTGTGATTGATGTGGTGGCAGATACCCAGGAGCATTCTGCGGCAGCCTGCTCTGTGGCTCGTTCCACGCTGTTGCACTACGGTTATCCCGGCCGCATTGCCACAGCAGGAAATCTGGCATTTCCGTTCTCACCTTCTGATATCAAGGTGGGCGAGATCTATGTTTTCAGCGTTTATGCGCTGCTGCGCAGCGAAAACCCGCTCAGCCTGTTCAAAACGGTTTATGAGGAGGTAGAAGGATGAGAGTCTGTTTGAAAGATATTGCCAACGTGATTCGCTCCAAGAATGCCGGCCCGTTTGAGCTTACCCTGGATGTGCTTTTGAAAGACCAGGAGATGTTTGAAAAACTTCGGGACGCAGATGTAATCAACAAGAAGGTCATTGCGGGGCTCTATCAGATTCCCGAGACGGATGTGATCAGCATTGTCTATTTCCCCAACGCCAAGGCAATAAAAGCCACCATCGTCCGGCCTCTGCCCTCCGGTGCTTTGGGAGAACGGGATGTTTACGGCGCACAGCAGCATGCGCCTCTGGTGAACTTCACTTTTGAGATTTGAGGTGGCATATGGATATTGCAAAAGCGATCTGTCCGGTAGATAAGGAATACATCTTGTCTTTGCGCCGGGAGTTGCATATGTACCCGGAGTTGGAATTTGAATTGCCGAAAACCCTGGCGCTGATTCGCCGGGAGTTGGAGGCTATGGATATTCCTTATACCGAGGAGTACGGCAAGAGCAGCATCGTGGCCTTTATCAATCCGGAGTGCAAGGGCTTTTCCATCGCACTCCGTGCCGATACCGACGCCTTGCCCCTGACGGAAAAAACTGATCTTCCCTATGCTTCCAAGCATCCGGGCATTATGCACGCCTGCGGACACGATGCCCACACGGCCATGCTGCTGGGCACGGCAAAGGCGCTGAAAAGTGTGGAAAAGGAACTGACCTGCAAGGTGGTTCTGGTATTCCAGGCCTGCGAAGAAGGCGAGCTCAGCGGTGCGAAGTTGCTGGTCCGGGATGGCATTACGGAAATTGCAGATATTTTCGTTGGTATGCATATTGAGAACTGGCTGGAAGTCGGCACTGTGGGCATTTGCCCGGGTGTATGTATGGCAGCCTCTCACCCCTTGCACATTGAGTTTTTTGGTAAGTCCGCCCATGCGTCCTTGCCCCAAAGCGGTGTTGATGCATTGGCTATGGCGGTTGAAACCTACAATGGCATTATGCAGATGAAAGCTACCCAAATGAATCCCTTTGAGCAGTATATCTGCTCTGTGGGTATGCTTAGCGCCGGCAGTACCGATAATGTGATTCCCGATTACGCCCAACTGAAGATATCCCTGCGTACCTATGATACAGGGGTGGAAAAATTCATCGTGGATAACATTCGTACCTTGGCAGAAAACGCGGCTGCCCGGAGGGGTGGCACCATTGCGTTCCACGAGGATACCAAAGCCTTGCCTCTGGTAAACCATCGGGAAGTTTCCGACCGGGTATTAGCATCTGCAGGAAAGATCGTGGGAGAAAATAATATCGTAACTATGCCAAAAAAACTCAGTTCTGAGGATTTTTCCTTCTATGCGGCCAAGAAACCCAGCGCATTCCTGCGCTTGGGTACCCGCAATGAGAAAAAGGGGTGCACGACCCTGCCCCACAACAATGACTTTATGTTGGACGAGGATGCTCTGGAAACAGGTAGCCGTGTTTTTGTGCAATTTGTGCTGGATAATATGGCAGGATTCGAACTGTGAAAATTTGTATTACCGGTGATTCCATTTTGATGAAAAAATGCCGGACAGCTATCAGGGACTGGAACCGGTTCGGGATTATATTACCCAGGCAGATGTGCGGATCAACAATATGGAAATGGTGCTGTCCAACTATGACCGGTTTGCCTCCACATACTGCGGTGGTCTGTGGCTTACCGCAGAACCTACCGTGCTGGATGATATCCTGAAATATGGGTTCAACTGCTTCGGTTTTGCCAACAACCACACCATGGACTACTCCTACGGCGGTGTAGAAAGCACGCTGAAGGTACTCCGGAGCAAGAATGTGCCCGTGCCGGGGATCCCGGTCATGTGATCCCTGCCCGCCCGGGTTTGAATATTCTGCGCCACAGCGAGACCTTCTTGGTCAATGCGGAGCATATGAAAGCGCTGGAGGAAATTGGGGACGCTACCCATATTAACGGCCGCATCAACAACTCCAAGCGGGGCGGCTACACTGTAACCAAGCCCGGTATTTTCAATTTGGGCACGGTGGAATTCAAGATCAGCGAGGTAGAGGGCAAGTCTTCTGCGCCCCACCCCCAGGATATGGAGCGGATGCGCCTTGCCATTGAGGCTGCGAAGCAGGAGACCGGGTATGTAGTCGTGTGCTTCCATTCTCACGAGATCAAAGGCGAGCTGGACGAGGAGCCGGATTACTTCATTGAGGAATTTGCCCGCAAGTGTATTGATTGGGGTGCTTGTGCCGTGGTCGGCAGCGGCACGCACCAAATCAAGGCTATCGAGATGTATAAGGGCAAGCCAATTTTCTATTCTATCGCCAATTTCATTTTCCAGAGTGAAAAACCCACCCAGTTCCCACCGGATTACCATGACCGTTACGGCATTGACCGTTCTCTCACTGCTCAGGAGGCAATGTATATCCGCTCCGATGGCGGTAAACGGGGCTTGGAAACAGAGTTCAAGAACTATAAGGGCCTGATGCCACTTCTGGAATTTGATGGTGATGCGGTAAAGAAAATCACCATTAAGCCGGTGGAGCTGGGCTTCTACCATGAGGACAAATCGGTTAATGGTCTGCCCCATAACGCAAATGAGGCAGTAACACAGGAAGTGCTTGAAACATTGCAAACCTTGAGTGCGCCTTACGGCACTAAGTTCGTGCGCACTGGCGATTTGATTGAAGTCGTGTTATAAAAATGCAAAGAGGCGGCCTTAATTCATTTATGGCCGCCTTACAATTCTCGTTTATGGTGCTTGATGCAAATCTTGTTTCCGTTATGTACTGGACGGAAATAATGTACATAAAAGACGTATTAGTACGAGAGTTTACATAAATTTTGCTTTTTTCTGAAGAAATATATGGTAAAATATTCGTGCAAGCATCCGAGGGTCTTGCAAAAATGTTTCTGGCACGCGTTAAGCGTGCACAAAGTTTCCTTTCTTTATGCTCTCAGCCAGTCTGAGGCAACAATGTTATTTGTCTTCTTTTTATTATGCAATTTTTTATGAAATGAAACCACGTTGATAGGTGCGAAAGCATCACAAATATCGAGTGTGGAGATAAGTAACTGCCTTAGCTCCACAGCAAAACCTCGATCGACGCCTAAGTTATGGTTACCGTTCCATAACATCGTAATAATTTGACAGCTTAGCGGGCTTTGCGCGTCGGAGGGGGATAGTAAGACTATTCACCAAGACGTACTTCTCGAGAGGAGGTGGTTGATATGGTACAACGATTATTTAGTGATCTATGCCATACCGTCCGCAAACAAGCAACGCAGACCACCTCCGGCCGCACGGCCATAAATTAAAAAACCAACGGTCTTAGGGTACCGCTTTGGCCAAACAATTGCCAAAGCAAAGCCCCACTACGAGACTTGGTAACACGACTGCCTTTGTAAGAGCAGTAAAACCATATCTTGCAAAGGAAAATTGGACTCAAAGAGACCTTGCCGGTGCATCCGGTTTATCAGAGGCAATGGTATCTAGGATGTTCAAGAATTTAAACGGAAGAGGAGATACCTTTGAGTTAACAGAGCGTATGGTGTACAAGATTGCTCTAGGATTAAATCTCGGAAAAAAGGGTTACCTAGAACTGATGGAGATCGCTTTCCCAGAGCTGTTTGAGGCTCTCTGCTGTGGTCTCACTTACACCCATTTGAAAGATATGCTAAACGATAATGGTAAACCGCCTCTATAAAACCCCTCGGAATTGTCGCCGTCCCATTCATTTGGGGCGGCGGTAAATTTTTAATTTATTTTTTGCACCTTTGCAACTAGGTGAAATCGAGGAGGAATCTACACTTGCGCTCCTTACAGAGCTTGTAGACGAACTGCAACGGCGCAAAGTCATACTGGCAGCCTCCGGGCAGCCCAACATTGACCGTTATAACGAAGCCACAGAAGCAGACTTGCCACGATCTATGCGGCAACGAAAGGAGTAATATTTATGCCGCAGAGCAAAAAATCCACTTCCGGTATGGGGTCGATCCGCAAGGTCACAAGAGAAGTCAACGGAACGACCTATACCTATTACACGATCACACTGTTTACAGGTTTGCGTGAGGGTGAGGCTCTTGGCCTGACTTGGGATCGGGTAGACTTTATGAGAGGCACCATTCTAATCAGCAAGCATCTCCAAAAGGAAAAGAAACCGGGCGGACAATTCCGGTTGGTTTCTCTGAAGAATGATAAGCCGCGCAGAATTATGCCCGCCCCTTGGGTTATGCAGTTGTTGCGAAACCGGAAACTCCAACAGTATGAACACAAGGAGAAAGCAGGAGCCGCTTGGTCCAATCCTCTGAATTTGGTTTTTACAAATGAGTTGGGTGGAAATCTGATTCCCCAGACTGTGGTAAGAAATTTTAAAGAAATTGTAGCAGCCATTGGTAGGCCGGACGCAAGATTTCACGATCTCCGACACAGTTATGCGGTTGCATCTCTGCGTTCCGGAGATGACATCAAGACCGTTCAAGGCAACCTTGGCCATGCCACAGCAGCCTTTACTTTGGATGTCTATGGACATGTAACTTATCAAATGCAGGAAGCCAGCGCAGGCCGAATGCAGGCTTATATCAACGACATTCTCAATCTATAAGGGAAAAAGTAAGGGAAAAACCAAAGTTCGGTCTGTGTTCACTGAACTTTTATAGGTGAAAAGTGACGTAAAACAAAGAAAAATCCGGTCAGGACTAACTTCCTAACCGGATTTCACTGGCGGAGTGAGAGGGATTTGAACCCTCGCGCGCTTTTTAGACGCCTACTCCCTTAGCAGGGGAGCCCCTTCGGCCTCTTGGGTATCACTCCGAATAAAAGTTTTTGTATTTGATTTCCAAGGTATTCTAGCATACCCCGGCATGTTTGTCAAGTGGAGATTTGCCGCCCAATGGGCGGCATTTTCCTATTATTGCTTGGGCTTCAGCTTTTCCTTGCTGCCGTCGGGGCGGAGAAGATAGGTGTTGTCCAGATGGCCCACCAGGCTGGCCTTCACAGAGTCAATATAAATCCGGCGGAGTCTGTCCCGTTCGGCAAGTTCTTCTTCGTTTAAGCCCTCGGTTTTGTTCTTGTGTGCCAGCTCGTTGATTCTGGCAATAACTTCATCCATGTTCATTTCGCTACCTCATACATAACGGTGGATTACCACCGAGATTCTTCCTTTTTTGGTTAACTGTCCAACCTGATGCAGCTGAATCTTTCCGCTGCCACGGAGGGAAATCTTTGCGCCCTGAGATATGGCTTTGTCCGGCTTTTCACAGGGAAGTCCGTCAACGGCCACCTTGCCCGCATGAATATACTCTGCCGCCAGACCCCGGCTGATCCGAAAACCGGAGCTGATGACACTGTCCAGCCGCAAGGAGGCCAGAGTATCCCGGATTTCCTTTACTTCCGGATTCGGAATTTGGGCATCGGACAGATGGATTTGAGAAAGTCTTATTTTAGTTCTGCCCACGCTGTCAAAGCTTTGCAGCAGGTACTGGGCAATTTCTGCCGTAACAAAGAAATCACAGCTGCCCTTGTCCACACAAATATCTCCAACAGTTTCTCTGGCAATGCCGCTGCCCATCAGTGCGCCCAGAAAATCCCGGTGGGTAGGTGTGTCACCGCTGTAAAACTCTGCTCGCAGGCATATAACGGGGGAATCTGCGTCCATCAGGACTTCTTCTGTCAGATAGTCCGGCAGAAACAGGAGCATTTTCCGCTCGGCATCAGAATAGCCGCCAAAAAAACACAGACCCGGGGTGCTGCCGAAGAGATACCGGGCCATTTCCTGCTCTCTGGGGGATAGAAATGCGGTGTTGGCAGGGATATTCCGTCGGATTCCGGCATCGATTTTATCCCAAAGCTTGGAAAGCAGGATTCGATCCTCCTGCGTTTGGGCGATTTCTTCGATATTCTTTCTGTCCATGTTATCACCTTCTTCATTATACCATACGGAAAAGGAAAAGCAAGGGAAGTTTTTACTTGTAACGAGGGCAAAGTTATCGTATAATGGAGGAAGAAAGCAGGTGAGAAGGTATGGTAATCGCGATTATTGGCGGCGGCGCGTCCGGTATGGCGGCAGCGCTGGCTGCATCGGAAAATCAGGATAATCAAGTGTATCTTTTGGAACGGCAGGCCCGGGTGGGCAGAAAGCTTCAAGCAACCGGCAACGGCAGGTGCAATCTGACCAACGAAAATGCGCTTTTGCAGGGTTATCACGGCGATGACCCGGCATTTTCCCAAATTGCTCTTTCCCAATTTCCACCGGAGCGGATTCTGAAATGGTTTCGCAATCTGGGACTTTATACAGTGACCGAGCCGGGCGGGCGGGTGTATCCCTATTCCGACCATGCCAATTCTGTTGTGGATGTATTGCGACTGCAGCTGCAAAAAACAAATATTCAGCTGATTACCGGCTGTGAAGTCACCCGGATCCGCCGGGATGAAAACGGATTTGTTTTGGAGTGGTCGGAGGATAAGCTTTCCTGCGACCGTTTGATTGTTGCCTGCGGCGGTCTTGCGGGCACAAAGCTGGGCGGTTCTATGTCCGGCTACAAGCTGCTGCGGAGCATGGGTCATCGCTGCACCCGGCTTCGCCCCGCATTGGTGCAGCTGAAGTCCGGTTGGAGCGGCTGTGTTTCTCTGAAGGGTGTGCGTGCCAACTGCCATGCTGCCATTTATCATGAGGATAACTTGTTTGCCGAAAGCACCGGCGAGCTGCAGTTTACCGAGTACGGCCTTTCCGGACCGGTGATTTTTGAAATTTCCCGGGATGTGTGTCAGTCGCCGGGAATGTGGACCTGCCGACTGGATTTCCTGCCGGATATGGAAGAAGGGGAATTGCGTCAGGAGCTTCATAACAGAAAAGACCGCCGGATTCCGGTGGAGGACTTGCTCACGGGTATTTTGCACAACCGGCTGGGCCGTGTGCTGTGCGGCGCCGTGGGTATCCGGGGTCAAAGGTATTCCGATGAAGTCACGTTAGAGGAATATGATGCTCTCTGCACCGCCGTAAAAGCCTTTGAAGTGACTTTGACGGATACGATGGGCATGGACAGCGCTCAGGTTACCGCCGGCGGAATCCTTACCGGCGAATTTGACCCGGCTACTATGGAAAGCAAGCTGGTGCCCGGCATGTATGCCTGCGGCGAAGTGTTGGATGTTGACGGAGATTGCGGCGGCTACAACCTGCAATGGGCTTGGAGCAGCGGACTTCTGGCGGGTAAGAGCGCAGGAGGAAGCGTATGATTCGGATTCGTGAAATTGCGCTGCCCCCGGAGCACAACCCGGACCAGCTGATTGTGGAGGCGGCAAAGTCGCTGAAGCTGTCGCCTTCCAGAATCCGAAAGCTGACCATCAGCCGTCGCTCCATTGATGCCCGGAAAAAGCCGGATGTGAAGATTGTCTACACCGTGGATGTGGAAATCGAGGGCAGCGAAACCAAGGTGCTTCGCGCCAGCGGCTGTAAGCGCGCGGCAATTGTAACAGAAAAGCGGTATTGCGTTCCTAAGTGTGAATCGGATCGCCGCCCGGTGGTAGTGGGTTTCGGGCCTGCCGGTATGTTCGCGGCATTGGTGCTTGCCCTGGCGGGGCTGAAACCTTTGGTGCTGGAACGGGGGGCGGATGCCCTGACCCGAAAGGCGCAGGTAGACCGGTATTTTGAAACCGGCGTGCTGGATTGCCGCAGCAATGTCCAGTTTGGTGAAGGGGGAGCCGGTACGTTCTCCGATGGGAAGCTGAATACCGGCGTCAATAACCCCAGAATCGGCTGGATTCTGGAGCAATTTGTCAAGGCAGGCGCAAGAGAGGATATTCTCTATGATGCCAAGCCCCATATCGGCACGGATGTGCTTTTGGAGGTTGTCCAGAATATTCGCAAGCGGATTATTTCTCTTGGGGGCGAGGTGCGGTTCTGCACCCAGGTGACGGGGCTTGTAACGGAGAATGACCGGCTGATTGGGCTTGAAACAGAGCAGGGAGAAACCATTGCCTGCAGTCAGGCTATATTTGCCATCGGTCACAGCGCCCGGGATACCTTTTCCATGCTACTGGAGAAAGGCATACCCATGGAGCCCAAGCCCTTTGCCATGGGCGTGCGGATTGAGCATAAGCAGAGCATGATTGACAAAGCCCAGTATGGCACTGAAGAGCTGCCCTTGCCGCCGGCGGACTATAAGCTTGTAGAGCATTTGGATGATGGCACGGTATATACCTTCTGTATGTGCCCCGGCGGCTATGTGGTTGCGGCGGCTTCGGAAGAGGGCGGTGTGGTCACCAACGGTATGAGCAATGCAGACCGGGACGGCGAAAATGCCAATTCCGCTCTGCTGGTTACCGTCAGAGCGGAGGATTTCCCGTACCCCGGGGCATTGGGCGGCATGCTGTGGCAAAGAGAGCTGGAGCAGAAGGCATTTTCGGTTTCCGGTTCTGCCCGGGCACCGGCGCAGCTGGTGGGGGATTTTCTCTCCGGAAAGCCCAGCACCGGGGCGAAAGATGTGAATCCTACCTACCGGCCGGGTGTTGCGTGGTGTGACCTTCACGATGTACTTCCGGAGAAGATTACCGGGGCCATAACAAAGGCGCTTCCCGCCTTGGATGCTCGGCTGAAAGGCTTTGCAAGCCCCTCTGCCGTGATGACCGGACCGGAGACCCGCAGTTCCTCCCCGGTACGGATTCTTCGGGATGAGAGCCGTCAATCCTCCCTGAGGGGATTGTACCCTACGGGTGAAGGCGCGGGCTACGCAGGCGGAATCATGTCTGCCGCTATTGACGGCATGATGACCGCGGAAATGATAATAGAAGAATTGTTGCGCTGCCAGTAATCGGCAGCGCAACGCTTCTTTGCGTGACATTTATCCATGAATTTGGTATGGTTTTCGTGAGGTGATTGCGATGCGCGATATTGGAAAAAACATTAAGCAACTGCGTCAAATCAAAAACATGACGCAGGACGAACTGGCAGAGAAACTGTTTGTCACCCGACAGACGGTTTCCAACTACGAAATTGGTCGTACCCGACCGGACATCGATATGCTGACGAAAATGGCGGAGGCTTTGGATACGGATGTTCACGCTATTCTCTATGGCATCCCAGAGCCGGTGAACAAGAAAAAGGAAATCATCAAAACCTGCATTGCGGTGGCAGTTTTGGTGATTCTATTTACAGTAATCTTATTTCTTCAGGAAAAAGCAAAGCAGATTGCAAGTTCGGAGTATGACCTGACATGGACGTTATGGGTTCGAATCGTAGCATACCCTGTTTTCTGGTTTGTGGCTGGATGGACATTTCTTCAGATTTTAGGAACATTTACAAAACTGGTCCCCATTTCAAATCCCCTGAAGAAATGGATTCGTCCTGCTATCGCTGCATGTATAGGAATCTACAGCATAATCATGCTGCCACTTCTATTAGCAGGCGGATTTCTGGACTGGATACCCGGGGCATGGCTGCAAGCCGCGCTTTTGCTGCTGGGTGCATTACATGGATTCAACCAAGTAAAGTGGTACCTTCTGTTTGCCTTTTTGTTCGGAGGGCTTTGGTGGCTGTTTCCCTGGAGAGAAAGGAAATGACCGGGTAATTCCCGGTCATTTTTTAATAGACAGTAGCACCACACCCAAAACAATTTGCAGGGCGAGGATTAGGGGGATTCCAAGGGTGAATTTTAGGTGCTTGGTTTTGTGGCGGAACAGCTTCATGCCCAGTAGAGAGCCAATGCTGCCGCCCAGTACGGCTATGGAGATTAAGGTGCTTTCCGAAATGCGCCAGCGGCCTTGCTGGGCTTTTTTCTTGTCCGCAAGCATAATCAAAAACCCCATTGCATTCATTATCACTAGATAGGCATAGAGCAAATTCATGGAAAAATCCTTTCTGGAGGGGTAATGATGAAAAAGTGTTTGATCATTGTGGTTGTGTTTCTGTTTCTCACCGGCTGCGCGGCGCAGGATGTGTTTGAAACGGTTTCCGATGTATACGGTGAGGAATCCCTGCAGCCCAAGCAGATTCTCCTGGAGCTTCCGGAAGAGGGTGCGGACTCCGTAATTTCCGGCAGCAACGGCACACTTTACCTGTGTGACAACTATGAAATCACGGTGCAGACCCTTTCCGGAGGAGATCTCAATACGACTTTCCGTGAGCTTACCGGGTTCCCTCTGGACAGCCTGACAGTGGTGGAGACTGTTCAGACCGGCATGGATCGGTATGAATGTGTATGGACATCTGCCGGTGAGGGAGGGGACAGCGTAGGCCGCGCCGTTGTATTGGACGATGGGAGCTTTCACTACTGCGTCACCGTTATGACCGCGTCGGAGAACGCGGGAAAGCTGCAGGAAAGCTGGCAGGATCTTTTGGGCAGCGTTCGTGCCGGTTAATACTGGCTGAGGGCAGCCTGGCAAAGCTGCTTGCATTGGTCAACCACGCTCTGGGGGTAAAGAATCTGTGCTAATTTGCCAAAGCCGATGACCCAGCTTAAGAACATGGGGGATACCGCAACCTTTACGGTAAAGGTAAAGTGCTCCGGCCCGTCGGGAATCAGCATGGTATCTCTGCCGAACCGGTCGATGACCACGTTGCAAAGCTCTTTGTGGAACCGCAGTTTCACGGTAACAGCGTCACCGGCAAACATCTGGAACAGCTGATTGGCGTGCTCCTGGAGCGCTTTGCCGGTTAATTCGGGGCAGGGGGTACGGGAACTACTCAGCAGGCGAATGTCGCTCATTCTGTCTAACCGGTAGGAGGTAATGCCGTGGCGGACAGAATGGGCAAGGAGGTAACAGTTCTCGTTGTCCTGGCAAAGTCCGTAGGGGCTGGCTTCATAATCCCGGCTGCGGTATACCCGGCTGCCGTCCATGCCCCAGTCGAAATAGCGGAAGGCGATCTGCTTGTTTTCTGCGATGGCTTCCTGAATGGTATCGACACTGTAGTAGATGGTCTCGTTCATGCTCTTGACCCGCCCGGAGACCATCACATGGCGGCGCATAAGTTTGGCATCGTGCTCGTTGCACTGCTTACACAGCTTTTCAATGAGTTCCCGGGTTTTCTTTTCGGTAAGATACCGGCTGGACTGCACTGCGTCAATCAGTAGCTTCAGTTCGGAAAGCTCAAAATTTCTCGTGCCGATGAAATAACCGCCGTTTTTGCCGGGCATGGAGATAATGTCCACACCGTATTCCTGCAAGGCGGCAATATCTGAATAGACGGTTTTCCGTTCGCACAAAATATTGTGCCGGTGTTCCAGCATGGAAATCAATTCTGACGCTCTCACGGGGTGATCCTCGTGGGAGTTTTTTTCCAGGTAATCCAGTATGTAAAGAATTTTCAGCTTTTGGTTGTCGGATTTTGGCATATCGATCCCTCCCAAGCCTCGGATATCCGTATTATAGCACAGAGTTTGTTCCCGGGAAAGAGAATTTGCATTTTTTTCTGAACTATGGTATTCTATATGGCAAAGGAGAGGATATCTATGCTGACCATTGGATGTCATTTGTCGGCCTCTGCCGGTAATCTTGCCATGGTGAAAACCGCTATGGATATTGGCGCAAACACCTTTGCGTTTTTTACCAGAAATCCCAGGGGCTCCAAGGCCAAGGCGGAGGATGCAGCCGACAGCGCTGCGGCTGTGGCGGCTTTGCAGGAAAACGGTTTTGGGAAGTTGGTTGCCCATGGGTCTTACACCATGAATCTGTGCACCGCAGACAAGGATGCCAGAGCATTTGCCCGGGAGATTTTATGCGATGATTTGCGCCGGATGGCTGCGCTGCCTGGGAATTACTATAATTTCCACCCCGGCTCCCATGTCGGTCAGGGAACGGACACAGGAATCAGCCAGATTGCCGATGCTTTAAAGAAAGCCCTGGAACCTGGGTATCCGGTAACGGTTTTGCTGGAAACCATGGCGGGTAAAGGCAGCGAAATCGGTGGCAGCTTTGAAGAAATCCGGGCCATTTTGGATGCCGTCGGCAGCGACCGGGTGGGTGTCTGTTTCGATACCTGCCATGTCTACGACGCAGGCTATGATATCGTCAATGACTTAGACGGTGTGGTGGCGGAATTTGACCGGGTGATTGGTTTGGACCGGTTGAAAGCGCTGCATATCAACGATTCCAAGAATCCCTACGCCAGCCACAAGGACCGGCATGAATGTATCGGAAAGGGAAGCCTGGGGCTGAAGACTTTCCAGAATATTGTCCGCCATCCGGTGTTAGGGCAGTTGTCAATGATTTTGGAAACGCCCAACGAGCTGCCGGGCTACAGGGATGAGATTGCCCTGCTACGAAAGGCGGCAGAATAAATTAAGATTTTACAAAGGAGGTGACAGCGTGGAAGCCATTTTGTCGATTTTTCAAAATGTGGATAGCGTGACATTACGGGTGTTTACCCAGGTGGTGCGGTATTTGGTACCCGTGTTTTCTGCGCTGTTGCTCCTTCGGTGTATTCAGCCCTTGCTCACATTCCGGCGGGAGCCGGAAATTTGGGCGTGGCTGAAGCTCAGCGATGACCGCAGGCTGCCGATTACCCATTGGGAAAGTATTATCGGCAGCAGTAAGCGCAGCGATGTGGTGATGGCGCTGCCTACCATTGCAAAAAGCCATGCGGTTCTGACCCGGTATGATGACGGCAGCTGGACGATTTCCACCATCCGAAACAAGACCGGAATCAAGGTCAATGGTCAAAGTGTGGAGATTTGTGCATTGGAGCCGGAGGACGAAATTGAGATCGGCGGCATTACCATGCAGCTGGTTCCCATTTCCCGAAAGCAGGAAATCCGTCTTGCCCAGCTGCGCACCAAGGCGACCCATCCCATTCACAGCCTGGCAAATGTGCTGCTGCTGACGGTGATCCAGGCGCTGATTTGTATTGCCTATCTGTTTGGCGCAGGAGAGCACGCCCAGGCTGTGTTTACCGGCTTTCTGGGCATCATCGTGTGCCAATGGCTGCTGCTTACTTTCTATCTGTGCGTGAATAAGCCCTCCTTTGAAATTGAGGCGATTGCGTTCTTTTTGTGCACACTGGGTATGGCTGCCATCGCGGCCGTAAAGCCCGGTGAGGCGGTGAAGCAGCTGATTGCGCTGGTAATGGGCCTTGCCCTCTTTTTGTTCATCGGCTGGTCTCTGCGGGACCTGGAGCGGGCAAAGAAGATGCGCTATTATGCCGCGGCGGCTGGTATCGGCTTTTTGGTGATTACCTTGCTCTTTGGCAGGGAGTATCACGGCGCGAAGAACTGGCTTGTCATTGGCGGGATGTCCTTTCAGCCTTCGGAGCTGAGCAAAGTGTGTTTTGTGTTTGCAGGTGCGTCGGCTATGGACAGAATCGTCAACAAGCGGAATTTGATTTTGTTTATTGGCTATACTGTGGCAATATGTGCTTGCCTTGCTGTAATGAATGATTTCGGAACGGCACTGATTTTCTTTGTGGCTTTCCTGCTCATCGCATATATACGCTCCGGCAGTGTGGGTACGGTGGCATTGGCATGTACCTCTTTGGGCTTTGCCGGTGTGATTGCGCTGAAAATCGCACCCCACGCCCTGCGCCGCTTTTCCACATGGCGGCATATCTGGGATGACCCTCTGAACAAGGGTTATCAGCAAACCCGTTCTCTGATGTGCCTTGCCTCCGGCGGCCTTTTCGGCATCGGCGCGGGAAGGGGCTGGATGGGCAATGTATTTGCAGCTGATTCCGATGTGGTGATCGCAACGATTGCCGAGGAATGGGGCTTGCTGCTGGTGCTGATGATGGTTGTGTGCGTTTTGGGCCTGGGACTTTTTGCAGTGCGGTCTGCAGCCATTGAGCGAAGCACCTTTTTCACCATTGGCGCCTGCGCCGCTGCGGGAATTTTGCTGTTCCAGGCGATTCTCAATGCCCTAGGTACGGTGGATGTATTGCCCCTAACCGGTGTGACATTCCCCTTTGTATCCAACGGAGGATCCAGCATGATCGGTGCGTGGGGCTTGCTGGCCTTTGTGAAGGCGGCGGATACCCGTCAGAATGCCAGCTTTGCGGTGCGCCAATCCAAGGAGGGAATACCCGACGATGAATAGAGTGATTAACCGGGCCAAAGGCCTGCTGATTTTGGCGCTGATTCTGGCGGCGGGAATGATATTTTTTGTGATTGAATACTTCATCTACGCCGGTAGCTGGGTCATGTTTCCCGGGTCACCCCATGTCTACGGCAATTCCAGCACCGGTGACGGTGTGGTGACGGACCGAAACGGTGTAGTGCTCATGGATACCACCGACGGCAGAGTGTATGCAGACGATGAAAATCTCCGCGCATCGGTGCTCCATTGGATGGGTGACCGGGCGGGCAACATCGGAACATCGCTGCTTTCTCACTATGCAAAGGATATGGTGGGTTACAATATTTTTTCCGGTGTTTATACCTATGGGGATGCAGCCGGGCAGGTAAAGCTTAGCCTGTCTGCCCAGCTGCAGAAAGCGGCACTGACGGCTATGGGGGATTATAAAGGCACGGTGGCGGTGTATAACTACAAGACGGGAGAAATCCTCTGCGCAGTTTCTACGCCCACCTTTGATCCTGACAATGTGCCGGATATTGCCGGTGATACGGAAAACCGCTGGGACGGCGTGTATGTAAACCGCTTTTTGAAATCGACATACACCCCAGGCTCAATATTCAAGATTGTAACGGCGGCTGCGGCTTTGGAGACCATTCCCGATATCCAGCAGCAGCGCTTTACCTGCACTGAAGTGGTAGAATACGGCATTGATAAGGTGACCTGTATGCGCAATCATGGAGAGCAGTCCTTTCAGGAGGCGTTTATGAATTCCTGCAACTGCGCCTTTGCCAATATTGCCGGTCAGCTGGGAGGGAAAGTGCTGCAGCGCTACGCCCGTCAGTTTGGGATAGCCGATTCCCTTTCCTTTGACGGCATTACCACCACACCGGGCAATATTGAGGCGGAGAGAGCGGCTGAAGTTCTGGTTGCCTGGAGCGCCATCGGTCAGCACAAGGATTTGATTAACCCCTGCCAGTTTCTGACTCTGGTAGGCGCCATTGCCAACGGCGGCAGCGGCGTCGAGCCTTATGTGGTATCCCAGGTGTCCGGGGGCAGCTTTGAAACTCATAAAGCCCAAACGGATACCACCGGGCGGATTATGTCCAGAGAAACCGCCAAGGCCCTGCAGGCGATGATGCGGAACAATGTGGAAAACTATTACGGCGATGAAAATTTTGCCGGTTTCACCGTCTGCGCCAAATCCGGTACAGCGGAAGTGGGCGGGGATAAGAAGCCCAATGCCATGTTTGCCGGCTTCTTAACCGACGAAGAATATCCGCTGGCCTTTATTGTGGCAGTGGAGGAGGGTGGCTTCGGCAGACAGGTTTGCATTCCCATTCTTAGGCCAATTTTAGAAGCTATCAAATTGCAAACCCCCTAATTCTCCGGGAACGGTTCATATTGTAATACCCCCTGCATAAGGTTTTGCAGGGGGTGTTTTTATGTGTCGGAAGAATCAGCTTTGCGGTAGTTCGCTGATTACCTTTGGTGTGGGGATTTTGTTGGGGAACTGGCTGTCCTCGGGTTTTCTGTGCTTTTGTATGTCCTTCATTCTGGTGATTCTGGGATTTTGGTGCGCAGGGAAGAAATAAAGTGGCATAACCTTGTCCACCCGGGAATAGAATGTAGTACATAGCTGTATAAGGAGTGAACCCTATGGAAATTCAGTTTCGTCAACATCCGTGTCCGTATCTGAAGGAGGCGGTTTATCAGCTCCAGACCCAGGAGCAGACCCAGGAGGTTCGGCTGCCGGAGGCCATGCCGGATATCGGTCGGGTGTTGGGCTGCTGGGGTCAGGTAATTGTTCGGGGGAAGGAATGGCGGGGCAACGGCATGAATGTGTCCGGCGGTGTGATGGCCTGGGTGCTGTACGCCCCGGAGGACGGCTCTCAGCCGGAAAGTGTGGAATGCTGGATTCCGTTCCAGATGAAATGGGATTTCCCCCAGACCCAACGGGACGGCTTTATTCTGGTAGAACCCATGCTCCGGTCGGTGGACGGACGGTCTACTTCGGCGCGGAAGCTGATGGTTCGTGCCTGCGTCAGCGCTATGGGTCAGGCACTGGAGCCCAACGAGGCGCAAATCAGCATGCCGGAGGACATGGATGATGACATTCAGCTTTTGCGTCAGGTCTACCCCATGGAGCTCCCGGTGGAATCCGGTGAAAAGCTCTACAATATGGAGGAGGAGCTGACACTGCCCGAGGGTATGGCACAACCGGAAAAGCTGCTGCACTATTCGCTGACACCGAAGATTGCAGAGCAGAAGGTGATGGCGGGCAGATTGGTATTCCGGGGGAATGGGTGCCTGCGGCTGCTCTATCGCGGTACAGACGGCAATATCCGCAGCTGGGAGACGGAAGTGCCTTTTTCCCAGTATACCCAGCTGGACCGGGATGTGAGCGCCGCTTCGGATTCCCGTATTTCTGCCGCGCTGACAGCGCTGGATATGGAAATGGATGAGCAGCATCGTCTCCACCTGCGGTGCTCTATGGCGGCCCAATATGTGATTTTCGATACGGTTCTCATGGAGCTTACGGAGGATTCCTACAGCAATCAGCGGCCGGTTACCTTACAGACCGAAGCGCTATCGCTGCCCATGCGGCTGGATAACACCCGGCAGGATGTAACGCTTTCCGCCAGCCTTGCCTGTCATGCGACCCAGCTTCTGGATGTTTGCTGCATGGGCGAGAATGTGATTCAGCGGCAAAACGGTGATGTGACCCAGGTAACGGTCCCGGTGGCGTTCCAGGTTCTGTATTTGGATGAGGAGGGCGTGCTGCAAAACGGTATGATTCGGGGGGAGGAAAGTGTTCAGCTTCCTTCGGATATGGAAAACCGTGTTCAGGTTCGGTGTGGGTTCTCCCGGCCGGAGGCGTTTGTTACTCCGGACGGAATCAATGTCAGCTGTCAGTGTCAGATGGAGCTGGATGTATATAACGACAGAGGGATGCAGATGGTGACCGGCCTGCAGCTGGGGGAGAAGAGCGAGCCCAATCCGGACCGCCCCTCCTTGATTATTCGGCCCATGGCGGGGGATTCGCTGTGGGAGATGGCAAAGGCCAGCGGCTCTACGGTAGACGCCATTCGCAACGCCAACCGATTGACCGGTGAGCCGGAAAAGGGGCAGATGCTGCTGATACCGGTGCCATAAACGATCGCCGCCCCGAGGGAGATTCGGGGCGGCGATTTGGTGGGCGTTGTCGCACAAAGGATGGGTGCCCGCCTGAATTTAGGATAGCGGTCCGTCGGGGGCGAATGCAAGAAAATTTTGTCGAATTGCCGGGGAGTTTTGTTCATAAAATGTTTATGCAAATGTCAAATTGTGTGATATAATGGAGAAAACATCAAAAGGAGACCGTTGTAATGAAATCCGTTACCCCCACATTTCGCGAATTGCTGGCAATTCTGAAACCCATGTCCTGGAAGGCTCGCCTGGATTATCTCTGGACTTACTACAAGATTGTTCCTATTGTTCTGGTGTGTTTGCTGGCTGTGCTTTCTACCGTTGTAACCAGCATCCAAAACAGCAAGGTTGAGACGCTTCACAGCGGTGTTCTGTTTGGCGTGAGTGTTTCCGAGGAGGGAGCCAAGGCTCTATCTGACGATCTTTTGGTGTTGTTGGAAGGCAACGGAGAAGATCAGGTTGTGAATTATCAGACCCTTTCCTATATGGAGGGCAACGATCCGGCGGATCTTCAGGCCAACCAGTCTACTACGATGCAGCTCATTGCCCGCCTTACGGCCAGAGATGTGGATTATGTGATTTTCACCGAAGGCAGCTACAAGAACTATGTCCATCCGGACGGATACTACGAGGATTTGCGCCGTGTACTTACCGCTCAGCAGATGGAAGCATTGTCGGATCGGCTGGTCTGGACGGAAAAGTACGAGGATATCGAAAGCTATCCGGTTGCCCTGGATATTTCCGATACGGAATTTGCCAAGTGCTGCAACCGTGTGGGGGAGAAGCTGTATCTTGTGATTCCCATTGCCAATCCCAATGTGGATCGTTCGCCGCTATTCGTGGATTATCTTTTGAATTGGAAACCGTAATTCAAACCCCTCGGTTGTGAAGCCGAGGGGTTTCTGCGTCAAAATTAGACTGGATTTTTATTTTACCCCGTGCTATACTGAAGATACTGTTGAAAAATAATAGAAAGGTCGCATTTTTATGACGAAGATCGATATTTACTCCGGCTTTTTGGGTGCCGGAAAGACTACTCTGATTAAGAAAATGATTCAGGAGGCCTATCAGGGAGAACAGTTGGTGCTGATTGAAAACGAATTCGGTGAAATCGGCATTGACGGCGGTTTTCTCCAGGATGCCGGTATCAATATCACCGAGATGAATTCCGGCTGCATCTGCTGCAGTCTGGTGGGCGATTTCGGCAAGGCGCTGGAGCAGGTGATTCATCAGTATCACCCGGACCGAATTGTGATTGAACCCTCCGGTGTGGGCAAGCTTTCCGATGTGGTTGCGGCCGTTGCCAAGGTGACCGATGAATCCGTGGTCCTGGGCAATACTGTGGCAGTTGCCGATGCCGGCAAGGTCAAGGTTTATATGAAAAACTTCGGCGAGTTCTACAATAACCAGATTGAAACCGCGAATACCATTATCCTTTCCAGGACCGATGCGATTTCCCAGGAAAAGCTGGATACCGCAGTTTCGCTGATTCGTGGGCACAATGATCAGGCTGTTCTGGTAACCACCCCTTGGGGGCAGCTCACCGGCAAGCAGCTTCTGGAGGCGATGGAAGGCGGTAAAACCGTTGCCGCGGAGTTGGAAGAACTGGAGCATGAGCACCATCACCATCATCATGAGGACGGCCACTGCTGCTGCGGTCACCATCATGAGGAGGAAGAGGAGCATCATTGCTGCCATGGCCACCACGAGGAGCACGAGCACCACCATCACCATCATGAGGACGGCCACTGCTGCTGCGGTCACCACCATGAGGAGGAAGAGGAGCACCATTGCTGCCACGGCCATCACGAAGAGCATGAGCATCACCATCACCACGAGGAGGGACATTGCTGCTGCGGTCACCACCACGGGCATGAACATGAACACCACCATCATGCCGATGAGGTATTTACTTCCTGGGGCGTGGAGACAACCAAGAAGTTTACTGTTGAAGAAATTCAGAATGCCCTTCATCAGCTGGACAGCGGTGATTACGGCATGGTCCTCCGGGCAAAGGGCATTGTTGCCGCAGCCGAGGGCAGTTGGATTCACTTTGACTATGTTCCCGAGGAGGCAGATGTCCGCCTTGGCGGCGCAGCGGTAATCGGTAAGCTGTGCGTGATTGGTTCTGCCTTGGATGAGGATAAGGTGAAAGCCTTGTTTGGAGTGTAAGCTATGCAACAGATTCCCGTATATGCCTTTACCGGTTTTTTAGACTCCGGTAAGACGAAGTTTATTCAGGAAACCCTGGAGGATCCCCGGTTCAATGCTGGTGAGCGGACCTTGCTGCTGGTATTTGAAGAAGGGGAGGAGGAGTACGATTTTTCTGCATATCCCCACCAGAATGTGCACCTTGCGGTGCTGGACCAGCAAACAGTTACCACCAAGCAGTTGCAGGATTTGGCGAAGAAATGTAAGGCGCAGCGGGTGGTGGCGGAGCTGAACGGCATGCAGCTGATTGGGGATTTGTATACCCGTTTCCCCGAAAATTGGGTGGTCGCCCAAGAGGTGATGTTTGCCGATTCTACCACCTTTATGACCTACAACGCCAATATGCGCAATTTGGTGATGGACAAGCTGGTGGGCGCCCAGATGGTGGTGTTTAACCGCCTAGAAAAAGGCGCAGATACCATGCCCTATCATAAGATTGCCCGGGCGGCGAACCGGAGAATCGACATTCTCTATGATTATACCGACGGTTCTACCGCCTTTGACGATGTGGAAGACCCCTTGCCCTTTGATGTCAATGCTCCCTATATCGCCATTGCCGACGAAGATTTCGCCCTCTGGTATCGGGATGTGACGGAGGAGCCGGAGAAGTACCAGGATAAGGTGGTTTGCTTTAAGGGGCAGGTTGCGCTGCTGCGTCGGGAGAAGAACGGCATGTTTGCCCCCGGTCGGTTTGTGATGACCTGCTGCGCGGACGATATTCAGTTCTGCGGCATTCCCTGCCGGTACGAAGCAAGCAAGGATTTAGAGCCCCGTTCCTGGGTTATGGTGGAAGCGAAGGTTACGGCAGAAAAGCATCCGCTGTACCAAGGAGAGCTTGGTCCGGTACTCACCGCCACAAAGGTAAAGCCTGCCGAGCCGGCTCAGCAGGATGTTGCAACCTTCTGATAGCATACGAAACGCCGTGTCATTGCGAGCCGGTGCGCGCACCGGCTCGCAATCTCCCGGAGAAAGGTCTGTCCTTTTGCGGCGTTCCGATGAATGTTAGCAGGAGATTCCCACGTCGCTTCGCTCCTCGGAATGACAAACGAAGATTTTATGAAACGATAAATCCCCTTCCTCGGAAGGGGATTTTGCTATAGCAAACAAAATTTCGAAAAAAGTGAAAAAAGGGGTGCATTTTCTCAAGCAATGTGCTATAATGTCAAAAAAGAAGCAAAGGAGTGGTAATATGTATCAGCCCCTGGCGGACCTGCTGCGTCCTACCACGTTGGATGAGGTTTACGGACAGACACATATCCTGGGGGAAGGTGCCGTTCTGCGCAGGCTCATTGATTCTGGCAATATCCCCAATATGATTTTCTACGGTCCCAGCGGTACGGGGAAAACCACCGTTGCCAATATCATAGCCCAGAAGACCAATCGGACACTGTATAAGCTGAACGCCACGACAGCTTCCATTGCTGATATCAAAGAAATCGTTGCCCAGTTGGATACACTGATGGCGCCCAACGGTGTGCTGCTGTATCTGGATGAGATTCAATCCTTTAACAAAAAGCAGCAGCAGTCCTTGCTGGAGCATATCGAGAACGGGAAAATTACCCTCATTGCCTCCACAACGGAGAATCCCTATTTCTATGTATTTAACGCAATTTTAAGCCGGAGCACCATCTTTGAATTCAAGCAGATTGATGCACAGGCCGCCTTACAGGCGGTTAATCGTGCGGTTTCCTTCCTGGAAGAGCGCAACGGCTTAAAGGCGGTTGCCGAGGAGGGGGCGCTGGAGTATATTGCCTCTGCCTGCGGCGGCGATATCCGCAAGGCTATGAATGCGGTAGAGGTGCTGTTTTCTGCCGGTCAGCCCAAGGATGGTCAGCTGCTTTTGACCATGGCGGATGCCAAGGCGGTAACCCAGAAGAGCTCTATGCGCTACGACCGGGGCGGCGATATTCAGTACGATACTTTGTCTGCGCTGATGAAATCCATTCGGGGTTCCGATCCGGATGCGGCAGTGCATTATCTTGCCCGGTTTTTGGAGGCAGGGGATTTGCCCTCCTGCTGCCGAAGGATTTTGTGCTCGGCTTCAGAGGATGTAGGTCTTGCCTATCCCATGGCGGTGCCCATTGTCAAGGCCTGTGTGGACAGCGCCCTGCAGTTGGGTATTCCGGAGGCAAAGCTGCCCCTTTCCGAAGCGGTCATTTTCCTTGCCACCTGCCCGAAATCCAACTCTGCCTATCTGGCATACGATGCGGCTTTGCAGGATGTGAAAAAGGGTAAGGGCGGAGATTTTCCCCGTCAGCTGCAAAATATGCATGCAGATACCTATAGCATGGAGCGGGAGCAGGGGTATCTGTACCCCCATAACTACCCCGGCCATTGGGTGAAGCAGCAGTATCTGCCCGATGATTTGGTTGGCTCGCAATACTATACTTATGGCGACAACAAGGTGGAGCAGGCAGCCAAGCAGTATTGGGACGCAATTAAAAAGAAGTAAGAGTCGGAGGGAGCGGTATGAACATTCAGCTGGGTGATATCCTGGTGATGAAAAAGGCACATCCCTGCGGAGAAAAACAATGGCGTGTGTTACGGGTCGGAGCAGATTTTCGGCTCAAATGCTTAGGCTGCGGTCATGAACTGATGATACCCCGGCATAAAGCGGAAAAGAATATTCGCAGTGTCATTTCACAAGAGGATGCGACACAGATTAGCGGCAGCTGAGAAAATCAGCTGCCGCTTTTTTGCAGCCGGAAGAAAAGGAAGTAAGATTGGGTGCGGTGCGGGTTGGAACTTGCGTCAAAATGCCTATCGGAATGCGACCATCTTTTTTGTTCCGGGGGAGTATACTGAAGCCAAGCTTACCGGACAGGAGGGGTTGCATGGCGGATTACCGGGGATTGGTGGTACTCCTTGACTTTTTGGTGAATTTTTTGCTGCTGCTTGGTACGAACCGCTTGCGGCAGGCGCCGCTGAGTGTGGGTCGCTGCGCTCTAGGGGCGGCGATTGGCGGACTCCATTGCGCCTTGTGTCTGCTGCCCGGTTTTTCCTTTCTGGGGAATCTGCTGTGGCGAACGGTGTGCATTTGCGGAATTTGCTGCGTTGCCTTTGGGCTTGAGCGGGAGTCCATTACCCGGGGAGTGATTTTCTTCTTTTTAACCATGGCGTTGGGAGGGATTTCTACCGCTGTGGGAAAAGGTGGCGCTTTCACAATCGCAGCAGGGGCGGTTGCCTTATTCATTCTGTGTATTCTTGGCTCCCGGGAGAGCGCACAAACCGGTAAAAGGATACCGGTGATCATTCAAAAGGGGAATGTGGTGAAGAAAATCGTGGCGCTCCATGACACCGGAAACACATTAAAAGACCCGGTTACGGGTCAGGCGGTTCTGGTGTTGGATGGGACGCTGGCATGGGATTTGGCAGGGCTTACCATGGAGCAGCTGTTATCACCCATTGAAACAATGGCATCATCTCGGGTATCGGGTTTGCGGCTGATTCCCTTTCGCAGTGTGGGGTGCAGCTGCGGGATGATGCTGGCAACTCGGGTGGATCAGGTATGGATTAACGGGAATAAGGGTGGCAATCTGGTGGCTTTTGCGCCCCAGACGATTGGGAGCAGCAGCACATATCAGGCACTATCGGGAGGGATTGTATGAACGCAGTAATGGCAAGATTGTTGGAACTGGTTGGCTGGAATCCGGAGCAGACGATTTATTACATCGGCGGGAGCGACGTGCTTCCTCCGCCCCTAAAGGGGCAGCAGGAGCAGACGGCGCTGGAGCAGCTGGAACAGGGGAGTGAATCGGCAAAACAGCAGTTGATTGAGCACAATCTTCGGCTTGTTGTGTACATTGCTCGCCGGTTTGAAAATACCGGTATCCATCTGGAAGATCTGATTTCCATCGGCACGATTGGCTTGATTAAGGCAATCAGCACCTACCGCCGGGAAAAGAATATTAAATTAGCAACCTATGCCTCCAGGTGCATCGAAAATGAAATACTCATGCACATTCGGAAAATATCCGGTCAAAAGGCGGAGGTTTCATTGGACGAGCCCATTAACATGGACTATGACGGGAATGAACTGCTGCTGTCGGATATTTTGGGCACGGATGAGGATATGATTCTGCGCCCTTTGGAGGATGATGTGGATTTGTGTGTGCTTCGGCAGGCACTTTCCCAGCTGCCGTCCCGGGAACGGGAAATCGTACTGATGCGCTACGGTCTGTATGGGCATCAGGAGCTGACCCAGAAGGAAGTGGCGCAAAGGCTGGGGATTTCCCAGTCCTATATCTCCCGGCTGGAAAAGCGGATTATGCTCAGGCTGCGAAAGGAGTTTCTGCGTCAGACAAGCTGCGCGTAAACTCGTGCTTGCAATTTTACCTCATGTTTGCTATAATCGATACAAATTTATATCGATAAGGAATTTTATCGATAGTTTTGAGGTGAAATGATGGAGCGTAAGGAAATTTCCAAAGCCGTACTGAAGCGTCTGCCGGGCTACCTTACCTATCTGAAGGCTACCCAAGAGGGCGGTTCCCAGTATATTTCCGCTACTGCTCTGGCAAACGCCTTGGGCATGGGCGAGGTTCAGGTCCGCAAGGATCTGGCTATGGTTTCCAGCGGTGGAAGACCCAAGATCGGCTATCTGCGGGAGGGTCTGATTGACGATATCGAGCAGTTCCTTGGTTACGACAACACCACCGATGCCGTGATTATCGGTGCCGGTAAACTGGGACAGGCGCTGTGCGGCTACAGCGGCTTTGATGCCTACGGTCTGAATATTTTGGCGGCCTTTGACACCGCACCCACAAAGTCCCGCACCGATGAAGGAAAGCCGATTTACCCCATCTCTCAGCTGGAGCGGTTTACCAAGGCGAATAAGGTGCTGATGGGAATTATCACAGTTCCGGCTGCCTACGCCCAGGAGGTCTGTGACCGGCTGATTGCCTGCGGAATCAAGGCAATCTGGAATTTCGCGCCCACCCATTTGGAGGTGCCTGAAAACATTCTGGTGCAGAATGAGAATATGGCGACTTCTCTTGCGGTGCTTTCCATGCACCTGCAGGCGCATATTAAGGAAAAGAAGTAATTAAGCGGCGTGTTCTTTGGGCAACACTCCATAAGGAAGTAATGCCTGAAAACAGGCGTAAATTTGCGTTATATTGCGTCAAAAATGCTCGTAATACACAAAGTATTCCTGCGCTTTTTTTCTTATCTAACACAAATTCTCACCGTTTTCAGGTGCAATGCAGTTTTGAAGTGGCAACTTTTTTCATTAACAAATAATAAAATCACCGGGATACTGTCGTATCTCGGTGATTTTTTGTGCAGTTAAGGGGAAAAGGGGCCGATCAAAACCAATACTTCCTTATGGAGTGTTGCCCTTTGGAACACGCCGTTTGATTATTGTGCGTCAATTATATTTTGAGCGGGGCATAGCTGCCGGTAAAAAGCGGCGTTGGATGCGGCTGTATAGGGGGCCAGGAACAGATATCCAATTCCCAGGGAAAAGACGCAAAGGATTACCCAGCCGATAAAACTCAGCTGCAGACAGAACAGCTCAAACTTGTGACCGTACATCAGTTCTTTGGATGCATTGATGGATTCCATAGGCGTGTATTCGGGATGATCGGCTTGAATAAAGGGGGCCATGGCATAACGGTAACTGGCAATGATACCGGGGATGATAAACAGAAGTGTCCATAAAGCGGTGAAGATGCCGGTGAGAAGTCTTAATAAAAATCCGTTACCAAACTGGTCGAACTGGGAGAATAGGTCACCCACGGTTGCGCTTTTACAATCGTATTGGTTCAGCAGGAATTTGCAGTGACCCAATTGAATTGTGCCGCCGATAATGAAGGCGACAAAACCGGAGAAGGACAGACACGAGGTGAGAATTAAGTAAAACGGCTGAAAGTTTTGAAGCAATTGCTTTTCGTCCTCGTCCAGATTCCAGTCGAGATTTATGCCGGAAGCAGCGGCTGAGCCGCCAAGGAGTGCGGCAAGAAAAGCGACCAGAACAGAAATCTTCCAGTTTCCCTCAAGGGACTCCCGGCCCAAACGGCGGTAATCACTTGCAAACATAAACATATCTCCTTTTAAATCACTCTGATTACAGTATACAGGAAATGATGTAATAATGCAAGGAAAAACCCGGACCTTACAGTCCGGGTTGGATTCTTAGGTTCCGGGCTTGAAGCTGTCCTTCAGGCTGACGGAGCGGTTAAATACCAGGTGGTCAGGGGCAGAGTCCTTGCTGTCGGGGCAGAAGTAGCCCAAACGCATGAACTGGAAGGACTGAGGTGCCTTGGCGTTAGCCAGACTGGCCTCTACCTTACAGCCGGTGAGAACCTCCAGGGAATTGGGATTCAGGCAGGCGAGGAAATCCTTGCCGGCGGCGTCCGGATCCGGATCGTCAAAGAGATTGCTGTACTGACGGACCTCCGCATCACAGCAGGTATTAGCATCCACCCAGTGAATGGTTGCGCCCTTGACTTTCCTTCCGTCTGCGGGGTTGCCGCCCTTGGATTCGGGGTCATAGGTGGCAAGAACCTCGATCACGTTGCCGTTTTCGTCGGTAACGCAGCCGGTGCAGGTGATCAGGTATGCGCCCTTTAAGCGGCACTCCGGTCCGTTGGGGAAGAGGCGCTTGTACTTGGGAATGGGTTCGGCCATAAAATCGTCGGCTTCAATCCACAGATTCCGGGAGAAGCTTACCTCGCGGCAGCCGGTCTCCGGGTCGTTGGGATTGTTTTCCACTTCAAAGGTTTCGCTCTGACCCTCGGGATAGTTGGTGATGGTCAGCTTAATGGGCTTCAGAACTGCCATGACCCGCTGGGCAACCTCGTTCAGATCTTCCCGGAGGCAGTGCTCCAAGAATGCAAATTCGATGGTATTGGGGGACTTGGCAACGCCGACTCTGTCGCAGAAGTTGCGAATGGAGTTGGGGGTGTAGCCCCGGCGGCGCAGGCCGCACAGAGTGGGCATTCTGGGGTCATCCCAACCGGAGACATAGCCGTTTTCCACCAAAGCGCGAAGCTTGCGCTTACTCAGCACGGTATGGTCGATGCCCAAGCGGGCAAACTCAATCTGACGGGGATGGTGGCTCAGACCCGTATTCTCCACAACCCAGTTGTACAGGGGGCGGTGGTTTTCAAACTCCAGAGAACACAGGCTGTGGGTAATGCCCTCCAGTGCGTCCTGAATGGGATGGGCGAAGTCGTACATGGGGTAGATGCACCATTTGTCACCCTGGCGGTGGTGGTGCATATGCCGGATGCGGTAGATGACCGGGTCGCGCATGTTGAAGTTGCCGGATGCCAGGTCGATTTTGGCCCGGAGGGTGTAAGCGTTGTCTTCAAACTCGCCGGCGCGCATCCGACGGAACAGGTCCAGACTTTCCTCCATTGGACGGTCACGGTAGGGGGAGGTGGCAGGGGTGGTCAGGTCGCCCCGGTACTCCTTAAACTGGTCAGGTGTCAGCTCGCAGACGTAGGCAAGACCCTTCTGGATGAGACCCTCAGCCAGCTCATAGGTCTTCTCAAAATAGTCGGAGCCGTAGAAGAACCGGTCATCCCAGTCAAAGCCCAGCCAGTGAATATCCTCCTGAATGGCGTGGACAAACTCCACATCTTCCTTGGTGGGGTTCGTGTCGTCCATACGCAGGTTGCACATGCCGCCGAATTTTTCAGCGGTACCGAAGTCGATAATCAGCGCCTTGCAGTGGCCGATATGCAGATAGCCGTTGGGCTCGGGGGGAAAACGGGTATGCACGGTCTGACCGGCAAACCGGCCGCCTTCGGCGATATCCTCTTCGATGAAGGCGTGGATAAAGTTTTTATTTTCTGTAATTTCTGCCATGGTGATAACCTCGCTTTGGTTAGATTACAATTATCTGTCATTATAACCCATTTGTAAAATTTTTGCAACATAAATTGTGTGTTTTCCGGCAGCAGGGAACGAAGGTTCCTGAAAATTTGTAAAAATTCCGAAAATAGAGAAAGAAACTGAAAATTATGGTTGTCAATTTGTCATTCATATATTAAAATAGGTAGAGATAAAATAGAAGGAGTGGGTAGTGATGTCGCAGATTCAATATAAACGCGTTCTGCTGAAAATCAGCGGAGAGGCTTTGGCGGGGGATCAGCACCGCGGCCTGGACTTTTCCATTGTCAATTCTCTGTGTCAATCCATCAAGGCTTGCGTGGATATGGGCGTGGAAATCGGCATTGTGATTGGTGCCGGTAATTTCTGGCGGGGCGTGAAGGACGGAGCAGACCATATGCAGCGCAGCCATGCGGATGCTATGGGTATGCTGGGTACGGTGATGAATTCCATCGCGGTTGCCGATGCGCTGGAAAAACACGGCGTGGATGCCCGAGTGCTGAGCGCAGTGGAAATGAACAAGTTCTGCGAGTATTTCACCCGGGATACGGCTGAGCGGTACTTAAACGCAGGCAAGGTGGTCTTGTTTGCTGCCGGTACCGGTAATCCCTATTTCTCTACCGACACCGGCGCAGTGCTCCGGGGTGTGGAGATTGAAGCGGACGCGGTGCTTATGGCGAAGAATGTGGATGCCATCTATTCTGCAGACCCTGCCAAGGACCCCGAAGCCATCCGTTACAGCCGTCTTACCTATGACGAGGTTCTTGCCAAGCACCTCAAGGCTACGGATTCCACCGCAATGACCCTGGCAATGGATAACGACATGACCCTCATCTGCTTTGGCTTGGCAGAAGAAAACAGCATCGTCCGTGTGGTTCGGGGCGAAGCCATCGGAACCACCGTTAAAAATCAATTCTAAGGAGGCTATTTGCAATGACTGTTGATTTTAAGGAATACGCCAGAAAGATGGACAAGACCCTGGAGCATCTGGGTGAGGAATTTGACGCAGTTCGTGCCGGCAGAGCCAATCCCCGTGTACTGGACCGGATTACCGTGGAATACTATGGAAGCGAAACCGCACTGAACGGCGTGGCCACCATCAGCTCTCCCGATGCCAGAACTCTGGTAATCTCCCCCTGGGATACCAAGCTTCTGAAGGACATTCAGAAAGCCATTCAGGTTTCCGACCTGGGCATCAATCCCCAGAACGACGGCAAGGTGATCCGCCTGGTGTTCCCCCAGCTGACGGAGGAGCGCCGTAAGGAGCTGGCCAAGCAGGTTAAGAAGTATGCCGAAGATGCCAAAGTGGCCATGCGTAATCTCCGCCGGGACGGCATGGACTATGTCAAGAAGCTGAAGAAGAACTCGGAAATCACCGAGGATGATCAGAAGAAGGCAGAAAAGGACCTGCAGGATATGCTGGATAAGTATATCAAGAAGGTGGACGAGGCACTCGCTGCCAAGGAAAAGGAATTGATGGCACTTTGATGCCAATAGGCTTTGGGGGCGTATATCGCCCCCAAGCTTTGCATTACAATGAAATGAGGTGCCGGATATGGCACAGGAAAAACAAATGATCCCACGGCACATTGCCATCATTATGGACGGTAACGGCCGTTGGGCAAAACAGCGCGGACTCCCCAGAACAGCCGGTCACAGCGCCGGCGGTGAGGCATTCCGTCGGATTGCAAACTATTGCCGCACTTTGGGCGTGGAGTATTTGACGGTTTACGCCTTCTCTACGGAAAATTGGAAACGATCTTCCGAGGAAGTCAGCGGCATTATGAAGCTGCTGGCCAAATATTTGGAGGAAGCCCTCCGTGACATGGAGAAGAACCATGTCCGGTTTCAATTTTTCGGAGATTTGAGCCGACTCAGCCCCGAACTGCAGAAGCTGTGCCGGGATGCTCAGAGCCGTTCTGCGGAGTACCACGAGGTGCAGGTGAATTTCTGCCTGAATTATGGCGGCAGAGATGAAATTGTCCGTGCGGTGAAGGCGTTTGCATCGGAGGTTGCTGCGGGAAAACGCAACCCTGAGGATATGACAGAGTCGCTGTTATCCCAGTATCTGGACTCTGCCGGTGTCCCCGATCCGGAGCTGGTGATTCGTCCATCCGGTGAGCAGCGAACCAGCAATTTCCTGCCGTGGCAGACGGTTTACTCCGAGTTTGTGTTTATGGATGTTTTATGGCCGGATTTTGGTCCTAAGGACCTGGATGCTGCCATTGCAGAATATCAACGGCGTAATCGCCGTTTTGGAGGGGCGTAAGAGATGAAAACCCGAATTTTGGCGGCAGCAGCATTGGTTCCGGTGCTGTTTATCGTAATTCTTGCTTTGCCGAAGATCTTCACCGCTCTGCTGTTCGGCGGAATGGGCGCGATGGCAGCCTATGAACTGATGTATGCCACCGGATTGGTCCGTCACCCCAGATTGCTGATTTATGCTATGGTCAGCGCATTTTTGGTGGCGCTTTGGAGCTATTTCGGCGCACCCTATGCGGTTGCACTTTTGTGGGTGCTTGTTTTTGTTGGGATTTTGTTTGGGGAGATGTTCCTGTCCCTGACAAAGCTTCGTTTTGAAAAGCTGTGTGTTACTCTGGCAGCAGGCTTGCTGATTCCGTTCCTGCTGTGCAGCCTGGTGCGGATTTTCATGACCGAGGGAATGGGACGCCACTTGATTCTGATTCCCTTTGTGATTGCATTTCTTTCGGACACCTGCGCTTATTTTGTGGGGTGCGCCTTTGGAAAGCACAAACTGGCACCGGTCATCAGCCCCAAAAAGTCTGTTGAGGGTGTTGTAGGCGGTGTCCTTGGCGCCATGGCAGGTATGCTGCTATACGGTCTGATTTTGGATATGGCCTTTGATTTTACCGTAAACTACGGCTATATTCTGGTATACGGCTTTGTCGGCTCCCTGGCAGGTGTGTTTGGTGACCTTTGTTTTTCTGCCATCAAGCGGCAGACCGGTATTAAGGATTACGCAAACCTCATCCCCGGTCATGGCGGCATTCTGGACCGTTTTGACTCTATGACCGTGGTTGGACCATTGGTTGAGGTATTTTTGATTTTACTTCCGGCGGTGATGTAAATGGTGAAATGTGTAACAGTTCTGGGCTCTACCGGCTCTATTGGCAGGCAGAGTCTGGATATTATCAGCCGTATGCCCATTCAGGTTGGGGCGCTGACTGCCGGCACCAGTGTGGAGCGCATGGCGGAGCAATGCCGCCAGTTTCAGCCTAAGCTGGCGGTTATGGCGACCCAAGAGGCCGCCCAGGCGCTATCTATGATGATTTCCGATTTGCCCGTGCGGATTGCTTGGGGTGAGGAGGGACTTCTGGAGGCGGCTACATTGCCGGAAGCGGATTGTGTGATTACTGCCGTGGTGGGCATGCTGGGCTTAAAGCCAACGCTGGCTGCTATTCGTGCTGGCAAGCGGATTGGCCTTGCCAATAAGGAAACGCTGGTCTGCGCCGGTGAGCTTGTAATGGCGGAGGCGGAAAAGTACGGCTCGGAAATCATTCCCGTGGATTCGGAGCATTCTGCGATTTTCCAGTGCTTGATGGGCATTGGCAGCAAAAAAGAGGTTGCCCGGCTGATCTTAACCTGCTCCGGCGGACCTTTTTACGGTATGACCAGAGAGCAACTTCAAACGGTTACCAAGGCGGACGCCTTAAAGCACCCAAACTGGAAGATGGGCGCAAAAATTACCATCGACTGTGCTACATTGATGAACAAGGGCCTGGAGGTCATTGAAGCTATGCGGCTTTACCGACTTCCTTTGGAGCAGGTGGATGTACTCATTCACCGGCAGAGCATTGTTCACAGCATGGTGGAAACCGTGGACGGAGCTGTCATGGCCCAGCTTGGCAGCCCGGATATGCGTCTGCCCATTCAGCTGTCGCTGACCTATCCCGATCGTCTTGACTGTCCGGTGGATAAGCTGGATTTGACCGCTTGCGGCGCGCTGACCTTTGCCAAGCCGGATTTGGAGGCGTTTCCCTGCCTGGCTCTGGCCCGGGAGTGTGCCAAGCTGGGTGGCACGGCATGCCCCGTGATGAACGGCGCAAATGAGGCGGCGGTAGCGCTGTTTCTGGAGGATCAGATCGGATTTTATGATATTTACCGCCTTGTCAAGGGTGCTGTGGAATCCGTTCCCTTTATCGAAAATCCCAATTTGGAGCAGATTCTCAATGCAGACCGTCTGGCCCGGGAGTATGTTATGACCCATTGTTGAAAGGAAACCCCATGAGTATCGTTTTTGCAATTTTACTGTTTAGTCTGTTGATTTTCGTCCATGAATTGGGGCACTTTCTGGCTGCCAAGGCATCGGGTGTTCAAGTGAATGAATTTTCCATGTTTATGGGCCCGGTGCTGTATAAAAAGCAGGTAGGGCAGACCCAGTATTCCATTCGCTGCATCCCCATCGGCGGATACTGCGCCATGGAGGGGGAGGATTCCGATACGGAAAGCCCCAATTCCTTCCAGAAAGCAAGCTGGTGGAAACGGCTGATCATTCTGGTTGCCGGCTCGTTTATGAACTTTGTTGCCGGCATTGTGCTGATGGTAATTGTCAGCATGTCCCTGCAGATGGCTGTCCCGGTGATTGACTATATAGAGCCTACCAGTTCTCTTGTGGAGCACGGCGGTTTCCAGGCAGGTGACCGTTTTCTGCAGATTGACGGGGAAACCGTGGAAAACAGCAACGATGTAACGGATATATTAAACCGCCACCCGGGTGATATTCACGACTTTGTGCTGGAGCGTAACGGACAGCGCGTTGTTCTGGAGGATTATCAATTTACCAAAAAGACCTTTGGTAACGAAACATCACCCCGTTACGGCTTTACCTTTGCTACGGTGGACGCACCCCTTAACATGAAGCTGACTTCTGCCTGGGACAACGTGGTTTATGCCGGCAAGGCAGTCTGGATGAGTCTGGGTATGCTCTTAAGCGGTGAGGCCGGGCTTTCGGATATGGCAGGTCCTGTGGGCATTGTCGGCCAGATGTCCGATGTTGCCGCTGCCTCGGCAACCTGGGTGGACGCATTGATGAGCATGCTGTTCTTTGGCGGATTTATTGCCATCAACCTGGCGATTATGAACCTGCTGCCCATTCCTGCGCTGGATGGCGGCCGGGTTCTGGCGCTGCTGGTGACCACCGGCATTGAAAAGCTTACCGGCAAGAAGCTTGACCCCAAATATGAAGGCTATATCCATGCAGTAGGCATGATTTTGCTGTTGGGATTCATGGCGCTGATTATGTTCAAAGATATTTTCACCATTTTTAAGGGGTGATTTTATGACACGAAAGATTCAAGTGGGCAATGTTACCATCGGCGGAGGAAATCCGGTGGTGATTCAGTCCATGCTCAATACCAAAACTACGGATGTGGCAGGTTCGCTGGCGCAGATTCGTGCGCTGAAAACTGCCGGCTGCCAGATTGCCCGGCTTTCCGTGCAAAACCGGGAGGCGGCACGGGGCTTTGCCGAGATTTGCAAGGAAAGTGAGCTGCCCCTGGTTGCAGATATTCATTTTGATTATCAGCTGGCGATTGCAGCCGCTGAGGGCGGCGCATCCAAAATCCGAATCAATCCCGGCAATATCGGCGGCGAGGATCGGGTTAAGGCGGTTGTGGATGTCTGTAAGGATAAGAAGATCCCCATTCGCATTGGCGTCAACGGCGGCAGCCTTGACAAGCGGCTGCTGGAAAAATACGGGCATCCTACCCCGGAGGCGTTGGTAGAAAGCGCATTCCAGCATCTGGAGCTTTTGGAGAAGTTCGGTTTTTATGATACCTGCGTTTCCATGAAGTCTTCTACCGTCGCCAACATGGTAGCGGCAGCCCGGCTGTTCCGCTCCAAGTGCGATTATCCGCTGCACATCGGTGTGACAGAAACGGGTCCCGTTCGGATGGGACTGATCAAATCCGCGATGGGCATCGGTTCTCTGTTACTGGACGGGATTGGTGATACCATTCGGGTTAGCTTAACAGACGATCCCGTGCAGGAGGTTTACGCAGCTAAGGATATTCTGCGCGCCGCCGGGCTATTGAAGGAGGGCGTGAATATCATTTCCTGTCCCACCTGCGGAAGAACCCAGATTGATTTGATTTCTCTTGTGAATCAAGTAGACGAAGCGCTTAAAGGTTGCAAAAAACCCATTACTGTCGCGGTTATGGGCTGCGTTGTCAACGGCCCGGGAGAGGCAAGAGAAGCCGATATCGGCATTGCCGGCGGCGATGGCTGGGCAATGATATTTGAAAAAGGGGAGCAGGTGGAAATGCTTCCCTATGAGGAGCTGTTACCGGCTCTGCTGAAACGAATCGAGAATTTTTGAGGAATACTATGAGCCACTGCACCTATTTGACCAACATGTTTCCCGACTATGTGCCGCCTGAGCCGCTTGTAAGCGTGCTTTCTCAGGCGGCCATTGTTGCTGCGGATATTGACGCGGCGGGCAGAAGGGTTTGCGTCTGCATTCACAGTGAGCAGTATATCCCTATGGCGCAGCTGGATACCGTTTCCGGGGAAATTGCGGCCATTTATGGGCTGAATCAGCTGCTTTTGACCGCGACCCACCCGGCTTCCCAGCTGCAAAAGGTGGAGCAGGCGGAGCTGATGAATCTGTTTGTTTCTCACAATTCCATGGCTCTGGGGATCCTTGCCGGCGCCAAGTGGAGTTGGGAGGATACAACCTTAACCATTCAGCTGCTGGCCAACGGCAAGCAAGAGCTGAAGGAATGTGCTGCTGCTGTGGCAATGAATTTACAGCAGCGGTTCGGCACGGCCGTTACCATTGAGATTGAATCCGGCAATGCTCTAGAGGGTCAGGCGCTGCTGGATGCCATGGATAAAATGCGCAGCGGTATTATTTCCGAGCTGCCTGCGGCCCACGCACCTGCTCAGAAGACTCTGGAAGGCAGCAAGTCCCCCTCTGACACCCTTTACGGCAGACCCATTCGCGGCTCGATGACTCCCATGAAGGAACTGAATCTGGATATGGGCACGGTTGCTGTGGAGGGCAAGGTCTTTGCCGTTGACCACAAGGAGCTGAAAAAGCGCAACGCCTGGGTCATCAGCTTTGATATGACCGACTATACCGGCTCTGTCCGGGTAAAGCGGTTTATGGAAAGCAACGAGGCCCAGCCTTTCCTGGAGAACGTCAAGGAGGGAGCTGCGTTGCGGGTTCAGGGCAAGCTGGTGGTGGACAAGTTTGACAATGAGATGGTTCTGCAGCCCTACAGCATGATGACTGGCTCTATGCCCAAGCGGGCAGACAGCTTCCAGGGGGAAAAGCGGGTAGAGCTCCACCTGCACACCACTATGAGCAACATGGACGCCCTGACGGATACGGAAACCGCTGTGAAGCAGGCAGCTGCTTGGGGTCATAAGGCGATTGCCATTACCGATCATGGCTGCGCCCATTCTTTCCCTGCGGCCATGAAGGCTGCGTCGAAAGCCAAGGTGGCCGGAACGGACCAGAACATTAAGGTTCTTTACGGCTGTGAGGGGTATTTTGTCAACGATGTGGACGACCGTTTGATTGTTCGCGGTGAGCAAAATGCGGCTTTTTCTGATGAATTTGTAGCATTTGACTTGGAAACCACCGGTCTTTCTCCGGAAAATGACCGGATTATCGAGATTGGTGCGGTGATTTTGCAAAACGGCAAGGAACTGCGCCGGTATCAGTCCTTTGTAGATCCCAAGCGTCCTCTGGAGCAAAAGACGGTGGATTTGACCGGCATTACCCAGGACATGCTTCGGGATGCGCCGTCCATTGAAAAGGCGCTGACGGAATTTCTTGCGTTTGTTGGCGACCGACCGGTGATTGCCCACAATGCCAAGTTTGATATTGGCTTTGTGCGTGCGGCGTGTCAGCGGCTGGGAGTGGAATGTTCCCTTACATCGGTGGACACCTTGCCCCTTGCTCAGCAGCTGCTGCCCCATATGGGTCGGCACAAGCTGGATACCGTTGCCAAGGCGCTGAATCTGCCCAGCTTCCAGCACCACAGAGCGGCAGACGATGCCATGACCTGCGGTTTAATCTTCATGAAGTTTATTCCCATGCTGGTGCAGAAGGGGATTGCAGACCTGCAGGGGATCAACCCCATTATGATGAAGCAGCGCTCCAAGGGCATTATTTTTGCTGCAAAGTACCCCTATCATATTATTCTTCTGGCGAAGAACCAGACGGGTCTGCGGAATTTGTATCATCTGATTTCTCTTTCCAATCTGGAATACTTTAAAAAACGGCCCAGAATTCCCAAATCGGAACTCATGGAGCTTCGTGAGGGACTCATCATCGGCAGCGCCTGCGAGGCAGGCGAGCTGTTCCAGGCGATTCTGGAGAACAAGCCGGATGCGGAACTGAAAAAGATTGCCTCTTTCTATGACTATCTGGAGATTCAGCCCATATCCAACAATGCCTTTATGCTGGAAAAGGGTATGGCAAAGGATTTGGAGCAGCTGCGCGATTTCAACCGGACTGTGGTTCGCCTGGGCGAGGAGCTGGGGATTCCCGTGGTTGCTACGGGAGATGTCCATTTCCTGAATCCTGAGGATGAGATTTTCCGCCATATTCTCACCCAGAACTTTGACGACTGTGACCGACCCAATCCGCTGTATTTCCGCACCACAGACGAAATGCTGCAGGAATTTTCCTACCTTGGCGAGGAGAAAGCCTATGAGGTGGTTGTCAGCAATCCCAACATGATTGCGGATATGTGCGAGTCCCTGCGCCCGGTGCCGAAGAATCTCTTTGCTCCCAAGATTGAAAATTCCGTGGAGGATTTGCGCAATCTGGTGTACGGCAAATTCCGCAGGCTTTACGGCGAAAATCCTCCGGAATCCTTCCAAAAGCGGGTGGATACGGAGTTTAATGACATTATTAGCTGTCACTACGATGTGATTTATATGTCGGCCCAAAAGCTGGTGCAGAACTCTCTGGAGAACGGCTATCTGGTTGGTTCCCGTGGCTCTGTTGGATCGTCCATTGTGGCGTTCCTTTCCGGCATTACCGAGGTTAACTCTTTCCCGCCCCACTACCGCTGTCCCAACGAAAACTGCAAGCACACCGTTCTGGATGTTCCCAAGGAATACAACTGCGGTACGGATTTGCCGGATGCGGTATGCCCAAAGTGCGGCACAAAGCTGGAAAAGGACGGATTCAACATTCCCTTTGAAACCTTCCTGGGCTTTGGCGGCGACAAGGTGCCGGATATTGACCTGAACTTCTCCGGCGAATATCAGTCTCGCGCCCACGCCTACTGTATTGAAATGTTTGGAAAATCCCATGTGTTCCGGGCTGGAACCATCGGTACGCTGGCGGACAAAACCGCCTTTGGCCATGTGAAGAAGTATCTGGAGGACAGAGGATTGTCCGCATCCATGGCGGAGAAGACCAGACTGGCTGCCGGCTGCGTCGGTGTCAAGCGCACCAGCGGACAGCACCCCGGCGGCCTGGTGGTCATTCCTCAGGAGAACGAAATCTGGGATTTTTGCCCGGTGCAGCACCCTGCGGATGCGGAGGATTCCGACCAGATTACCACCCATTTTGAATATCACTCTATGGAGGAAAACCTACTGAAGCTGGACATGCTGGGTCACGATGACCCCACTATGATTCGGATGATGGAGGATATGACCGGAGTGGATGCCACCAAGATTCCCTTGGATGACAAGAATACCATGTCCATATTTACCTCCAGCAAGGTGCTGGGCTATGAGAATGACAAGCTGCTGGGACCCACCGGCGCGGTTGCCATTCCGGAGTTCAATACCCGCTTTACCCGGGGTATGCTCATGGACACCATGCCCAGCCGGTTCGATACCCTGGTTCGCCTTTCCGGTTTCTCCCATGGCACGGATGTGTGGCTGGGAAATGCCAAGGATCTGATTACTTCCAAAACCGCCACGGTTGACAGCACCATCGGCTGCCGTGACGATATTATGATTTATCTTATTTCCCGGGGAATTCCGGAAAAACGGGCGTTTAAAATCATGGAATCGGTCCGTAAGGGCAGAGGTCTGCCCGAGGGGGCGGAGGAAGAAATGCGCAAGGCGGGTGTGCCGGACTGGTATATCGGCTCCTGCAAGAAAATCCAGTATCTGTTCCCCAAGGCTCACGCCGTTGCCTATGTGATGATGGCATTCCGGATTGCGTGGTTTAAGGTATATCATCCCTTGGCGTTCTATGCTGCTTATTTCTACCGCAGAAGCCAGAAGGGCGGCTTTGACGCTGCGCTGATGACCAAGGGAATGGCTGCGGCAAAGGCCCACATCGATGCCATTGACGGAAACGAAGAGGCTACGGCGAAGGACGAGGACATGCTCACCACACTGGAGGTCGCTTACGAATTCTATCTGCGGGGCTTTGAATTCCTGCCTATCGACATTTACGAAAGCGACGCGACCAAATTCCGGATTAAGGACGGAAAGCTGCTGCCGCCTTTCGTAGCCATCTCCGGCCTGGGCGAAAATGCAGCCTTCGACATTGTCCGGGGACGGGGAGACAGCAAGTTCCTTTCCATCGAGGAATTCTCCGCTGCCTGCCCGAAGGTATCCAAGACCCACATTCAAATGCTGAAGGAGGCAGGTGCTTTTGGCGACCTGCCGGATACCAGCCAGGTTAGTTTGTTCTAAATTAATGATGAGGAGTTAGTTATGCAAGATATCGGAATGCAATTTCACATTCACTGCAAACAGGGAGATGTGGGTCGGTATGTGTTTCTTCCCGGCGATCCCGGTCGGTGCGAGGCCATCGCCAAGCTCTTTGATAACCCCGTCCATATTGGTATGAATCGGGAATACAATATTTACACCGGCTATCTGTGCGGAGAAAAGGTGAGTGTATGCTCTACGGGAATCGGCGGACCCTCTGCCTCCATTGCCATGGAGGAGCTGGTTGCCATCGGCGCGGACACCTTTATTCGGGTGGGTACCTGCGGCGGTATCGATCTGGATGTATGCCCCGGAGATGTGGTGGTTGCCACCGGCGCAATCCGTTATGAGCATACCTCTATGGAATATGCCCCCATTGAGTTTCCCGCTGTGCCGGACTTCGGCTTGACAGCGGCACTGAAGGGTGCAAGCGAGGATTTGGGTTTCCGGACCCATACTGGCGTTGTTCAGTGCAAGGACGCCTTCTACGGCCAGCACAGTCCTGAGAAATCCCCGGTATCCTATGAGCTGCTTCAGAAGTGGGAATCCTGGAAACGGCTGGGCGTGAAGGCCAGCGAGATGGAATCGGCAGCGCTGTTTGTGGTAGCATCTGCCCTGCATGTGCGGTGCGGAAGCTGCTTCCATGTGATTTGGAATCAGGAACGGGAAAAGCTGGGCCTGTCCATGGACATGACCGAGGATACCTCCGGTGCCATTCGGGTTGGCATTGAGGCAATGAAGCGTGTTATCCTTGCCGACAAGGGTTAATACATACCGCGAACGGACTTCATCCGTTCGCGGTATTTTTTCCGGTAGCACAAAAAAGTGCAACTGTTTCGGTATTTTCCTCCCGGGGTGAAAGGGCGCTTTGGCGTACCGATTACAATTTAGGAGGAATATGATGATTCAAACCGGAAAAGAACTGGCGGGCCTTTGCAAGCGGGCAGCGACACAATTTAAGACGCTGTATATCCGCGGCTGCTTTGGCGCGCCCATGAACGACAGCAACAAAAAGCGCTACACCAACAACCACGCCTACAATAAAGAGGAAGGAAGAACCCAAAAAATCTTGTCAGCAACTGCGGACACCTTTGGCTTCGACTGCGTATGCTTTATTAAGGGGCTTTTATGGGGCTGGGAAGGGGACACCGGCCATGTCTACGGCGGTGCAAAGTACCAATCCAATGGCGTTCCGGACATTACTGCCGACAGCATGATAAAAGCCTGCAAAGAGGTATCCGAGGACTTTTCCTCTGTTGCGGTGGGTGAGGCGGTCTGGATTCCCGGGCACATCGGCATTTATGTGGGCGATGGTATGGCTGTGGAATGTACCCATCGGTGGTATGACGGCGTGCAGCTTACGGCGGTACACAATATTGCGCCCATTCCCGGAATGAACGGCAGAAGCTGGCAGAAGCACGGAAAGCTCCCCTGGATTTCCTATGATGTTGAGGAACAGAAAGTAACTGACGCAGTGGACGATGCAGTTACCGTTCTTGCCAAAGAGGTGATTGCCGGTAAGTTTGGAAATGGGGAAGAGAGAAAGGAAAAGCTGTATCGGATTATCCAGGATAGGGTCAACCAGCTATGCCGGGAGGGTCAGGCATGAGTGAAGCCGTTTTGGTTGCCTTAATCAGCGGCAGCCTGTCTTTGATTGGCGTAATCGCCACCGGACTTCTCACCGCAAAGAAAAGCGAAATGACGGTCAAAACCTCCCAGGCGGTAACGGATACCAAGCTGGAGGAGCTGACAAGAGAGGTTCGTGCCCATAACCATTTTGCCCAGAGAATGCCCGTGGTTGAGGAGCAGATTAAAGTGATCAATCACAGAATCAGCGATCTGGAAAGCTTTCAAAAAACCGTAGGGGGTGTTCATTCTGGAATTTCTGAAAAACTTAGCGGCCTTAATTAAGGTCAAGACCATTGTTACCATCGCGGTGATTACGGTATTTGTAATTTTGTCTCTCCGGGGAGATATTACGCCGGATAATGTGATGGTGATTACTTCTACCGTGGTTGCTTTCTACTTTGGCACGGTTGCGGAAAAGAAAAACTGAGAAAATCCCTCTGCTTTTTTATCGGCAGGGGGATTTTTTGTTGCAATCTCCATGTCTGCGTGGTAAAATATCCCTATAATTATGCAAGCAGGAGGTTTTCAATATGGATTACAAAAAGCTTCAAAACGGCAGCGACATCCGTGGCGTTGCCCTGGAAGGAATTGAAGGTCAGAATGTGAATTTGACCGAGCCGGTTTGCCGGGATATCGGCAGAGGCTTTGCGCTGTGGCTGAAAGAAAGAACCGGAAAGACTTCCGGCATTCGGGTTGCGGTGGGCAGAGATTCCCGTCTGTCCGGCCCCATGCTCAGCAAGTGGATTTGTGAGGCTATGGTGGAGCAGGGAATTGCCGTTACCGATTTCTCAATGGCAAGCACGCCTGCTATGTTTATGGCTACCGTTACCGAGGGCTACCGCTTTGACGGTACGGTTATGATTACCGCCAGCCATCTGCCCTTCAACCGCAACGGCTTTAAGTTCTTTACGGAAAAGGGCGGTCTGGAATCTGCGGATATTAAGCAGATTCTCGCCTATGCAGAGGGCAATGAGACCACCGGTATGACCGGCGGCAGTCTCTGTGACGGCGCGTTTATGGACGTATATGCCGGCATTCTGGTGGACAAGGTTCGTGCCGCTACCGGTGAGAATCAGCCTCTGGAGGGCTTTAAGGTGGTCGTGGACGCCGGTAACGGCGCAGGCGGGTTCTATGTAGATAAGGTTTTGAAACCCCTGGGTGCATTGACCGAGGGCAGCCGGTACCTAGACCCCGACGGCAGCTTCCCCAACCATATTCCCAATCCGGAAAATGCCGAGGCAATGGAGAGTATTATCGAGGCTGTCCGGGAAGTGGGCGCTGATTTGGGCATCATTTTTGATACCGACGTGGACAGAGCCGGTGCGGTTTTGTCCGACGGAAGTGAATTAAACCGCAACCGGATCATTGCCATGCTGGCGGCAATTCTCCTACGGGAGCACCCCGGCACGACCATTGTTACCGACTCCATTACGTCCACCGGTCTTGGCAAGTTTATTGCCCAAAAGGGCGGCGTGCATCATCGGTTCAAGCGAGGCTACCGGAATGTGATTAACGAATCCGTTCGCCTGAACGGCCTGGGCCAGGACAGCCAGCTTGCCATCGAAACCTCCGGCCACGGCGCTCTGAAGGAAAATTACTTCCTGGACGACGGCGCTTACCTTGTTACCAAGCTGCTCATTGAGCTGGCCCGGGGCAAGAAGGAGGGCTATACTCTGGAGTCCCTGATTGCGGATTTGGAAGAGCCTGCAGAGAGCCTGGAATTCCGGATGAACATTCTGCTGGAGGATTTCAAGCCCTACGGTCAGCAGGTAATTGACGAGCTGACAGCCTACGCAGCAGCCCAGCCCGGATGGTCTCTGGCGCCCAGCAACTACGAGGGCGTTCGGGTGAATCTGGACGGTGACCACGGCGACGGTTGGTTCCTGCTCCGTCTTTCCCTTCATGACCCGCTGCTGCCGCTGAATATTGAGAGCAACACCGCCGGCGGCGCAAAGAAGATTGCCGCAGAGCTGGTTGCCTTCATCAGCCGTTACGACCGGCTGGAAAGCAGCAAACTCCAGGATTTTGCAAAATAATTTAGTTAAGGTCCGCACCCAACCGGGTGCGGACCTTTGCTTATTCTTAATCTCGGAGAGTGTTCATCGAACACTTGGTTGCACTGTGCAAGGCAGCGCCGCCCTCTTCAAATCCCTTTATCCAAAATAAAAGACCACCCGTTTGGGTGGTCTCTTATTTTGGCGGAGAAGGAGGGATTTGAACCCTCGATACCCTTTTGGGGTATACACGATTTCCAATCGTGCGCGCTCGGCCAGCTACGCGACTTCTCCAAGGCTGCTGTTTTCCGTCAGCTTGAATATGATACAACAGTAAAGGGGATTTGTCAAGCCTTATTTCCATGTTTTTTCAGCAGAATAACGCAAGGATTTTCCCCTCAATTTGACCCTGTTTCCCGATTCCTCGCAGGAATAATATGCTACAATATTGCTGTGGGAAACAAGGATGGTGAGCGGTGACGATGCCGCGGCAACCGCTGCGGATATGGCGACGGCACAGCTGTGACACACCATGTTTGAAAAACGGAAAAGCGGCGGTTTTAAACCGCCGCTAAAATCATTTTTCCGGATTGTCCAGGGATTGGATCATGGGTCCGTGGGTGTAATAAAGCCTTGCATAGTCAAAGAAGGATATGAGCATAAACAGACAGTCTACAATGGTGATGATATTCACCGCGATGGGGCTGATACGGGGAATCATGACCAAAACGATCAGGCTGATAAACAGCACAGTGGTGCAGATTTTGCCGGTGATCAGCGCGCCTGCCAGAATCTCGCCCCGTTTCAGAATCATAAGACCGGCAATCACCTGGAAGCCCTCTTTGACAACAAACAGACAAATCAGCGCCAGTAAAACCGGATACCGAATGGTCAGGCAGATAATCAGCGTGAATTGGGTGGCCTTGTCAGCCAGAGGGTCAAGAATCTTACCCGTATTGGATATCATATTAAAATGCCGTGCAATCTTGCCGTCAATCAAATCGGTGACACAGGAAACTGCCAGAATCGCTGCGGACAGATAGTAATCCGCATCGGAATCGGCATTCAGATAAATTACCACATACACCGGAATCAGCACCAGCCGGAACAGACTGAGCAGATTGGGAATGGTGAATAAATCCTTTTTCCATTCTTTTGACAACATGTTGTTTCCTCCGTAGCATATGGGTAGCGCTATTTTCTTATATTATAGGGATATTATTACAGATAATCAAGGTATTTTCGCGAAAGTTCAAAATATTTTAATGTTTACGGCTCCATTAGGTTGTTCACAGCGCCGGGATAATGCAGGGCAAGATATTTCCAGGTCTGTTTATCCAACTGACCGGTGACGGGAAGACCGCTCAGCTGTTGGAAGCTGGATAGGGAATTTGCCGTTGCCACGTCCAAAACACCGCTCATTTCCGGTGGCGTAATACTGCCGTAATACTGAGATAGCACCGTCAGCACTGCCTGCACCACATACAGATTTGGGTTTTCCTCTCCCATGGCAATCACCTGACTGGGGTTGAGCAAGAGAATGAGTGGCTCTGCTTCCAATATTTCCACCTGGGCGGTTTCGTATACCGGCACAATGGCGTCCCAGGTGGCCTGATCTGTCATGCCTGTTACAGGAAGCCCGGCCTGGCGCTGGAAATAGGTCACGGCACGGACGGTATCCGGTCCGTAAATGCCATCCGGAACCACACTGGGGTGATTTGGATTTGCTTCCGCAATGACACGGAGCATGGTTTGCAGACTGCGAATTGGCTGACCTACCAAGGTCTCATCCGGTCTCATCGAATCACCTCCTGCTTTACGGGGTCTTGCTGACCGGTTGTCAAGTCCCGACCGGGAAACTGGGTTAAGGTTGTGGTTCTTGCATACCGGGTGCGGTTCCGGTTTTGATTGTTAGGCGCAAAGGCCGCCTGAACCGTACCGGAGGTATTGGGGAAGGTTTCTCCGTTTCGCAGGCTTCTGTTTTCGATGCCGGCAAACTGGTCATAGATTTCGTCCCAGGTTGCTTCATCCACAGCACCGGTCTGGGGAAGCCCAAACCAGCGCTGGGCGGCAAGAACCGCGTCCCTGGTGGACGGCCCGAAAATTCCGTCCACCTCTACGGGGGGGATGTTTTGAATATAGGCTGAGAGCACACTGAGCATATACTGTAAGTGCCGTACCTTATCCCCGGTGTCTCCCGATTGCAGGGAATTGGGGTAAGACCAGCTGATATCATAGAATTGCTGCCCAAGACTGCGAAGCTCGGATAGACTGGTTACCGCGGTATAAAGCCTGACAAGGGCATACCAGGTGGCAGAGCCCACGATTCCGTCCGGGGTCAGACCAAAGATTTCCTGGAAGGCACGGACGGATGCCTCGGTCTGGCTGCCGAAGATTCCGTCTACATTGGAAAGCTTGGGAATTGCGGGGTAGTTTTGGGAAATTCGGTTCAGTTCCACCTGCACAACCACAACAGACGGACCGGAGCTGCCCCGGCGCAGCGGCGTGCCCGGATAGGAGGAGGTAATACCCCGGACGGGGGCATTATTCACAATCTCCACATTTCCGTAGTAGTTACGCAAAATCTGTGTGGAGGATAAGCCCCGCTGGGCAAGATTTTGGCTGCCCCATTGGCTTAAGCCCTCGCAGGTAACGGTAGTTCCGTTACAGAATTTTGAAGCCAGCGGCTCAACAAAACCCGGACGGCGCAGATAGTCGTTAAACAGCTCATCCACAATTCGGGAAATGTTCTCAAAAATGCTTCGTCCATTGACAAAGGCCTGGTCGTATGCTGTGGAGTTGGTAATCTCAAAATCATAGCCGCGGCTGCGGTAGAATTCGGTATAGACCCGGTTCAGCGCAAAGGAGACAATTGCCAATATGTTGGCTCGGATTGCGCTTTCCTCCCAGGTTGGGTATATTTCGCTGGACGCCACATTTTTTACATAATCTGCAAAGGAAACGGTAACATTGGCTGCGCTGGAATCGGGCGGTCCAAGATGAACTGTGATCCTTTGGGGGATGTAGGGTATGACAGTTGGCATAATTCACCTCCTACAGGTTTTGGGCCGGCGTGTTGAAGATTTCACTTTGCTCCCAGGAACTTGGGAATTCTGCCAGAGGAATCATTTCCAATTCCTGAAGGGTGACCGTATCAGCAAAAAGCTGAACATTGTCCACCCGAATTTGCTCATATCCCTGGAGCTTTGCGTGGATGGTAACGGTAGTAAAAGGGGATTGTTCGCTGCCGGGGGACTGGCTTTCACTTCTGTCCGGTACGGGAACACCCACACTTTGTGTTTTTCCGCTGCGGTCTGTAAGGCCCATGGAGATGGCAGTGCCGTCGGCTGCGGTTACCGCCACAGCTACATCCTTGAGGGGAATCTGGGCGTAACTGCTGTAGGCACGAACCTGTATATATCCGGTTGCTGGCATACTGGTGCCTCCTTTCATGATTCACAATTAGGATATGCTTTTGCGTGTGAAAAGGTGACTGCGTCATTTTTGCGCTGTTTTTGCATAGAATGGCGGGATAGGAGGGAGGATCGATATGTGTGCCATAGCAGGTATTCTCGGTCTGCCAGCGACCGATGAAACCAAGGACAGTATGCTCAAAACCATGCACCGGCGGGGTCCGGATGCAAGCGGCACCTATGAATCCGGTGATTGCACTCTGCTGCATGCCCGATTGGCTGTGATGGATCCCCAGGGGGGCAGCCAGCCCATGTTTCTTTCATGGGCACAGGAAGAATATGTAATCGTCTATAACGGTGAACTCTATAATACTGAGGAACTGCGTAATGAACTATGCAAGCTGGGCCATGCGTTTCGGGGGCACTCGGATACAGAAGTAGTGCTCCATGCCTATGCCCAATGGAAAGAGGAGTGCCTTACCCGGTTTAACGGAATTTTTGCCTTTGCGGTTTGGGAGTCAGGCGGTAAGCGGCTGTTTCTGGCGAGGGACAGGATGGGCGTGAAGCCTCTGTTTTACGTCAGATATAGGAGGGGATTTCTGTTTTCCTCGGAAATCAAGACCATACTGCGCTATCCCGGCTTTTCTGCCCGTCTGGAGCCGGAGGGGGCCGCAGAAATTCTTCTTCTAGGGCCGGGGAGAACATCGGGGTGCGGCGTTTTTGCCGGCATCGACGAGCTTCCCGGGGGCTGGTACGGCGTGTGGGAATCGGGGACATTTCATGCGGTTCAATATTGGAAACTGCGGGACCGGGAGCACACCCAATCTTTGGAGGAAACCCTGGAATCGGTGCGGTACCTTGTGTTGGATGCCATTCGTCGGCAAATGGTTTCAGATGTCCCTATCGGTACGTTTTTGTCCGGCGGTCTGGATTCCAGTCTGATTACTGCTGTTTGCGCGGAGGAAATGAAAAAGCAGGGAAAACAGTTGACCACCTTCTCTGTAGACTATGTGGATAACGATAAATTCTTCACGCCAAATAAATTTCAGCCCAATTCCGACGGCTACTATATCCGACTGATGCGGGATATGTTGGATACCGATCACTTCGACTGCATTCTAAGTCCTCAGGACCTGGTGGAGAATATAGAGTGTGCTGTGGAAGCCCGGGATTTGCCGGGCATGGCGGATGTGGATATTTCACTGATGGTATTTTGCAGGCAAATTAAGAACAAGGTCACAGTTGCGCTGTCCGGGGAATGCGCAGATGAAATTTTTGGAGGGTATCCCTGGTACCGGGACCCGGAGATTCGAGACCGGGAGGGCTTTCCATGGGCGCAGAACATTCATCAGCGCTGTGACTTGATGGCACAGCCTTTGAAAGAAAGCATTGACGCCGAAGACTATGTTCGACAGCGGTATGAAGATACCTGCCGCTTGAGTGACATTTTACCGGGTACAGACCCGCTGGAACGGCGCATGAAGCAGATGATCAACCTAAATCAGCAATGGTTTATGCAGACGCTGCTGGATCGGAAAGACCGGATGAGTATGTACTCGGGCTTGGAGGTCCGTGTGCCGTTCTGTGACTATCGGATTGCAGAGTATTTGTACGGTGTTCCCTGGCGGTATAAAGATTGGGGCGGCAGAGAAAAGGGGTTACTGCGCCATGCTATGGAGGGAATTTTACCGCAAGAGGTACTGTGGCGCAAGAAAAGCCCCTATCCCAAGACCTTTGACCCGAAATACCTCAAACTGGTAAGAGAGCGCATGGAAGTACTCCTTGCTCAGAAAGACGCGCCCATTTTTCAGCTGGTGTCCCGGGAGAATGTCCGAAAGCTACTGGATACAGATAGTCCGTGGCCCTGGTACGGTCAGCTGATGAAGCAACCCCAGACCATTTGCTATTTACTGCAGCTGGACATCTGGCTTCGCAAGTACAATGTGGATATTGCAATATAAAGTAAAAGGCACGCTGCCGAAAGGCAGCGTGCCAAAAATTTACCGATATCAGCCGTTGTAGCTGAGCTTAACTGTGCCGTCTTCCTGATAGGAAACGGTCTGGCCCTCAAAGTTCAGCTTGTCAATGGAATTTAAGTATTCCCGAATGGTAGGATATTTGGTGGCGTTGTCCTTTGTCAGCTCCTTGCAACGCTTGGCGCCGTCGGAAAGGAGCATAGCAACCATGCCAACCTGATACTTTGCGCTGACTACGCAGGCAAGGTACGGATCAGCAATATAGTAGTCGGAGCCGTGGCTTGTTCCAATCGCGCCGCCTGCAGCGGGGTGAATTCCGGGCATGACCATACACACATCACCCATGTCGCTGCAGCCGGTACCCCATTTATCTGTAAAGGAAACCTGATCTTCCGGCATCAGCGCCAGGGCGGCTTCCTTGGCAAAAGCAACGAGATCAGAAGGATAGTTGCGGGGAGCATAGCCGAAAATGTCCTGAAGGACCAGCTGGCAGCCCATGGCCGCAGCAGCACCGGCAAAGGCCCGATTGATTTTGCGGTTCTCTGTTTCAATGGCCTCCAGAGTTGCGCCCCGCAGATAGCTTTCTACGCTAACCGATTCGGGAATGGCGTTTACCGCACCGCCGCCGGCGGTGACGATGGGGTGGAAGCGGATGGTGTCCTGTTCCTGGAAGGTTTCCCGCAGGCTGTTGGCAGCATTCATGGCCAGATTTGCGGCGTACAGGGCGTTGATACCAAGATGGGGGCTGCCGCCGGCATGGGCGCTCTTACCAATAAAGGTTGCCTTTTTCATAATGGCGCCGTTAGAGCCGCGAATACAACCGATTTTATCGCCGACGGCAGTATGAACCATGAAGGAAAGGTTAACGCCGTCCAGAATGCCCCGGTGGAGGAACTCCAGCTTGCCGGTTGTATAGCGAATGGTGCCGTATTTCACCAGCTCAGAACGGAAGTCCAGCTCGATGCCTTCTTCTGCCGGTACAACAATCAAGCGTACGCTGCCGCACAGATCATCCAGAGCACCTTCTGCCTTCAACGCAGCGGCGATACCCAGCATGGCTGCGCACTGGGCATGGTGACCGCAGGCGTGGACAGCGCCGGTTTCCTTGTCGCATTCCGGGTGAGTGGGGACGATCAGGGAGTCCATTTCCGCAAAAATGCCAACCTTGGGACCGGGTCTGCCGGTATCCACATCCACATAGAAACCGGGAATGTTTCCGGCTTCGATGACACTATAGCCCAGGGCTTCAAACTGCTCTTTCATGTAGGCGTGGGTCTTCCACTCACGGAAGCCGGGTTCGGGGTTGTTCCAGATGTGCCGCTCTGCCGCAAGAATGGGATCCTTGTGGTTTTCAACGGCTTGGTAAAGCTGCTGAATGTTCATAGGTAACCTCCTGTCGGTTTGTTATTTTCATTATAGCGGCGCCGAATTGAAAATGCAATATAATTATCGGGCTGCCGTTGTTTTTTTCAGGCAAGCACGAATCGCCCAAAAGATTCCGAAAGCGCCAAGGCATACCGTGGGAATGTACAGAAGGGTGCTGACATACCAGCCGAAATACTCGGATATTTGCTTGAATACCAGAAGGCTGGAGTTGCTGGGGCCAACGAAGAACATGTTGACAGAGCCGCCGGACACCTGTCGCAGCAGCAGGTTAATGGCAAAGGCAATGAGACATAGTAAGACAAAGGTGACCGCTGCGGAGCGGTAATCCGCCATGGTCCTGCCGCCCCGATTGCTGACAGCCAGATAAAAGCCGATTAACACCAGAATCATGTGCCAGATAAATGCGTGGAGGGTCAGTGTCCAGTAGCCGTGGATTATTCCAGACGGTTCAATGAATGCCATGAGTCCGCCAAGAAGATTAAAGACCATCATAAAATTGTACATTGCCTGCTGCACCTTTCCCGGCTTCAGCAGTGGAGCAATGACGCACAAATACATGGGAACACTGCACATCTGGAAGGGGAAAATCCACCATTGGTAGCTGCCGCCGCCGATGTAGAAATAGTAAAACAGCTGCTTGTAAATTTCTGTGAGAATCAAAAAAATGCCACAGCTCAAGAGAAAGATGCGGTTACCTTTTTCTCCCAGCTTGCGCAGCTTCCAGGCAATCCATGCGCAAAGAGCAAAGCCTGCTAAGGTAAAGATCAGATGGAAAGCACCGTATGGAGTGGGTGGTATCATTTCCCATGCGGTTGCCGCCATCAGTCTGTCGAAGAAGTCATACATAGGCATTCCTCCGTTTTTTGTCGTTTCTTGTCTAAGTATAGCATAATCAGCATCCGGTAACAACATATTTTTGAATCTTCTGAAAATGAGAAGGCTTGCAATCACCCAAAAACATGGTACAATAAAAATAAAAACCAAGGAGCTTTTTCTTTATGACTTATGAGCAAGTTCGAAATGACGAGAATATTCGTATTTATATTCAGCAGGCAGACGCGTCTTTAGGAGCGCTGGGCTATACAGAACACAGCTTTGCCCATGTGGGCCGGGTTGCGGATATGGCAGGAAAGGTGCTGGAATCTCTGGCTTATCCGGAGCGGACTGTGGAGCTGGCGAAAATTGCCGGGTATCTTCATGATATCGGCAATCTTGTGAATCGAATTGAACATTCCCAGAGCGGCGCTGTTATGGCTTTTCGTTTGCTGGATATCATGGGTTTTCCCGCGGAAGAAATTTCCCAGATTGTCACCGCCATCGGCAATCACGATGAGGGCACCGGTGTGCCGGTTAACCCGCTGGCAGCGGCATTGATTCTGGCGGATAAGTCGGATGTTCGCCGTAACCGCGTCCGGGAAAAGGAAGTGGAAAAATTCGATATTCACGACCGGGTAAATTTCTCGGTTACCAGATCGGAGCTTAAGGTTAATGAAGCCCGGACCATTGTGAAGCTGAAGCTGTCGGTAGATACTCATTTCAGCTCGGTTATGGATTTCTTTGAAATTTTCCTGGAGCGGATGCTGCTGTGCCGCAAGGCTGCCCAAACTCTGGGCCTTGAGTTCAAATTGATTATCAACGAACAGCAGATGGTGTAACTTTCAACTTGACGAAACCGGTTGCGCATAGTATGATGAAGGTATGAGATGATTGAAAATGTATCGGATACAGGAGGGAATTTCATGGATTTGAACATCTTGCATATCGACCCCAGCCTCCGTCCCTACGAGCAGGATTTGCGCTTGCGGATGGACAACTACGAAAATACCAAGCGCGCGCTTCTGCCTGAGGGTCAGACCCTCTCTGATTTTGCCAATGCCCATCTGTTTTTCGGCATTCACCGGACGGCAGAGGGCTGGGTCTATCGGGAATGGGCACCCGGCGCGGAGGCAATGTATTTTGCAGGTGATTTTAACTCCTGGGACCGCCGCAGCTGCCCCATGGAAAATAAGGGCTGCGGTGTCTTTGAAGTGACCTTATCAGGTGAAAACGCACTGTGGGATGGCTGTAAAGTCAGCGCGCTGGTGATTCGGGGCGGCCAGGAGCTGGAGCGGATTCCCGCCTATGCCAACTTTGTGGTGCAGGATCCCAATACCTTTGCCTGGAATGCGGCCATTCATGACCCCGGGGAGCCCTTTCGGTGGACAGACAAGCGCTTTAAGCCCCAGAAGAATCTCTTTATTTATGAATGTCATATCGGCATGGCCCAGGAAGAGGGGAAGGTAAGCTCCTACCGGGAGTTCCAGGAGAAAACTCTTCCCCGGGTGAAGGAATTGGGCTATAACACGCTGCAGATTATGGCGGTTATGGAGCATCCGTACTACGCTTCCTTTGGCTATCAGGTAACCAATTTCTTTGCGCCCTCCTCCAAATTCGGCACACCCACCGATTTGAAAGCCCTAATCAATGCTGCCCATGGAATGGGAATTACGGTGCTGCTGGATGTGGTTCATTCACATGCCGCGCCCAACACCCGGGAAGGTATTAACGAATTTGACGGTACGGATCATCAATACTTCCACAGCGGTGCTAAGGGAAATCACAGCGCCTGGGGTACAAAATGCTTTGACTACGGCAAGCACGAGGTGCTTCACTTCCTGCTGTCCAACCTGAAATACTGGCAGACAGAGTTTCATTTTGACGGCTTCCGTTTCGACGGTGTTACCTCCATGCTGTACCATGACCACGGTTTGGGCGTTGCCTTTACAGGCCCTGAATCCTACTTCTCCATGAATACGGATACCCAGGCAGTTACTTATCTGCAGCTTGCCAATGATTTGGTGCGGGAGGTCAATCCCAACGCCATTACCATTGCAGAGGATACCTCTGCGCTGCCCGGACTGTGTCTGAAGGTTACCGATGGCGGCCTGGGCTTTGATTACCGCCTTGCCATGGGTGAGCCGGATATGTGGATTCGTCTTTTGAAGGATTGCCCCGATGAATATTGGGATTTGAATAATATCTACTATGAGCTTGCTATCCGCCGTCCCCAGGAAAAGGTTATCGGTTATGTGGAATCTCACGACCAGGCGCTGGTGGGGGACAAGACCAGTATGTTCCGGATGTGCGATCAGGAAATGTATTGGGGTATGCATGTGGACTACCACAGCAACACCATAGACAGAGCCATGGCTCTGCATAAGATGCTGCGGCTTTTGACCATGAGCCTTGGCGGTGAGGGGTATTTGACCTTTATGGGCAACGAGTTCGGTCACCCCGAATGGATGGATTTTCCCCGGGAGGGCAATGGCTGGAGCTATCATTACTGCCGCCGGCAGTGGAGCCTGGTGGACAATTCGGAGCTTAAGTATCACTACCTGCGGGATTTTGACCGGGATATGGTGGCTATGGCGAAAAAGCAGAAGGTGCTTTCCGGTCAAGACCGTCAGCTCAGACTTTGCAACTGGGACAAAATCCTGGTATACAAGAAGGGCGGCGCAATCTTCGCTTATAATTTCCACTGCAACCGGTCGGTGGAAGGGTGCTTTATTCCCACGCCGGATGCGGGCAACTATCAGGTGATTATGAGCACGGACGATTGGTGCTACGGCGGCTACGGCAATATCGCACATCAAAGCTATGAGGCGGTTAAGCAGCCGGACGGGACCACCGGCTTTTACATGTATCTGCCCAGCCGTACCGCGGTTGTGCTGAAAAAGGGATAAAGAAATTCCGCTGTGAAACTTCACAGCGGAATTTTTTTACTGTTTGAGTTCGTTTAGAAGCTGTTCCCGCAGGGCAAGAATCCGGCTGACATGGTAATTGGTAACGATGTCCTCCGGTGTTTCAGTATCGGAAACACGGCTGTCACGGATGTTGGCGCCGGTTTGAGAAAGGTTCTCCCGGTTCTCATCATTCAGTATCCCGGGCCTTCCCATGCGACAAAGCACTTCCATTTGGGCAACCAGCTGTTTCGCCATGGTTTCCCACAGTCGAAAGCGTTCCAACAGGGCTTTCTGCCTGCGAAGATGCAGAATCAGCTTTTGCCGGGAATAGAGGGTCAGCTGTTTTTCCATGGTGTGGATTCTGCGGCTGATGGCATCAGAGTCCGGCAGGATTTCATCTCCGTCAAACAATTCCTCCAGAAAGGCTAGGACTTCTTTGTCAAGGCTTTCGGCGGTTGCACGGATTTGACGGCTATTGTCATAGGGAAGAATCAGGGTGTTGATTACCATGCCGATCCCAAGACCGATGGCGGTATCCCAAATTCTGCCGGTGGCGTAGTAGATGGGGTTGACATCCGGGGTGGTGCAAACCATTACCACGATAAAGCAGGGAAGACCGGGGGAGTACTGAATCAAAAAGGCGTTGTAGAAGGCAATGGTGATCATCAGTCCGATTCCTGTGGCAATCAGCGGGGGAAGATTCAAAAGCCGGAGCAGAACACCGATCAAAGCGCCGGAAATTACGCCAACAATTTGGGTAACGCAGGATTCCACAGAATCCTGGAATGTGGGCTGAACGGCAGCCATTGCACCCAGCATTGCAAAAATCAATTTAGAGGTGGTTGCGCCCAGGGCATCCACAGCCACCATGGAGAGAATAACAGCCACTACGGTTTTGAGCGTTCTGGGTCCTATATGTATCTTCTTGCGGATAGAATCCATAACATGTTTCCTTTCATAAAAGCGGATGTCAGAAGCGCTTTTGGGTCTATATTTTATCATACAGATGATATTTGTGTCAATGGAATCTCCCGTGACAAAGAGCCCCGACCGCTGATACTATACGGTCGGGGGAGAGATTTCAGTGTTAGCGTTTAAATGCAGAATATCTTCTTCCGTCAGCAGCGGAAAACGAATGAGTTTTGTTTTCTCAATATCTTCCCGGTGCAGGTCCACAGCATGGATGCGGCGGTTTCCGTAGGTGGTGTAATAGTAAATGCCACGGCTGGCATTGCAGCAGGCGGTGTACTGGGTGATGGGCATACTTCCGTCTTCCAGCCGGCAGCAGCCCCGGGTCTGGCTTACAGTGTCCAGAATGTGAAAGAATTGGCTCACGCATTGCGGATCCTCACAGACAGAGTTGCCTTTTGTAAATGCGGTGCGAACGAAACGGGATTGAGAGGACAGATCCCCGGGCAGACCAATCCCACCCATACCTCGACTAAATGGCTTCAGTTCCAAATCCGGCGCAAAGCGATTCTCGGGAGGATTGGCAGACACCTGCATGAAATTTTGCAGGAAATACATTTGATGTTCAAAGGGCGGATTGTTGGTCAGAACGCCTAAGGGGTTTTCATAAACACGGAGACCTTCTGTAACGGACTCCAAAGTGATGCACCCGCTTTTATCGGCAACGATCCAGTGAAGCTCGGCTGTGGGCAGCTCCAGGCTGAAGGGTGTATCCGTCAGGTGCGTGCTTTCCAGCAATTCTCTCACATCTTTAACATTACGGCATTGACTTAAAATCCAGGGAATCAGCTCAAAGCATGCAATGTTGTTCTTACCCTCCGTAACCTTTCCGTATTTTGCAAAGCCGGAAAAGTTTAGCCCCGCCATGCAAAGTCCCGCCTCGTTAACGGCATCGTAATAAAGGGGATAGCCCTCTGCCACATGGGCAATGCCGATGATGGCCAAATGCTGCGCTATGGTGGTTTCGTGCCGTAAATTCAGCGGAAAATTTCTTGGGGTAATCACCACTTCCTCGCCATAGGTTCGCTCTAAGTCCAGGGTTCTGCCGAAATAAAAATCCTTACCGGAAAATGTGATTGCCGTACACATGGCGCACCTCCAGGGGTTTTGGATTAGCATTCCCCGGATATAGAAAAACATGCAGCAGAATGTCCTGCTGCATGTCCTGTTTGTAAAAGAAAAAATCGGCAATCCTCTTAAGAGAATTGCCGATTTTGGTCCGAGTGTCGAGATTCGAACTCGAGGCCTCTTGAACCCCATTCAAGCGCGATACCAAACTTCGCCACACCCGGATATTGTGTTATTTCCTTAACGCTTGAGTATTCTAGCACACCTTTACATAAAATGCAAGTCCTATTTTTCGGTTTTTTGAAAAATTTTCTGGAATCTGTGTTCTCCGGAGGGATTCCTCCGGAGAACGGGAAATTCCGGTTATTCACCGATGTTGGCTTTGATAACCTTGCCAATATTCCAGAGCATGGCAACCTTGCGTTCGGCTTCCTGCTTTTCTTCTTCGGTTTCATAGTCCACATATACGGTGTGGCTGCCGCAATCGGCACATTCCACCTGCACATTCCAGCCGCCCTCGTGAATCAGCATACCGTTTCCGCGGCAGCAGGGGCATTCTTCCAGTTCAATGATATTTTCCATATTGTTCTCCTTAGCGGAAGATATTTTCTTCCCGATCATAGATTTCATTTCGTTTGCAGCAGGCAAAATCCGGCCGGAATTCCGGAAGATACGTTTCAATTGCCGCAATCAGCTGAGCAGGATTCAAAGCAGGCTCCTGACAGCAAATCCGCGCAGAAATTGTAACGGTATTGTTGTCCGTTTCGGTTACCGTTATCCCCTTGATCATGGGGATAATGTCCTGCTGCGTAGGGCCGTTCTTACCCTTCTTTTCCACGAGAAGTGATTTTTCAGCAAAGAGGGCTCGGATTTTCTCCACGGCACACTCCGGAATGCCTTGGTCGTACTCCAATGTGACAGTACAATCCAATAGCCCCAGATGTTTGATTTTCTTTCCGTCTTCATAGGCAGAAATCACCCGAATGCCGGAAACCAGCGTGTCATTCAACCTTCGCACAATCTCCTCACATGGCACTGGCTGCCCCTCTAGGTCGAAATCCAGCAGCTCACAGCTACTCTCCACACCTACGGAAAGGGGGAGGGCAATGGACACAGAGGGTCTGGGATTAAAGCCCTGGGTGTGCTTCAGAGGAAGGCCGGCCCGCTTAAATGCCCGCTGGAACAGCCGCATCAAGTCCAGATGGGAAATCCAGATGGCGCTGCCTTTCTTTTCAAACAGCAGTCTACTCATCGCACCGTGCCTCCTTTAAAAGACAGTTGGCGCCGCAACCGGCACAGCCTTGCCGGCAATCCGGGGTAACCAGACCCTTGTAGGCCTGCTTGCGTTCGAGCAGCAGGAACTTCTTGGTCACGCCCACATCTATGGTATCCCATGGGAGAATTTCGTCTTCTCCATAGCCTCGGGTGGTATAGAATTTGGGGTCTATACCGCAGCTGCGGAAGGCGTCAAACCAGTAAGAATAATTGAAATACTCATCCCAGCCGTCCAGCTTTGCGCCGTTGAGAACCGCCGTTTCAATCACAGCGCCCAGCCTCCGGTCGCCCCGGGCGAATACAGCCTCCAGGCGACTCAAATCCGGCTCGTGATAGTCGTAGGTGATAGACTTGGAATAGAAATGGCTTTTCAGCAGCTTGCACCGGCGCAGGTATTCCTCGGGAGTAATCTGCTGCTCCCACTGGAATGGGGTATGGGGCTTGGGTACAAAGTAGGCGGTTGCCACATGAATTCGCAGACCCCGCTTTTTACTGGTACCGTATTCCTTCCATGCTTGTATGATTTTGTATACCAACTCCGCGATGCCCAGTACATCTTCGTCGGTTTCTGTAGGCAGACCCAGCATAAAGTACAGCTTGACGCTGCTCCAGCCACCGGAGAATGCGTTGCGGCAGGTAGTGAGGATTTCCTCCTCGGTCAGGTTTTTGTTAATTACATCCCGCAGCCGCTGAGTGCCGGCCTCCGGCGCAAAGGTCAGGCCGCTTTTGCGCACGGTTTGCAGCTTTTCCATCAGCTCCCGGGAGAAGTTGTCCGCCCGCAGGGAGGGCACGGACAGATTGACATGATGATTCTGGCAATAGGGAATTAGCGCGTCGGTCAGCTCCTTTAGCCCGCGGTAGTCGGAGGTAGAAAGACTGGAGAGGGTGATTTCGTTATTGCCGGAGTTTTCCAGGGTTTCACACGCCTGGCGGTAAAGCACCTGGGGACTCTTTTTTCGCACCGGTCGGCAAGAAAATCCAGCCTGGCAGAACCGGCAGCCCCGGATGCAGCCCCGGAATACCTCCAGATTTGCACGGTCATGGACAATTTCCGTGGAGGGTACAATCATATCGGTAGGCCAGTAAGCGGTGTCCAGATTCTCTACAATCCGCTTGGTGACTTTTTTCGGAGCGCCCTCCAAAGGTACGATGGCGGAAATGGTTCCGTCATCGCTATATTCATGGCGATAGAAGGAGGGGACATATACTCCCGGAATTTTGGCAACCTCTCGCAAATACCGCTGCTTATCCCAGCCCTCGGCCTTTGCTTTGTCGTAGAGGGACACGATTTCTACTGTGATATCCTCGCCCTCACCCAGGGAGAAGAAGTCGATAAAATCCGCCAAAGGCTCCGGGTTGAAGGCGCAGACGCCGCCGGCAAAGACAATGCCCTTTAAGTCATTTCGGTCCTTGCTGTGCAGAGGAATTCCTGCAAGGCGTAGCATGTTGAGAATGTTGGAATAGCACATCTCATAGCCAATGGTAAAGGCCACCATATCAAAATCCTTTACCGGCCTTTGGCTTTCCAGCGCCCAAAGCGGCAGGTTGTTGGCAACCATTGCCTGCTCCATATCTGCCCAGGGAGCAAAGACCCGCTGACACCAGACACCCTCCATTTGATTCATCACACCGTAGAGAATCCGCATGCCCACATTGGACATGCCGATTTCATAGGTGTCCGGAAAGCAAAATGCTATCTGAACACGAACCGTTTCCGGGTCTTTCTGTATTTCATTATATTCTCCGCCGGTATAGCGGGCAGGTTTTTGCACCCCCGGCAGGATTCTTCGCAGCAAATCGGTCATATTGATACCCCTTTGTACTTTGCTGGGTTTATTGTAATCGGAAAGTCGGTTCTTTGCAAGGAGTTTTTCCCGATTTTGCGCGAATCCAGAGAATTGTCGCTGCTGCCAAGGGGACAATACCCAGCTCCTGCCAAAGGGAAAGGTAAAATGCCCCCATCGTCAGGGTAACCAATGTGACGGTTTCCAGTATGCTGCAAATCTTTCGTTTCGTATTTTCTGTACATTTGGATAATGCACAACGCAAAGCCCGTCCGCCATCCAGGGGATAAATAGGAAGCAGATTGTATACACAGTGGACCGTCGCGCAGAAAGCGACACGGGGGAAATAGGGAAGAAGGAGCACGAGCAATCCACTGCCCAGAGGACCTGCCATGGCGCACAGCCACTCCTGTTTCGGCGGCAGCTTACTGATTTCCATTACTGCGCCGGATCTGCCGAGCCGCAGACGGGATATTTCTCCGCCGCATAATACAATTGCGATGCCGTGACAAATTTCATGAAAGAGTGCGGCAGTTATTCCTGCCAGGATCCACCTTAGAGGCAAAATCAGCAGAGACAGCGCAAGACAAATGAGAGCGCCCCCGGTAATTCCGATGGAAATGCTATTTCGGGAGATTTGCATGGGCTACTATCTCCTCACAAAATGTTGAAAATACTTCAGTAATCGGTTCGCCACAGCTTAAATTGCTTACCAACCGGTCCAGCGCCTCTCCGGTAACCTTGGGGTTGCCGGGAAGCAGGGATTCCCAGGGGATAAACTGTAAGGAGTAGATGCCGATGGCTATTATTAGGGCGATGGCAGTCACTTTTAGCCATGGCTGAATTTTTGGCTTGGTTTTATACTTTTTTTCATGCTTGTATTCAATCCGATAGGACATATGAATCCCTCCCGGTACAGAATATGCAAAGGCTTTCTGCCCATGCAAAAAAGTAATCTCCCCCTTGACATTAACCAAAATATTCAATATAATATCAAAGCTATCGGGGTGTGGCGAAGCTTGGTATCGCGCTTGGTTCGGGTCCAAGAGGCCTCGGGTTCGAATCCCGACACTCCGACCAAAATTCCGGTGACCACATATATGGTCACCGAAATTTTCTTCGTGTCGGGATTCGAAGAGGACGGCCGGCACGAAGTAACGGCAAAAAACAGCAAGGCGTTTTTTACAACAATTGGATTCATAATGCTACAGACTTGATAAAATCCCCCATCCAAGGCATTGACAATTGCATGCTTGACTATGTATAATGTAGAAGGTAATTTGTACCATTATGACTATTTGCTCATAGGAGGAACAGGACAATGAATTTGTTGCAGGCAGGCTTTGCCAGTCAAATCATTACTCCCATGCTGGGAATCGATGTCAGCGGTTACTACAAGGAAAGATATGCGGATAAGGTTCTGGATGATTTGTATGTCAGATGCCTTGCCCTTGCCTGCGGGGAGGAGAAGGTGTTGTTCATCAGCCTGGACTTGCTGGGCCTTTACGATAACACCGGCGATGTGTTCCGCCAGAATATCAGCGAGGCAACCGGTCTTCCCAAGGAGAATATTTTCATGGCGGCGACCCATACCCACACCGGTCCCCGGGCTACCTATGCCAGCGAGGACCCTATGGTTCAGGAGTATCTGGTCTTCCTGAACCGCCGAATTGTGGATACTGCCCGCCTTGCGCTGATGGATTTGAAGGCCGCAAAGATGGGCTATGGCATTGGCGATGCACCGGATGTTGCATTTGTTCGCCGTTTCCGCATGAAGGACGGCAGCATCCAGACTAACCCCGGTGTGAATAATCCCGACATTGTCGAGCCTATCGGAACCTTTGACCAGAGAGTGACCGTTCTCCGCTTTGACCGGGAGAATGCTGACAATATTGTCCTTGTGAACTTCGGCAACCACCCCGATACCGTGGGCGGCTGCAGCATTTCCGCTGACTGGCCCGGCTTCCTCTGCCATACAGTGGAGAAGGTTCTGGACGATACCAAGTGTATCTTCTTCAACGGCGCTCAGGGCGACGTGAACCATGTGAATGTCCACCCCAAGGGCGGCGATTTCAACGGCATGTTCCACGATTTTGATGGCGTATCCCGTGGGTATGCCCACGCCCGTCACATTGGTAATGTGGTTGCTGCCGGTGTTCTTCAGGTTTTTGAAAAGGTTTGCTACATAGATGTGGACCGGCTGAAGGCCATGAACCATGTCATTAACCTGCCTTCCAATATGCCTGCTCCGGAGGATATGGCCTGGGCACATGAAGTCAATAATATGCATAACGCAGGCAGAGATGCAGAACTGCCCTACAAGGGCATGATGCTCACCACTGAGGTTGCCAGAGCCGCAAGAATGGTGCTTCTTGAGCACGGCCCGGAGAGTTTCCCCCTGGTTCTCTCCGGTGTGGCACTGGGCCCCATCGCGTTTGTTGGAATTCCCGGTGAGCCTTTCAACGGAATCGGCCTTGGCATTAAGGACACCGAGGGTTGGGACTCCATTTTGCCCTGCTGCCTTACCAACGGTGCCATTGGATACTTCCCCATGCAGAACGCCTATGACGAGGGTGGCTACGAGGCTGCTACCTCAAGATTCAAGGCCGGTGTTGCCGAGCGGATTATCGATGAGGCCAAGGTTATGCTGGGTAAGCTGAAGGAGAACTGATATGACAGCAATTATTCATGCGACCCTGATTATGCGGGATCACCTGATTCCCGACGCAGTCTTATTCGTTGAGAACGGGTTGATTTCCGGCTTTGGCGAGATGCGCAATACCCCCATTCCTGATGGCTGCGAAATCATCGATGCCAAGGGTGCTTATGTTGGCCCGGGTCTTGTGGATATCCACACCCATTCTGACGGCGTGACCTTTTTCTACGATGACCCTAAGGCAGTTGCCCATCACTTAAAGCATGGCACAACCACCATTCTTGCGGCGCTGTATTTCAGCATGAACACCGAAGAATTCGTGGAGGCCATGGGCAAGATTCGGGAGGCAATGAAGAATCCCATTTGCCGCAACCTGTGCGGTATCTACATGGAAGGCCCCTACATGAACCCCAAATTCGGCTGTGACCGGGAACACAATCCCTGGAACGGACCGGTGGACAAGAAAAAATACCAGCCCATCATTGATGCTGGCTGGGATTTGGTTAAGGTTTGGGGCTTGGCACCTGAGCGGGAGAATATCGAGGAGTTTGTCAAGGATGTTAAGGCAAAGAATCCTGCCGCTGTATTCTCCGTTGCCCACTCGGAGGCTTCTCCTCAGCAGGTTGAGGCATTGATGCCTTACGGCCTGCGAATCGGCACCCACCACACCAACGCCACCGGTGACCGTGTGTTCTATCCGGAGGTCCGCGGTGTCTGCGTAGATGAGGCGGTTAACTACAACCGGGAAATCTACGCTGAGCTGATTTGCGACAGCCGGGGCATTCATGTGGATCCCTATATGCTGAGATTGGTTCGTAAAATCAAGGGCGATGACCGGATTATTCTCATTTCCGATGCCTACGCCTGCGACGGTCCCATTCCCGACGGATACGAAGGGGTTTATGATTTGAACTTCGACTGGGAAGGGGAGATTGCCGGCTCCAAGCTGACGCTGGATATCGCCTGCCGGAATATGATGGTTCACACCGGTGCTTCTATCGTAGATGTGTTCCGATTTGCTTCCTATAACCCCAGCCGCGCCATCGGCATGCTGGACCGGGGCGAAATCGCCGTTGGAAAGCGGGCTGACCTGGTGTTTGTTGACCATCTGGTTCAAATTCAGAAGGTTATGCTGGGTGGAGAGATTGTGGAATGAAGGAATATATCATTTCCCGTGTTGCCGAAAAGGCAGATTGGAGCAAGATTCCTGTAATTCATATCGATACCCCATACGAGGATACGCCGGAATCCATTGAGGCGACGGCCCAGATTGCCTATAACGATGAGGCGCTTCTGGTCCGGCTGTGGACAAGGGAAGAAAACTATCGGGCAGTGCTGACGGGAAAACTGGACGAGACCAGTGAGGACAGTTGTCTGGAATTCTTCTTCAGCGGCAGTACGGAAGATTCCCGGTATTTGAATCTGGAGTTCAATCCCAACGGCTGTTTGTTCCTGGGTTTGGGCGACATGGAGGGCACCCCTCGTCTGATTCGTTTGATTGTTGAGCCGGAGGAGGTATTTGCTCCGGTGATTACCAAGGAATCGGACAGTTGGTCCATCGAATACCGGATACCCTATGATTTTATCCGTTATTTTTTCCCCGGATTTCAGCCGGAGCAGGGGAGCCGGATTTCTGCCAACTGCTACAAGTGTGCAGATTGTTCCCAGCCGCCCCATTATCTGTCCTGGAATCCCGTAACCTGGGGGGAGCTGTGCTTCCACCGCCGTGATCAATTCGGCATTATGCAGTTCGAGTAATTCAAAATTTTATATAAGGAGATATCACCATGAAAGAAATCATTACCGAGCCCGCAACCAAGTTTAATTTCACCCCTGCTGACTTTGTTCCCTTTAAGGACAAGGAAGTCTGCGAACGCGTTCGCAAGATGAGCGGCAAGGAGCTGGAGCAGCGTGAGCCCTGGTGGCATCCGGAGTTCAACGTCAAGGTTATGATGAACCCCCACCCTGTGCTGATCGCTACTCTGTTCTCCCGCCTGAAGGCTGCCTCTGAAGCCGGCAAGCCCTTCTCCATGATCCTGGGCAACCCCGAGCCCGACACCTACATTCCTCTGGCTCAGCTGATCAACTATTTCCAGGTGGACTGCTCCAAGGTCAGCATCTTTGCTGAGGACGAGTGGGCAGATCAGGACGGCAACATTGCTCCCGAGACCTATGAGGCAGGCTTTGCGCACTCCATGATCAAGTATCTGGTGAATCAGATTGACCCCAAGCTGAGAATGCCCCTGGAGAATGTTTACTACCCCACCAATAAGAACATCCACGACTACTCCAAGATCATCAACGATGTAACCGAGGGCGGCGCTGACATTATCTCCACCTCTCCCGGTTGGACCGGTCACGTTGCTTTCGTGGATCCCATTCCCGAATTCATGGGCAGCGGCGACATTGAAGAGTGGCTGAATCAGCCCGCTCAGATCGTGAAGCTCCACCCCATGACCGTTATGCAGAACTCTCTGAACGGCACCTTCGGTCAGTCCGGCGACATCGCCAACGTGCCTCCCATGGCTGCAACCATCGGCCCCATCGATGTCATGCGCGCCAAGGAGCGGATTGAGGTTCACGCACTGGCTACCAACGGCACCTTCTCTTCCTGGCAGAGAATGACCTCCCGTCTGGTTACCCACGGACCCGTCACTCCTCTGGTTCCAAGCTCCATGCTGCAGACCAAGAAGACTCAGGTTTACATCAGCGAAGAGCTGGCTGCTCCCTTCGAGTGCTGGGAGAAGGTTGGCTACTAATAAGCTATATTTTAAGAGGGCAGCTTCGGCTGCCCTCTTTTTGTTGTTGACAGATGATTGAAACGGTGTTATATTCATGTTATAAACAATTGTTTTTAACATTGGGAGAACAAACATGAACAGTATTCGATTGGAAACAATTCGTGAGTTTATCGAGGAACACCATGTGGTGACAATTAAACAACTGCAGGCGCTTTGCCCGGATGTGTCGTTAATGACCATCCACCGGGACTTAGACGCCCTGGAGCAAAGCGGTGATATTGTGAAGGTTCGGGGCGGTGCCCGTTCTGTGCGGCATACCGGCGACCTTGGCTACGATGTACGGCTGCGGGAGAATCTAACCGGCAAGAATATCATTGCCAGAAAGGCGCTTCAGCTGATTCAGCAGGGGAGTACGCTGTTTTTGGACGCAAGTACCACAAATCTGATGCTTGCCAGGTGCCTGCCGGATATGGATCTGCATATTTTTACCACCGGACCCAATATTGCCATTGAACTTTGCCGCTTGCAAAATGCAAGCATAACTTTGTGCTGTGGCACGATGAACCGAAAAAATATGGCTCTTTCCGGACAAAATACCCTGCAAATGCTGGACGGTATCAATATCGATCTGGCATTCATCGGTGTGTCCGGCTGCTCGGCGGAAACCGGCTTTACATGCGGTACGGAAAGCGATATGCTGGTCAAACGGCGGGTGATTGAAAAGGCCAGAACCAGTGTGGTTATGTGCGATACCGATAAATTCAGCCGGATGATGCCTTATACCTTTGCCACACTTTCCGATGTGGATTATTTGATTACAGATCGGGAAGTGGCAGATAATATCAGGATTGCTACCCGGGAAAACGGTGTTCAAACATTGTAATGGGAAAAGTGTGCTAGTTTTTCGGCACACTTTTCTTTGAGAATGATGGAAAATAACAGTTGACGAATATGTTATGAAATGTTATATTTAACACATAGTAACAAATTAAAGGAGGAACTATACTTATGGCAACCGCAGTAATCATGCCCAAGGCGGGCATTACCGTGGAAAGCTGCATCATCGGCGAGTGGCAGAAGCAGATTGGCGACCAGGTTAAGGTCGGCGATGTGCTGTTCACCTACGAAACCGATAAGGCAAGCTTTGAATGTGAATCTACTGCCGAGGGCGAACTTCTGGATATTTTCTTTGGCGAGGGTGATGAGGTCCCTTGCCTTGTTAATGTCTGCGCCATTGGCACCAAGGGCGAGGATTGCTCCGCTCTCAGAGGCGGCAGCGCCGCCGAAGCACCGGCTGCTGAGACCGCTGCTGCTGCACCCGCAGCCGCCGCTGCTCCCGCCGCTGCAGTCTGCAACACCAACGCCAAGGCAGTCATTATGCCCAAGGCCGGCATCACCGTGGAAAGCTGCATCATCGGTGAGTGGCTGAAGCAGGTTGGCGACCAGGTTAAGATTGGCGACATTCTCTTTACTTATGAAACCGACAAGGCTTCCTTCGAGTGTGAGTCCACTGCCGAGGGCGAGCTGCTGGCCATCTTCTTTGAAGAGGGCGAGGAAGTTCCCTGCATGGAAAATGTCTGTGCAGTCGGTCCTCACGGCGAACCCACCGATTGTCTGAAGCCCGGCGCAGCTCCCGCTGCCGCTGTTGAAGCGCCCGCTGCTGCTGCCGCTGAGGCTGCTCCTGCCGCCGCTGCCGTTGCTGCTGTTGAGTACAAGCCCGGCGCTCCCGTATCTCCCAGAGCTGCCAAGCTGGCCAAGGGCGCCGGCGTGGATGCTTCCGCTGCCATCGGCACCGGTCCCAACGGCCGTATCATCGAGCGCGACGTTGAGGCTCTCATTGCCAAGGGCGTTCCTGCCAAGGCAACTGTGGCTGCTGCTCCCGAGGCAGAGTATGAGGATGTGAAGTTCAGCGGCATCCGCCGTGCAATTTCCAAGTCCATGCACACCAGCCTCTCCACCATGGCTCAGCTGACCCACACCACTTCCTTCGACGCAACTGCAATTCTGAACTACCGCAAGGCTCTGAAGGCCATGGGCGGCGAGTATGCCGGCATCACCATCGGTGATATCGTGCTGTATGCCGTTTCCCGCACCCTGCTGAATCACCCCGATCTGAATGCCAACATGCTGGATGACAACAGCATCCGCCTGTTTAAGCACGTGAACCTGGGTGTTGCTGTGGATACCCCCAGAGGTCTGATGGTTCCCACTCTGTTCCACGCTGACGAGATGAGCCTGCTGGAGATTTCCAAGGCTGTCAAGGAACTGGCTGCTGAGTGCCGTGAGGGCGGTATCAATCCCGACAAGCTGTCCGGCGGCAGCTTCACCGTTTCCAACCTGGGCAACATGGGCGTTGAGAGCTTCACTCCCGTCATCAATCCTCCCCAGACCGGTATTCTGGGCGTTTGCGGTACTACCGACCGGGTTCGCAAGGCTGCTGACGGTTCCATCAGCGTATATCCCGCTATGGGCCTTTGCCTGACCTACGACCACCGCGCCGTGGACGGCACTCCCGCTGCTCGCTTCCAGCAGGAGCTGGGCAAGAATCTGGAAAACTTCACCACCCTGCTGGCTAAGTAAGAAGGAGGAGAAAAGAAATGCCTAAGAGTTTATTCGTAGATCCTTCCGTGGTCAGAGCACCCGGCAAGGTTACCTTCAACGATATCCCCGTAAACCAGTACAACAAGACCATTCAGGAGGAGCTGGACTCCGGTAAGTTCACTAAGGAAGATCTGATCCGCATTTTCCGGGATATGACCATCCTGCGTGAGTTCGAGACCATGCTGAACCTGATCAAGACCCAGGGCAGCTACAACGGCATCGACCATACCTATCCCGGTCCTGCCCACCTGTCCACCGGTCAGGAATCCGCTTGCGTCGGTCAGGCTTACCTGCTGGACGAGAACGACTTTGCCTTCGGTTCTCACCGCAGCCACTCCGAAATTCTGGCCAAGGCTCTGTCCACCATCAACAAGATGTCCGACGAGCAACTGATGAATGTCATGGAATCCTTCCTGGAAGGCAAGTGCCTCCGGGCTACCCAGAAGCTGGGCGAGACCAAGGATGTGAAGGAGCTGGCAATCCGCTTCATCCTCTACGGTACACTGGCCGAAATTTTTGCCCGTGAGACCGGCTTCCACATGGGCATGGGCGGCTCCATGCACGCCTTCTTCCTGCCCTTCGGCATTTACCCCAACAACGCCATCGTTGGCGGTTCCGGTACCATTTCCACCGGTGCAGCCCTCTTCAAGAAGGTTAACAACAAGAAGGGTATCTGTGTCTGCAACGTCGGTGACGCTGCTATGGCCCGTGGCCCCGTTTGGGAAGCTCTGAACTTCTCCGCCATGGACCAGTACAAGAATCTGTGGGAGTCCCACTACGACGGTATGCCCATTCTGTACAACATCTTCAACAACTCCTACGGCATGGGCGACCAGACCCGTGGCGAGACCATGGGCCAGGGCTGCATGTCCCGGATTGCTTCCGGTGTCAGCCCCACTCAGTTCCATGCGGAAACCGTTGACGGCTTCAACCCCCTGGCAGTGATCGATGCCATGGAGCGCAAGCTGGAGCTTCTGCGCAACGGCCAGGGCCCTGTGATGCTGGAAACTCTGACCTACCGTTTCTCCGGCCACTCCGTTTCCGACCAGAATGCTTACCGCACCAAGGAAGAGATCGATGCATGGAAGGAAGTTGACCCCATCATCACTTATCCTGCCAAGCTGGTGGAAGCCGGCGTCATGACCCAGGAAGACGTGGACGCCATCCTGAAGGAGACTTCCGACCGGATGACCATGATCTGCAAGTACGCTGCAGACGTTGAATTCAGCCCCTACTGCGACTTCAAGAAGGACCCCGCTGTTGTGGAGCGCCTGATGTTCTCCAACCTGAAGGTTGAGAAGATGGACGACCGTGAGCCCGAGTTCACCGTTCCCAAGGAAGAGGCTGAGGGCTACAAGAAGATCAAGGCCAAGGAGCGCAGCCCCATCGGCGCAGACGGCAAGCCCGTTTCCAAGATGAAGCTGTATAACCTGCGTGACGGCCTGTCCGAGGTTATCTGGGACCGCTTCTACGAGGATCCCACGCTGATTGCCTACGGCGAAGACTGCCGTGACTGGGGCGGTGCATTTGCCGTTTACCGTGGCATGATGGACGCTCTGCCTCACTGCCGTCTGTTCAACTCTCCTCTGGCTGAGGGTGCTATTGTCGGTACCGCTGTGGGTTACGCCCTTTCCGGCGGCCGTGCACTGGTGGAACTGATGTATGCTGACTTCATCGGCTGCGCCGGTGACGAAATCTTCAACCAGATGTCCAAGTGGCAGGCTATGTCCGCCGGTATCCTGAAGATGCCTCTGGTTCTGCGTGTTTCCGTCGGCTCCAAGTACGGCGCACAGCACTCTCAGGACTGGACCGCTCTGTGTGCTCACATTCCCGGCCTGAAGGTTTGCTTCCCCGCAACTCCCTGGGAGGCTAAGGGCCTGATGGAATCCGCACTGAAGGGCACTGACCCCGTCGTCTTCTTTGAGAGCCAGAGAATCTACGACGTGGGCGAGCAGTTCCATGAGGGCGGCGTTCCCGCTGAGCGTTATGAGATCGAGATTGGCGATACCAACAAGGTTCGCGACGGTAAGGATATCACCATTCTGACCGTCGGTGCGGTTTTGTACCGCGCTGTGGAGGCCGCCAAGACCCTGAGCGAGAAGTACGGCGTGGAGGCTGACATCATCAACCTGCACTCTCTGTCTCCTCTGGACTACACCAAGATTCTGGAGTCTGTCCGCAAGACCGGTAAGGTTCTGCTGGTATCCGATGCCTGCGCCCGCGGCAGCTTCCTGAACGATGTTGCCGAGAACATCACCGAGCTGTGCTTCGACGATCTGGACGCACCTCCCGTGGTTGTGGGTGCCAAGAACTGGATCACACCTCCCTTCGAGTTCGACGAGTTCTTCTTCCCACAGGCAAGCTGGATTCTCGATGCTATTCACGACAAGATCCTGCCGCTGAACGGTTACGAGCCCGCCAATGTCTGCGACGAAGCAGAAACCATTCGCCGCGCCAAGGAAGGCGTATAAGTAAATTCGCCATACCCGCCTCGAAAGGGGCGGGTATTTGGCTTAAATAAGGAAAAAATATTGAAAAAACCTCTTGATTTTTGAATTTTTCCGTGTTATAATACCTCGGTCTGAAATCAAGGTGAGTCCTCTGCGTAACATTTGACGCATGAACGCCTAATATTTAAGGAGGACAAGGATTATGGATTTGGTAAAAGCACTTAACAGCCAGTATATGAAGGAAGAGCTGCCCGAGGTTAAGGTCGGCGACACCGTTCGTGTACACGTTCGCATCAAGGAAGGCTCCCGTGAGCGTATCCAGGTGTTCGAAGGCACTGTGATTGCCCGCAAGCATGGCGGCATCACCGAGACCATCACTGTCCGTCGTATTTCCTACGGCGTTGGCTGTGAGAAGGTATTCCCCCTGCATTCCCCCCATGTGGCAATGATCGAGACTGTCCGCAAGGGCAAGGTTCGCCGCGCCAAGCTGTACTATCTGCGTGATCGTATGGGCAAGGCTGCCAAGGTTAAGGAAAGAGTTTAATCTCAAAAACAGAAAAAAAGAGGGCTTGCCCTCTTTTTTTTTATGCCGTTATGTTTTATAATGAACAAAATGGGGTTTTTGTGCCCTGATTGCCGTGGAGTGTGAGTTATGGAAAACCAGAATTTTGATTTGCCGGAGGATCAGGTGTATTCTCTGGAGGAAATATTGAAGAATGTTCACGAAGAGGCAAAGCCCAAGCAGATACGCAGACCCAGCAAAAGAGAAAAGCCGGATTCCGCAACCGCAACGGTTTTGCAGTATGCCTACGATTTGGTTCGACTGCTGGCGGTCATTGTTGTGATTTCCATGCTGCTGTTTCGGGTAGTGGTGGTTTCCGGACCTTCTATGTACGATACACTGCTGGACGGGGATTATTTGCTGGTTTTGAGCAATCTTTTCTACCGGGAGCCAAAGGCCGGAGATATTGTCATTATCAGCAAAGCGGATTTTGACAACGGAGAGCCCATTGTCAAGCGTGTCATCGCTACGGAAGGGCAGAAGGTGGATATTGATTTTGTTGCTGGGATCGTTTATGTGGATGATCAGCCTCTGGACGAACCCTACACCCACACGGCAACGAACCTGCAGGAGGGCGTGACATTTCCCTTAACTGTTGAGGAAGGTTGCATTTTCGTTCTGGGCGATAACCGAAATGTATCCAAGGACAGCCGCAGTCTGGAAATCGGCTTGATTGACAATCGGGAAGTGCTCGGTAAAGTGTTATTGCTGTTCTTGCCCGGCACCCATGAAAATACCGAAAACCGAGATTTCGGCAGAATCGGAGTGATAAAATAATGGAACAGGATAAAATGAATATTCAGTGGTATCCCGGCCATATGACCAAAACCCGCCGGCAAATGGAAGCCGACCTGAAGCAGGTGGATGCGGTGTGTGAAATCGTGGATGCCCGGATTCCCGTGTCCTCAAAAAATCCCGATATTGATGCCATTTGCGGGGGAAAACCCCGGATTGTGGTGCTAAACCGTATGGATTTGGCTGACCCCAACGCGACCAAGCGGTGGGAAACCTATTTCCGGGGCAAGGGTTTTGCCACTCTGGCAACGGACTGCAAAACCAAGAAAGGTCTTGGTAATTTTCAGGGCGCAGTTCGTAGTGTACTCAAGGAAAAATTGGAAAGAAATGCCCAGCGGGGCATGAACCGCCCGTTACGGGTAATGATTGTGGGCATCCCCAATGTGGGCAAATCCACCTTAATCAATCAGATTTCCGGCAGAAAGGGTGCGAAAGCGGAGAATCGCCCCGGTGTTACCCGGGGAAAACAGTGGGTTACGGTGGAAAGCAGCCTGCTTCTTCTGGATACTCCCGGTATCCTCTGGCCGAAGTTTGAAGACCCCAATGTAGGGCTGATGCTGGCATACACCGGTGCAGTCAAAGAAGAGGTTATTGACATTGAAGAGCTTGCCTGCCGGCTGATTCGCCTGTTGTGGGAGCGGTATCCCCAGGCACTGAAGGAGCGCTACGGCATTGAAGCCCAACCGGACACCCCCGGCTATGAGCTTTTGGAGCTTGCCGGACGCAAACGCGGATACCTGATTTCCGGCGGTGAGGTCAATTTAGAGCGGATGGCGAAGATGCTGCTGGATGAATACCGCAGTGGAAAGTTGGGTCGGTTTACTTTAGAAGAACCGGAGGATGCATGATGTCGGAAATCAACATGTGGGAAATTGAAAACGGCTATTTTGATCAGGGAATCCAACTGATTTGCGGTGTCGATGAAGCGGGTAGGGGACCTCTGGCGGGACCGGTGTGCGCTGCTGCGGTGATTTTGCCCCCGAATTTGGAAATTCCCGGTCTCAACGACAGCAAAAAGCTGACCGATAAGCGCAGAAGAGAGCTGTTTCCCATTATCAGGGAGCAGGCCATTGCCTATGGAATCGGCCTTGCGTCCCATGAAGAAATTGACGAAATGAATATTCTGCAGGCAACCTTTCTTGCCATGGAGCGGGCGATTTCCCAGCTTTCGGTTACGCCGGAGCTGGCGCTGATTGACGGCAACCGGGAAAAAGACTTTGGTATTCCCGTAAAAACCGTGATTAAGGGCGACAGCCTCAGCGCCAATATCGCTGCTGCATCCGTTCTGGCGAAGGTTACCCGGGATGAGATTATGGAAAGCTATGCCGTGAATTTCCCCCAATACGGTTTTGAGATTCACAAGGGCTACGGCACAAAAGCCCATTACCAGGCTTTAACCGACCACGGTGCATCTGCGATCCACCGGATGACCTTTCTGAAAAAATTCTATGGCCAGAAGTAAATTGACAGGTGCCTGGGGCGAGGCGCTGGCAGCGGAATATCTCCGAAAAAAACACTATCAGCTGGAGGCGGTGAATTATCACAGCCGGTTCGGTGAGATTGATTTGATCGTCCGGGATAAGCGTTTTCTGGTGTTTGTGGAGGTAAAACTTCGAAAATCTGCGGATTTTGCTGCCGCAAGGGAGTATGTTGACCGTAGAAAGCAGGATAAAATCCGAATCACAGCATCTGTGTACTTATCGGAGAACCCTACGGTTCTTCAGCCCCGTTTTGATGTGATTGAGATTTATGCCCCGGAAGGGGAGCAGACCCGTAACCCGAAAATTTATCATTTGGAGGATGCGTTCTCGTGAGTTTTCCGGTATTTGATTTACATTGCGACACGGCTCTTCGTTTGATCTCTGAGAAAGAGGATGTACTTTCTCTGCGAGAGAACGATATCCATATTGACCTCACCCGTGCAAAAACCCTGCCCGGATATGCCCAGTGCTTTGCCATGTTTACCACGCCTGCCTTCCGCAGCTGGTATCAGGTGTCGCCTTTGGTGGCCTTTGAGCGGATGATGGGAGAGATTCTTTCCCAGATTGAAGCCAATTCGGATGTGATTTCCCTTGCGTATTCTGCCAAGGATGTGCGTGAAAACTATGCGCAGGGAAGAATGTCCGGCATATTAACCATAGAAGGGCCTGCGGGCTTTGATTTTGACCCTGCGCTCCTTCCTGACCTTTACAATGTGGGTTTTCGCATGTCCACCCTGGGCTGGAACGAGCAAAATGTACTAACCGGCTCTCATAAAACCGGCGGCGGTTTGACGGATTTGGGCAGGGAATATGTCCGGCAGGCGCAGAAGGTTGGTATGATTGTGGATGTGAGCCATATCAGCGACGAGGGCTTCTGGGATATTATGAATATTACGGAAAAGCCCATTGTGGCAAGTCATTCCAACAGCCGAGCTGTGTGTGATAACAGCCGGAATCTTACCGATGATATGTTCCGCGCCATTTGCCAGACCGGCGGTGTGGCAGGCTTTAATCAATGCGCCCCCTTTGTGGGTGATAAACCCAATCTGGATACGGTCTGTGACCATATCCTGCACTTCCTGGAGCTGGATCCGGAGGGCAGCCATATTGCCTTGGGTGGCGATTTGGACGGCTGCGATGTGCTGCCGGAGGGCTTTGATGGCATTGAGAGCTATCCTGCCATGGCCCAGCGGCTCATGGACCGGGGCGTGGGCGAAGAAATTGTACGTAAAATTTATTGGGAAAATGCATTGGGAGTGATGGAAGTATGCTGTATTTAACCACCAGAGAAAAATTTGATGCCTTTACCCCCAGCCGTACCCTGCAGGCGGATACCGCATCCGACGGAGGTATGTATGTTCCGTACCGCATGCCTGTGTTTGACAAGGAACCGTTGGATGAACTGCTGAATCTGTCTTTTGGGCAGGTGGTAGCCGAGCTTCTAAATCAATTCTTTGGCGGAAGCCTCAGCGGTTGGGATGTGGATTCCTGCGTTGGCAAGCATCCTGTGAAGGTTGCAGCTGTGGGCAACCGGATTTATGCCGCACAGCTGTGGCAGAATCTGGACGGAAGCTATTCTCAGCTGGAAAAGACCCTTGCCGGCAGAATTCCCGGTTATCAGGGGCAGATCACTTCCTGGCTGAAAATTGCCATTCGGATTTCTACCTTGTTCGGTATTTTTGCAGAAATGAAGAAGGCTGGTTTGCTTTCCGCTGAAAAGCCGGATATTGCGGTTTCTGCCGACGATTTTGCCATCCCGATGTCGGCCTGGTATGCTCGTCAGATGGGACTTCCCATCGGTACAATCATCTGCAGCTGCCGGGAAAAGAGCGGCGTTTGGGAGCTTCTCCATCTGGGAGAAATGAAGACAGATGCTGACAGATCGCTTCTGCAGGAGATTGAGCGTTTGGTTTTCGGAACCCTTGGCATGGAAGAGGCCAAGCACTTTAGCGAGGTTGTGAACCGGCAGGGGACATATAAGCTACTTCCTGTGGACGCAGAGACTTTGCGCACCGGAATGTTCTGCTCGGTCATTGGTGCCCGGCGGTCCCAGGAGGTCATTCCCATGGTGTTCCGCACCAATGCCTATTCTTTAAGCCCCGATGCAGCCGCTCCCTATGCGGCGCTGATGGACTATCGGGCGAAAATCGGCAGCAATCAAGACTGCCTCCTTTTGGAGGATTCCAAACCGTAAGGAGTAACTATGGCACTGTATGCAATCGGCGATTTGCACCTTTGTCTGGGTGCGGATAAGCCTATGGATATCTTTGGCGGCGCATGGGTTGGATATATGGACAAGCTTCGCCAGGGGCTTTCTGTGATTCAGCCGGAGGATACCACTGTGCTGCTGGGAGATTTAAGCTGGGCGCTGGATTTACCCGGTGCGAAGGAGGATTTTTCCTTTATCAACAACATACCGGGCAGAAAAATCATTCTCAAGGGCAACCACGATTATTGGTGGAGCACCCAGGCTAAATTTGAGAAATTTTGCGCAGAGAACGGTTTTTCTGACATCTCCATTCTCAACAATAACCATTTTGAATATGAAGGCTTCGCCATCTGCGGAACCAGAGGGTGGTTTTACGAGGAGGAGAAGAGCGGAGAGCACGATGAAAAGGTGTTCCGCCGGGAGCTGATGCGCTTAGAGCGTTCTTTGCAAGCTGCCGGTGACTTGCCTAAGCTTGTGTTTCTGCATTACCCCCCAAGATATAAGGGCTATGAATGTCCCGAGATTCTGGAATTGCTCAGCAAATACGGCGTGACCCAGTGCTTTTACGGACATCTTCACGGGGCCAGCCACGGCCTTGCCATGGAGGGACTTTGGGACGGTATCACATACCGGCTGGTGTCTGCGGACAGGCTGGACTTTTCGCCCCTTTGCGTGATGGCATAAAATCGGGGTAAATTCCGATATTTTACAAAAAATTTGCGAAAAAGGGTGGACAATTCCATCTTTCTTTGATAAAATACTACGGCTGTAAATATAAATAGAATGGCGGAACATGCCGTCTACTAATTGGAGGATCACAAAAATGAACGTAAAGAGCATTGAAAAGAAAGGCAATGAGACCACCATCGTGGTTTCCATCGACAAGGAACTGATGGAGTCCGGCGCCAACAAGGCATACCTGAAGGCCCGCAAGAACATTATGATTCCCGGCTTCCGTAAGGGCAAGGCTCCCCGGAAGATGATCGAGTCTATGTACGGCGCCCATGTATTCTACGAAGACGGCCTGGAGGAAATCTTCCCCGAAGTGTATCAGGCTGCTGTCATTGACCAGGAAGTGAAGGCTGTTGGCCGTCCCAACCTGACCGATATGAACATTGAGGAAGACGGCTCTGTCACCATCACTCTGGTTACCGAGGTTTACCCCGAGGTTACTCTGGGCGACTACAAGGGTCTGGAGGTTGAGAAGGCTGAAGCTACCGTTACCGACGAGCAGGTAGAGGCTGAGCTGAACCGGATGGCACAGAATGTTGCTTCCACCGAGACCGTTGAGCGCGCTGCTGAAATGGGCGATACCGCCAACATCGACTTTGAAGGCTTTGACAACGGTGTTGCATTTGCCGGCGGCAAGGGCGATAATTTCGACCTGAAGCTGGGCTCCGGCTCCTTTGTTCCCGGTTTTGAGGAGCAGGTAGTGGGTATGTCCGCAGGCGATGAGAAGGACATTGACATTACCTTCCCCGAGGATTACCATGCAGAATTGGCCGGTAAGGCTGTTGTGTTCCATGTCAAGTGCAACAAGGTTACCACCACTACCGTTCCCGCTCTGGATGATGAGTTTGCCAAGGATGTTTCCGAGTTCGAGACTCTGGAGGCTCTGAAGGAGGACATCCGTGCCAAGGCTCTGGAGAACGCCCAGAAGCAGATTGACAATGCTTTCGAGCAGGCAGCCGTGGAAAAGGCTGCTGAGAACTGCACCGTTGAGATGCCCAAGGCTCTGGTTGAGGCTGAGCTGGACAATCAGATGGAGCGTTTTGCTTACCAGCTGCAGATGAGCGGTTACACCGCTGAGCAGTATGCCAAGATGATGGGCGGCGACATGACCACCATGCGCAATGCTTTCCGTCCCGCTGCTGAGAAGCAGGCTAAGATCAATGTGACTCTGGACAAGATCATCGAGGTGGAGGGCATCACCGTATCCGACGAGGATGTTCAGAAGGAATATGAGTCCGTTGCCGCTCAGTACAGCCTGGAGCTGGATAAGGTGAAGGGCATGGTTCCCGCCGAAGAAATCCAGACCAGCCTGAAGACCCGCGCTGCCGTAAAGATCATTGTTGACAACGCCAAGGCTGTTGCTCCCAAGGCTCCCGAAAAGACGGAGGAATAAGCCATCCAATTAATGGTTAGAATGTTTCAAGCCCATGAAAGGAGACACGACCATGAGTTTCATTCCCTATGTTGTAGAGCAGACCAGCCGGGGAGAGCGCAGCTTTGACATCTTCTCCCGCCTGCTTAACGACCGCATTATCTTCCTGTCCGAAGAGGTGAACGATACCACTGCCAGCTTGATTGTTGCGCAGCTATTGTATCTGGAAAACCAGGACCCGGATAAGGACATTCAGTTTTATATCAACAGCCCCGGCGGCAGTGTGACCGCCGGTATGGCAATCTACGATACCATGCAGTACATCAAGTGCGATGTGAACACCATCTGTGTGGGTATGGCTGCCTCCATGGGCGCGTTTTTGCTCAGCGCCGGCACCAAGGGTAAGCGCATGGCGCTGCCCAACGCGGAAATTATGATTCACCAGCCCAGCGCCGGTACCCAGGGTCAGATTACCGATATGGCAATCCACATGCGCAGACTCCAGACCATTAAGGATCGGATGAACCGCATTCTGTCGGAGAATACCGGCAAATCTCTGGAAGCCGTTACCGAGGCCTGCGAGCGGGATAATTTCCTGACTGCGCAGGAGGCATTGGACTTCGGCCTCATTGACCAGATCGTCCAGCGTCATTGATTTTTAGAAAGGCGGTACCGGGTTCATGGCAAAAAAAGAAGATCAGGCCATCCACTGCAGCTTCTGCGGCAAGCGGGAGACCCAGGTGGAACGTCTGATTGCCGGTCCCGGCGTGTACATTTGCAGCGACTGTGTGCAGGCATGTACGCAGCTGCTGGCAGATGACATCCAGGTAGACCGGCCGGGGAATCTCCGCAAGCCGGAGCATTTACCCACCCCCATGGAAATCAAGCAGTACATGGACGGCTATATCATCGGGCAGGAGGACGCAAAAGTTGCTCTGTCCGTGGCTGTGTACAACCATTACAAGCGAATCTATTTGGCAGGGGATTCCGATGTGGAGCTACAAAAGAGCAACATTCTTTTGTTAGGCCCCACCGGCAGCGGCAAGACATTGTTTGCCCAGACCCTGGCCAAGGTTTTGAATGTTCCCTTCGCCATCGCAGACGCCACCACCTTAACTGAGGCGGGCTATGTAGGCGATGATGTAGAGAACATTCTGCTTCGTCTGCTGCAGGCAGCGGATTTTGATGTAGAGCTTGCCGAACATGGCATTATCTACATCGATGAGATGGATAAAATCGCCCGCAAGAGCGAAAATACCTCCATCACCCGGGATGTTTCCGGTGAAGGTGTTCAGCAGGCTCTGCTGAAGATTCTGGAGGGTACGGTTGCCAATGTGCCGCCCCAGGGCGGACGGAAGCACCCACAGCAGGAAATGATTCCTCTGGATACCACCAACATTCTGTTTATCTGCGGCGGCGCCTTCGATGGCCTTGATAAGATTATCGAAAGCCGAACAGAGCAATCTGCCATCGGCTTCGGTGCCAATATCCAGAGCAAGAAGAACCGGGATGTGGGCCAGCTGTTTGCCCAGGTGGAGCCGGATGATTTGCTGAAATTCGGCATCATTCCCGAACTGGTTGGCCGTATGCCGGTGATTACCAGCCTGCAGAGCCTGACCAAAGAGGATTTGATCCGGATTCTGGTAGAGCCGAAGAATGCCCTGTCCAAGCAGTACCGAAAGCTTCTGGAGCTGGATAATGTGGAGCTGGAAATCCAGGAGGATGCCCTGGAGGAAGTGGCGAAGAAAGCCCTTGACCGGAAAATCGGCGCCAGAGGGCTGCGCTCGATCATGGAAAGCATCATGACCAAAATCATGTTTGCCATTCCCTCTGACCTTTCGATTCGAAAGGTTATTATCACTGCTGACTGCGTCAATGGCGGCGAGCCTACCATTGTTCGCAATGCCAAAAAGCCCAGAGCGGCAATCAATACCAAATAAGCATTTCGGATGGAAGGGGGTAGCTTACCCCCTTCTTTGCACAATCCCCGAAAGGAGTGTTCCTTATGAGTGAGTATATTACTGCCGGCAATCTGCCGGTTTTAGCCCTCCGGGGCTTAGCGGTTTTCCCGGACCAGACCGTCCATTTTGAGGTTGGCAGAGCCAAATCCATTAAGGCTTTGGAGGCGGCGATGCGCAAGGATCAGAATCTGCTGCTGATGCCCCAGCGGGACATCAGCTGTGACGATCCTGACCTTTTGGACCTGTATCCCATTGGCACAGTTGCGAAAATTAAGCAGATTCTCAAGCTGCAGGGGGAGACTGTCCGGGTACTGGCAACGGGTCTATGCCGTGCCAGAATTCAGGACTTAAGCCAGAAAGAGCCCTATCTTGCCGGTATGGTGGTTTCCGTTCAGGAAACGGAAGTGATGGACACCCTGCGCAGCCGCGCCCTTCGTCGGGAGGCCAATGCTCTGTTCAGCAACTATCTGGATGCAGCCGAGCATCCTGCCCAGGCGGTTCAGCTGCGGATGATGGCATCTGACGACTGTGGCTTTATTGCAGATTGCATCGGACAGAATTCCTCTCTGGATTATCCGGACCGGATTGCCCTGCTGCAGCAGATGCATCCCGTGCGCCGTTTGGAGCATGCGGTAAAGCTTCTGCGCCAGGAGCTGGAAATGCTCCAGCTGGAAACGGAAATCCAGGAAAAGACCAAGCATAATATGGACCGCCAGCAGAAGGACTACTATCTGCGGGAGCAGATGAGAGCCATTCGGGATGAGTTGGGGGAGGATGACGAGTCCGAATTTGAAGAATACGAACGGAAAATCCGCAGTTTAAAGCTGGACGAAGCCAGCGAGAAAAAGGTGCTGAAGGATTTAGAGCGGCTGAAAAAGCAGCCCTTCGGTTCTTCCGAGGCTGCCGTCCTTCGCAACTATTTGGATCATGTTCTGGATTTGCCCTGGCATAGCTATACCAAGGAACGGGTGGATGTTGAAGCTGCCCGTCGGGTATTGGATAAGGACCATTTCGGCTTGACCAAAGTCAAGGAACGGATTTTACAGACCATTGCCGTACGCAAAATGGCGCCCCAGATGCCGCCCCAGATAATTTGCCTGGTCGGCCCTCCCGGTGTGGGTAAGACCTCCATCGCATATTCCGTTGCCAGGGCACTGAACCGAAAGATGGCCCGGATTTCTCTGGGCGGTGTTCACGATGAAGCGGATATCCGCGGCCACAGAAAGACCTATGTGGGCGCCATGCCCGGCAGAATTATGGCTGCAATGGCCCAGGCCGGAAGCTCCAATCCCTTGTTGCTTCTGGACGAGGTGGACAAGATGGGCTCGGACTATCGGGGGGATCCCAGCGCAGCGCTCCTGGAGGTGCTGGATGCGGAGCAAAACAAGACCTACCGGGATCACTATCTGGAAATTCCCTTTGATTTGTCCGATGTCTTGTTTATCACCACCGCAAATACCCTTGACACCGTGCCCAGACCGCTTTTGGACCGCATGGAAATCATTAAGCTTGGTTCCTACACCGATGAGGAAAAACGGATGATAGCCAAGAATCACTTGATTCCCAAGCAGCTGGCCAAGCATGGCCTGAAGAAATCCCAACTGCGGATTACCGACGATGCCATTCGGGAGATTATCACTTGCTATACCCGGGAATCCGGTGTTCGGAGTTTGGAGCGTTGCTTTGCCGAGATTTGCCGTAAGGCAGATATGGAATTGCTTACTGGCGAGGGCATCAGCAGAATTTGTGTCACCGGCTCCAATCTGGAGCAGTATCTGGGTGTCCGGAAGTTCCTGCCGGACCGACTGCCCGCTGCGGACCAGGTGGGTCTGGTTACCGGCCTTGCATGGACCTCCGTTGGCGGTGAAGTGCTGGAAGTGGAAGTCAATGTGATGGATGGCACCGGCAAGCTGGAGCTGACCGGCAACCTTGGAGATGTGATGAAGGAGTCTGCCCATGCAGCCCTCAGCTATATCCGTGCCAATGCGGCAAAGCTTAAAATTGCCGAGGATTTTTATAAGACCAAGGACATTCATGTTCATTTCCCCGAGGGGGCCGTGCCGAAAGACGGACCCTCCGCAGGTGTGACGGTCTGCACCGCCATGGTTTCCGCATTGACCGGGATTACGGTCCGTCGGGATGTGGCTATGACCGGTGAAATTTCCATTCGGGGCAGAGTGCTGCCCATCGGTGGCTTGAAAGAAAAAACCATGGCAGCATTGCGCCACGGTATTTCCACGGTGATTATTCCCGAAGCCAATCGGAAGGATTTGGAGGAAATTGACCCCACAGTCCGCAAGGCCTTGAATTTCATTACAGCGCAGACTGTGGACACGGTTTTGGATGCGGCGCTGAACCGCAGCAGCCGGGAAATGATTGCCCCCATTCTGGTATCGATTCCCAGCGAGGTGCATGGGAAAAATACAAATCCCGGCATTCGCCAGTGAGGAACGCCTATGAATGTTCAAAATGTAGAATTTTTGATTTCCGCAGCCGGTACCCGGGATTTTCCCGGTGTCCGGCTGCCGGAGATTGCCTTTGCCGGCAAGTCCAATGTTGGTAAATCCTCAGTTATCAATCGTTTGCTGCAGCGAAAGAACTTTGCAAGAGTAGGCGAAAAGCCGGGGAAAACCATTCATGTCAACTATTTTGTGGTGGACAAAAAGTGCTACTTTGTGGACCTGCCCGGATACGGCTACGCCAAGGTCTCCCAGGCAGAGAAAGCCCGTTGGGGCGCACTGATGGAGAGTTACTTCGCTGCTCAGCGGATTGATTTGGGCATCTTAATTGTAGATGCCCGTCATGCGCCTACCAACAACGATATTACCATGGCCCGGTGGTTTTTGGACAGCGGCTGTCCCTTTGTGGTGGTTGCCAACAAGCTGGACAAGGTGAAAAAGAGTGAGCTGGCAGGTAATCTCGCCACCATTCGGGAGGATTTGGAGCTTCCGGATAAATGCCCCGTGATTCCGTTTTCTGCGGAAAAGGGCGATGGCCGGGATGAATTGATTCGCTACATTCTTTCCGTCTGCGAAAAATGACATAAAAAAACAGCATCGAAAGATGCTGTTTTTTCTTTGATTATTTTTGTGCCAGCGCTTCTTTGATGGCGGTTGCCAGCTGGTCGGGGCAGGAGGTGCTCTTGCTGCCGCACTGGATGCCCTCCAGTCGGGTGATCACCGCCTCGGCTTCCATTCCCTCAACCAAAGAACAAATACCCTTCAGGTTGCCGTTGCAGCCGCCGAGGAAGGATACGTTAGTCAGCTTGCCGTCTTCGATGTCAAAGTAAATCTCCCGGGAGCAGGTGCCGCTGGTGGTATATTGATATGTCATGATTCTGAATTCCTTTCCTGTATTTCTTCTGAGAGGATTATAGTATATCTCAAAGAAAAATGCAAGAGCATGATTGCTCCCGTTTTGGGTTATCCTATAAAAAATCATGCAGGAGGTTTATCCATGGAAAATCAGAATCCGGAGATGAAAAAGCAGGAGCGGGAGCAGGTTGTGGAGCTGGGCTCCGATATAACCCGCAGCGACAAAGGAAATATTTACACCCTAACCATCATTGGACAGGTAGAGGGGCACCAGGTTCTTCCCGAAAACTGCAAAAGCACAAAATATGAGCACGTTCTGCCGCTTTTAGCAGGAATTGAGGAAAGCGATGAAATAGACGGCCTTCTGCTTCTTTTAAACACAGTTGGCGGCGATATCGAAGCCGGCCTTGCCATTGCGGAGATGATTGCCGGCATGAAAAAGCCTACCGTTTCTCTGGTTTTGGGCGGCGGACACTCCATTGGTATTCCCTTGGCGGTCTGCACGAAGAAATCCTTTATTACTCCCACTGCCAGCATGACCGTCCATCCCGTGCGCATGACCGGCCTTGTGGTAGGCGCACCCCAAACATTCCGCTATTTCCAGCGAATTCAGGAGCAGATTGCGGATTTTGTTACGGAAAACTCCAAAATCAGCCGGGAGGTTTTCGAGCACTATATGATGGCGACGGGGGAGATGGCAACGGATGTTGGTACGATTCTTTACGGAAAGGAAGCGGTTTCCTCCGGACTCATTGACCGCCTGGGCGGCTTGAGTGACGCGCTTTCCGCTCTGCACAAAATGATTGATAAAAAGGAGAAGCAGAAAAAATAGGGGTGGAAATATCCAGAAAATTGTGTTATGATAAGGTGAAAAGTTTTACAGGGGAGGGAAATGTGTGGAACTGGGCTGGCTGGAAAGCATCATATACGGACTGCTGTCCGGTTTCGCAGAGTTTCTGCCTATATCTGCCAGAGCGCAGCAAACCTTGTTTTTAAAGCTGTTGGGGAAGGAATGGGATCCCATTTCCTCTCTGGCAGTACATATGGGTATGGTGCTGGCCGTTCTGTTATCCTGCACCAATTATATCAGCAAATTAAACCGTGAGCGCAGGATTGCCTCCACACCCAGGGCAAAACGCAAACGTCAGCCGGAACTGAAATCCATGCTGGATCTTCGCCTGCTGAGAATTGCCGGTGTTCCGGTTGTTTTGTGCTTTGCTGCCTATCCTTTTGTTGGGTTTGTGAGCAATCAGCTGTGGCTGCTGGCGATCGTCATGATTGTTAACGGCATGATCCTTTACCTGCCGCCTTATTTTCCCCAGGCCAATAAGGATTCTCTGTCCCTTTCCGGGTTGGACGGATTCTTGATCGGCACCGGTTGCGGTCTTGGTGTGGTTCCCGGAATCTCCTGGCTGGGGTGCGCGCTTACCATAGCCCAGCTTCGTGGCTCGGACCGGCGGTACGCTTTGGATTTTGCTTTGCTGTTGGCAATTCCCGCAGCGGTTTTGTGGATTGGCTTTGATATCTACGGAATCGTTACCGCGACGCAAATTCAGTTTCATCTTCTGAAATTCCTGCTTGCCGGCGCAGCTGCCTTTGGCGGGGGTTGTACGGGAATCTTCTGTATGCGTTTTCTTTCCGTTCGCAGCGGATTCTCCGGATTTTCCTATTATTGCTGGGGTGCCGCATTTTTGGCACTGATTCTGTATCTTCTGACATAGAAGGAGGTTCATTATGGCAAAAGAGAAACAAAAGTCTCAGGCGCAGAAGGCGGCTGCATCCAAGCAGGCCCAAAAGAATGCTGCGCCTAAGAAGCAACAAAAAACAGACAAAAAGCCTGCTGCTCAGCAGTCGGATTTTCGGCTGCCGACCCGTCTGGTCAGCTCCGTTGTTTGCATTGGCCTGTTTTTGCTGTTTCTGATTATTTTCCTGACTCCAGAGGATGGCGCTGCGGTGAAAATTCTGCGCAGTTTGATTCAGGGTTTGGTAGGTGAGGTCAGCTTTTATGTTGCCATTCCTTCCTTGCTGTACTTATTTGTGATTCAGGCCTTCAGCGGCGCAAGACCGGTTAAGCTTCGCACAATTTGTCTTGTATGCTTTGTGTTCATTTGCGGCTGCCTTAGCCAGATGTTCCTGGATTCTACGGGCCTTCCTACCGGTTTTTCCGTGGTTACCGCGTTGTTTGACGGCGGTGCCCAGGGAATGACTGCCGGATTGATTTGCGGCGGTATTGCGCTGCTGCTGCGCAGGCTGCTTGGCTTCTGGATTACCACCATTGCGCTGGTGATTGGTGCTGTGTTTACGCTGCTTGGCGCATTCCAGATTACCATTCCCAGCATTATCCGTGCCATTCAAAACCGGCCCCGTCCCGATTGGGAAGAGGAAGAAGAATTTGAGGAGCGGCAGGAGCCTGCAGCAGTGGTTGTGAACCACATTGCCAATAAGCGGATTGCCTACAAGGAGCAAAAGCGGCAGCGCCAGGCTGAAATGCTGGAAATGGAGGAAATGGAGGAAGACCTCCCCGAGCCGGCAGCGCCTCCTGTCAAGCGGGATAAAGCGCCTTTGCATCCGGTTGACGATATGATGCGTCAAATCGAAACCGATGTTTCCACACCCGTTGCAGCTGCCGACCGAAAGGGTGTCCTTGTTCCCCATGAGGATATTGAGATTCTGACCGCTGAGGCCATTGCACCTGCCCGGGAGTCCGAGCCTGTGGAAATGCCGCCTCTGGAGGTGGAAGAACCTGCGCCTGCGGCTACACCTGTGGAAAAGGTTACCGCCAGTGACGCAGCGGAATCTGCGGCTCAAGTGGCTATGGAGATTGCCCAGGCTGAGGCGGTTGTAAAGCCTGAGTACAGCTTCCCGCCCATTGACTTGCTCACCAGCCCCTCCCGGAGTATGCTGGATGCCACCAAGGAAATGCGGGAGAATTCCCGCCGGCTGAGTGAAACATTGGCAAGCTTTAAGATTGAAGCCCATATCATCAATGTTACCCGGGGACCCAGTGTCACCCGGTATGAAGTGGAGCTGGATAAGGGCGTTCGCTTAAATAAGCTTACCACCTGTGCCGATGACATCGCGCTGAGCCTTGGCGCCTCCGGTGTCCGGATTGCAGCCATTCCCGGCAAGATTTCAGTTGTTGGTATTGAAGTGCCCAACCGGGCGGTTACTACCGTTTCCCTCAGGGAAGTCATTGACTCCAACGAATTCAGCCGGGCCAAATCCAAGTCCTCCTTTGCGGTGGGTAAGGATATCGGCGGCAGCTGCATTGTTGGCAATATCGCAAAGCTGCCTCATATGCTGATCGCAGGTACCACCGGCTCCGGTAAGTCGGTGTGTATGAATTCCATCATTATTTCCCTTTTGTACAAGGCCAGCCCTGAGGATGTGAAGCTCATCATGGTTGACCCGAAGATGGTGGAATTGGGCATTTATAACGGTATTCCTCATTTGCTGATTCCCGTTGTGACCGATCCGAAGAAGGCTGCCGGCTCTTTGCAGTGGGCGGTTACCGAGATGATGCGCCGGTATAAGGCCATGTCCGATGCCGGTGTCCGGGATCTGGAATCCTATAACAGCATTATCGAAAGTCAGGAGATGGACGGCACCAAACTGCCCCAGGTGGTTGTCATTATTGACGAGCTGGCTGACCTGATGCTGGTCGCCGCCAAGGAAGTGGAAGAATCCATCTGCCGGATTGCCCAGATGGGCCGTGCGGCTGGTATTCACCTGATTATTGCCACCCAGCGTCCGTCCGCTGATGTCATTACCGGTCTTATGAAGGCAAACATTCCTTCCCGGATTGCTTTTGCGGTGGCCTCCGCTATGGAATCCCGGATCATTCTGGATACCCAGGGTGCGGAGAAGCTGGTGGGTCGGGGCGATATGCTTTTTGCCCCCATCGGCAACGGCAAGCCCCTTCGTGTGCAGGGCTGTTTTGTCAGCGATGAGGAAGTGGAAGCGGTTGCCTCCTATGTGAAGAATAACTTCAACACCAACTATGACCAGTCGGTGATGGAGGAAATTGAACGCAAGGCCGTTCAGGCAGACAAGAAGCAGGACGCTCCCGTTGAACCCAATGCTGAGGAGACAGACGGAGATGAAATGCTGCCTGCTGCCGTGGATGTGATCCTGGAATCCGGTCAGGCCTCGGTTTCCATGCTGCAGCGGCGGTTGAAGCTGGGCTATGCCCGTGCCGCACGGATTGTGGACGAGATGGAAGAAAAGGGCATTGTTGGCCCCTTCCAGGGCAGCAAGCCCAGAGCCATTCTGGTTACCAAGGAGCAATGGGCGGCCATGCGAGGCGGCGAAAGCGCCCAAATGGACTTCGACGACTTAGAGCAGGACGAAGAGGAATAAGGAATCGAAGGCGGCATTGCCGCTGTAGATAAATATTTGCATCGCATCCGGATAGCCGGAGCGACAGCAAGGAGGAATCGAAAATGCATAATCCCAAACTCAAGCGCATGGTATCCATTGCGCTGCTGATGGCACTGGTGGTCGTACTCCAGTTCGTCAGCGCAGTCATCCCCGCAGTTGGCGGTTTCACCATTTCTCTGGTGCTCATTCCCATTGTGCTGGGCGCGGCGGCATTCGGGCCGGCGTCAGGCGCATTGCTGGGCGCGACCTTTGGCGTGGTGGTGTACATCAACTGTATCACCGGAGCGGATATAGGCGGCGCCATGGTATTTCAGGCGAACCCCTTGCTCTGCTTTGCGGTGGTTATGGGTAAAGGAATTCTCGCAGGATTGGCAGCGGGCTTTGTGTACCGCTGGCTGAAGGGCGTGAACGGGTATCTGGCCATGGTGGCAGCGGCTGTGATTTGTCCCGTGGTAAATACCGGCATCTTCATTGCATGCATGCTTGCCTTCTTTATTGATGTTCTTTCTGCATGGGCCCAGGGCGGTGAGGTTGCAGGCTATATCCTGACCGGTTTGATTTTTGCCAATTTCCTGCCGGAACTTGTCATCAATCTGGTTTTCTCTCCCGCATCCCAGCGAATCCTGAAAGCAACCCATCTTTGATTATCTGAATCCGGCTGACAGAGCTTGTCAGCCGGATATTTTTATGCCCATAGGCATGGCGTGGACAATTATTGCATAGGCTTTTCCAGGAGTGATGCAAATGATATGTCAGTGGAACAGCCTATTGAATATTCTCCCGCCATGCGTAAGAGCGGAGGTGGACAAGCAGGGGAGGGACTCCGCAAGGGAAATCCGATTTCGGCTTGGAAAGCCAATCTCAATTGTAACTGGGCAAGGTATACAAATCATTTCGCATACCGTAACCGCCCAGGACATTGCCTTTGTTACCAATACGGCAAGCCGGTATTCTCCCTGGTCATCGTCGTCTATTGCCCAGGGTTACCTTACCGCACCGGGCGGTCACCGAATCGGCTTGTGCGGGGAAGGGGTCACCCAAGGTCAGTTCATCACTGGTTTTCGGGAAATTACCTCCCTTTGTATCCGTGTTGCCCGGGATTTTCCGGGAATTGGAGAGAAAGCGGCTAATTTGAAGGGAAATATTCTTCTTTTGGGTCCGCCCGGTTGTGGGAAAACCACTTTGCTCAGGGATTTAATCCGTCTGCTCAGTAAGCGGGGAGAGCGCCTTGCGGTGGTGGACGAGCGGTGTGAGCTGTTTCCTCAAGGATTTGACGCAGGACCAAACACCGATGTGCTTTCTCAATGCAGTAAAGCACAGGGATTAAGCATGGTTCTGCGAACCATGGGACCAACCTGCATTGCAGTGGACGAAATTACGGCTGAGGAGGATTGCGCTGCTCTGTTGGATGCGGCATGGTGCGGTGTCCGACTGCTTGCAACGGTACACGGCAGCGGCCCGACCGACTTACAAAAACGGCGGATATATCGGCCTTTGGTGGAAATGGGGCTCTTTGATTGGCTGCTGGTAATGGACAGCAATCAGGTGTGGCACCCGGAAAGGATGATTCGATGATACAAAAGCTGCTGGGTGGGGCATTGGTTTTTGCCGGTTGCGCCTGTGTGGGTTTTATGAAAGCAGGTCAGCTTCGCACGGAGGAAGCTCTGCTTGCGGATACGGTCCGCCTGATGACCCGGATGGAAAATGAGCTTTCCTGCCGAAGAACACCGCTCCCAAAGCTGTGTGAATTGGCGGGGGATTGCAGAAATGAACTGAAAATTCTGTACATCCGTCTGGCTGAGCTTTTATCAAAGCAAACGCTGCCAAATGTGACGGAATGCATGAACATGGTGCTAAAACACCTGCCGCTGCCCCAATCGGCATCCATGCTCCATTCCCGGCTGGGGGAAACGTTAGGGAAATTCGATTTGGAGGGGCAGCTGCGGGAATTGGAGGCTGTAAGAAAATCCGCCGAGCAGTTACTGGCGGATGTTCGGGAGAATCAAAAGGACAAGCGTAAATCCTATCAAACACTGGGGCTGTGTGCCGGTGCGGCGCTGGTGATTTTACTGGTTTAAGCTATGGATATTGATCTTGTATTTAAAATCGCCGCAGTTGGCATTATCATTTCGATTTTGAACCAAGTGCTTTCCCGTTCCGGCCGGGAAGAGCAGGCAACCATGACAACCCTTGCGGGATTGGTGGTGGTTTTGATGATGGTGGCACAGAAGATATCCGAGCTGTTCGACCTGGTCAAGACCTTGTTTGGTTTTTGATGGAACGGTTTTTTCAGGTTTTGGGTGGTGCCACCGTTGCGGTGGTATTGGGTTTGTCGCTGAAAAAGCAGGGGAAGGATATTACCCTGCTTTTGGGGCTTGCGGTATGCTGTATGGTGCTGGTGGCCGCGGCAGCATATTTGGAGCCGGTGGTGGACTTTATCCAGCGACTGCAACAGCTGAGCGGTCTGGATCCGGAATTTTTGGGGGTTATGCTGAAGGCGGTCGGAATCGGTATGCTTTCGGAAATAGCGGCATTGGTTTGTCAGGATTCCGGAGAATCCGCCCTGGCAAAGGCCATCGGGATCTTATCCACCGGCGTCATTCTTTGGCTCAGCCTTCCGATGATGAGCGCGTTGCTGGATTTGGTACAGAAGATTGTGGGGGAAGCATGAAACGGTTGATCATGATGATTCTGCTCATTTTTCTTTTGGCATTGCCGGCAAATGCTTTGGATTTGACGGCTCCGCCGGCGTCCGGCGAGGCGGGGGAACTGATGCCAACAGAGGTTACCGGCTTTGGCTCTGACTTATGGACTTTGTTTAAGCGAGCGGTCAAGGCAGCAGAACCGGAGATTGCCGGCGCAGCGGCGCTATGCCTTTCCATAACCGCTGTAGCGATGCTCACCGGGATTTTGCAAAATATGCCGGGAAAATCGGCATTTGCGGTGGAATTTGCCGGAGTGATTGCGGTAGCGCTGCTTTTGATGAATGAAACAAAATCCCTCATTCAGTGCGCTGCAGATACGGTTGAACAGCTGAGTCAATACGGAAAGCTTTTACTGCCGGTTATGACCGCCGGGCTGGCTGCCCAGGGAGGGATGACATCCTCTACAGCTCTCTATACCGGAACGGCTCTGTTTGATGCGCTGCTCAGCGCTGCCGTTGCAAACCTTCTGATACCCCTTGTGTACATTTTCCTGGCGTTATGCATTGCTGCAACAGCAACGGGGCAGGAGGCTGTGAAAAAGCTGACTGGGTTTATAAAATGGCTTACCTCCTGGGGGCTGAAAACGGTACTGTACATTTTCACCGGTTACATGAGCATCACCCACGTGATCAGCGGAGCAGCCGACGAGGCTGCAGTGAAAGCAACCAAGCTGACCATGTCCGGAATGATTCCCATGGTGGGCGGAATTTTGTCAGATGCCTCAGAAGCTGTGATTGTTGGCGCAGGACTGGTTAAGAATGGAGTGGGTGTTTATGGTATGCTGGCGATTCTGGCGATCTGGATTGCGCCTTTCCTTCGCATCGGCATCTGTTATTTGATTCTGAAGCTGACAGCGACGCTGTGTGAGGCGTTCTCGGTGAAGGGGATATCTGCGCTCACTAAGCATTTTTCCGAGGCTATGGGTATGCTGCTGGCGATGACGGCATCCCTTTGCATTATGCTGATGATCAGCGCGTTGTGTTTTATGAAAGGAATGGGATAATTACCGCCTTGGGTGAATATGTATTGGGTGTGCTGTGCGCGGCGCTGATTTGCGGTGTGGTTACTCGCATCCTTGGCAAGAAAGGAGTACAAGGCAACCTGGTACAGATCCTTTGCAGCATTTTTCTCATGATCAGCATTGTATCGCCACTTGCCAAGCTTTCCTTTGATTCCTGGGAGAACCTCCATCTGGATATTGAGCGAGACGCTCTTGCGGCGGCAGATCAGGGTAAAAATGAGGTAAATAATCAGTATCGGCAGGTCATAACCCAGCGGACGACCACATATATTTTGGACAAAGCGGAAAGCATGGGACTTGCGCTGGAGGTATCGGTGACACTCCGTGAGGATGATCTTGCCGCACCAAAGGCTGTGACCCTACGGGGCAGAATCGCGCCCTACGCAAAGCAGGTGCTGTCTTCGTGGCTTGCAAATGAACTGGGAATTGAGGAGCAGGAATGGATATCAGGCTAGTCAAAGAAAAATGCGCAGAGCTTTGGCGCAGATACCGATACGCAATACTGGTGCTTGTATTGGGCGTTGTGCTGATGCTGATTCCCGGCAGAACAGAAAACCGGATTGAAGCACCCGTCGGTGCGCAGGCTGAAACCCAACCCGATATGGAGCAGCGCCTTGCGTCGATTCTATCCCAGATTTCCGGCGCAGGAAAGGTTTCCGTCATGATTACGGTTGCCGAGGGAGAGCTGACCCTTTATCAGCAGGATTCGGATTCCGGGGGCCGTATGGATACCGTAATTATAACGGACGAAAAGCGGAATCAGCAGGGTTTGATTCAGCAAGTACTTCCGCAAACCTATCAAGGGGTGATTGTGGTATGCCAGGGCGCAAGTCATGCGTCTGTTCGACTGAGTATTATTGAGGCTGTTTCCAAGGTTACTGGCCTTGGAACCGATAAAATTGTGGTATTGAAAATGAAATGAATGGGAGGAGCATTTCTATGAATACATGGAAGAAGAATTTGATTGCCGCGGCGGTTCTGGTGGTGGTATGCGCCGGAATTTACATGAACTGGATGTACACCAACGATGAAACCGTTGACGATTTGACAGCGGTGCTGGACTCGGAAAAGGTCATGTCTGAAGACGGTCTGGTGATTGAGGTGGGCGGCGTCACAGACCCGGAGGATACCTATACCGATTACTTTGCCGCTGTCCGGCTTTCCAGACAGCAGGCCCGGGACAGCGCTGTTGAGCTTTTGCAGGAGGCAATGTCCTACGCAGATTCGGAGCAGGCAGAGCAATCCAATGAAAAGCTGGAGCAGATTATCCAGACCGCGCTGACAGAGGCGCAGATTGAAAGTCTGGTGATCGCAAAGGGCTATGCCGACTGTGTAGCCTATATGACCGATCAGGGAATCAGCATTGCGGTGGCAGCGCCGGAGGGCGGAATGCAAAAGGAAGATGTTGCGGTTATTACCGACATCGTTCTGACCCAGTCGGACTATACCGTAGCCCAAATCCGGGTTGTGGAAGTGAAATAAAAAATTGGCTGTGCCCAGCACAGCCAATTTCCGTTTATCGAACCAGCAGCATTGCCATTAGTACACAGAGAATGCAAAGTGTACATGACCACAGGGCGGATTCTAATTTGAGTTTCATAAATCCATTCTCCTTTCCCTTTGTCAAGTTCTGCAGAAAACCGATGTTTTTCTGTTTGTACCCATATTATAATCTGCCCAATATATGGTGGTCAACAAAAATTCGATTACAATATGGCGACAATTTGGATACAAAAGTAACAAAATATTACAGATTGACTTATCCCATGGGATTTGGTATACTAATACAAAAGTATCATGCCGAAATGCGCATGAAAAGAAACAGGAGGATTTTTCCATGGCAGAATCCAAGCAGTATATTACACAGGTTCAGGATAATGGCACTGTCATGATTTCTGAGGAGACGGTTGCCGCCATCGTTACCCATGCAGCAAAGGAAGTAGAAGGCGTTGTCTGCATCGGAAATAAGCCCGGTATTGACCCTTCCAAGCTCTGGTCCAAGGACCTGAAGATTTCCATTTCCGAGACCAATGAGGTCAGTGTGGACTGCAACCTGGTGGTTGCCTATGGCTCCACGGTTGTGACCGTTGCCAAGGCAGTTCAGGACTGCGTGTTTGCTGCCATTGAGTCCATGACCGGCGTGAAGCCCGTCGCAGTGAATATCAATGTTTGCGGCATTGCCCGCCAGTAAGGGTTCCCTATGACCAGAGGAGACGCCAGAGAACTGGCTGTGCATTTGATTTATTCCCAGGGCTTTACCGGGGATGAGCCGGATGCGGTGATTACCGCCCGATTGGAAAAGGAATATTATCCGCTTCTGAAAGAAGAAAATGAAATCTACCGCGACCGCCCCAGTAAGGGTCAGGTTGCCTATGTAGACAGCGTTGTCACCGGGGTTGCCAACCGGCAGGAGCTGCTGAACGAGCACATCGGCAAGTATTCCATTGGCTGGGATGTTAGCCGGATTTCCCGTCTGGCAAGAGCGATTTTGCAGCTTGCCATCTATGAAATCTTGTATGTGGAAGATGTTCCCACCGGCGTTGCTGTGTCGGAGGCGGTTCGACTTGCCAAAAAGTACGACGGCGACGATACCGGTTCCTTTGTCAACGGTATTTTAGGTTCCTTTGCCCGGGGACTTTCTGCTGAGGAAACAAAATGAGCGTAATTGGTTTTGACACCAGCAATTACACCACTTCCATTGCCTATCTGGACGGACAGGTGGGGGAGAATTGCTCCCAACTGCTGCCGGTGAAGACTGGGGAGCTGGGTCTGCGTCAGTCCGATGCTGTTTTTCACCATACCAAAAGCCTGCCGGAGCTTTCCGGCAGGCTGTTTTCCCATGTCTGCAGGGATAAGATCGCCGCAATCGCCGTTTCCACACGCCCCAGAGCGGTGGAGGGCAGTTACATGCCTTGCTTTTTGGTGGGCTATTCCCATGCCAAAATGCTTAGCGATGTATTGGGCGTGCCTTTGTATGAGGTTTCCCATCAGCAGGGTCATGTGGCAGCTGCGCTTTGGAGCGCAAACCGTCTTGATTTGATGGATAAGCCCCACCTTGCCTGGCATTTGTCCGGCGGTACTACAGAGCTTTTGCTTGTGGAGCCGGAGGGGAAGAATGTGAAGTGTACCAGAATCGGCGGCACAACGGATATTTCCGCCGGTCAGCTGATTGACCGCACGGGCATTCTTTTGGATTTGCCCTTTCCTGCGGGCAAGCACCTTGACAAACTTGGTCAGGAGGCGACCAAGGCAGAGGGATACCCCGTAAAGTGTCCCGGTATGGAGTTTTCTCTGTCCGGAATGCAGAATAAGGTGGAGCAGTACTATGCGGCCGGCAACACACCGGCGGATACTGCGGCTTTTGCATTAAGCTGTGTGTGCCGCGCTGTTTTGACCGCTACGGAGCATGCTCTCCAGGCGTATCCCGGATTGGAGATTGTCTTCTCCGGCGGTGTTGCCTCTAATTCCATGCTTCGGACGCTGGCTGCTCCTTATCAGCCGATTTTTGCCGAGCCTGCTTTCTCAACAGACAATGCCATGGGCGTGGCAGTGCTGGCCCAGCGGCTTCAGGAGGGGTAATATGGAGCAGATTTTATCCGTTACCCAAATCAACGAATATATCCGCACAAAGATGGATGCTGACCCCATGCTGACCCAGATTGCGGTGCGGGGCGAAATCAGCAATTATAAACTCTATCCCTCAGGACACCACTATTTCACATTGAAAGATGAAGGTGGTGCGCTGAAGTGTGTGATGTTTAAAGGCAATGCCATGCGCCTTCGTTTTCGTCCGGAAAACGGCATGAAGGTGATTGCCATGGGCAATGTTACTGTCTTCCCCAGAGATGGCGCCTATCAGCTTTACTGCCGAGCTATGGCTATGGACGGCATCGGAGATTTACATGCTGCCTTTGAAGCGCTGAAGAAAAAGCTGGCGGCCCAGGGACTATTTGACCCTGCCCACAAAAAGCCCATTCCCAAGTATCCCAAAATCATTGCCATCGTTACCAGCTCTGCCGGCGCGGCCATTCATGATATGCTGCGGATTTTGCGCAAGCGGTATCCACTGTGCAAGGTTCTGCTGATGCCGGTTCGGGTGCAGGGTGCGGAAGCGCCGCCGGAGATTGCCGGCGCAATTCGTTATGCCAATTATCACAATCTGGCAGACCTGCTGATTGTGGGCAGAGGCGGCGGCTCCATTGAGGATTTGTGGGCTTTTAATGACGAATTGGTAGCTCAGGCGGTATATGATTCCCGGATTCCCGTGATATCCGCTGTTGGTCACGAGCCGGATGTGACGATTTGTGACTATGTTGCAGACCTGCGGGCGGCAACACCCTCCAACGGCGCGGAGCTTGCTGTTCCGGACCAAGAGGCGCTGCGGCAGGTTCTGGACAGCCACCTAACAGCCATGACGGTATCCTTGAACCGGCAGGTTAAGGCTGCCCGGCAGCAATTAAATGCCTTGCGGGCAAGTCCTGCGCTTCAAAGCCCTATGGGCTATGTGAATCAGCGCAGGCAGAATCTGGATTTATTGAAAAACCGGCTGCTTTCTGTACAAAATCAGAATGTGGACCGGAAAAAACGGCAGTATATTGAATTAACCGCCAAGCTGGATGCCATGAGTCCGCTGAAGGTTCTGACCCGGGGCTACGCCATGGCGCGTACAGAGGACAAAACCGTTGTTCGTAGCGTCAGGCAGATAAAGCCGGGCGACCGGATTGAGCTTATTTTGCAGGACGGCAATCTGCGTGCGCAGGTGACCGATACGGAGGAAAATGTCAGATGAGTGAGAAAACTATGACCTTTGAAGCTGCCATGCAGCGACTGGAGCAGATTGTCCGTGCCATGGAGCGGGGCGATGTAGCGCTGGAAGAATCCTTAAAGCTGTTTCAGGAGGGAACGGAACTGGTCAAGTTCTGCAGCCGACAGTTGGATGATGCCCAGCTGCAGATTCAGAAAATTTCCGTTGCCCCGGACGGAAGCCCGGTGATGGAGGATTTTGCGGATGACGAAGTATGACGAGCGGTTTTCTGAGTATCGGGAACATGTTGAAACCTTCTTTGCGGAGTGGTACGGCAGGTTTTCTGATGAGCCCCAGAATAAACTCTTTGACGCAATGCGCTACAGCCTGCTTGCCGGAGGCAAACGGCTGCGTCCGATTTTTGCCTATGAATTTTGCCGGATGTGCGGCGCGCCCTGGCAAAACGCAGCTCCCTTTGCAGCTGCCATTGAAATGATCCATACCTACAGCTTGATTCACGACGATTTGCCCTGCATGGATAATGACGATTTCCGTCGGGGAAAACCCACCAATCACAAGGTGTTCGGTGAGGCTATGGCGGTTCTTGCCGGCGATGCGCTGCTGACTGATGCCTTCTCGGTGGCAGCAACGGCTCAGGTTTCCGGAAGCACTTTGGCGGATGCCATCGGTGTGCTTTCCGAATGTGCCGGCTCATTGGGCATGGTAGGCGGCCAGGTGCTGGATATTATGAGCGAGGAAAGAGTTCTTTCTGAGCAGGAGGTGCTGGATATCCAGAGCCGGAAAACAGGCGGCTTGATTCGGGCTGCCTGCGCCATGGGCGTACTTGCCGGCGGCGGTACAGAGGCTCAGTTTGATGCCGCCTGCCAATTTGCGGCTGGTCTGGGCCTTGCGTTTCAGATTCGGGATGATATGCTGGATGTCATCGGAACCCAGGAAGAAATGGGAAAAGGGGTCGGCACGGACGAGAAAAAGAATACCTTTGTCCGGCTCTACGGCCTTGAAAAATGCGAGGAATTGGTACAAAAATACACCGACTATGCGCTGGAAGCGCTGTCTGCATTTGAAGATGCTGATGCAATGAAGGCCCTCGCAATCCAGCTGACCCAACGAAGAACATAAACAAAACCCAGTCTTCGGGCAACACTCTGTAAGGAAGTAATGCCCTTAGGCTGGGTTTTCACAATATTTATCCCATAACGCATATTCATGGTATGACCGATTCTGAAGCGGGAATACTTTAACATCGAAAAGGGGTGTCGTTATGGGAAAAACAGGGAAACGTATTGCGCTTGGCTCGTCCATCGCCGTTGCCGGGCTTGCGGCCGCAGGAATTGCCCATTACGCTGCAATGGGTCACTTAGGCAGGATTGCCTTTGACAGAGACTATCAAATAGCGGACACTCCAAAAAACAGGGAACGAATCAAAGGTTCTGCCGATAATGTGGAATTTATGCAATATCGGGATTTGTGCGCCGCCCGGTTTCGGAAAGTAGAAACCAAAGCGGTTACCGTTACATCCGCTGACGGCACTCGCCTTCAGGGGCATTGGCTGCCGGCTCGTGATCCGAAACGGATTGTGATTGCGATGCACGGCTGGCGATCGGATTGGCTCCACGATTTCGGCATGGTGTGGAAGTTTTTCCTACGCCAAGGGTGCAGTGTCTTGTATGCCGAACAGCGGGGGCAAAACAACAGCGATGGAAAATACATCGGTTTCGGCGTATTGGAGCGCCACGACTGCCTTGCCTGGACAAAATGGGCGGTTACAGAATCTCAAGGGATACTTCCTGTTTATCTGGCCGGGGTCTCCATGGGCGCGACCACCGTATTAATGGCATCTGACCTTGCTCTGCCGGAGCAGGTCAAGGGTGTGATTGCCGACTGCGGGTTTACATCCATTCAGGCAATCGGACAGCACGTGGTGAAAAATAATTTGCACCTTCACATGCCTATGACCAACCGGATGATGGATTTTCTATGCAAAAAACGGCTGAAGGTTGGGGCAGGGGAGCACACGACCACTCAGGCTTTACGAAATACCCGTCTGCCGGTTCTGCTGGTTCACGGACAGGCGGACAGCTTTGTTCCGGTGTCCATGTCCTATGAGAATTACGGCTGCTGCCGCTCGCCCAAAGAGCTTCTGGTGGTACCGGGAGCAGACCATGGTATGAGTTATTATTTGGAGCCCAAGCGATATCAGAATGCTGTCCTGCGCTTTTGGGAAAAATACGACAATTGACAAGTTTTAACCAATCCGATAGAATAAAGAAAAAAGTCTTGGGAGATTGGTATGGAAGTATCTTCGCTGCGTCAAAAAAAGTTGTTCTTGTTTGATATGGACGGGACCTTGTATCTGGGTGACCGATTGTTTCCCTTTACAAAGGAACTGCTCTGCACCATTCGCGCCATAGGCGGCCGGTATCTGTTCATGACCAACAATTCTTCCAAGAGTGTTTCCGCTTATGTTTCCAAGCTGGAGAAGCTGGGAATTGCCGCTGCTGAGGAGGATTTTCTTACCTCATCTCAGGCAACGGCCCACTATCTTAAGCAGCACCATATGGGAAAAACCCTCTATGTCTGCGGTACGGATTCCCTTAAGGAAGAACTGGCAGGGTCCGGATTTTCCATCAGCGAGGACATCGACAAGACCCAGTGCATCGTTATGGGCTTTGACACAGAACTGACTTTTCAGAAGTTGGAGGCGGTATCCAAGCTACTTTGCACCAGGGAGCTTCCCTATATCGCCACCAATCCCGACTATGTCTGCCCTACGGAGTTTGGCAGTGTGCCGGACTGCGGCAGTGTGTGTGATATGCTTTATAATGTCAGCGGTAAACGCCCGCTGGTAATCGGCAAGCCCGAACCGCTGATGCCTTACCTTGCAATGGAGAAATGGGGTTGCACCAAGGAGGAAACCGTTGTGATTGGCGACCGGATTTATACGGATATCAAGTCCGGAATCAACGCCAGTGTTACCACGGTCCTGGTTCTCAGCGGGGAAACAACGCCGCAGATTCTGGCAAACTCCCAGGATAAACCGGATTTTGTTTTGGCGGACTGCGGAGAATTATTGGATTTACTGAAGAAATAAGAGAAACCCTCCGGACAAGCCGGAGGGTTTGCGTTATCGAATGAAATCGGTGGAGATTCGCTTTTCCTCGGGGGGCAGGCCGTAGGTTTCCTTACCCAGGGCAATGGATTTCATCAGGAAGGACATATTCCGGGCCAAAGCGCGCATGGTCTGCAGACCTTCTCCGTCTTGTTCCGCGTCTCCGGGCGCGCTGCCGTGGACGCTGTTCCAGTATTGGCTGGAGGCCACCGGCATGCCGGCGATGGTGAAGTACTTGTTCAGCATATCAAAGGTTGCAGATGCGCCGCCCCGACGGGCGACGGCAACACATGCGCCCACCTTCATCAGCTTACTGAAGGTTGTGCTGTGGAACAGCCGGTCCAGAACGGCAATGACCGTTGCATTTGCCGAAGCATAGTACACGGGAGAACCTACCACAAGACCGTCACATTCTTCAAAAATGGGGGCAATCTCGTTGACCACATCGTCAAATACACATTTGCCGGAGGGTCGGCAGCCGCCGCAGGCAATACAGCCCCGGACATCCTTCATGCCAACATTGACAGTGACAACCTCAATTCCTTCCTCCGCGAAGATGTTTTCCATTTCTTTAAGCGCCATAGCGGTGTTTCCCTTGGGGCGGGGACTTCCGTTGATCATCAATACTTTCATAATCCATCCTCCTTTTTTATATGATAGCATAGATTTTTCAAAATAGAAAGGCTTTTCAGACATTTTATTTCCTTGACAAATATGTTATAATACCCATTGCAAGGAGGGAAGCCTATGGAAAAGCAAAGTGTCAAGATTGCCGCCACAAACAGGGAGGCACGTCACGAGTATTTTGTAGAAGAAGAATACGAGGCCGGCATCGAGCTTTGCGGCACAGAGGTCAAATCCATCCGTGCAGGAACGCTGAACCTGAAGGACAGCTGGTGCGGCATCAAAGACGGGGAGCTTCTGGTAAACCAGATGCATATTTCCCCCTACGATCACGGCAACATTTTTAACCGTGACCCCCGCAGACCCCGTCGTCTTCTCATGCATAAGCGGGAGATCATGCGCCTTTACGGCAAGGTAAAGCAGGACGGCTATTCCATCATTCCGCTGTCGGTGTATTTTAAGGGCAGCCGGGTGAAGGTGAAAGTCGGTCTGTGCAAGGGTAAGAAACTGTACGATAAAAGACAATCTGCGGCCGAACGGGACGCAAAGCGCCAAATCGACCGTGCAATGAAGGAGAGATATTGATATGGCAAATCCGAATTTTAAAATTACCATGGAAAACGGCGGCGTAATCGAGGGAGAGCTGTACCCCGATGTAGCGCCTCAGAGCGTGTATAATTTCATTGACCTGTGTAACCATAATTATTACGACGGTCTGATTTTCCACCGCGTGATTCCCGGTTTCATGATTCAGGGCGGTTGCCCCGATGGTACCGGCATGGGCGGCCCCGGATACTGCATCAAGGGCGAGTTCTTCTTCAATGGCGTGAAGAACGACCTGAAGCACAAGCGGGGCGTGCTGAGCATGGCTCGCTCCCAGAGCCCCAATTCTGCCGGCAGCCAGTTCTTCATCATGCACCAGGATGCCAAGCACCTGGACGGTCAGTATGCCGCCTTCGGCAAGGTAACCTCCGGTATGGAGGTGGTGGACGCTATTGCCGCCACCAAGACCGGCATGCAGGATAGACCTCTGCAGGAGCAGAAGATTGCTTCCATTACCGTGGATACCCACGGCGAAGTATATCCCGAGCCCAAGAAGCTTGCCGATCCCTACGGAAGATTTTGATTGATTTGTGGGATATCCTCCAGCGGATATCCCACCCCATACGGGGCCGTACTGGTTTCGACGGGGGTAGTGAGGCTGGAATAGCGGGTCGTGGCACCTGACCACGATAAAACGGGTAACTTTTAAATTTAACTGACAACAATACTGTTGCATTCGCTGCCTAATTAGGCGCGCATCCGCCCCGGAAGGTCCACGAGCCGGGCTCGGGTGTGATTTGAGTGGAGAACGTGCGTATGGTAAGCTTTGCCCATGCCATGTATCATGAAGCTACTGATTTCCGTAGGATGTTTGTTTCCGCCGGAATGAGGGAATGTAAATAACAAACTGCACCCGGAGAAGTTCCTTCCAAGTTGCTTTCGGACGGGGGTTCGATTCCCCTCGGCTCCACCACAAAAAATGCCGCCTTCGGGCGGCTTTTTTTGTGGTGGAGCCGGGGGAAGGGGAATCGAAAGGACGGCACCAGTGTGCACACTGGTGCAACCAAGTGTCCGGTGGACACTTGGTTAGTCCGTGGGTGATTCCATTCACATCCGGACGCATCCATTTGGATGTGGACGGATGTGAATAAAAGATACAGATAAGATAAATGAAAATCGATTCCCCTCGGCTCCGTATTGATTATCCGTAGGACATATGATATAGTAACAGTAAGGAGTTGAGATAAATGCCCATTGTAAAATTCTACAGAAACGATCCCAATGCACCCAAAACAACCCGTCCTGCCCATCTGGGTGCCAATGTGATTATTACCTGCAACAACCGGATTTTGCTGGAGAAGCGCCGTGACAGCGACACCTGGGGCTTGGTAGGCGGCGGTGTGAAACCAAAAGAAGAGCCGATTGATGCCATTGTCCGGGAGGTTCGTGAAGAACTGGGTATTCGCGTACCTAAGGAACGTTTTGTAAAGCGTAAAGTGTATGGAGAGCCGGGGCGAATAGCCGCGTATCAGGACGGCAGTATCTGGCGCATGGTGATTGTTCTGTTTACGCTGGAATTAGACCTTGAACCGGAAATGACCATCAGTGCAGAGTCCAAGGATTTGCGTTTTTTTACCCGGGAAGAGCTAGAGGATATTCAAATCGTTGTGACTCACAGCGATTTGGTGGAGGAATGGTTTTTGGAAAATATGTAATGCATGAAATAAGAAAGGGGATGGGAAGTATGTTCAAGAAAAAGAATCGGTGGTTACTCATTCTGGCAGTATGTGTAGTCGCTGCAGCATTGGTCGTTCCCCATTTTGTTGCCGTTAACTTTGGCCTGTTTGATTCTACCGGGGGCAGCTGTATATCTGTTGTATTTGATAAGCATTCTGTTGTCACCGCGGACAGGATTGTTTACCGCGTAGGGGAACAGGAAATCACCATCACCGACCCCGACACGGTTCAATATATTGCAAAACACTTTGTGGTTGCCAACCGGGCAGGCTTGTGTCCTGCTCAGGAGAACCGTTGGATGTACATTTACAACGGTGACAAGCTGGTCAGAAGTATGCGGTGGAGAGGCTGCGAGGAATTTGTGGATATCTATCAGGCAGACATTACCCACTGGCTGCTCCCCAGCGAAACCAAAACAGGTCAAGTGGAGCTAAGCAGAGAATTTTTGGACTATCTGGATGCGTTAATGGAGCAAGAATTGTGAATCGATCCTCGCCGGTAACCCGGCGGGGATTTTTCACATCCGTATTCAAAAAATGAATAAAGCTTAAATATTTGTGGATTTTTTGAAAAAATACTTGTATATTCATAATATTTATGTTAATATACAACCCGACGGCGCAGTATCCTAGTCAGAACGGTCTCTTCCAGGTAGGGCCTAAAAATCCTATGAAGGGCACATCGATGAAGTCCCTGGTGTCTGCTTTTTACGCCCAGTTTAGGGTGGGTGCTGGGGGTTAAGGTTTCTGGGCGCGCTCCAATGGCATGGGGCATACGACCCAGTTTCCGCGGAGACCTGAAGCTTGTGCGACGAAGTTGAGAACTCCACTTGTTTGGAAGCCGCTTCGCGTACGAATCAGGTAAGAACCTGCAAGGCGGTGCACAGAATCGTGTGCTGTGTGCAGTGTAGCCTGCCTTGAGTGAATATGTTGGGAAAGAAGGACGCGCAGATGCTACGGCCATAGCATTCTGCGATATTGCTTCTGGAAATCATATTTGCAAAAGAGGCTAAGACTAGATTTGTTCTGTTGTGGAAATCACCTAGGCTGTCGTAACTGGGCAAGCAGGGGATTACAGTACGGACTAAGTGGCAATCGGGTACTCGGGCACGGCAACACCCGTGCGTACGGATCAAACGGAAACGGCCTGCGCGGCAACGGCAGGTTCTGTGCGGAGAAAATCAACCCGACCTAAGCCGTAAGATTTATCCTGTTTGTCGCCGTCTTTTTTATAAAAAAGGAGAATGCATTGTGTCAAAAGCGGATTCCGGTGACTCAAAAAAACATAAGGTGAAAAATGTCCGTTGGGTCATCACGATTTTTCTGGTAACCATCTTGATATCCGGTATCATTTCCCTGGTCTCCGAGGAGGTTATGGGCGCCAGCGGTATGGTTACCGCTTTTTTGATTCTTCTGGCAATTGTTTTAATTGGTATTGTTTTTGACATTATCGGTGTTGCGGTGACCTCTGCCGATGAAGCGCCCTTCCACGCCATGTCTGCCCGTAAGGTGCCCGGTGCAAAGGAAGCAATCCGGCTTCTGCGGCAGGCAGAAAAGGTTAGCTCCATCTGCAACGATGTGGTAGGCGATATCTGCGGTGTTGTGTCCGGTTCCGCATCGGCTACCATCGCAGTTCAAATTCTTCAAAGCTTTGAATTTTCCTGGCCCAGAATGATCTCCCTGATCATGTCCGCTCTGGTAGCCGGACTGACGGTTGGCGGAAAGGCAATCGGTAAGACCTTTGCCGTGAATTCCTCCACTAGAATTGTCTATGCCGTTGGTAGAATGGTACATACGCTGTCTGTTCTGCCCGGAAAGCGAAAGAAATAATAAAGATAGGTTGTGTAATACTGTGGCAATCTTGGAAACCATCCACGGCCACGGCGATTTGGTAAAGCTGAATCCTCAGCAAATGGAAATCCTCTGCGGGGAAATCCGGGAATTCCTCATCGCCAATATAGCCCGAACCGGCGGTCATCTGGCCTCCAATTTGGGTATTGTAGAGCTGACAGTTGCTCTGGAAACTGTATATAATACGGAAATTGACCGTCTGGTTTTTGACGTTGGTCATCAGTCCTATGTCCATAAGCTGCTGACCGGTCGCCAGGCGGATTTTTCTCATTTGCGTCAATTTGGCGGCATCGCAGGCTTCCCCAAGCCTTTGGAAAGCAACACCGATGCTTTTGTGGCAGGACACGCATCATCTTCCGTTTCCATTGGCCTGGGTATGGCCCGGGCAAGAACCCTCCAGGGTAAGGACTACGGCGTTTGCGTGGTAATTGGTGACGGCGCAACCACCGGCGGTATGGCATACGAGGGTCTGAACGATGCCGGTGACAGCGGGCAGCCTATAGTGGTCATTCTCAATGATAACGAAATGTCCATTGACCGCAACGTGGGCGGCATGGCCCAGCATTTTTCCCGCCTGCGCAGTAAGGCAAAATACCTTTATATCAAGGAGCGCTACCGTACGTTCCTGCACAAAATTCCCGGCGGCAGATTTGTCTACCGCCTCACCAGTATGCTGAAAAATGTGTTCAAGCGTATGGTTCTGAAGGGAACTATGTTTGAGCACATGGGCTTTACCTATATCGGACCGGTGGACGGACACGACCTGCCGGAGCTGATTGCGCTCTTGCGGACAGCCCGTAATCTGAACCGTCCGGTTTTGATTCATGTCATGACCCAAAAGGGCCGGGGATATAAATTTGCGGAGGAAATGCCCTCGAAATTTCATGGTGTCGGTCAGTTTGATGTAGATTCCGGAGAAACCTTGGGGAAGGGGAATACCACATTTTCCGAAACCTTCGGCCGTACACTTACGGAACTGGCATCCCATGACAGTCGGGTATGCGCCATCACCGCGGCAATGCCCGGCGGCACCGGTCTGCTTGGTTTCCTGAAGGAACATCCGGACCGGCTTTTTGATGTGGGTATTGCAGAGGAGCATGCCGTTTCCATGGCAGGCGGCCTTGCCAAGCAGGGCATGATTCCTGTGGTTGCCTTGTATTCAACCTTCCTGCAGCGCTCCTTCGACCAGATTCTGCAGGATATCTGTATGTTGAAGCTCCATGCCGTTTTTGCGGTGGACCGGGCCGGCCTTGTGGGCGAGGACGGAGAAACCCACCACGGTGTTTTTGATGTTGGATTTCTTCGTCAAGCGCCGGGCATGAAGATTCTGTGTCCTGCCAGCTGCAAGGAACTCTCTGATATGCTTGTTTGGGCAGTGGAAGAATATGACGCACCGGTTGCTGTTCGGTATCCCAGAGGGGCAGACCTAGGCTATTCCGACAGTGCATGGACGGAGAATCATAACATTTATTGTCACTGCAAGGGTGCTGACGGCGCCATTGTGACCTACGGAACGATGATTAACAACGTCCTGCAGGCGCGTGAGCTTCTGCGGGAAAAAGGTTTGGAGTTTGCAGTTATTCGGCTGTTAAGCCTGGATATTGTATCCGAAGAAATTAAGAAGTTCTTACCTGCTAGCAAGCCGGTTTTCGTTGTTGAGGAAACCGCAAGCGGCTCCGGTATTCACGCAGAGGTCGCATACAAATTGCCGGGCTGCTCTGTCTATGGCATGAATTTGGGCAATGAATATGTGACCCATGGCGCAGTGAACGAACTTTACCATATGTGTGGGCTGGATGGTGATTCCATCGCCCGGCGCATTCAGGAGGTGGCAGAACATGAAAATTAAAAAGAGACTGGATGTTCTGCTGACGGAACTGGGCTATGCCGACAGCCGGGCAAAGGCCCAAGCCATTATCATGGCCGGACAGGTGTATGTGGCTGGACAAAAGGCGGACAAGCCCGGTATTTCCTATGAAGAATCGGTGGAAATTGAGGTTCGTGGAGAAACCTGTCCCTATGTCAGCCGGGGCGGCTGGAAGCTGGAAAAGGCATTGCGGTATTTCGGCGTGAATCCTACCGGCTTTGTCTGCAGCGATTCCGGCGCATCTACCGGCGGATTTACCGACTGCCTTTTGCAGCAGGGTGCCAGCAAGGTGTTTGCCATTGATGTGGGCTACGGTCAGCTGGATTGGAAAATCCGCTCGGATCCCCGTGTGGTGGTGATGGAGCGGACCAATATCCGCTATGTAACGCCCGAAGATCTGGGAGAGCCCCTGGATCTTTCGGTAATTGATGTGAGTTTCATTTCTTTGAAAATTGTTCTTCCTGCCATTAAGGAACTTCTGAAAGAAGACGGCCAAGTCCTTTGTCTGATTAAGCCCCAGTTTGAGGCCGGTCGGGAAAAGGTTGGTAAAAAGGGTGTGGTCCGGGATGCCGAGACTCACAAGGAAGTTTTGGACGATTTTGTAGTCCTGGCAGAATCCCTTGGATTTACCATTTTGGGACTGACTTTCTCTCCGGTAAAAGGACCGGAAGGGAATATTGAATTTTTGGGTCATCTGACTTTACAAAAGCAAACCGGCATTGTTCCGGATACCGCTGATCTGGTACACCAGGCACATGAAGCACTGAAGGGGTGAAGGTATGAAAAAAGTAATATTGACACCCAATCCCTATCGGGATAAGGATTTTCAGACGGTTCGTGCCGCGTTGAAGGTTCTTGGAGAAGCCGGCATTGAGGGGCGGATCTGCCTGCCTTTCGAGGTGGACAGAAGCTTTGCGCTGCCCCGGGATTTGCATTTTCACCGGTTTGACAGAGAAATTCAAAGCGCGGATGCCATCATTTGCTTCGGTGGCGACGGTACGATTCTGTATACCGCAAAAGCAGCCACCCGGGCAGGAATTCCCGTGTTGGGCATCAACATTGGCACAATGGGCTTTATGGCGGAGCTGGAAAGTTCGGAGCTGGATCAACTGAAGCGGCTTGCGAATGACGATTACACCCTGGAAAGCAGAATGATGCTGGATGTGTCGGTTTACCGGGACCGGAGTATTATTTTCCACGATATTGGCTTAAATGACGTGGTCATTTCCAAGGGTGCCATTGCCCGGATTGTTCATTTAAGTGTTTCCTGCGACGGTGTTCAGGCAATGGAATGCAGCGGTGACGGTGTAATCGTGGCAACGCCCACCGGTTCTACTGCCTACTCTCTGTCTGCCGGCGGTCCTATTGTAGAGCCAGAGACGGAAAGCCTGCTGATTACCCCCATTTGCGCCCACGATGTGGTCAACCGCAGCATTGTAACCTCCCACAAACGGGTGATTTCCGTTGAGGTTACCAAGAACGCCCGTCGCAATGCGTTCCTGAGTGTTGACGGCGGCAAGGCGCTGAAGATGAATATGGGGGATACTGCTGTCATTAAACAATCCAACCTCCAGACCAAGCTGATTCGGCTGAAGCCTCACAGCTTTTTCGACGTTGTGAACATGAAGTTCCGGAAATGAGGGAGCATATATGAAAAATCAAAGACAGTCAAAGATTATGGAGATTATCTCCAACCGGAATGTGGAAACCCAGGAACAGCTGCTGCAGGAGCTGCAAAATGCAGGCTTCCGGAGCACCCAGGCTACCATCTCCCGGGATATTAAGGAGCTGCGGATTGTCAAGGAATTGACAAGCTTCGGAACCTACCGCTATACCGCATCCACCAGCGAGGTTGGCGGAACATTTTCCAGCAAACTGAACACCATTTTCCGGGAGTGTATCACGAATTTTGACTACGCCCAGAACATCATTATTGTCAGAACACTGCCGGGTCTTGCTTCTGCGGCGGCATCGGCAGTGGACGCCATGAATCTGAGTGTTGTGGTAGGAAGCATTGCCGGTGACGATACGGTTTTCATTGTCATGCGGGATAACAATGCTGCCGCTGCATTCTGCGGAGAAATCCGGAATTTACTGAGCTGACAAAAAGGGAGGTGTTCGCCTTGCTGAGCGTTCTGCATATTGAAAATATTGCCGTCATTGAGCAGGCGGATATTTCCTTTGACCGGGGCTTTAATGTGCTGACCGGTGAAACCGGTGCCGGTAAATCTATTGTCATTGATGCCATTTCTGCCATTTTGGGCGAGCGGGCCTACCGGGATATGATTCGTACCGGTGCGGAAAAGGCTTCTGTTCGGGCAATTTTTACCGAGGTAACCGAGTATCCCTGGTTTGCCGATAACGGCGTTCCGTACGATTCGGAAACTGTCATTCAGCGGGATATCTTTCTGGATGGCAGAAATGTCTGCCGGGTCAATGGCGCCCTGGTCACCGTTTCCATTCTCCGGCAGCTGGGCATTCAGCTGATCAACATTCACGGTCAGCACGATTCCGCCAGCCTGTTTGACGAAAATAATCATCTTACATATTTGGACGACTATGCAGAAAACCGGCAGCTGCTTGCTTCGTACGTCGAAAAATACCGTACGGTTTCGGATTTGAAAAATCAAATCCACCGCATGACCATGGACGAGGGAGAAAAGCTTCGCCGCATGGAAACCCTGCGCTATCAAATTGCCGAAATTGAGAAGGCGGAGCTGAAAGCAGGGGAGGATGAAGCCCTGGAGGATCGTCGTAAAATTCTGCAGAATGCGGAAAAGCTCTCCGACAGTATGAACGCTGCCGCAGTCTATTTAGACGGTGACGATGATTCTGACGGCGCACTCAGTCTGCTGTCCATGGCTGAGCGGTCACTCTCCAAGCTCTCCAGATTCACAGACAGCTATAATCCTCTGCGGGAGCGGCTGACTGACCTGATGTATCAGGTGCAGGATGTTGCTGAGGAGGTTCGCTCTTTCCGGGAGGAGCTGGATTATTCCGGAGACGAACTGGAAACCATTGAAGCGCGTTTGGATGTGATTCACAGGCTGCGGAAAAAATACGGCTCTAACTGTGAGGAAATTCTCAATTATCTGGATAAAGCGAAGCAGGAGCTGGACGAAATCGAATTTGCTGACGACCGCCTGGCCCGGCTGAAAGAGAAACTCCTTGCTGCCGAGGAACAGGCATGGGATGCGGCAAAAAAGCTGCGTCAGAGCCGCAAGACGGCTGCTATCGCACTTTCTAAGCAGATTCTTTCTGAGCTTTCCCAGCTGGATATGCCGAAGGTTCAGTTTTCCTGCGAATTTACGGAAACAGAGCTTGCGGCAAACGGTGCAGATGCCGTGGCATTTTATATGTCCGCCAATGCAGGCGAGGCCTTGAAGCCCATGAGCAAGGTGGCCTCCGGCGGCGAATTGGCACGAATCATGCTGGCTATGAAGAATGTCCTTGCCCAGCAGGATCGGATCGGAACATTGATTTTTGACGAGGTGGATACGGGTGTATCCGGCCGTGCTGCCCAGAAGGTAGCTCAGAAGCTGCGCAGCGTTGCCCGGAATAAGCAGGTTTTGTGCGTTACCCATTTGCCCCAGATTGCGGCCATGGGCGAAACCCACATGCTGATTGCCAAATCCGAGCGGTCCGGCAGAACCTATACAACAGTTACGCCCTTGGACCGGGCAGGCCGTACGGAGGAATTGGCCCGGATGATTGGCGGCGCCAATATTACCCAGATAACCCTTAAGAGTGCAGAAGAAATGCTGCAGGGCTAGGAGGATTTCCATGAAGAAATATATATGGATCCTCGCGGCGGTGGTATTGTTTGTGGCTGCGACAGCCGGCAGAACCGGTGACCAACCCATGCCTACAGCGCCTTCTGACGAACAAGTGGCAGTTTCTTCCTTTCCCACCGGAAGCCCTCTGCCGGAAACACAGGTGACAACTACTCCTGCCACCTCAGAGGCTACATACCCTGAGGACGAAGGACTTGCTCCGGTGGTTGCGGCCTTACGAAAATTGGCCCGCACTTCCTGGACTTCTCCTTTAAAAGCGGAATTTGGGGAAATTACCGGTTCCAGGCGGTTTGCATCCTCCCGCAGCAGCGGAGCCCGGGCCCATGCCGGTGTGGATTTTGTCGCACCGCACGGTACTTCGGTATATGCGATAACCAACGGCACGGTCCAAAGGATTGCCGGCTTTTATCAAAATACCATGGCAGTAGAGATTCTGAATGATGATGGATCAATCCTGCGTTACTGCGAGATTGACCCAATTGTTGAAGCAGGGGACTATGTAACCCAGGGTCAAAAAATCGGTACGATTCTGCGGGCGGACAGCGGGACGGAAATGCTTCATATGGAGGTTTACACCGGTGAGGCTACCGGCATGCTGACGCAATCTGATAACCAAAAATATTCCTATGTAGATGATCAGCTGGTTTATCTTCGCCGCTGGGATTTGCTTGACCCCACATTTCTTACGGAATTGCCCTGCTTTACCGGAGAATGAGCAGATATTTCTTGACAAATGATAATCTTTTGGCTATCATATTGCCAGTAACACAGTGATGGGAACAAGTAACCGATTCCTTTCCCGACAGAGAGTTGCCGGTTGGTGCAAGGCAACGGGGCAAGTTCGGTGAAATACCTCCCGGAGTGGCCTTTCTGAACAGCTTAGTAGGGGAGGACGGGTACGCCCGATATCGCGTGAAGCGTTGTTAGACGCTTTGAGGTCTGTACTGTGAGGTGCAGGCGAACCAGAGGTGGTACCGCGTATTTTACGCCCTCTGTCCATTTTGGACAGAGGGTTTTATTTTTTGGAGGAATGAACTATGAAACTGTATGACGAGCTGGTTGCCAGAGGTCTGATAGCCCAGGTAACCAACGAAGCCGAAATCCGGGATATGATTGACAACGGCAAGGCAACCTTCTATATCGGCTTTGACCCCACTGCCGATTCTCTGCATGTTGGTCATTTTATGGCCCTTTGCCTGATGAAACGGCTGCAGATGGCAGGAAACCGCCCCATCGCCCTCATCGGCGGCGGCACTGCCATGATTGGCGACCCCTCCGGCAGAACCGATATGCGCTCTATGATGACCAAGGAGACCATCGACCATAACTGCGCCTGCTTCAAAAAGCAGATGGAGCGGTTTATTGAGTTCGGCGAGGGAAAGGCGCAGATGGTAAACAATGCTGATTGGCTGCTGAACCTCAACTATGTGGACTTTATCCGGGAAATTGGCGGCTGCTTCTCCGTCAACAATATGCTCCGGGCGGAATGCTTCAAGCAGAGAATGGAAAAGGGCCTTTCCTTCCTGGAGTTTAACTACATGCCCATGCAGTCCTACGACTTTTACTACCTGTTCCAGCACTACGGCTGTAACATGCAGTTCGGCGGAAATGACCAATGGAGCAACATGCTTGGCGGCACAGAGCTGATTCGCCGGAAGCTGGGCAAGGATGCCCACGCCATGACCATTACCTTGCTCTTAAACTCCGAGGGTAAGAAGATGGGCAAGACCGCCAAGGGCGCTGTGTGGCTTGATCCCAATAAGACCACACCCTTTGATTTCTATCAGTACTGGCGCAATGTGGAGGATGCAGACGTTCTCAAATGTATCCGGATGCTGACCTTCCTGCCCATGGAGGAAATTGATGCCATGGCGGACTGGAAGGATGCACAGCTGAATACTGCCAAGGAAATCCTTGCTTATGAGCTGACCAAGCTTGTCCACGGTGAGGAGGAAGCAGAAAAGGCAAAGGCGGCTGCCAAGGCGCTGTTTGTGGTCGGGGGTGACGATGCCAATATGCCTACCACCGCTGTGCCGGCTGACATGCTTCAGGACGGCAAGATCGGCATTCTGACTCTGATGGTTCACTGCGGCCTGGCCCCCTCCAACAAGCAGGCGCGGCAGCTGGTGGAGCAAGGCGGTGTGTTTGTCAATGACGAAAAAGTCCCTGCGGCCCAGTTCACCATCACGGAAGAAATGCTGAAAGATGGCGTGAAAATCCGTAAGGGTAAAAAGGTGTTCCACAAGGCGATCCTTATGTAATATAATAAAACTGAAAGAAGGTATTTAGATGAAAAAGATCATAGCAGTTGTACTTTCACTGTGCTTGGTGCTAGTGCTTGCAGCCTGTTCAGAAGCTGGCTCCGGCCAGAATACCGGTTTGCAGCCTGGTGGCAGCAATCTAGGCAACAGCAACCAGGGAGGAGTCCAGGAGAACACTCAGGGCGGTACCTCCTCTGACGCAACGTATACGATTCCTGCGGAGACATATCCTCCTGATGAAGCCTTCAGCCCCTACGGTACCTGGGTGTGGGAAGGTAACGACAAGCTTACCATGACTTTGAACCAGGACGGTACGGTCCGCTTTGAGGACAAATCAGACAACTCCGGTTGGGACACCATTCCCAGAGTTCAAGCCCTGTATTTTAACGATAACGGCACATTTACCTACACGGAAGGCGAAAAAAGCCTCATGCTGCATACGCAGGCCGATGATCGTCAAAACGATGATGAGGTCAACATTTCCGTTGGCTACGGCTACTACATGCTGAAAGGTGTATACTATTTCAATTTTGTCCCTGCGGAGCATTACGAACAGGCGCATGAGGTTTTCCTAAATGGTCCTATTTATGAGAGGATGGATACCTCTAAGATTATTGATGTAGGCACGACCTATGACCTGTACCCCGATAACGAGGTTAAAATGACCATTACGAAGCTGGAGCTGGACAGCAACTATGAACTGAAGGTATTTTGCACCATTTCTGCTAAGACCGGTGTAAGATCTTTTGATTGGATTAATTGGACCTTTTATCAGAAGGGGTGTTCCAGCATCATGTCTGACCGCCTGTATTTCATGGATATGAGTGGTAATGAGGTTGATGGCATTGGTGACGGGAAAACTCTGGAAGGCTATTTTACTATTGACAACACGAATTCTTTGCTGCCTATCAGCCAAATCTGGTACGGTGACCAACTGAAGGCTTGTGTCTATGTCGGTGGTATGTACACGGGTTGCGGCTTCTATTTCATTTTGCCTGAGCAACCCACTACCTAAGTTGCGATGGAGGAGTTCAATGAAAACCATGTATTCGCACCTCAGAAACATTCGCAGGTAGCGGCTATGCAACCATGACAGCAGGTAAGATCGCTGTAGATTATCCCGGTAAGTACCGGATTCTGAACCGTGGTATCAGCGGTAATCGCAGCACGGATTTATATGCCCGTATCAAGAGTGATGTCATTAATCTTAAGCCGGATATTATGACCGTACTCATTGGCATCAATACAGAAGATTTTATAAAAAATACCCCCGACTGGGGGTATTTTTTACGTCAAAAGCGTTTTTAAATAAGCGATGCTTTCACCTGATAATTCTGTAAGCGGCAGACGGCAGCCACCGCAGTCAAATCCGATGTGCTTCATTGCCGCTTTCACAGGAATGGGGTTTACTTCGCAAAACAGGGCGTCGGTCAGCTCTCCTAGGTCAGCCTGCAGGGCTGCTGCAGTATCAAAGTCGCCTGCCAACGCCGCCTCGGTCAAAAGTCTAACTTTTTCTGGTACTACATTACTCAGTACAGAAATCACACCCAGTCCGCCCAAAGAGATAATCGGCGTAATCATGTCGTCATTACCGGACCAAAGGGGCAAATCCGGACACATCCTTCGAATTTTTCCGATCTTTGAAATGCTCTGGCTTGCTTCCTTAATGCCGGCAATGTTGGAGATCGTGGACAACACTTCATAAACCTCTACCGGAATATCCAGTCCCGTTCTGGATGGTACATTGTAGACAATTACCGGCAGATTCACTTCACTGCATATGAGCCCGTAATGCTGAATGATGCCCCGTGATGATGCTTTGTTGTAATATGGACTGACCACCAACAGACCGTCTGCACCTGTTTGTGCAGCCGCCTTGCTCAGTTCTACGGCGTGTTTTGTTGAATTTGAGCCGGTGCCGGCAATGATTTTCATGTCTTTGCCTACAAACTCCTTGCTCCTTCGGAACAGTTCCAGCTTTTCCTCGTCTGAGAGTGTTGGCGCTTCTCCCGTTGTTCCGCAGATGATGCAAGCGCCAATGCCCGCCTCCAACTGACGGTCAAGAAGTCGATTGAGCATCGGATAATTGATTACATCCCCTAAAAATGGGGTTACAAGAGCAGTGCAAACCCCTGTAAACAACACATTTCTCATATTAAATCCCTCCATGCCAGTGTATGTAAAGAAAACTTTACCGTGCAATATCGTCATTTGACATTTCTTGCAGGAATGGATACAATGTAATCAGATTTTACAATATTGAGGTGGTTTCTGTGAAAAAATCGTGGATTCTTATGCTTACTGTATTGTGTTTGATTTTTTCCTTGTGCAATACCGCATTACCGGTGCAGGCGGCTGAGGAAGAACGCTACGGGTATTCCTTGCTGACTACGGAAATTCAGCGCAGCGCATATCATGCCATTGCGGCAGGAATTGGCGAAGCAAAGGCGGAGATTTCCTTTACAATCCCCGCAATTTCACAAGATGCCGTTTCTGCCCTTTTCGATGAAATTGAGCAGGCAGAGAAAATGGTCCTCAAGGACTATCCCGAATATTTCTGGTATCATGGCGGCTACAGAGTAAACGTATCCGGCACTACCGTAACCTTGATACCCAGCGCCTATTCTGTGGCAGGGGAGACGGTTACAGCCGGAAGCGCAAAGCTGAATAATGCCAAATCCAAGCTGGAGCAGGCTGTTTCCGCAGCCCTAGCCACTTTGCCCAGAAATCCTTCTGACTATGAGATAGCCCACGGGCTTCACGATTATTTGGTGAACAATGTAGAGTATCTGGAAGTGGGCGACCATCAGACTTCCTATGGTGCATTGGTCAGCGGCAAAGCAGTTTGCGCCGGTTACGCCCGGGCTTATCAGCTGCTGATGACCCGGGCGGGAATCCGCTGCGCCTATATCAGCGGTAAGTCCTATAATCCTCAGGGCGTTCTGATTCCTCACGCCTGGAATCTGGTCTGGCTGGACGGAAAGTGTTACTACACGGATGTCACCTGGGACGATCAGGGCGCTGAATTGTTTCATGAATATCTGAACATGAGTAAGGGAGAAATGCAAAACACCCATTTTGCGGACGCCGGAGAAATTCTTCCTTCTAGCTGCAGCCATGACAACTACCGGTTCTTCATAAAGAACCGGGGAAAAGGCGTTTGCGATATTCAATCCTTAATGTCTGACGACGATATTGCGGATTATTTCGAATTAAAATCCAGGAACGGAAACCAGGCGGTTTACTATTGTACAATTCACTACCATGGAGATGACTTCAATACATGGTTCAACGAACATTATGCAACCATTGGACAGAAGCTGGGATTTACATCCTATGAAATTAGTCTGATCGAGTTGGGTCACGAGCATCATGTCACATATTCCGGTGAGCTGCGCTCCGGCGCAACACAGCCCACCCAAGCGCCTACAACGGCAACAGCAGCGCCAACGCAGCCCACGGCTTCTACTGCCGCTACCCCACCTACAACGCCCACACAGCCGACAACGCGGCCGACAACTGCTACACAGGCTCCCACTACGACACCTACTCAGGCGTCTACCGTGGCTCCCACACAACTCACGCAGCCGACGGTTCCCACCACCCCCGCTAACCCCACAAATCCTGCAAACACCACTAATCCGACGCAACAAACCCAGGCAACAACCCAGGCTACGGCGCCCGCAGAATCCGCAGCCCCCACCCAAGGCACCGCCAATCCGCCTTCCGAGGGAACTCAGGCCAGTATCCCGACTGAAACATCCCGGCCTGACCAATCCCAGACTACAGAAGGTACTGTTGCTGCCACGATTCCCACAGAGCCCACCTCCGGTGAGCCAGATGATGCTTCCGGCCAAGACAACCAAGGTTCCATGACATGGATCATTGCTTCAATTGTTGTGATTGCCTGCGCTGGGGCAGGCGCTGCAGTGTTCTTTGTGATTCGCAAGAAGAAAGCATAATGATTTGCTCCCCACGGCCTTTTCTCTGTGGGGAGCAAACTGTTGCAAAATATCAAATTTTGCGCTATACTATCCAAAAGTAAGTCACATGTCGGAGGATAACCGTATTGAACACCCATGATTTTTGGTATAATCTGCCGGAGGAGCTGATTGCCCAGACGCCCCTGCAGCAGCGGGATACATCCCGTTTGATGGTTCTGGAGAGAGCCACCGGCAATCTGTCTCATCGCCACTTTTACGATGTAATCGAATATCTTCAGCCCGGCGATTGCCTTGTGATGAACGATTCCCGGGTTTTGCCTGCCCGTTTGCTGGGCCACAGACCCACCGGCGGTGCTGTGGAGATTTTGCTGCTGCGGGATCTAGGCGGAAAGAAATGGGAGTGCCTTTGTAAGCCCGGCAGAAAAATGCAGGTTGGCAGTGAGGTCGTGTTCGGAAACGGAGAATTGACCGCCGTCGTTCGTGAGGTTCAGGAAGACGGCAACCGGGTGGTGGAGTTTTCCTACGACGGCATTTTCCTGGAGGTTTTGGAACGGCTGGGGAAGATGCCGTTGCCACCCTATATTAAGGCGGAACTTTCCGACCATGAGCGGTATCAAACTGTTTATTCCCGGGAGGTAGGCTCTGCTGCAGCACCGACCGCCGGACTTCATTTTACGCCGGAACTTTTGGATGCCATCCGGGCCAAGGGTGTCAAGACAGCTTTTGTAACCCTTCATGTGGGTTTGGGCACATTCCGTCCCGTAAAGGTGGATAACGTGGAAAGCCACCGTATGCACAGCGAACTGTGTATGATGGGGGAGGAGACGGCAAGGATATTAAACGAAACCAAGGCCAATGGCGGAAGAATCATTTGTGTGGGCACAACCTCCTGCCGTACCCTGGAATCTCTTGTGAATCCGGACGGCAGCTTTGCACCGGCCAGCAAATGGACCGACATTTTTATTTATCCCGGCTATGAATTTAAGGCTATGCAGGGTCTGATTACCAATTTCCATCTGCCGGAAAGCACCCTTGTTATGCTGGTTTCCGCTTTTGCCGGCAAGGAGCATGTACTTTTTGCCTATGAAAAAGCGGTTGAAGAAAAGTATCGTTTCTTTAGCTTTGGCGATGCGATGCTGATATTGTGAGGTTATCTATGTTTGAACTGAAAAAAACCGAGGGTAAAGCCCGTCGGGGAGAATTTACCTGCGCCCACGGCACTGTCCAGACGCCGGTATTTATGAATGTGGGTACCCAGGGGGCGATCAAGGGCGCCCTCAGCGCAGAGGATTTGAAAACCATTCGCTGTCAGGTGGAGCTTTCCAACACCTATCATCTGCACCTGCGGCCGGGTGACCAAATTGTGAAACAAATGGGCGGACTCCATAAATTCATGACCTGGGACGGTCCGATTCTTACGGATTCCGGCGGATTTCAGGTATTTTCCCTTTCTTCCTTGCGGAAAATCAAGGAAGAAGGCGTGTATTTCGCCTCTCATATTGACGGACGGAAGATATTCATGGGTCCGGAGGAAAGCATGCAGATTCAGTCCAATCTCGGCAGCGACATCTGCATGGCTTTTGACGAATGTATCGAGAATCCTGCGCCCAGAGACTATGTGCAAAAGAGTGTGGACAGAACCTATCGGTGGCTGGTTCGCTGCAAGGAAGAGAACGCCCGCTTAAACCGCCTGCCGGATACGGTAAACCCACAGCAGATGCTTTGGGGCATCAATCAGGGCGGCACCTATGCGGACATTCGTGTAGACCACATGAAGCGCATTGCGGATCTGGACCTGCCCGGCTATGCCATCGGCGGCCTTGCCGTGGGCGAAACTGCGGAGGAAATGTACGATATTATCGAGGCAGTGGAACCCCATATGCCCAAGGAGAAAACCCGGTATCTCATGGGCGTGGGTACGCCCAGCAATATCATTGAAGCGGTATATCGGGGTGTGGACTTCTTTGACTGCGTTATGCCTGCCAGAAATGCCCGCCATGCCCGTTTGTTTACATGGGAGGGTGCAATCAATCTGAAAAATGCCAAATATCAGCTGGACGAAAATCCCATCGATCCTAACTGCGATTGCCCCGTGTGCCGGCGGTACAGCCGTGCCTATATCCGGCATCTGTTTATTGCAGAGGAAATGCTTGCCCAGCGGCTTTGCGTGATGCATAATCTGTATTTCTACAACAATCTTATGGAGAAAATACGCAATGCCCTGGACGAGGGAACCTTTACCCAGTTCCGGAATGAATATTCTGTTAAATTAGCCCAGAGAATCTAAGTTTTGCTTGCAATTTCGGATTTCAATGGTATAATGATTACGATTTATTTACAAAAGGAGACGTTTTTTATGCTGTATTTTCTTGCTGATGCTGCTGCCGATGCAGCCCAGAACCCCGGCGGCGGTCTGATGAGCACCATCATCATGCTGGCTGTAATGGTTGGCGTATTCTATTTTATGCTGATCCGTCCCGAAAACAAGCGTAAGAAGGAAGCTGAGCAGCTGCGCGCCAGCATTAAGACCGGCGATAAGGTTACCACCATCGGCGGTATTATCGGTACTGTGGTCAATGTCAAGGACGACAAGTTTGTTCTGGAGACCGGCGCTGATCAGGTTCGGATTGAGTTTGCAAAGTGGGCTGTGTCCACCAATGAAACTGCCGCTGAGGCTGCCAAGGAAGCTGCCAAGAAGGCCCAGGAAGAAAAGGCCAAGGCAAAGGCTGCCAAGAAGGTCAAGAAGAACATCGACGGCTAATAAAAAAGTGCTTCGGATTATTCCGAAGCACTTTTTGTATCCACCAGGATTTCTTTCGCAATATAAATCTGCCGATTTTTGCTTTGCTCAAAGGTTTTGCCCACATACTCACCGATGATGCCGATACATATTAGCTGAATGCCGCCCAAAAGAAGAATCAGCACGATGATGGTGGCATAACCGGGAATGTCAATACCCACAATCAGCTTTTGCAAGACAACCACAATCAAATAGATGGCAGCGGCAAAGGCAGTCAGTCCGCCAAGATAGGTTGCAATCCGCAGAGGACGGGTAGAGAAGCCGATAATGCCGTCGATGGCGTAATTCATCAGCTTCTTGAAATTCCACTTTGTAGTGCCTGCAGCGCGCTCACAGGCGGTGTAGGGGATAAAGCAGGTCTCATAACCAACCCAGGCGAAAATGCCCTTGGAGAACCGGTGGTACTCGCCCATTTTCAGAATACTTTCCGCAACGGAGCGGCGGAAGGTACGGAAATCGCTGGCATCGGCATGGAGATTGACATCAGAAAGACGGTTGATAACGGCATAAAAGCACTTTTTAAAGAAGGACAGTACCTTGCCTTCGCCCCGGCGGTCCTGATATGCGGCAACTACGTCGTACTGTTCCTGCTCCTCAAGAATTTTCACCATATCCCGAACGATTTCCGGGCGCTGCTGCAGGTCGGCATCGATGAGGGAGATGTATTCGCCCTCGGCATGCTGAAGGCCTGCGTAAAGACCGGCTTCCTTACCAAAATTCCGGGAGAAGGAAACGACCTTGACGGGACACTTTTGGGCAGCATACAGCTTCTTCAAATTGTGCAGGGTAGCATCCTTGCTTCCGTCGTCTATATAAACGATTTCATAGTCATATCCGCAGCCAGAGAAGGCGGAAATCACCGCATCCTGAAAGGCAGCGACATTCTCCGCTTCGTTATAGCAGGGAACGACAAGAGATAGCTTCATTGGTATCAACTCACAATCAAAGATTATGAAAATATTATATGTGGGGGTTTGGGGAAAGTCAAGGAAATGTTAAAGGTTGACAACAAATTGGAAATGTGGTATTTTATCTCCAGAAATGCTTGGATGGAGAGGTTCTGCCCCGAAATTTCTTTCAGAGAGTGCGCATTTGGTGCGAGCGCACAGAAATATGGGCAGATGGTCGCTCCGGAGCTTGCTCCTTGAAACATCAGTAGGGGAGTGCGGGTGTGCCCGTTACAGCTTTTAAGTGCCCGAAAGGGAATTCAGGTGGTACCGCGGAAATTTTTCGCCCTGAGCATGTTTGCTCGGGGCGTTTTTTGTTTGAGAAAGGAGTGCTTATTATGGCAAGAGAGCTGCCGAAGGTGTATGAACCCCAGCAGGTAGAATCCAGAATTTATGAAATGTGGGAAAAGGGTGGCTATTTCCATCCGGAAATTGACAAGTCCAGGAAACCCTTTACCATTGTTATGCCGCCCCCCAATGTTACCGGTCAGCTCCACATGGGTCACGCCATGGACGCAACGCTGCAGGATACTCTGATTCGCTTTAAGCGGATGCAGGGCTACAACACCCTCTGGGTGCCCGGTGTGGACCATGCCGGCATCGCTACCCAGATTAAGGTGGAGGAAGAGCTGCGTAAGGAAGGTCTGACCCGCTACGATTTGGGCCGTGAGAAGTTCCTGGAGCGGGTTTGGGACTGGAAGCACAAGTACGGCAACGGGATTGTGCAGCAGCAGAAGAAACTGGGCGCAAGCTGCGACTGGGAGCGCGCCCGCTTCACCATGGACGAGGGTTGCTCCAAGGCTGTCCGTGAGGTCTTCGTTTCTCTGTACGAAAAGGGCTTAATCTATAAGGGCAGCCGGATTATCAACTGGTGCCCCCACTGTGTTACCGCTCTTTCCGACGCGGAAGTGGAGTATGTGGACAAGCCCGGCAAGCTGTGGCATATCCGTTATCCTCTGGCTGACGGTAGCGGGGAAGTGGTAGTTGCCACCACCCGTCCGGAGACGATGCTGGGCGATACCGGTGTCTGCGTCAACCCCAACGACGAGCGATATCAGCACATTATCGGCAAGACGGTCATTCTGCCGCTGGTCAATAAGGAAATTCCCATCGTTGCCGACGATTACGCGGAGATGGAATTCGGTACGGGCTGCGTGAAGATGACCCCTGCTCACGACCCCAATGACTTTGAAGTTGGTCTTCGCCACAATCTGGAGATTATCCGGGTGCTGGACGACAACGGCAAGGTAAACGAACTGGGCGGCAAGTACGAGGGTCTGGACCGCTACGAGGCAAGAGCCAAAATTGTCGCCGATTTGGAGGCTCAGGGCTATCTGGTGCAGATTGAGGACCATGCTCATAACGTTGGTACCTGCTACCGCTGCCACAACGATGTGGAGCCCATTATCTCTGCCCAGTGGTTCGTGAAGATGAAGTCTTTGGCAGATGAAGCCATCCGCTGTGTCAAGGACGGCGAAACCAAGTTTGTTCCCGAGCGCTTCACCAAGAACTATATGAACTGGATGGAAAACATCCGGGATTGGTGTATCTCCCGTCAGCTGTGGTGGGGTCATCAGATTCCCGTGTGGTACTGCGCCGACTGCGGCCATATGACCTGCAGCCGTGAGGATGCCACCGCCTGCGAAAAGTGCGGCAGCACCAACATTGAGCGGGATCCAGATGTTTTGGATACCTGGTTCAGTTCCGCACTGTGGCCCTTTGAGACCCTGGGCTGGCCGGAAAACACGGCGGACCTTGAGCATTTCTATCCCACCGATGTTCTGGTCACCGGCTACGATATCATCACCTTCTGGGGATCCCGTATGATCGTCTCCGGTCTTGAGCATACGGAGAAAGCCCCCTTCCACACCGTGTTAATTCATGGTCTTGTCCGGGATGACAAGGGCCGGAAGATGTCCAAATCTCTGGGCAACGGCATCGATCCCCTGGAGATGATTGAAAAGTATGGCTGTGATGCGCTGAGAATGAACATGGTTACCGGCAATTCTCCAGGAAACGATATGCGTTTCTATGTGGAGCGGTGTGAGGCAATGCGCAACTTTGCCAATAAGCTGTGGAATGCCTCCCGTTATGTGATGATGAACCTTTCCGAGGGCGCTGAAAACCGTCTGCCGGAAGAGAGCGCTTTGGAAATTGCCGACAAGTGGGTGCTGTCCAAGCTGAATACCTTGATTGCCGAGGTTACCGAGAATCTGGAAAAGTACGAGCTGGGTATTGCCGTGCAGAAGATGTACGACTTTATTTGGGATACCTACTGCGACTGGTATATCGAGCTGACCAAGGCCCGTCTGTACAGCGAGGACGAAAGCCGTAAGCAGACTGCCATCTCTGTTCTGACCTATGTCCTTGACCAGACTCTGCGGCTCCTGCATCCGTTTATGCCCTTCATTACGGAAGAAATCTGGCAGAGCCTGCCCCATGAGGAAGATGCGCTGATCGTTGCCAAGTGGCCCGAGTATCAGCAGAAGCTGGCATTTAAGGAAGAAGAAACCCTGATGGAATCCGTGATGAACGCTATTCGCGCCATCCGGAACCGCCGGGCGGAAATGAACGTGCCCCCCAGCAAGAAGGCTGAGCTGTTTGTGCTTACCGCCAAGCCTCAGGTATTTACCGAGGGCGAGGGCTTTATCCAGCGCCTTGCCTATGCGGACAAGGTGACCCTGCTTACCAAGGAGCCGGAGAATCTGGACGGAATGGTGACCTGCGCCACTGCTGATGCAAAGCTTTATATTCCCATGGGTCAGCTGGTGGATGTTGCCAAAGAGCTGGAGCGGATTGGTAAGGAACTGGAAACCAACCGCAAATTCCTGGCATCTCTGGAAGCCAAGCTTTCCAACGAAAAGTTTGTATCCCGGGCTCCCGAGGCTGTGGTTGCCGCAGAGCGGGAAAAGGCCCAGCGCACCAAGGATTTGATTGCTCAGCTGGAGCAGAGCGAACAAGCACTTAAAAATCTATAATCCCATCTTTTATACTTCTCACCAATCTTTTGATTGGTGAGAAGTTTTTTATATTACCCAATGCGACGAAATATCCAATTCAAAAGCGATATACTGTGTTTGACAATAAAAAGGAGGAGATATCATGCAGTTTACCAGTTATCTGGAAAACGGACATTTGACAGTTGCTTTAACCGGTGAAATCGACCACCATCGGGCAAAGGACTGTATTAACGCCATTTTGGGGAAGATTGAAGCATATACGCCGGAGATTTGCAGTCTGGATTTTTCCGAAGTAACCTTTGTGGATTCCTCAGGAATTGCCGTGGTTATCAACGCATTGCGGGCCATGGCACAAATCGAAGGTAAGCTGATTTTGACCGGAATCTGTCCCCAGCCGATGCGAGTATTTCGAGCATCCGGAATCGATAAATTGGTAGAAATTCAGGAGGTTGCATCATGAAATTTAACAACTATATGATTTTGGAGTTTCCAAGCAAATCCACAAACGAGGCTTTTGCACGGTCTGCAGTTGCCTGCTTTGCCGCCCAGATGGACCCGACTTTGGAGGAGCTGGGTGACATTCGCACAGCGGTATCCGAGGCGGTGACCAACTGCATTGTCCATGCTTACCCGGATGAACTGGGTATCATCACCCTGCGCTGCCGGATTCTCAAGGACAATGTGCTGGACATTGTGGTAAAGGATAAAGGCGTAGGGATATCCGACATGGAGCAGGCAAGAAAGCCCATGTTCACCACCGGTGGTGCCGAGCGCAGCGGCATGGGCTTTACCATCATGGAAAGCTTTATGACCAGCTTTGATGTTACCTCCGAACCGGGAAAAGGCACTTCGGTACATATGCGCCGGCGGCTGCTGCGACGCAAATGAGTAATACCGAGGAGCTGATTCAGCGGGCGCAGGGCGGAGACAAGGGTGCGTCTGAGCAATTGGTCACGGAAAACGCCGGGCTCATTTGGTCTGTTTCCAAGCGATTTCAGGGTAGGGGAACAGACATGGAGGATTTGTATCAGCTGGGGTGTCTGGGCTTTTTAAAAGCCGTTGAGGGCTTTGACCTAGAATACGGAACTCAGTTTTCCACTTATGCCGTACCGAAAATTGCGGGAGAAATCCGAAGATTCCTGCGGGATGACGGGGCGATTAAGGTATCCCGTTCCCTAAAGGAGCGCGCTGCCGTCGTTAAGACTCTGAGAAATCAGTTGACTGCCACCCTTGGCAGAGAACCGACAATCAGCGAGATCGCAGAACAAACCGGTCTGACACCGGAAGAAATCGCCTTAGCGGAAACCGCCACCGCCGCCACGGAATCCATTCAGCGGGAATCCGGTGAAGAGGGTTTTTCTCTGGAGAATATTCTTTCCGATACAGAGTCAGAGGATACTTTGGTGGAACGGATTTCCCTGCGGCAGGCCATTTCCAATCTTCCTGATCGGGAGGCAATCGTGGTCAAGCTGCGGTATTTCCACGGCATGACTCAGGACCGGATTGCCAAGGTTTTGGCCGTCAGCCAGGTTCAGGTATCCCGGATTGAGAAGAAAGCGATTGCCCAGCTTCGGGACCTGCTGAAATAGAAAATAATGCTTTACCTTTACCGCTAAATAGAGTAAAATAGACCTATCAAGCAAAGATAGGTGCTATTATGAACGAAAGCTATGAATTAAGATTTCTGCAGGCTCGCATGGCGTATATCCGGTCCCAGTTTGAAAGCCTTAATCCCATGCAGCAGGAAGCGGTTTTGACCACGGAGGGGCCGCTTTTGCTGCTTGCCGGCGCGGGAAGCGGAAAAACCACTGTTCTGATTCACCGGATCGCCAATCTGATGCGGTTCGGCCGGGGCAGTGACAGCAGGGAAGTCCCGGATTACATATCCGAGGAGGATGTTCTGTTTCTGGAAAATATTCCCCAAGTGTTATCGGATATGGACCGCCACCGGGCGGATTTTCTCTGCGGGATTCAGCCGGCAGATCCCTGGAGCATCATTGCCATTACCTTTACCAACAAAGCAGCCGGTGAATTAAAGCAGCGGCTGGAAGCCATGCTTGGCCCTGCAGCCAACGATATCTGGGCCATGACCTTCCACTCCGCCTGCTGCCGGATTCTTCGGCGGAACATTGAACATCTGGGTTATACCGGAAGCTTCACCATCTACGATTCCGATGACTCGGAACGGGTGATGAAGGGCATCCTCAAGGACATGGGTCTGGACGATAAGACCTTTCCTGCCCGATATGTCCTGAGCATCATCAGCCGGGAAAAGGACAGAATGATTTCCCCCGAAGAAATGCTGGAACGGGTTGAAAATTACAACGACCTGAAACTTCTGCCCATTGCCAAGGCGTACAAAAAGTACCAGACGCAGCTGAAAGAGAACAACGCGCTGGACTTTGACGACATTATTTTGCTCACCGTTAAGCTTTTGCAGGAGCATGAAGATATCCGAACCTATTATCAGCGGAAGTTCCGGTATGTGCTGGTGGACGAGTATCAGGACACCAACCATCTTCAGTATCTGCTCACTTCGCTCCTTGCCGGCGGTTACGAAAATATCTGCGTGGTTGGCGACGATGACCAGAGCATTTACCGCTTCCGGGGGGCAACAATTGAGAATATTCTGGACTTTGAAAAGCAGTACCGGGGGGCAAGAGTGATTCGTCTGGAGCAGAATTACCGCTCTACCCAGGCAATTCTCAACGCAGCCAATGCCATTATTGCCCACAACATCGGGCGTAAGGGTAAAAAGCTGTGGACAGCCAACGGCGCAGGAAACCCCATTACTGTCTATGAGGCCCCCGACGAAGGCGCGGAGGCCAACTACATTGCCGGGAAAATCTTCTCCGCCACCAAGGGCAAGGGCTTCAGCGAGCATGCCATTTTGTACCGCACCAACGCCCAATCCAACGCCCTGGAATATGCCTTCAAGCGCAACGGAATTCCGTACCGCATCATCGGCGGTACACGGTTCTTTGACCGGGCGGAAATCAAGGATATGCTGGCATACCTGTGTGTCATCAATAACCGGTCCGACGATTTGCGCCTGCGCAGAATTGTCAACAATCCCCCCAGAGGGTTAGGCCCCAAGGCGCTCGAAACTGCCACTCGGTTGGCTACTGCAGAGCAGGTGCCGCTGTATACCGTTCTTTCCAATCCGGAAGCCTATGCTCCCCTGGAAAAGCCCGGTGCAAAAATGAAGCAGTTTTCCATCCTCATTGAGGAGCTTGCCCAGCTATTGGAAGAGGGCATGAGTCTGGTGGATTTCTATGAGGAAGTCATGAAGCGCACCGGCTACGAAGATATGCTGAAGGCCAAGGACACGGTAGAAAACCAGTCCAGACTGGAGAATATCCGGGAATTAAAATCCAGCATTCTCTCCTACACCCAGAATGCGGAAGTGCCGACGCTGGAAGGCTTTTTGGAGGAAATTGCCCTGTATACCGATATTGAGGAATACAACGAAGGGGACGATGCCGTGGTGATGATGACCATGCACGCATCCAAGGGTCTGGAATTCCCCAATGTGTACCTGGTAGGCTTTGAGGACGGACTGTTTCCCAGCAGCCGATCCATCGGTGACCGGGAGGAAATGGAAGAGGAGCGGCGGCTTTGCTATGTTGCCGTCACCCGGGCCAAGAAGACATTGACTATTTCTCATGCCCGGCAAAGAATGCTCTATGGCCGAACCAGCGCCAGTTTGCCCTCCCGATTCCTAAAGGAACTCCCCCAAGATGAGATTGAGCGGAAGGGTAGCGCTGCTCCCAAACAGAGCGCCTACCGCTCTGAATTCGGAGATTTTGCCGCCTACCAGAACTGGCAGATTCCAAAGAAACCCAAGCCTGTTACCTATGCCACACCGGAGAAAACTACCTATATTGAACTGAACAAAGGCGATATGGTTCAGCACACCGCCTTTGGCCGGGGTATGGTTCTGTCGGTTATGAAAATGGGCGGCGATGCGCTGCTGGAGATTGCCTTTGACCAGATCGGCACCAAGCGGCTAATGGCAAAAACTGCCTCCGCTCATATTAAAAAACTGTAATATTCCCGTTTTTCGCCTCATAAACTCTGTGGGGTGATGCTATGCGGTGGTGGTTGCGAAAAGCGCGTCGGTTTTTGTTGGTTATCCTATGTATGGCGGTTGTAATTTACATTGCCTTTCGGATTCAGTACCGGGACACCATCCGCACTCTGGCGGAAACCCAGGTGCGAAATGCCACCTCGGATCTGATCAACGATTCCATTGACCGGCAAATTGATACCGGCAATATCCAGTATGACCGGATTGTTTATTTTGAAAAGGATTTAAACGGAAAAATCACCGCGCTGAAAACCAATATGAGTGAGGTTAACCGGCTGAAAACCAGTATTTTAAACCTCATTAACGACGAAATCCTTGCCATTGATACCGGCAGTATCGGAATTCCTCTGGGAAGTTTGTTCTTCCCGGAGGTCCTCTCCGGCAGAGGGCCGGCCATTCCGGTACACATTCTGTCTATCCGCAATTCCGATGCTGCTTTTTCCAGCCATTTTACCGAGGCGGGAATCAACCAGACCCTCCATCAGCTGACCATGGAAATCAGCGTGGATGTAGCAATTTTGGTTCTGGGAAGAACCCAGAGCTTTACGGTGGCAAGTCACGTTGTGGTTGCGGAAACCATCATTGTCGGTCAGGTACCGGACACATTTTTTCAAACCGGAGGAGACTATGGAAGCCAGAAAGAGAATTGAAGAGCTCTCCCAGCTACTGAAAGAAGCAAACTATCTGTACTATGTAAAAGACGAGCCCACCATGCCCGACTTTGAATATGACCGGCTGCTGCGGGAACTGGAGGAGTTGGAAAAGGCCAATCCCCAGTGGATTATGCCGGATTCTCCCACCCAGCGGGTGGGCGGTGAGGCGCTGAGTAAATTTGAAAAGTACCGGCATCCCGTGCCCCTTATGAGCCTGCAGGATGTGTTTTCCCCTGAGGAATTGACGGAATTTATCGGAAAAACTCTGGAAAATTATCCGGACTCCCGGTTTTCCGTTGAGCCGAAAATCGACGGCCTTTCCGTTGCGCTGGAATATGAGAACGGTGTATTTGTCCGGGGTGCAACCCGGGGTGACGGAAATGTGGGCGAGGATGTTACCGAGAACTTAAAAACCATCAACACCATCCCCATGACCCTCCAGGGCGCGCCCAAACGGCTGATTGTCCGGGGCGAAGTGTTCATGCCCAAGAAGAGCTTCGAATCCCTCAACGCCCGTCAGGAGGCTTTGGGTAAGCCCCTCTTTGCCAATCCCAGAAATGCTGCTGCAGGTTCGCTGCGTCAGCTGGATCCGAAGATTGTGGCAGAGCGCAAACTGGATATTTATATTTTTAATATTCAGCTGGCGGAGGGCGTGAAATTTGCTGACCACGGGGAATCTCTTGCCTATCTGGAGCAGCTGAAATTCAAAGTAATTCCCAGCAGAAAGCTGCACAGCCCGGATGAGATTGTGGACGAGGTTATGGCGATTAACGAGAATCGGGAATACATGACCTGCGACATTGACGGCGCTGTGATTAAGGTGAATTCTCTTGCCCAGCGCAGTCAAATGGGCTCCACTGCAAAATGCCCCAAATGGGCAGTTGCCTACAAGTATCCCCCGGAAATCAAGCCCACTGTTGTGGAAGATATTGTGGTTCAAGTGGGCAGAACCGGTGTCTTGACGCCCAAGGCGGTGGTCAGACCCGTTCGACTGGCAGGCACAACTGTGACCAATGCCACCCTGCACAATCAGGACTTTATCACCGAGCGGGATATTCGGGTAGGGGATACGGTGATGATTCGCAAAGCGGGGGAAATCATTCCCGAAATTCTGGAGGTGGATTTCTCCAAGCGGCCGGACGGAACCGTTGCATATATGCTTCCCTCGGCCTGCCCGGTATGCGGCGCGGCCACCGAAAAAGAAGAAGACGGCGCATTTCTGCGGTGCACGGGTGCGGCATGTCCTGCCCAGCTCAGCCGCAACATTGCCCACTTCGTCAGCCGGGACGCCATGGATATCGAGGGTTTTGGCAGCGCCATTGTGGATGCGCTTATCGAAAAAGGATTGCTCCACAGCTCCGCGGATATATATTACCTTTCTCTTGAAGACTTGAAGAGTCTGTGGCAGAAGGGGGATACGGCAGCAAAAAAGCTGCTTGCCGCCATTGAAAGCAGCAAGCAGCAGGATGTAAGCCGGTTGATCTACGCCCTGGGCATCCGCCAGGTAGGCGCAAAGACCGGAAAGGTTCTTGCCAAGGAGTTTGGTTCTTTGGACGCGCTGATGGAAGCGGATGCGGAGCAGCTTACTCAGGTGGAGGATGTTGGCCCTGTAACTGCCGAATATATTGCAGGTTGGTTCCGTCAGGAAAGCGCCAGAGAGCTGATTGAAAAGCTTCGCAATGCAGGGGTGAATTTCCAAAGCAACCGGGTGGTTACCGATGCCCGGTTTGCCGGAATGACCTTTGTACTCACCGGTGCGCTGACAAAGTTTACCCGGGAGGAAGCCACGGAGAAAATCGAATTGCTGGGTGGCAAAGCCAGCGGCTCAGTATCCAAAAAGACCACCTATGTGGTTGTGGGCGAGAATGCCGGCTCCAAGGAGCGAAAGGCCAGAGAGCTTGGGATTCCCATTTTGTCTGAGGACGATTTCTTAAATATGCTATCATAACAAATGCGCCGGAGGGATTACCTTCCGGCGCATAACTTATAGGGAAAAATCTTCCTGATCGTATTTTTCAAAATCCGGTGCTTTTGCCTTCAGCGGCATCCGCTTACAGGGGTCATAGCAGAACTTCCGGCATTTCCCCTCCAGGGATACCACTCCTTTTTTGATGCAAAGGGCCGTATCCTCGTCCAAGGCTGTTGCATGAATACAATAGCTGCAGGAGCGCTCGATTTTTTTACGAAACAGCATGGCGTTTCCTCCCGTGTGTTCTTTGATAGGATTATACATCAATCCTCTTAAAAAAGCTACACTTTTTTGAAAATCACCGCAGAAACAGCCAATATAGGGCAGATAATGTCACACAAACTGCAGTTTGTATCAGCTTTCCCGGGAAATACAGTCCCAACCCCAGGGATTTTACCACGGACTTGGTTTGCAGCAGGACGCAGACACCCCCAAGAGAAAGCTGCGCGGAAGCCATTATGAACCGGACACCCTCGTCGGGAATCGTTCCCAGCGCCCAACAGCCGTTGGCAAGCTCAATCATTCCGGTAAACAGTAGCTGCGCCCATTTTGGGAACAGCCACAGAAACCACCGCTCACAAAACGAGACAATCACTCTGCAAAGCACAATCCAGCCACATACCTCGGCAAGAATGCTCACAGATTTCCTAAGCGCCTGCTGCAAGGTCAGCACGGGGGCAGGGCGGATTGCAGCAGACCCAGCTTGTCTGCCCGGAAGTACTGCGCCGGTAATCAGCGCTCCCAGAATATGAATTCCCCAAAGAATCCAGGCATAGCGTATTCGGCTAAACCGGGATGCAACGATTCCAAACAAAAATGCCGGTCCTGCGTTGCTGCAAAAACCCAGTAACCGCCGGGCTGCATTTCGGTCAATTTGTCCGCTTTCATAGGCGTGCGCCACCCCCTGCGCCCCGGTGGGATATCCACCCAGAATCCCTACCAGAAACAGAACCTCACCACCTCTTGGGATTGAACAGAGTTTGCCAATGGGGCGCAGCAGAGGAATGTTCGACCCCGCAAGAGAGCCAGTCAGCAGCAATGACAGCACAAAAAAGGGGAGCATGGTGGGAATGACGGTACGTAAACAAAGCTCCATTCCCTCCGATGCGCCGTATAGCGCGGTTTTACTGTCCAGAATCAATATCAAACCGCCTACAGCGGCAAAACAGATTGTCCATACTTTTTGTTTCACGGTCTATCACCTCACAAGAATCTATGCGCCCTCTGGTTAAATAATCCCATGGGGTTCATAGGATAAGAAAAAGGAGGTTATGCCATGGAACGGGGCAGACGGATTGTCCAACGGCTAAGTGAACGGACAGATTTGCAGGATGAGTGCAGCGCCATCCTGCCGCTGATTGAAATTGCGGTAAACCAACGGGTTTTAATTGAACATCATTGCGGTGTGGTGGAGTACGGACGGCAGAGAATTGTGGTTCGTCTGAAAAAAGGGGAAGTGACCGTACTGGGGGAGGGGCTGGAGCTTTCCCAGATGACTGCCAGCCAGCTGGTGATTACCGGCTGTATTCACAGCGTGGATTTGGAGGTGTGACATGGACATTTGGCGTTCACTTACCGGCACTTTACAAATTCAGCTGCGCAGCGCCGATCCAACTGGTGTCTTGAAACAACTGTCTGAATGGGGCATTCCAATTCATGGAATCACCCCTGCTGAGGACGGAATCACACTGACTTTCTGGATTCGTCGGCTGGACTATCGACCATTGGAGCGGCTTGCCCGGAAAAAAGGTATGGAAATGGAAATTCTGGGCCAGGGAGGAATGTATTGGGCAGCGGTTCGTATGCTTCGCAGACCGGTCTTGCTCCTCGGACTTGCGTTTTTGTTTTTTCTCTGTATCTACTTACCCAGTCGGGTACTGTTTTTTCAGGTGGAAGGAAACCGGTATGTGCCTACCAATTATATACTAGAGCAATGCCAGCAGGTGGGAATCCATTTCGGTGCAACCAGAAGCCAAGTACGGAGCGAACGGGTAAAAAACGCTTTGCTGGAGGTCATTCCTCAGCTGCAGTGGGTGGGGGTGAACACCTCCGGGTGTGTGGCTACCGTCACGGTTAAGGAGCGCCCACTTGAGGAATCACCTCAGCAAACCTTCGCCTTCTCCAGTATTGTTGCCGCCAGAGACGGCGTGGTTACCAGCTGTACAGCATCCAGGGGGAATCTCCTGTGCAAGCCCGGTCAAGCCGTAAAAAAGGGACAGGTTCTGATTTCCGGCTACACAGATTGCGGATTATCCATTCAGCTGACCCAGGCGCAAGGGGAGGTTTACGCCCAGACCAGCCGGGAGATTTCCGCATTTTCCCCGTCCATTACAGGCGCTCGGGGTGAAAAAGCCGGTGCAACGAAAAAATACGCCATAATAATCGGAAAAAAACGGATAAATTTCTACAAAGGTAGTGGAATTTCGGATACCACTTGTGATAAAATGTATTCGGAAAGATATGTCACGCTGCCCGGTGGCTTTCAGCTGCCCATTCGTCTGGTAACAGAGGTCTGGACATCCTATGAATGCAGTCAGCAGGAAACGGACAGCGAGCAGGCAGAATCGATTTTGAAGCAGTTTACAGACCGGTATCTGCCTTCTGTAATGATTGCAGGCAGAGTGCTGCAGTCTGCTGAGCGGATTACCATGGAAAACGATGCCTATATTCTCTTGGGCAACTACGCCTGCCTGGAGATGATCGGGCTGGAAAAGAATGAGGAGATTATTACACCAAATGGGAAATACGATTGAACGGATTGTCAATGCCGAACGGCTGGAGGATTTGATCTCCGTCTTTGGCTCTTTTGATGAAAATATCAAGCATATCGAGGAGGCTCTCCAGGTTTCTATCATTAACCGGGGTACGGAGCTGAAGGTTACCGGGGATGTAGAGGCGGCAGACATGGCCGCAAGAACCTTGTCCGGACTTCTGTCCCTTGCCGCAAAGGGGGAAACCATTGACGAGCAGCGGGTTCGTTATCTGATGACTCTGGTTCAGGAGGGGAATGATGACCAGGTTGCCAAAATGGCAAAGGATGTGGTCTGCATTACCGCCAAGGGAAAGCCTATAAAGGCGAAAACCGTAGGTCAGCAGGACTATATGAAGGCCATCCAGTCCAATACCATCACCATCGGTGTGGGCCCTGCCGGTACCGGTAAAACATATCTCGCCGTCGCTGCCGCTGTGGCAGCCTTCCGGGACAGAACCGTAAACCGGATCATTCTGACCCGTCCGGCGGTAGAAGCAGGGGAGCGGCTGGGATTTCTGCCCGGTGACCTGCAGAATAAGGTTGACCCCTACCTGCGTCCGCTGTACGACGCGCTGTATGACATGCTGGGAGCGGAAACCTTCCAGAAGTACCAGGAGCGGGGCTCCATTGAAGTCGCGCCCCTTGCCTATATGAGAGGCCGCACACTGGACGACAGCTTTATCATTCTGGATGAAGCCCAGAATACCACCCGGGAGCAAATGAAAATGTTCCTGACCCGTCTTGGGTTTGGTTCTAAAATCGTGATTACGGGCGATATTACCCAGATCGACCTGCCGGATGATAAAGTGTCCGGACTAAAGGATGCAGTGCGGGTTTTGACCGATGTGAAGGACATTGCTATCTGTCAGCTTACCTCTGCGGATGTGGTTCGCCACGCACTGGTTCAGCGGATTATCCACGCATACGAAAAGGCAGAAAAGGCCCGGGAGGCAAATCGGCCGGATTACAAACAGAGGAAACGGTAACATGAAACACAGAATCAACATCACCTATGACATTTTTACAGTGCATCAGCCCCTTGTGACTGCTGTTATCAAACGGTGCATATCTTCTGCACTGGAGGCAGAGAGTGTCCGAATTCCCTGCGAACTCAATGTGCTGATTACCAATGACCGGGGGATTCACGCCATCAATAAAGCCAGCCGGAATATCGACAAGGCTACCGATGTCTTGAGCTTTCCCATGTTTCAGTTGACAGCCGGCGAGCCGCCGGAGGATACCGACGAATATCTGGACATCGAAACGGGGCTTTGCCCTCTGGGGGATATTTGCATCTCTCTGGAGCGGGCAATTGCCCAGGCAAAGGAGTATGGCCACAGCACCCGCCGGGAGGTTGGGTATCTGACCATTCATTCCGTCCTTCATCTTTTGGGCTATGACCATCTGGACGAGGGCGAGCAGAAGAAACAGATGCGGCAGAGGGAAGAAGCTATTGCCGCCACCATTTCCGGCATGCACCGGGGCTGACATTGAGGAGATTTACCATGACAAAGACTGCTATGATAACCATTGCAGGACGCCCCAATGTGGGTAAGTCCACACTGACCAATTTTCTTGTTGGCGAGAAAATCGCCATTGTATCCAACAAGCCTCAGACCACCCGCAACCGGATTTGCGGCATCGTTACCAGGGAAGATACCCAGTTTGTATTTGTGGACACACCGGGCTACCATCGGGCCCGGACCAAGCTGGGGGATTACATGGTCAATGTGGCCAAGGATTCCATCGCCGATGTGGATTTGACGATTCTGGTAGTGGAGCCCATTGCCTCCATCGGCCCTCAGGAGGAGGGCTTGCTCGAGAAAATCAAGGCAAGCAAGTGCCCCGCCATTCTGGCAATCAACAAAATCGATACTGTGGAAAAGGACACCCTTTTAGAGGTGATTGCCCTGTATTCCCAGGCTGCGGAATTTGCCGCCATCATTCCCATTTGCGCCAAAATCGGCGACGGTGTAGATGCGCTGCTGAATGAGTGCAGAAAATATGCCCAGGAATCCCCGTTTTTGTTCCCCGACGATGTGACCACCGACCAGCCGGAGCGGCAGGTTATGGCGGAAATCATCCGTGAAAAGCTGTTATGGTGCTTAGATCGGGAGATTCCCCACGGCACAGCGGTGGAGATTACCAAATTCTCCGAGCGGGACAGCGGCATCATCGACCTGGACGCCACCATTTACTGCGAAAAAGCAAGCCACAAGGGCATTATCATCGGCAAGCAGGGCGCGATGCTGAAGAAAATTTCCACCATGGCCCGGAACGATTGCGAAAAGTTTATGGGCACCAAGGTGTTTCTTACCACCTGGGTTAAGGTAAAGGAAAACTGGCGGGACAGCGATTTCCTTGTCCGCAATTTTGGCTACAGCGAATAATTTCCATGAGTGATTCTTCCCCTTGACGCAAATCCTATCAGGGGAGGGAATGGATATGGAAGCAAAAGATTATTGGCGTTTGTTTATGGAGACCGGTGCGCCGGAAATGTATCTTTTCTACAGCCGGGCACAAAGGATGGAGGCACGCAATGTACCTGAAGACCAAGGGCTTGGTGCTTCGTGTCACGGATTACAATGACCACGATTCACTACTGACCTTACTGACCCCCAACCACGGAAAGCTAACGGTGAAGGCCCGCTCGTTAAGACGGAAAAACAGTCCCTTGACCGCTGTTTGTCAGCTGTTGGCTTACAGCGATTTTACCCTGTTTGAGTACAAGGGGATGTTTACCGTAAATGAAGCGGAATCCATCGAATTATTCTCGCCCCTGCGGCGGGATATCTGCAAGCTTTCCCTGGGTACATATTTTGCCCAGGTGGCAGAGCTGATTTCTCAAGAGGATTTGAGCAATCCGGAGCTTCTGAGCCTGGTGCTCAACTGTCTGCACGCCCTTGCAAAGCTAAACGAGCCGGAACGGAAAATCAAGGCGGTGTTCGAACTTCGCTGCGCCTGCCTTGCCGGTTATTTTCCGGATTTAAGCCATTGCCACCTATGCGGTAATGACGAACCGGACCGGTTTGACTTGTCTGCCGGTCATGTAGAATGTGCCCGGTGCCGCAGCAGCGCGTCCCAGGGTCTCCGGATGCCCCTTTCTCCCGCTGTGTTAAATGCCATGCGATATATCACCATGTGCGACCCCAAAAAACTGTTTGCCTTTTCCCTTGGGGATGAGAATCTGCTGCATTTGGCAGATATTGCCGAAAGCTACCTGACCACACAGCTGGAACGGGGCTTTTCCACATTGGATTTTTACAAATCACTGTTACTATAGGAGTTTATCATGTCTGAATTAAGGGATAAATCCCTCCAGAAGCTGGAGCTGGACCAGGTGCTTGCGCTGCTGAGCGAGCATGCCGGCAGCGCCGAGGGTAAGGCTGCCTGCCTTGCTCTGCGCCCCAGCCCGGATTTGGAGGAGGTACAAGCCTTACTGGAAGAAACCACCGCCGCCTCTGACTTAAGTACCCGAAAGGGAAATCCGTCCTTTTCCGGCGTGCGGGATGTTTCTGCTGCTTTGGAGCGTGCCGACCGGGGAGGAAGTCTGCATCCCGGTGAGCTGCTGCAGATTGCATCCGTTTTGCGCTGCGCCCGCACCATAAAAGGGTATTGCGATGAGGAGGAGAAGAAGACTGTCCTCGACCCGCTGTTCCAGGGGCTGACACCAAACAAATATCTGGAAGACCGAATTTCCGGCGCCATTCTCTCCGAGGAGGAAATAGCGGATTCCGCCAGCCCGGAGCTCGGGGATATTCGCCGCCATCTTCGGATTCAAGCGGGCAAAATCAAAGACAGCCTGCAAAAGATTATCACATCTCCTGCTTACGCAAAATTCCTCCGCGACCCTATCATTACCATCCGACAGGGACGTTATGTTGTGCCGGTAAAAAGCGAGCACAAGGGCGACGTGCCCGGCCTGGTGCATGATGTTTCCGCTACAGGCTCTACCTATTTTGTAGAGCCCATGTCCGCGGTCAACGCCAACAATGCCCTACGGGAGCTGGAGCTGAAGGAGAAAAAGGAAATTGAGCGCATTTTGGCGCAGCTTAGCGCCGAAGCTGCCGCCCACCGGGAAGCCATCAACGACAATGTTCAGCTGCTGGTGCGGCTGGATGTGATTTTTGCCAAAGCCCGTCTGGGCTATCGGATGCAGGCCTGGGCACCCCAAATGAATGACGAGGGTAAAGTTGACCTTCGGAAGGCCCGGCATCCGTTAATTGACCCCAAAACTGTTGTGCCGATCTCTGTCCGCCTAGGTTCGGATTTTGATTCCATGATCATCACAGGACCCAATACCGGCGGCAAGACCGTAACCTTAAAAACCATCGGCCTTCTGACGCTGATGGCCCAGTGCGGTCTGCATATTCCGGCCGGCGATGGGAGTATCCTTTCAACTTTTGATGCCATTCTGGCGGATATTGGCGACGAGCAATCCATTACGCAAAGTCTTTCCACCTTCTCCAGCCACATGAAAACCATTGTGGATGTTGTCGCTCAGTGCGACGACCGGACACTGGTGCTGTTTGACGAGCTTGGGGCCGGTACCGACCCTGCCGAGGGCGCTGCGCTGGCCATTTCGCTGATTGAATTTTGCCGGAAAATGGGCAGTCGGGTAGTGGCAACCACCCATTATGCCGAGCTTAAGCTTTACGCCATGCGCACCGCCGGTGTGATCAACGCCTCCTGCGAATTCAATGTAGAAACCCTTCAGCCCACCTACAAGCTGCTGATTGGTATTCCCGGCAAATCCAATGCCTTTGCCATTTCCCGCCGCTTAGGGCTCTCTGAGGACATTCTCAAGGAAGCCTCGGATTTGGTAGGCAAGAATGACAAGGATTTTGAAGATGTCCTTTCCCAGCTGGAACAGCAGCGCCAGCAGATGGAATCTGCCCGTCTGGAGGCAGAACGGCTGCGCAGAGAGACGGAGAATATCCGTAAGCAAAGTGAAGAAGCTGCCGCTCAGCTGCAAAAGGAAAAGGATAAAGCCATGGAGCAGGCAAGACGGCAGGCTCAGCAAATCATTGAGGAAGCCCGCCAGACCGCCAATGCTGCTGCCGAGGAGCTGAAACAACTGCGTAAACAGCTGAAAGAGGGCGCTGACACCACGGGTCTGAATCAGCGACAGGCCGATGTTCGCCGCAGCCTGAACGAGGCGGAGGGCAAGCTTCGGGCCAACGCCCCCCAGGTCAAGCGGGAAGAACCTTCCCGGGAAATTCTCATTGGCGATACGGTGGAACTTTTAAAGCTGGGTACGCGGGCCAATGTGGTTGCCATTCAGAAGGACGGCACCTATCTTCTCCAGGCAGGCATTCTCAAGATGAATGCCAAGCGGGATGAAATCTACCTGCTGGAGCAGGATGACCCCTACAAGGCAAAGAAACGCCCTGCCCATTCCGGCCGTGAAATGAACACCGCTGCCATGTCCACGGAAGTGGATTTGCGGGGCATGGATACCATCGAGGCCATTTGTGCCCTGGGGCTGTATCTGGACAGCGCCATGCGGTCGAACCTTTCTTCTGTCCGGATTATCCACGGCAAGGGTACCGGCGCGCTCCGGGCTGCGGTCCATCAGGAGCTGAAAAAGAACAAATTTGTCAAATCCTTCCGCTTGGGTGTTTACGGAGAAGGGGAGGATGGTGTCACTATTGCCGAATTCCGGTAAAAATTATCACTCGATATTGGTGTGTTGTGTAAAAATTCCGGATTTGGGTTGACTTTTCCGTTAATTTTGTTATCATAAGCAGAGAAATACTTCATCATAATTCAGGTGGGGTAGTAAGGAGTGTTCGATTTATGTTCAATAAGGAAGTGCTGGTCAACTGCCAATCCGGTTTGCACAACCGCCAGGCTACATACTTCGTTCAGAAGGCAAATGAGTTTGAGTCCAGTGTGTGGATTGAGTCCGGCAACCGGAAAATGAACGCCAAGAGTTTACTTGGAATCATGTCCTTGGGCATCGTCACCGGTTCTACCGTGACATTGTCTGCTGTAGGTAGCGATGCCGAGGCCGCCGTATCGGCTCTGGAGGCTCTGCTCCAGCGGGATGTCTACTGATTCTTGAATTTGGCAAACCGCCTTGATGCTGCCTGGAATGCGCATTGAGGCGGTTCTTTTTGGAGATGCTATGACTTACGAGGAATTAAAGGAAAAAGCCTTGAGCCTGCCACTGGCCCCCGGCGTTTATCTGATGAAGGATAAAACCGATAAGGTCATCTATGTGGGCAAGGCAAAAAAACTGAAAAACCGGGTAAGCCAGTACTTCCAGGATACCGGCTCCCATACGCCCAAAACCCGGCTGATGGTGTCCAAAATTCATCATTTTGATGTCATTGTGGCTGCATCGGAGTTTGAGGCGCTGGTGCTGGAATGCAGCCTGATTAAGCGGCACATGCCCAAGTATAACATCCTGCTGAAGGATGACAAGGGGTATCCCTATATCCGGCTGGACATCAAGGCGGCCTATCCAACTTTGACCCTTGCAAGTAAGCTTTCCGATGACGGAGCGCTGTATTTCGGTCCCTACGGCAGCCGCTCCTTAACCAATTCGGTGATGGAAGCCATTGGAAAAACCTTCCGCCTTCCGGGCTGCAGCAAGATATTTCCCCGGGACATCGGAAAGGGAAGACCCTGCCTGAACTACCACATGAATCTGTGCGCAGGCTGGTGTCAGCCGGAGAAAACCCAGGAAGAATACCAGGAGGTCATCCAGCAGGTCAGGCGGCTTCTCCAGGGAGATTACAAGGCGGTTGCCGAGGATATTCGCCGGCAGATGCTCCGTGCCTCCGATGATCTGGATTTTGAGCTGGCAGCCCGGCTGCGCGACCGCTTAAATGCCGTCCAGGCTTTGGGGCAAAAACAGCTGGTAACTGCCGGCAATCTTGCCGATACCGATGTCATCGGCTACGCAGAAACCGAATCCAAAGCCTGCTTTGCCGTATTGCATTATAAAGGCGGCAATTTACTGGATAAGGAATACGAAGTATTTACGCTTCCCGAGGATAAGGTGGCTGCAGTTTCCGCGCTGGTAAAACAGTATTATTTCAGCCGCGGTATCGCACCCAAACGGGTCCTTTTGCCTTTTGCTGTTGATGATGCTGACTTATTTGCTCAGGTACTGGAACAGAATTTCGGCAGAAAAACAAAGCTTCTGATTCCTCAGCGGGGTGACAACGCAAGGCTTACGGAACTGTCCTGCAAGAACGCCTACGAGGAAGCCCGGCGGGTCACCGACAAGGATGAGCGGATTTCCGGAACACTTTCTCTTCTGGGCAAGATGCTCTCCATGGAGCCGCCCAAGCGAATGGAATCTTTTGATATTTCCAACATATCCGGTACGGATATTGTGGCGAGTATGGTGGTATTCGAGGACGGCAAGCCGAGGAAGAGCGAATACAAGCGCTTTAATCTGGAGGAAATGGAAGGCCAGGATGACTACGGCTCTATGCGTCGGGTGATTCACCGGAGATTTACCCACTATAAGGCAGGAGATTCCGGCTTTGACCAAGCACCGGATTTGCTTTTGATTGACGGCGGTATTCAACACGCCAATGTGGCGCTGGAGGCGCTGAAAGAGCTGGAACTTAGCTTCCCGGTGTACGGCATGGTCAAGGACAATAAGCACCGCACCCGGTCACTGGTGACCCCGGAAGGGGAGGAGATTGCCATTGACAGCAATCCATCCGTGTTCGCCCTCATTGGCAACATTCAGGAGGAAACCCACCGATTTGCCATCACCTATCATCGCAAGCTGCGCAGCAAGCGGCTGCGGTATTCTGCCCTGGATGAAATTCCCGGAATCGGCCCAAAACGGAAGCAGGAGCTGCTGAAGAAATTCCAGTCACTGACTGCCATTTCCGAAGCCTCTCTTTCGGAGCTGGAGCGATTGCTCCCCAAGGATGCCGCCGCAGCAGTGTATTACCATTTTCACAAAACAGGGGAGGGTTAACCATGCGCGTTATATCCGGAAAGGCCAGAGGCGTCACATTGAAAACGCCGGAGGGTCTTCAAACCCGTCCCACAGCAGACCGGGTGAAAGAAGCCATGTTTTCCATTTTGCAGTTTGACCTGCCCGGAACACGGGTTCTGGACTTGTTTGGCGGCACGGGTCAGTTGGGGATTGAAGCTATCAGCCGGGGGGCAAAAAGCGCCACCTTTGTGGATGCTTCCGACAAGGCCTGCAGACTCATTCAGGAGAATCTCAAGCGCTGCAGGATGGAACAGGAGGGGAGAGTTGTTCGGGGCGATTATCTGGAATTTCTCTCAAAATGTACAGAAACCTACGATATTATTCTTCTTGACCCGCCTTATGCAGAAGTTTTTTTAGAAAATGCAATAAAAAGGATATCGGAAATTGACATTTTGGAATCTGGTGGTATAATAGTCTCGGAACGCCCTGCTGAAAAAGAGCTTTCTATGCTTTTACCCGGTTTTCAGCGGTCAAAAGATTACAAATACGGTAATACGGTTGTCACCATTTACCGCAAGGATTGAGGCGGAGAATTTGAAAATTGCCATTTATCCCGGAAGCTTTGACCCCGTCACCAGCGGACACTTGAATATTATCCGCCGGGCGGCCAATATATTTGATAAGCTGATTGTCTGCGTCATGGTCAACGCCGGTAAAAATCCCATGTTCACCTTGGAAGAACGTGTGGATTTTATCAAACGGGTTGCTGCTGACATTCCCAATGTGGAAGTAGACAGCTCCAACGAACTTCTTGCCGATTACGCCAAGCGGAAGGGAAGCTGTGTCATAGTCAAAGGCCTGCGGGCCGGCTCGGATTTCGAAAACGAGTCCCAGATGGCGCTGATCAACCACAAAATCAATCCCAATCTGGATACCATGTTCCTTTCTGCCGAGCATCAGTATATGTACCTGAGCTCCAGCACAGTGAAGGAGCTGGGCACCTACAATGTGGATTTGTCCGATTTTCTGCCCGAGCAGATTATCCCGGACTTTTATAATCGCGTATCTACCATACAAGGAGGAAATAGAAAATGAACGAGCAACACATTGAAGATATTATCAGCGCCCTGTATGATCTGGTTCAGGATGCCCGGGCACTGCCTCTGGGTGCGGATAAGTGCATTCTGGAGCGGGATAAGGTTCTGGATATGCTGGACGAAATCATCGCGGCTCTGCCCGGTGAGCTGAAGCAGTCCCGCACCATCGTGGAATCCCGTAACGAGCTGATCGGCCAGGCTCGCCGTGAGGCTGAGTCCATTGTCCGTCAGGCTCAGCAGAAGGCCAGCGAGCTGGTTGAGCAGGAGGCTATTTATGTAGAGGCCAAGCGGCAGTGCCAGGAGATGGTGGAAAACACCCAGAACCGGATTGCCGAGCTGAAAAAGGCCAGCAACGCCTACATGGACGATGCCCTGCGCCGTACCGAGGAAGCCATTGCCCTGTCTCTGGGTGAGGTTCGGGAGACCCGGGTTAAGTTCCGTGCGCTGACCGCCGATAAGAGCGAGGGCGCAGCAGACATCGAGATCTAAAATTGTAGAGAAACAGCTCAAACAAGATAACGTTTGAGCTGTTTTTTGCGAAATATTTAGGAGGGATTGGATGAATTATTTGGAAAACTACGCATTTTGGTGCAACGCCGGCCTGCCGGAAGATGTTCAGGCAGAGCTAAACTCCCTTGCAGGCAATGATGAGGAGCTGAAAGGTCGCTTCGGAAGCGACTTGCAGTTCGGCACTGCCGGTATGCGGGGGATTATGGGCGCAGGAAGTAACCGCCTGAACCGATACACCGTTCGCAGAGCCGCTCAGGGTATGGCAGCCTGGCTCGCCGGTACGGATTTGCCCCAGAAGGCTGCCATCGGCTATGATTCCCGTCATAACTCCCAGCTGTTTGCTGAGGTTTGCGCGGTTGCCTTTGCCGAGGCAGGTATTGATGTATGGCTTTATGATCGGCTGGCCCCAACCCCCATGCTGTCCTATGCGGTACGGTCTTTGGGCTGCGGCTGCGGTATTGTGATTTCCGCCAGCCATAATGCGGGCGCTTATAACGGCGTTAAGTGCTACGGACCGGACGGCTGCCAGATGACCGATGAGCCCGCCGCGGTTGTGACGGAGAAAATCAGCACCATTCCGTATTTCATTCCCGAGAGCAAGTCTTTCTCCGCATTTATGGCAGAGGGAAGAATTCATTACATAGGCCAGGAAGTGTGGAACGGCTACTACAATACCGTCCTTGCCGAGGCAGTAGAGCCGGAAATGGTGGCAAAAGCCGGGCTGAACGTGGTTTATACGCCGCTATGCGGCACGGGAAATGAGCCCGTTCGTCATATTCTTTCCAAGCTTGGCGTGAATGTTGCCGTGGTTTCCTGCCAGGAAAAGCCGGACGGTGATTTTAAGACCTGCGAATATCCCAACCCGGAAACCGACGCCGCTCTGAATGAAAGCTACAAGGTAGCCTGCGCAGTACCCTGCGACGTAATTCTGGGCACTGACCCGGACGCAGACCGGGTGGCCATCGCTGTTCCCGACGGTGAGGGTTTCCGCAAGCTTTCCGGAAACGAGCTTGGCTGCCTGCTGTTGGACTACATTTTGAAAGCACGCACCGCAAGAGGAGATTTACCCCAGGGCGCTGAGGTGATTCGCAGCATCGTTTCTTCCCCCTTGGCTGACCGGGTTGCCCAGCATTACGGCGTAGAAATGAAAGCAGTACTTACCGGGTTTAAGTACATCGGCGGTGAAATCCTTCGTCTGGAGAACCTGAGTGAAGAAAACAAATTCATCTTTGGCTTTGAAGAAAGCTGCGGTTATCTGAAGGGCACCTACGCCCGGGATAAGGATGCCGTGGTTGCCTCCATGCTGGTGTGCGAAATGGCAGCCAGCCTGAAGCTTGCCGGCAAGACCATTCTGGACGCGCTGGAGGCGCTGTATGCCACCCACGGTTATTATCTCGCCCATGTTCAGAGCATCGAGTTAACCGGCGCAGACGCCATGCAGAAGGCTGCTGATATGATGGCAAACCTCCGCGCCCAGGTTCCGGAGTCCATCGGCGGCGCACAGGTTACCGAAGTCAGGGATTACCAAAGCCGCACCGCCAAAAACCTCCTTACCAGAGAAGAATCCGAAATCCAGTTGCCCAAATCCAATGTACTGGAATTTATTCTGGGTGAGCAGGGAAGTGTCATCGCACGTCCTTCCGGAACAGAGCCCAAGGTCAAGTTCTATTACACCGCAGTGGGCGAAAACGAGACCGCAGCCCAGGCGCTGCTGGATGCCTGTAAGAAACAGATGTCTGAATAATCTGCCGTGATCAGAACCGGAGCAATTTGCTCCGGTTCTATTTTTATGCCCCATTTCATAGCTTGTAGGGAAAGGGGAGAGGGGAATGGGTAAAATTCCAATGGGAAAATCGGTATCCATGCCGGCAGGAATCGCCATGGGTACAAGCCTTGCCGTAATCACAACTGTGGGGGGTGCTGCCATTATGGCAAGCCTCATAGGAAATGAGAGTATTCCGGAAAACGCAATGAAAACGGGGTGTATGCTGATTCATTTTTTGTCCGCTGCATTGGGCTCGCTTTTGTCAGCTGCGGTCACGAAACAAAAGAGGCTGCCGGTTTGCATAATCACAGCTGCTGCCTATTTCGGTATATTGCTGGCAATGACAGCGCTTTTATTTGAGGGGCAGTATCAGGGTGTTTGGCTTACCGCGCTGATTATATTTGCAGGTGGAGGGGCAGCTGTATTACCTGCCTTTATTCGCAAGGGCAGTGGAGGAAGGATCAAGAAATTACGCCCTATCCGTTAAGTTGTACAAATTCACCAAGTGGGCAGAATCTCACTGTCCACCTGGTGAGGACTGCAGGAAATCCTGCAAAACCCATATTTGGTGTTTTTCGTCAGATGTAACACGCAACATCTGGACAAATAGTTGAAAATGATAAATATAACAAGAGTGTTAGTTGCTTTGGTTGACATAACGATGTTAACATAAAAATCAGCACAATTCACAAAAATCGTAGAAATAGACAAATCTGCTTGCTTTTTCATAGATTTGGGAGTATAGTATTCATACAATGTGAATATATGGGGCTTCTGTGCGCTTTTTTGATCCCTCTCCCGCTACATAATATTTGTTACATTGGGAGGATATGGGATATGCACAAAACAAGGCTATTAAAATTCCCTCTGCAACTGTCATCCCGTAGGGTACAGTTTTGCCTGATATGGATTCTGGGCTTGTTGCTTGGAGCCCTCTTTGCCGCAGGATCGGAACCTTCTTTTGCTTGGATGCGCCTGGCTGCTCAGCAGCGGGTGTCGATCGTGTTTTTCTGGATCCTTGCGGTTTTCCCATTTTTGATTGTTGCTTATGCGAGTACTGTCAGAAGGCAGGAAATCCTTTTGGTTTTCTGTTTCTGTCACGCATTTCTTACTGCTTATCTAAGCTTTACCCTTTGCAGCGTGTTTGGTTCAGCCGGTTGGCTTTTGGAGCCGATGTTTCTGTTATCTCATTATCTATGTCTTCCGGTTTTGTGCTGGTTTACTTTTCGCCATCTGGAGCATAGGAAGGATACATTGGTTCGCGACCATATCATCTGCCTTGCAATCGCACTCATATCAGCAACATTTCAGTATTTTACAGTTACGCCATATTTGACGAAGCTGGTTTTTATTTCTTAGGGAAGGTACTATTATTCATGTTGGACTTGACGCAGGCTTATAAGAATTACCTGACAAAGGTAAAGCAAGCCTCTTCCAACACCATCGCCTCTTACATGCGCGACATTCAGCAGTATGCGCAGTGGCTCAAGGAGTCAGAGGAAACCGATGTTGTGGAGGCAACACAATTGCATATCAGCCGGTATCTGTCCAATTTGGAAACAGAGGGCCGTTCTGCTGCCACAGTTTCCCGGAATCTGGCCAGCCTGAAGAACTTCTATGCCTACCTGGTTTCCTCCGGTTTTCTGGAGAAATCTCCCGTTGTGGATATTCATGTGGACAGGGGAGAGAAGAAGCTTCCCCAAATTCTCACCGGACGGGAAATCGAGCTTCTGCTCGCCCAGCCGGTTTGTGTGGATGCCAAAGGTTTCCGTGACAAGGCTATGCTGGAAGTTATGTATGCCACCGGAATTCGTGTCACCGAGCTGATTGAACTGGATGTGGATGATGTGAACCTGGAGCTGGGCATTATCAAATGTTCCGGTGCCAAGAAATCCCGGTCCATTCCGCTGTATCCCGCTGCGCTGAAGGCACTGAGCATGTATCTGAAGGACATCCGCAACGTTATGGTGGTTGACCCGGAGGAGCAGGCGCTGTTTGTCAATGTTGGCGGCTCCCGCATGAGTCGGCAGGGCTTCTGGAAGATCCTGAAGCACTACCAGACAACTGCCCGCATCGATAAGGAAATTACCCCCCATACTTTGCGCCACAGCTTTGCTGTCCACCTTCTGGAAAACGGTGCCGATCTGGGTTCTTTGCAGGAACTGATGGGCCACAGCGATATTTCTTCTACCCAGCTGTATACCCAAATGGTCAATCATAAGCTGAAATCTGTTTACGAAAAATGCCATCCGAAAGCATAAAAAAGGTCTGCCGAACGAATCTTCGACAGACCTTTTTTCTTATGTATTTTGGATTAAATGCCGGTCATGGCAGTCAGAACTTCCACTTCCATAGACTGAATGCTGCGGGTCATGTTCAGACCCTCGTCAATGTCTACATCGGTAAATCCGCCTCCCTGGGTGCAAACCACCCGGTTGGTCTTACCCTGAAGCAGCAGCTCTACCGCAAGATAGCCCATTTTGGTGGCGTTGACACGATCCCGGCCGTTGGGGCAGCCACCCCGCTGAATGTGGCCGAGAACCGTCACCCGGGGATCCAGCTCAATAGCCTCCTTAATCTTGGCAGCTACTTCCGTGGCAGAGCCGGCACCCTCCGCGACCACAATCATATAGTGGGTAAAGCCGTTGAATCGGGCCTGGCGAATTTTTTCCACCACATCCCGTTCGAAATCAATGGGCTTCTCCGGTACCAGCACGGCTGTTGCACCAACGGCAAGACCCACATACATAGCAAGATACCCGGCATTTCTGCCCATAACCTCCACCACGGAGCAACGCTCGTGGGACTGCATGGTATCCCGCAGCTTATCGATGCAGGAAATAGCCGTATTGGCTGCGGTATCAAAGCCGATGCTGTAGTTGGTGCACACGATGTCATTATCAATGGTAGCCGGAATGGCAATCACATTGATACCGTGTCTGCTGAGCGCCTGGGCGCCTCGGAAAGTGCCGTCGCCGCCGATAGCCACAATTCCGTCCAGCCCCAGGAATTTGCAGGTAGAAACCGCCTTGCGCTGACCTTCCTCGGTCATAAATTCCTTGCTGCGAGCCGTGTAAAGAATGGTGCCGCCACGATTGATAATATGTCCGACACTCTTTTCATCCAGGCGAATAATGTCACCGGAAATGAGGCCGTTGTAGCCGCGGCGTATGCCATAGCATTCTACATTGTGAAAAATCGCGGTACGGACAACCGCGCGGACAGCCGCATTCATTCCGGGCGCATCGCCGCCGCTGGTAAGTACACCGATTCTTTTTACGCTCATATTTGTTTCCTCCGGACCTTTGAAGGGAATATTATTCCATATTTTTAATCAAATCTACGATGATTTCGGCAGCCTTCTCCACGCCAACCGTGGCAGTATTCAGGCAAATATCATAAAGCTGGGCATCGCCCCAGGTTCTGCCGGTGTAATGCTGATAATTGACCTTGCGGCGCTTATCTTTTTCCTGAAGACGGGCTTCGGGAGTCTTCTCCGATTCGCCGTAGAGGCGAACAATCCGATCGGCGCGGAAATCTTTATCCGCATAAATATAGGCATGGAAAACATCATCCCGATCCTTCAGGATGTAGTCGGCATTCCGTCCGACAATGACGCAGGGACCCTGATCCGCAATCTGCAGAATGCTGCTGCACTGGATATTCCAGAGAAAATCCGCAGTAGACAGCCCGTTCATCACACCGGGAACACCGTGGGCGGCAAAGGCGTAAGCGAAAATGGATTTACCGGGGGCATGCTCGCCGTGTTCCTCAACAAAATGGGGGGCGAAGCCGGATTCCAGCGCAATGTGCTCGACCAGCTCCTTGTCGTAAAAGGGAATCCCCAGTTTTTCTGCCACAAGATGACCTACGGTTCGTCCGCCGCTGCCAAATTGACGGCTGATAGTAATGATATTCTTCTTCATAACAGTTGCCCTCCTTGTATTTTTTCTTTATTATACCATCTAGAAATCCGATTGTCAAAGGGGGAGATGGGCACATTCTCTCAAAATGACCGCCACTCAAGGAAATTTGTCATTTCAGTGTTGACAAACACAAAATATTGTGTATACTAGTGTCATAAAAGAATATATCCCTGTGAAGCCCCTCGGGAAAGCAGCATAGCTCGCCGAAGGATTAACAGTCTCAGGTATCCCGTTACGGGATGGGACCGAAGGGCAGAGGACTCTCTGGAGAACACATTCAGTTGTGTGCCGAAGGTGCAAGGCAATTCGCCGAATCTCTCAGGCAAACGGACAGAGATGCTGAAGGTGGCCGTACTATGGCCTTTTTGGGCAGTCCTCAGTAGGGGATTGCCTTTATTTTTATGAAAAGAGGGAATTTTGTATGTACGGAAAGCCTATTGACAGTATCGGATTTGTAAACCAGTTTGACAGCGAAGTCGCCCAGATGATGGGACGGGAGTTTACCCGTCAGCAGGACGGTTTGGAGCTGATTGCTTCGGAAAACTTTGCATCTCCTGCAGTAATCGCTGCCATGGGCTCGATTTTGACCAATAAATATGCAGAGGGTTTGCCCGGTAAGCGGTATTACGGCGGCTGTCAGTTTGTTGACGAACTGGAGAGCCTTTGTATTCAGCGCGCCAAGGATTTGTTCGGTGCAGAATTTGCCAATGTACAGCCCCACTCTGGCGCTCAGGCAAATATGGCCGTGCAGCTGGCTCTGCTTCAGCCCGGTGACACCATGATGGGCATGAGCCTTGCCAACGGCGGCCATCTGTGCCACGGCAGCCCTGCCAACCTCTCCGGCAAGTACTACAATGTGGTTTCTTACGATGTCAATCACGAAACCGGTTTCATTGACTACGACGAAATCCGGGATATGGCGAAAAAGTGCAATCCCAAGCTGATCATCGCCGGCGCTTCTGCCTACCCCAGAGCCATTGACTTTTCCATTTTTGCCGACATTGCCCACGAGGTGGGTGCTGTGCTGATGGTAGACATGGCTCACATTGCCGGTCTGGTTGCCGGCGGCGCACATCTGAGCCCCATTCCTTATGCCGACATTGTTACAACCACCACCCATAAGACCCTGCGCGGCCCCAGAGGCGGCTTGATTATGGGCAGGGAAGAATACGCCAAGAAGATCAATTCCGCCGTGTTCCCAGGCACCCAGGGCGGCCCTCTGGAGCATGTGATTGCTGCAAAGGCCGTTTGTCTGAAGGAGGCTATGAGCGACAGCTTTAAGACCTATGCCAAGAATGTGGTTGCTAACGCCAAGGTGATGGCAGATGCTTTGCTGGCTGAAGGTTTTGACCTGGTAACCGGCGGCACAGACAATCACTTGATGCTGGCTGACCTGCGCCCCATGTCCATCACCGGCAAGGAACTGCAGCTGCGCTGCGACGAAAACCACATCACCTTGAATAAGAACGCCATTCCCGGCGACCCTGAAAAGCCCTCCATCACCAGCGGCGTCCGGATCGGCACAGCCGCTGTCACCACCCGTGGTTTGGGCGCAGAGGAGATGAAGCGGATCGCCCATTGCATTGCGCTGACCGCCAAGGATTTTGAAGGCACGCAGGCTGAGGTTCGCGCTACTGTTGCTGACATCTGCAATCAGTTCCCGCTGTACAAGTAAAGAGAAAACCGGCACCCGATGGGGTGCCGGTTCTTTGATTAACTCAGCTTGATGCCGACAACCCGCTGTCCACGGGTGCCTACCACCAGCATATCCTTGTAAACAGCAGGGGAGGCCTCCACATTGCTTCCCACGGAAATCTTGGAGAGCTCCTCGCCGGTCTGGCTGTCGTACATATGAATCCGTCCGCCAGAGTCACAAAGAATGACATGCGCCGTTCCATCTTCGCCGTATACGGCAACGGGGGAGCTCCATGCATAGTTGTTCAGGGAGGTTTCCCAGAGAACATTGCCGGTAACCTTGTCAAGAGCTACCATTACGCCGCTGCTGTAGCCGGGGGTACGGGAAATGGAGAAAATCACCATGTTTCCGATTTCCGTTCCAACCTTGCCCAGAACAGGGGAGGACAGCGCACCGCCGGAGACACTTTCATCAAAGTAGACGTCCTCATAGGTCTTCTTCCAGACAAATTCACCGGTGGAGGCGTTGATCTTGTAGATATACACCGTGCCCTCGTTAAATTCCATAGAGGATGCGCCGTAGAGGTATCCTTCACCATCCTCGCCCCACTCAAAGCAGGGAGTGGCATTGGTATCATCGTAGACAAACTGGGCCCACTGAAGCTGCATGGTGTTGAGGTCCACACAGAACAGCATACCGCCGTTATCCGAGATGTAAATGTAATTTTCCACGATAATGGCGCTGCTTTCAAAGCCGATGGTATTTCCGGTGTTGGTGGTGTAACGGGTCATAACCGGCTTGTCCGGAGTAACAGAGAGGGTACCGGCTGCTTTGTCATACTGGGTGTTCAGCTTAAAGGTATAGAGCAATCCGCTTTCGCCGGGCCAAATGAGGGTATCCGTCCGCACATCCACCAGAGGCGCAGAGTCAAAGGCAATCCAGCTTCTCTTTTTCAGCGGTTCATCGTTGCCACGCTCGTACATAACGGTGCAGTCAATCAGATTGATGATATACATTCTGGGGACTTTGCCGTTGACGGTCTTGTCGCCGGAGCCTACATACAGAATGGGATAGCCTCTGGGATCCAAAGAACCGGAGCCCTTGAATGCCATGCCCAGCTTCATGGGCTGACGGGTGTAGGTGCCATCATCTAAGTCGTAGAAATAGATATTTCCGTCCAAAGTGGCATAAATCACTTCAACCAAGCCCTCTTTGGCCTTTTTCTCGGGGTAAAGGTTCATAATTTGCTTGGTTTCCTCATCCCATTCCACAATCAAGGGCTGGCCGGTCCAGCCGGCGCCGGTCCATGCACCGCTGCCGCTGGGCTTGGTGATCGAGGAAATCTCCCGCTCCCAGACGGGAGTAAAGGTGTGCTGCTGAATGTCAACAGTGCCGAAAGAAGCACCGGTTCGGTAGTTATCGCCACGGAAAGAAGCGATACCGTTAAGAGCAAAATAAGGCTGCTTATTGGGATTGCCAAAATCAATGTTGCCCTCGCGGTTAAAGGAATCCGTCACGGATTCATTCACGATAATATCCCAGTCCACCTTCCATTTGTTGGGGTTGGAATTGTCCGTCATGCCCACGTGCAGGGTAGGCTCGGGCTGAGTAGGGACGGTGACCTCCGTGGGCTGGGTCTGAGAGGGCTGGGTCGCATCAGAGCTGGGGTTTGTAGCATTGGAGGGCACAGTCATCTGGGTAGAGGGAGCGGTGGAAGGATTCTGCAGCAGCTGCCCCACCTGGCGGTAGCGCATACCGCACAAAACCGTACCTGCCAGAGCAATAAGCGCAACACCGTATGCGCCAACAATCAGATAATAAAAGGACTGCTTGATTCTGCGGCGGCGGGAGCGGCTCTTTGCGGCCTTATTCAGCACATAGGTTAAGTATACGCTGATTATGACCGCAAGCAATGTAACCACAGCCAAAAGCGCCAGGCCCGTACCCATGGACGCGTAGCTGGCTTCCAGCTCCTGCACAGAAGCAAGGAGGGGAGTAAAGAGTTTCATAGTACACCTCCGTGTTAATGTTACCTATTATTATATCCGTTTTTCTCCGGTTTTGCAACATGGAACTTGATTATTTGTTGACGGTATACTTAGGCGATGCTATAATGACGGATAGACCGCAAACCTGATTATCATCGACGATATGGTTCATGTGAAGAAGGTCATTCTGGAAGGCGAACTGGCGGTGGAAGACGGCGAACTGTTGATCTAAATATCAAATGCCTCGGGGTAACCCGAGGCATTCTTCCTTACATATCCATAGCCGGATTCATGCAGTATACATTCTTCTGATTCAGCTTTTGCCGCAGCTGCTCCATGGATTCACCAAAGCGCTGGAAGTGAACAACCTCCCGCTCCCGGAGGAATTTAATCACATCGTTTACATCCGGGTCGTCACTTAACCGCAGGATATTATCGTAGGTAACCCGTGCTTTTTGTTCTGCACCCATATCCTCTGTCAGGTCGGCAATGGGGTCGCCCTTAACCTGCATACTGGCAGCTGTCCAAGGAAAACCGGATGCTGCGGTGGGATGGACGCCGATGGTGTGGTCTACAAAATATTGAGCAAGCGGGGTGTTTTCAATATCCTTTTCCTTGAGGTTTCTGGTAAGCTGGTGGATGATAGCCGCCACCATCTCCAAATGCCCCAATTCTTCCACGCCAATGTCTGTCAGCAGACCCTTTTGCTCATCAAAGGGCATGCTGTAGCGCTGGGACAGATACCGCATGGATGCGCCCAATTCTCCGTCCGGACCGCCGTACTGGCTGATGATGATGGATGCCAACCGGGGATTGGGCCGGGCAATTTTCACCGGGTATTGCAGCTTTTTCTGATAAATAAACATACCTTAACCCTCCTTATTGGCCGCATATTCCCAAGGCCACGGGTCACGAAGCCAGGAATATTCCTTGTCATCCACCGGTGTTGCGTGATTTAAGGGCATGCAGCGCTCAGAAAACTCTTTCGCCTGGTCATGGTAAAGCTCCTGATACCGACGGTAGAGTGCCAGGGTTTCTTTGTCCTCTGGGTGGGTATCCAGATAAAGCGCCAGCTCATTGAGTGCAAACCCCACCGTTTGAAGCTGGGTTTTGGGTGTGGCCGGTTTTTCATGATTGTTTACCATGCCCCGGAAAGGCAAATCCAAACCGGGATACAAAGTACCCCGAATCAGCGCCTTGGGCGGCTCATAACGGGTCGGATTCTCTTTTTGCATGGGGACATAGCCGTTTGCAAGGGGAGCAGGACTGGGCAGATGTCCCATTCCGCATTCTCTTGCGCGGCATTTTTTACAGTTCACAATACTTCCTCCTTTTACCGTTTCGATTGCTTGGAACTGTCGTTCCAAAGCATTCTATGGCGAATGAAGGAATTCGGTTCATTCCCGGAAAGGGGAGGCATACCATAAAGGGAGGTGTTGACTTATGAAGAAGAACATGATTGGTATGGTTCCGTTTTATTTGCTGACAGTCATCGCATTTCTGGGTGTTGCCAACTGGTTTAGTCAGGCAAGAACTGCTTCTGTCCAAACAGAGCCGGTGCGCCGTCTTCATACCGTCATCGTTGATGCCGGCCACGGTGGGATTGACGGGGGAGCGACCTCCTGCACCGGGGTTCTGGAAAGCAAAATCAATCTGGAAATTGCCCTGCGGCTGAACGATTTGCTCACTTTTTTGGGACATAATACCCGGATGGTTCGCACCACCGACACGTCTGTATACACAGAGGGAAAAACCATCGCGGCACAAAAGGTTTCAGATTTAAAGGAGCGAGTCCGGATTGTAAAAGAAACGGAAGACGCCATTTTGATCAGCATCCATCAAAACACCTTTTCTGACAGCCGCTACGGGGGCGCCCAGGTTTTTTACGGAGCAGGAGAGGGCAGCGACACTTTTGCAAGACGGCTGCAAACTCTTTTCACAGAAACCGTAAACCCCGGCAGCAACCGAAAATCCAAGCCGGCAAAGGGCGTTTATCTTCTGGAGAACATAGACAAAACCGGTATTTTAATTGAATGCGGCTTTCTTTCCAACCCCCAGGAGGAGGCGCTTTTGCGAAATAAGGACTATCAGCAAAAGCTTTGCATGGTAATCGCATCGGCGCTCAGCGATTTTTTGCATACTTGACCTGCAAACAAATGATTGATATAATATTACAAATGACTGCAAGGAGCGACACCTTATGGCAAAGACAAAAACCGTATATTTCTGCACCGAATGCGGCAATGAAACGCCCAAATGGATGGGCCGGTGTCCCGGCTGCGGTGCTTATAATACCATGCAGGAGCATATAGAAAAGCCAGCGGCATCCGGCCGTGCCAAGCCTGCGCCCGTGGGCATGAGCCGAAAGCCCCAGCGCATTTCCCAAGTCGCTGCAGACACGGAAATCCGGTTTTCCACCGGTATGGGGGAGTTGGACCGAGTACTGGGCGGCGGCGCTGTTGCGGGCAGTCTGGTTCTGGTGGGCGGTGCTCCCGGAATCGGAAAATCAACCTTGCTTTTACAAATCTGTAATCAGCTGTGCGAAAATCGCCGGGTTCTCTATATTTCCGGAGAGGAAAGCGAGCGGCAGTTGAAGCTTCGCGCCCAGCGCTTGGGGGTTTCCCCTGAGGAGCTGCTGATTCTCTCGGAAACCCGCCTTTCCGATGTGCTGGAGGCTGTGGAGGAATCAAAGCCGGATATTTTGATTGTGGACTCCATTCAAACCCTTTATCAGGAAGAAAACGAATCCACCCCGGGAAGTATCTCCCAGGTAAAAGAATGTACCATGGCGCTGATGCAGCTGAGCAAGCAGCAGGGGATTACCGTCTTTGTGGTCGGTCATATCAATAAGGACGGCAATATCGCAGGACCCAAGGTTTTGGAGCATATGGTGGACTGCGTTCTGTACTTCGAGGGGGATATTCACTACAGCTACCGGCTGCTGCGTGCGGCAAAAAACAGATTCGGTTCAACCAACGAAATTGGTGTCTTTGAAATGGCAGACAAGGGGCTGATTGAAGTGCCCAATCCCTCCCAGATGCTCCTGGAAGGCAGACCTGCCGGCGCATCCGGCACCTGCGTTGCCTGCACCATGGAGGGTACCCGTCCGGTTCTTGCGGAAGTGCAGGCCTTGGTTTCCAAAACCGCTTTTAACGTCCCCAGACGGACTGCTGACGGCTTTGACTTTAACCGGGCAGCATTGCTGCTGGCAGTGGCAGAAAAGCGGGCAGACATGAAGCTGAGCCTTTTTGACGCATATATCAATGTCATTGGCGGTCTAAAGCTGGACGAGCCCGGCGCAGATCTTCCCGTGATTTTGGCGGTTGCATCCTCCTACCGGGATACCGCCATTGCAGACGATTTGGTTGCCATCGGAGAGGTGGGCTTGACCGGAGAAATCCGCAGCGTTTCCAATCTGAATCAGCGCCTTTCAGAGGTTGCCCGCCTTGGCTTTACCAAGTGCATCATTCCGAAGAACGGCTCTGAAAAGGCAGAAATTCCTCAAGGATTGACCGTTTACCGGGTCAGAAACCTCCGGGAAGCTATCGAAGTCAGTATGTAATCGAACATATGAGCCGTGCGAAAGAATCTCGCACGGCTCATATGTTATTCTTCAATGGGATTGTCAGCAACCAGCTTCAAAAACTTCTCCCGGACACCATTCAGGAATCGATCCCACTCCGTGGGGTCAATAAAGGAGTTGTTTTCTTCCGTCTTTTGCGCCAACTTCTCAAAGGTATTGGATTGTCTGGGGTGATTACCCAGTACAATATCCACCGGCAAGCCCTGCAGACGATCTAAGGTATCACGATAGGCGTTGCGCCAGGTATTTCCCAGACCGAATTTTGCGCTGTAGGATCCCCGCATAGTATTTAAACCGATACCGCCATGCATCGCCGCCCGTAAACCGCCGGGGAGTTCAAATACATAAGCCATCGTGCCCGGGGTATGTCCAGCTGCGCAGTAGGCCGTCATCTTCGTGTTGCCAAAGGTCAGCGTTTCCCCGGCTTCAATGGCGTAGTCCGGCTGGAACCAGGTGTCCCAAGGAGGAGAATAGGGAAGTCCCAGTTCAGCGCACCAGTTTAAATCCGCCCGCTCGTTCAGCAGGGGAATATCAACAGCAGGCATGTAGGTTTTGCAGCCGTATTTTTCCACCAGCATCCGCGTTGCGCCGAAATGGTCAATGTGACCGTGGGTATGGACAATCCATTTCAGATTGTGAGGGTCAAAGCCAAGATCACGAATGGCTTCAATCAGCAGATACCCGGTCTGTGCGTAGCCGGTATCCAAAAGAAGAAGGCCCTCACCGGTATCAAACAGATGGGAGGAAACGTTGGTATTGCCAACATAATAAAGGTTGTCAGCAATATTGAAGGGGGCGATGTCAAATTTCCAGGGGGAACGGACGACGGATTCGGGATTGTGCATAATTGATTACTCCTTATCTAAAAAATTTATTTTTGAAATGGGATTGGCTTCCGCTGCAATTTTCAGCTCTGTGCTTTCAATGTGGGTATATATTTGTGTGGTATTCAGGTTCTCGTGACCCAAAACCTCCTGCACGGTTTTTACATCCACACCACCGGAGAGCATCATGGTAGCAGCGGTATGGCGCAGCTTATGGGCGGAAAACTGGGTAGCATCCAGCCCGGCCTTCAAAAATGCCTTTTTGACCAATGCGTGAACCGCATCGACACTGATTCGATTTCCGTTCCGGGAGCCGAACAGCGCCCGGTTATCGGTCAGCTGCATATTTTGCCGAATGGGAAGATAGGTGTCAATCGCCTTGCGGCAGGCTGAGCCAAAGTAGACAAACCGCTCTTTATTGCCCTTACCTACGACACGGAGCCGATCTTCGTATACATCGGTCATGTTCAGACCAACCAATTCGCTACGGCGGATTCCGCAGTTCAGAAAAATCATCAAAATCGCGTAGTCCCGGGCCTCATTTTGCCCAGAAACCGCCTTCAAAAGTGCGGAAGATTGCTCTAAAGTAAGGTATTTTGGCAAGCTTTTCCGCAATTTGGGGTATTCCAAATCTGCCACAGGATTTTCTTGCAATTGCTTGGTTCTTACTGTAAGATATTTATAGAAGGATTTCAGCGCAGAGAGCTTGCGGGCCCGGGATGAGGCGGAAATACCGTAATCAGGGGCAGGGGAGTCGGGATTTTGAACCCTTTCGTTGGCCAGATAAGACAGAAAATCGAAGATATCCGATGTGGTGATCTGGCGGATAAAATCCACATCGATATTTTTAATATCGATATCCTCCAGCCGTGTGTGAATCGGCATGTCTCTTCGCATAAGCATCATGAAACGCAAAAACATCCGCAAATCCAGATAATATTCCTCAATTGTGAGAGGAGATTGGCCTTTAATTGTTTCGTGATAAACCAGGAAATCCCGTAAAACTTGGGGGCAATCTGAATATTTCTTCACAATAAATCCTCCTAAACAGGTGATAATATGGAAATTCCAAAGAAAATAAAAGATATTATATATAATACGAACGGAACCCGAGATAAAATTGGAAAGTCTGGGGCCGGCGTATATCTGTATCCGGATTTCGTGCTTAAGGTCCAAAAAGCAGGCACCGAAGCTGAGAACGAAGTTGCGATGCTGACGTGGCTGAATGGTAAAATTCCGGTTCCACGTATAATCGAACATATTAGCGAGAACGGATATGCATATATTTTAATGAACAAATGTACTGGTAAGATGGCATGTGACCAAAACTACATGATGCAGCCTAAGAGACAGGCAGAGTTACTGGCAGAGGTGTTGCACACACTATGGAATATCGATACAGCAGGCTGTCCATGCAGTTGGCCGCTGCAAAGAAGGCTGGATCAGGCGATGGACAATATCATTCACAATCGTGTTGACATTACGGACGCCCAGCCCGGAACATTTGGTCCTGGTGGTTTTCGAAATCCTGAAGCGCTGCTGCATTGGCTCCAAGAGAATCAGCCAATAGAAAGGAAAGCCGTAAGCCACGGAGATTTCTGTCTGCCAAATATCTTTCTGTCAGACGAAGGCGTTACAGGCTTAATTGATTTAGGACGGAGCGGATTATCTGATCCGTGGCAAGATATTGCGCTGTGCTGCAGAAGTCTCGAGAACAATTACAGCGGATTCTACGACGGAATCGCATATCCGAATTACCAGCAAAATCTATTGTTTGACGCACTGCAGATAAAACCGGATCCGGAGTTGATACGGTATTATATCCTGCTGGACGAGCTGTTCTAGATATAGTATAACATATATTTGTCATAAACGCAACAAAATTTTTATTTTGTTGCGTTTATTTTTTTATGAGATTGTTTTTTCAGATTGTTTCTTGTATTCTTCTCCCACTCCTTTGGGCGTGGGCGTGGAATTCTTCTCGTGATTTTCCTTAGCCGGTGCTCCCCTTCAGGAGCTCCGGTCATA